>CAWJOR010000013.1:0-59547 GCA_963844465.1 uncultured Actinomycetota bacterium | reverse complement strand
TCAAGATGAGCCTTGTCATCTTTGTAGGTGGCGAACAGGCGTTGGTTGTTCCACATTGTGTTGCGGATAAAATCCAGTGCGCGATCCGCTGAATCTATAAGCTCCGGATTGTTTAACGCGCGGCCTGCAATGGCCATGCCACGAATCATAAGCGCATTCCAGCTGCTGAGAATTTTTTCATCACGTCCCGGTCTAATTCTATTTTCACGCAGTGTAAATAATTTTTGTTTAGCACTATTGATTAGTTTATTAAATTTAATTGTGCTGAACGATTGCTGTTCACAAATTTGTTGTTCAGTTTTGAAAATATGCAGATGATATTGCCCTTCAAAATTTGCAGCACCATCCAAGCCAAAATGCGGCGCAAATACTGCGTATTCTTCTGGAGTTAATTCGTTTTCAACCTCAGAGCGCCCCCACACATAATACTTACCCTCAGTTCCTTCTGAGTCCGCATCTAGGGTTGAATAGTAACCACCCTCAGGGAACTGCATCTCACGCATTAACCATTCTGTTGTGCCTTCACAGATATTTTTAAATTGATCTGCATAGGTTAATGAGAACGCTTGTGCATAAAGTGCAAGCAGTGGACCATTGTCATACAACATTTTCTCAAAATGAGGAATCATCCAATATTGATCAACAGAATACCGGCTGAAACCACCACCCAGGTGATCATAAATACCACCGGTGGCCATTTTTTCTAATGTATATATCGCAGCATGTAATGCGCGAGACTTATTGTTGTTTCTAAGTTTGTTTTGGGTGTAATAACGCAACAGTCTCTCTATATTGCAGGGATGAGGAAACTTGGGGGCATTGCCAAAGCCGCCATGCTCCGCATCAAAAGTTTGTTCCAAGTGCTGTGTGCAAGTATCAAGAACCGATGCAGATAAATCTATTTGAGTGAATTTAGGTTCATAGATATTTTGCAAGGCATGTTGCATGGATTGATTCTGTGTGTTGATTTCTTCGCGCCGGTTTTGATAAAAGTCCGAAATGTGGTGCAGTAATTCTTTGAACGCAGGTAAACCATGTCGTGCGGTATCCGGGAAATACGTACCGCCAAAAAACGGAATCTGATCTTCCGGGGTTAAAAACATGGTAAGTGGCCAGCCCCCGTTACGTTGTGTGAGTAAATATTGTGCGGTTTGATAAATTTTATCGATATCGGGACGTTCTTCGCGGTCAATTTTAATATTGATGTATAACTCATTCATTATTTTTGCAGTGGCTTCATCTTCAAAGGACTCATGTGCCATAACATGGCACCAATGACATGCCGAATATCCAATCGATAACAAAATAGGTTTTTTCTCTTGTTTTGCCCGAGTTAGTGCAGTCTCTCCCCATGGGTACCACTCCACTGGATTGTCGGCGTGTTGCAGCAAGTAGGGACTGGTTTGGTCCGCAAGATGGTTTTTAATTTCTATCGTCATGGCTATTGGGTGAAAGTGATTAATTTTTATACATCAAAAATATTTTACCAGTGTACGTCACATCATAAAGCAAATGTTATAGTGTAAATATGCTTAGCTTTCCCGAAATCGACCCGATAATTTTTGCAATCGGTCCGCTTAAATTACGCTGGTATGGTTTTATGTATGCCATTGGCTTTTTAGGCTTTTGGTGGGTGGGTCGTATGCATGCCAAAAAATCACATACCGTTGCACAGCCCGATGATGTGGGTGATATTTTATTTTACGGCATGTTAGGTGTGATTCTGGGAGGACGCATAGGTTCAGTGTTGTTTTATAACTTTTCTCATTTTTTAGAAAACCCACTTTATCTTTTCAAAATTTGGGAAGGGGGTATGAGTTTTCATGGTGGTTTGCTGGGTGTGATTATTGCCTTGTGGATTTATCAGCGAGCAAAGGGTTATGGATTTTTACGCTTGTGTGATTTTGTTGCTCCCATGGTACCGATTGGCTTAGGTGCCGGACGCATTGGTAATTTTATTAATGGTGAATTATGGGGCCGCGTAAGCGATGTTCCTTGGGCGATGGTTTTCCCGCATGGAGGAGATTTACCTCGTCATCCTTCGCAACTTTATCAAGCAATTATGGAAGGCTTGGTTTTGTTTGTAGTGCTATGGGTGTTTGCGCAAAAGCCTCGGCCCGTGGGTGCGGTGTGCGGTCTGTTTGTTTTACTCTATGGTATTTTTCGCTTTGTCGTTGAGTTTGTTCGTCAACCCGATTCACATTTAGACTTCATTGCATTTGACTGGCTAACGATGGGGCAGCTGTTGTCATTACCAATGATCATTGTTGGGTTCGCGACTATGTGGTTGGCTTATAATAAATTTGGCTTTGCTGAACAGAAATAAACCATGCAGCGGTATTTAGAACTATTAAATCACGTCATCACACATGGCGTTGAAAAAGGAGATCGCACGGGCACAGGTACGCTTTCTGTGTTTGGTTATCAAATGCGTTTTGATCTACAAAACGGATTTCCTATGGTAACGACCAAAAAATTGCATCTAAAATCAATCATTCATGAGCTACTCTGGTTTTTGCGTGGAGAAACCAATATTGATTACTTAAACAATCACGGAGTTTCGATTTGGAATGAATGGGCGGATGAAAATGGTGAGCTAGGTCCAGTATATGGCTCGCAGTGGCGCAGTTGGAAAACGGTAGATGGGCGAAGTGTTGACCAAATTAGTCAACTGATTAAAGACTTAAAAGAAAATCCACTGTCCAGGCGGCATATCGTAAGTGCCTGGAACGTGGGTGAGCTGGAAAATATGGCGTTGCCGCCTTGTCACACTTTTTTTCAATTTTACGTGGCACAAAATACACTCTCTTGTCAGCTATATCAGCGTAGTGCAGATGTGTTTTTAGGTGTGCCGTTTAATATTGCATCGTACGCATTATTGTTACAAATGGTTGCACAAGTTACGGGCTATAAAGCAGGTGAATTTGTACATACATTTGGCGATGTGCATTTATATGCCAATCATATCGACCAGGCGCGCAAACAATTAAGCCGTACCCCTTTCCCTTTGCCGAATATGGAAATTAATCCGAAGGTAAAATCTATATTTGATTTTAAGTATGAAGATTTTGAATTACAGAACTATCAGTGCCATGACCATATTTCAGCACCGGTAGCAGTATAATCTGCAGTTGGCTTAAGTTCCGCCGAATTGGTACTCGAAATTCGTACCTTTGGATCGTGACTGGCCTGTCAGTAAAGATCGTCTTGTACTGAGGTGCAGGTGCCGGCGCCGGCGCCTGCTTCTGCCTTAGGTACAACGGCCGACACCACTGCAACCACTGCAGGCGCAACATAAGGCTCACTGAAGTAGTAATTAAGACCGACGGTGAAGTTGTTGTTGTTCAGCTTCAGACCATTGTTTTTACCGGAAGTATCGGTGTATTCACCTGCAACACTCCAGTAGGCGCAAACCTGTATTCAACGCCCAGACCCAGATGCGCACCAGCATACGAACCTGTCAAGGCGCCTGGTGCCACGTGCTAAACCGTAACCCAGTTTCGCGTATGGGAGCCAGTTACCTGAAGGCAGCCCAGCTTATATCCAGACCATGCATCGCTGCCATAGTTTGCAGTGCCGGGAACAGGGCCGGTGACATGTGTGTTGTTCTGATTGAAGTCAGCGGAAAACCGTCCACACCCAGCAGGAAGCTGTTGACATCCCAGTTGTACATCGCCTTCAAAGCCATCTCTAGGTATTTGCGCTCTTCGCAGCAGCCGAACTCAAACCATTAATGTCGAACGATTTCGGACCTACTTTCAGACCCAACCAGCCGCCAGAGCTACACCTCGCCTGCGCTGTAGAAACAGTCAACAGAGCTGCTGCAGCGCCAATGCCAACAGTACTTTTTCCATGATTGATCCTTAGCATTATTTAAAATAAGTAAGAATTCGTTGCTGCTGAATAAGCCTGCGCATTATCCCTAGCCATTCTGAAAACCTCGTCAGTTGCCGAAAATACAACACTCCATCACAAATTCGTGATTTACCTTGTGCGAGATCGATCAGCCAACCGACACTCACGCTGCCGCCTTGCTTCGAACAGACATATCCGCGCGTTTCACACCGCACACACAATTGCAGGACTGCGCGTTAATATTTGGATGAGCATTCTTCTTGTCGTTGCAGCGTCGATTCAATTCTGGCGAACGGGCCGAAGAAGAGGAATGCCGCCTTCAGATTGGTGAGGTAGGCTTCCAGAATGAGTTTGGAAGAGGTCTACAAACGCAATAAAGAACATCGTGCTCAACGCGCAGGTTGGTTACGCGCTGCGGTACTTGGCGCAAACGATGGTTTGGTAGCCACTGCGAGTTTGATGATCGGTGTCTCGGCCGCAAATGCACACGGATTTCTGATTACAGCGGGAATCGCGGGGATAGTTGCAGGTGCAATGTCCATGGCCGTCGGCGAATACGTATCGGTGCGTTCGCAAAATGACATTGAGGAATCAGACCGTCTCCTTGAGATGGTCCACCTTGCAGCAGATCCTGAAGCCGAGCTCCTTGAATTAACCAATATCTACATAGATCGTGGACTGACGCCAGAGTTGGCGAGCGAAGTGGCCTTGGCGATGCACGCCAAAGATCCCCTTGCAGCCCATCTTCGTGATGAACTCGGCCAACACCCTCATACAAAGGCTCGCCCAGTTCAAGCATCTGCTGCCTCGGCGGCAAGTTTCGTATTCGGAGGAGTAATTCCGTTTCTGGGCGCATTCGCTCCAACGCCAGGTGCGGCTGCGTGGAGCATCGTGGCCTTCGCCGTGGCCGGGCTCATTATCACCGGGATCATGGGGGCAAAAACGTCGGGATCACCAGTTCTTGCTCCGACGCTGCGCGTGGTAATCGGAGGCTGTATTGGCATGGCAATCACCGCAGGGATTGGTTCGCTCGTTCACCTGAGCGGCATATAGTCTTCAGCGCACTCTGGGAGTTGGTAGGATTGCCGCTCCTGCTGGTGCCTTTCGAGGTCCAACAGAAGAGTTAGTTTCTTTAGGGCCACTGTCGTCCCTCAACATCGGACAACAGGAGCGCATCACATGGCAGGTGTTTCAAATCTTCCTCCAGCGCAGGGGCTTTATGATCCTGCCTTTGAGCACGATGCCTGCGGTGTTGCAATGGTGGCAACTCTTAACAAGGTGGCTACGCACGAGATCGTCATTAAAGCTCTCACCGCCTTGCGCAATCTTGAGCACCGCGGGGCCTCGGGCGCAGAACCCGACAGTGGCGACGGCGCAGGAATTCTCATTCGTATCCCAGATAATTTCTTTCGTGAGGTGGTCGATTTTGATCTGCCCGCCGCTGGATCCTATGTCGCAGGAATCGCCTTCATCAGCGGAGAAGACGACCTCCACGCGGAAATTGAAGCGGTGGCACGCGAGGAAGGTCTCAAAGTCCTCGGGTGGAGGCAACTTCCCATAAATCCGTCTTCTCTGGGCAAGACTGCATTATCGGTCATGCCTCGCTTCGAGCAACTCTTTCTTAGCGGAGTTGCCGGTGAGACCGGTTTGCACCTTGATCGTTTGGCTTTCTGTCTTCGAAAACGTGTAGAGCACACTCTGTCGGCTTATTTTCCATCCTTGTCTTCGCAGACCATCGTTTATAAGGGCATGCTAACGACGGGCCAACTTGAGGAGTTCTTTCCTGAACTCTCAGACGAGCGAGTGGTATCACCGCTTGCACTTGTCCATTCTAGATTTTCCACGAATACGTTTCCGTCTTGGCCCCTTGCCCATCCCTACCGCTTTATCGCTCATAACGGTGAGATCAATACTGTAAAAGGAAACCGAAATTGGATGCGGGCGCGTGAGGCCCTGTTGGCAAGTGATGACATCCCTGGAGATATTTCTCGGCTGTTTCCAATTGTTGACGAGCACGGGAGTGACTCGGCTTCTTTTGATGAGGTGCTTGAACTCCTTTATCTTGGTGGTCGATCCCTGCCTCATTCGATCTTGATGATGATTCCTGAGGCATGGGAAAATCATGCTTCGATGCCTTCGAGCCGCAAAGACTTTTACGCCTTCCATGCTTCATTGATGGAACCGTGGGATGGACCAGCATGCGTTACCTTCACCGATGGGCATCAAGTTGGTGCAGTACTTGATCGCAACGGGTTGAGACCTTCGCGATACTGGGTCACTGATGACGGCATTGTCGTCCTCGCAAGCGAAGTAGGCGTCTTGGATATCCCCGCCGATCAGATCGTCAGGAAGGGCCGCCTCCAACCAGGAAAGATGTTTCTTGTCGACATTGAGGCTGGTCGAATCATCGAGGATGAAGAAATCAAAGATCAGCTCGCGAATTCCGCTCCCTATAGCGAGTGGCTCCATGCGGGCATGGTGAAACTGGTCGATTTGCCGGCACGTGAGCACATTGTCTATCCGCACTCGTCCGTTGTCCGCCGCCAGAGGGCGTTCGGGTATACAGAGGAAGAATTACGAATCATCTTAACTCCGATGGCTCGAAACGGTGCCGAGCCGCTTGGATCGATGGGAACGGATTCTCCAATCGCCGCGCTTTCCGATCGGCCTCGATTGCTCTTTGACTATTTCTCCCAACTCTTTGCTCAAGTGACCAACCCGCCACTAGATGCGATTCGCGAAGAGCTCGTCACATCTCTAAGTGGAGCCATCGGTCCAGAGCACAATCTTCTGGATCCAGGTCCGGCTTCATGTCGTCAGATTCAGTTGGACTTTCCGGTAATCGACAACGATGAGTTGGCAAAGATCATCCACGTGAACGCCGATGGTGATCATCCAGGTTTTGCCGCACACATCGTGCGAGGTCTCTTCCCTGTAGCCGGCGAGGGCGCCGCCCTTCGTCAACGCCTTGAAGAGATTCTCCTGGAAGTTTCACGCGCGATCGCAGATGGTGCCCGACTTATCGTTCTCTCCGATCGAGATGGCGACGCCGATAATGCGCCGATTCCATCTTTACTCCTTACCGCGGCAGTTCATCATCACCTCATACGCGAGAAGACGCGTACGAAGGTTGGTCTCATTGTCGAAGCTGGCGATGTACGAGAAGTTCACCATGCGGCCGTTCTAGTCGGGTATGGCGCCGCAGCCATCAATCCCTACCTTGCTATGGAGAGCGCCGAAGATCTCGTACACCAAGGTGTAATTACGGGGATCACGCCCGAGAAGGCTGTGCGAAACCTCATCAAGTCCCTTGGAAAGGGCGTGCTGAAAGTGATGTCCAAGATGGGCATCTCCACTATCGCTTCGTACACGGGTGCCCAGGTGTTCGAGGCCATCGGCCTATCTCAGGAGTTGGTTGATGAGTTTTTCGTTGGCACGACGTCGCGCCTCGGCGGAATTGGCCTAGACGTCATCGCCCAAGAGACGATCGCCCGCCACCACGTCGCGTATCCACCAGGTGGCGAAGTTCCCGGAACCAAACGCCTGCCCATTGGTGGGGAGTACCAATGGCGCCGTGAAGGTGAACCACATTTGTTCGATCCCGAAACAGTCTTTACGCTCCAACATTCAACGCGGAACAAGCGCTTTGACGTCTTCAAGCGTTACACGCAGAG
Organism: uncultured Actinomycetota bacterium; assembly: GCA_963844465.1. Lineage (GTDB taxonomy): Bacteria > Actinomycetota > Actinomycetes > Nanopelagicales > Nanopelagicaceae > QYPT01. Next base: position 52,018 of record CAWJOR010000013.1, on the reverse strand, counting down.
AATAGATGAGCAGAGCACATCGCTTATGACACTCCGCGGGCTTTTCGACTTCAAGTATGACGTGAAAACCCCGATCTCCATCGACGAAGTAGAGCCAGTAGAGGAAATTCTCAAGAGGTTTTCCACGGGTGCGATGTCGTACGGTTCCATATCGCAAGAAGCGCACGAGACGATGGCGATTGCGATGAACCGTATAGGTGGAAAATCCAACACCGGTGAAGGCGGCGAAGATCCTTCTCGCTTCATACCTATGGAGAACGGAGATTCAAAGCGCTCTGCAATCAAGCAGGTGGCAAGCGGACGTTTTGGAGTGACGAGCGAATACTTAGTGAACGCCGATGACATCCAGATCAAAATTGCACAGGGCGCGAAGCCGGGTGAGGGTGGGCAACTGCCGGGAAACAAGGTTTACCCCTGGATCGCGAAAGTTCGCTATTCAACTCCTGGAGTCGGGCTGATCTCGCCTCCGCCACACCACGACATCTACTCGATTGAAGACTTGGCTCAGTTAATTCACGATCTGAAGAATGCAAACAAGAACGCGCGCATCCACGTGAAGTTGGTCGCCGAAGTCGGAGTCGGGACAGTTGCTGCAGGTGTAAGCAAAGCTCATGCCGATGTCGTCCTTATATCGGGCCATGATGGAGGAACTGGAGCTTCACCGCTTACCTCCTTGAAACATGCAGGCGCTCCTTGGGAACTGGGATTGGCCGAGACGCAACAAACTCTTCTGCTCAACGGGTTGCGCGATCGAATTGTTGTCCAAACTGATGGTCAGTTGAAAACCGGACGCGACGTCATTATTGCTGCTCTACTTGGTGCCGAGGAATTCGGTTTCGCGACAGCACCGCTTGTGGTTTCTGGTTGCGTAATGATGAGGGTGTGCCATTTGGACACCTGCCCTGTTGGAGTCGCAACTCAGAATCCCGAATTGCGCAAGCGATTCACGGGTAAGCCAGAATTCGTCGAGACCTTCTTTCAGTACATCGCAGAGGAAGTTCGCGAGCACTTGGCACAACTTGGATTCCGATCCATTGAGGAAGCCGTTGGCCGGATTGAAATGTTGGAGACCAGGAAAGCGGTCGAACATTGGAAGGCAAGCGGTTTAGATCTCGCGCCTTTATTGATACGCCCAGATGTCGCCGGCCCGCTGCACCGAACTAGCGTGCAGGACCATGGCCTTGATGCCGCTTTGGATAACGCTCTTATTCAGATGGCAGATGTTGCTCTGACCAAAGGGGAGCAGGTGAAAATCGAGGTGCCTGTCAGAAACGTCAACCGTACGGTCGGGACGATGCTGGGCGCTGAAATCACGAGGCGCTTTGGAGGCGATGGGCTTCCTGCCAACACCGTTGATATCACCCTGCGTGGATCAGCGGGCCAATCTTTTGGAGCGTTTATTCCACAGGGTCTCACCTTGCGCCTCTTTGGCGATTCGAACGATTATGTGGGTAAGGGCGTCTCGGGTGGCCGAATAATCCTGGCACCCGACGAAAAATCCGCCTTCCCTTCACACATGAACGTCATAGCCGGAAACGTGATCGGCTACGGCGCAACGTCGGGGGAGATATTCATACGTGGTGTCGTAGGAGAGCGTTTCTGCGTCCGAAACTCGGGGGCAACTGCTGTGGTCGAAGGCATTGGCGATCATGGCTGCGAATACATGACGGGTGGGCTAGTCGTAGTCCTTGGCAGTACGGGGCGAAACTTTGCCGCAGGCATGTCAGGTGGACGGGCATTCGTTTTGGATTTGGATTCGGCACTAGTCAATAAGGACATGGTCGACATCGTCGCCGTACCGCAGGACCAAAGAAGCACACTCCATCTTTTGGTGAATCGATTTTTCGCCGAAACTGGTTCGCAGGTGGCAGCAGAATTGCTTGCCGATTGGGAAGAGGCCATTCATCGTATGTCGATGGTCATGCCAAGAGATTACGCACGCGTGCTCGCTGCCATGCAAAGAGCAACTGACGAAGGCGTTCCTTCCGATACCTATGTCATGGAGGTTGCAAATGGGTGATCCCAAAGGATTCTTGACGACTCCACGCGAACTGCCTTCCCGGCGGCCCGTTGACGTGCGCATCCACGACTGGAAAGAGGTGTACGAACCACAGCCTCTTGAGACTTTGCAGAAGCAAGCCGGTCGTTGCATGGACTGCGGAATCCCCTTTTGTCATCAGGGCTGCCCTTTGGGCAATCTAATACCTGAATGGAACGATCTGATGTGGCGTGGCGATAAGTACGAGGCAATCGCGCGTCTTCACGCGACGAATAATTTCCCTGAATTTACCGGTCGCCTCTGTCCTGCACCGTGCGAAACAGCATGCGTGGTGGGAATCAACGCCGATGCAGTGACAATCAAGCAAGTTGAGTTGCGCACTATAGAAGAGGCCTTTGCGAACGGCCTCGTTCGTCCAATGGCGCCAGATCGACTTACGGGAAAGATCATTGCCGTTATCGGGTCTGGTCCGGCAGGATTGGCTGCTGCACAACAGTTAACCCGGGCTGGTCATACGGTTGTTGTATACGAGCGCGCGCCGAAAATTGGCGGCCTCATGCGCTATGGAATCCCTGAATTCAAGATGGAGAAGTCGATTCTGGATAGAAGGATTTACCAGATGGAGGGCGAAGGAACGCGCTTCCGTACTGGTGTAGAGGTAGGCACTGAAATTACCGGGCAACAATTGCGGTCGCGCTATGACGCGATCGTTCTGGCCGTCGGCGCTACTCAGTGGCGAGACCTTCCAGTCCCCGGGCGCGAGCTCACCGGAATCTACCAAGCTATGGAATATTTGCCTTGGGGAAACATGCAAGCCGAAGGTGTGAAACCTCTTATTAACGTCGAAGGCAAGCACGTTGTCATACTCGGTGGTGGTGATACAGGTGCCGACTGTCTGGGAACGGCTATTCGCCAGGGCGCTGCGAGTGTCACGCAACTTGAGATCATGCCGCGCCCGAGCGACGAGCGCCCAAGTTCACAACCGTGGCCTACATATCCGATGATTTACAGAGTCTCAAGCGCACATGAAGAACTAGACAATCGACTCTTCTCAGTTTCCACAGAAAGATTCGTGGGAGACGAGGATGGAAACGTTCGCGCGCTCTCACTTATTGAAACTGAGTTCGTCAACGGCAAGTTCCAGGCAATTCCGGGTACGGAACGAGAAATACCAGCAGACTTTGTTTTCCTTGCAATGGGTTTCACGGGTCCTGAAAAGAACGACCTACTTGCTCAATTGGAAGTCGAATTCGATGAACGTGGAAATATCAAACGCGATGCGAGTTATCAAACGTCATCGGAATCAGTTTTTGTCGCCGGAGATGCTGGCCGCGGGCAGTCGCTCATAGTGTGGGCGATCGCCGAAGGTCGCAGTGCAGCGGCCGCGGTAGATAAATACTTAACCGGGCACACTCAGTTGCCCGCACCGATTCCACCCACCGCCCGCCCATTGATGGTTTAAGGTAGATAAATGCGTAGAGCAAAAATAGTGTGCACGTTAGGGCCAGCTGTTGAGTCCGCGGAAAAAGTCAATCAGTTGATTGCCGCCGGAATGAACATGGCGCGATTGAATCTTTCACATGGAGGGTATGACGAGCACCAGGCGCGTCTTGATCTGGTTCGCACCGCAGCCAAAGAGCAGGGCAAGGCAGTGGCGATTCTGGTGGACTTGCAAGGGCCGAAGATCCGTCTTGCCCGATTTTCCCATGGACCGCACGAATTGGCGCGCGGTGACATCTTCACCATCACAACCGATGAAGTCGAAGGCACAAAGGATCGAGTCGGCACCACTTACAAGGGGCTGCCCGGGGATTGCAAGCCAGGTGATCGAATCTTGATCGATGATGGCAAAGTGACCGTCGAGGTACTTGAAGTCAAGGGCAACGACGTCGTTACGAAGGTGATCGAACCCGGTGCGGTTAGTAATAACAAAGGTATAAATCTTCCTGGAGTCGCTGTTTCTGTCCCTGCACTGTCGGAGAAGGACATTGAAGACCTTCGATGGGGTTTGAAGGCAGGCGCTGATTTCATCGCCCTTTCCTTTGTTCGCGATGCGGAAGATATCTCCGGTGTCCATAAAGTGATGGATGAAGTCGGAATTCGGGTACCCGTCATCGCCAAGATCGAAAAACCTCAAGCCGTCGAGAACCTAGAGGCAATCATTGACGCGTTCGATGGAATCATGGTTGCACGCGGAGACCTTGGTGTGGAATTGCCTATTGAAGACGTCCCTCTTGTCCAGAAACGTTGCGTTGAAATGGCTCGCGAGTCGGCCAAACCGGTAATTGTCGCCACCCAGATGCTTGATTCCATGATCTCCAATTCCCGGCCAACAAGAGCCGAAGCTACAGACTGCGCAAATGCGGTCCTTGATGGCGCCGACGCCTTGATGCTCTCTGGCGAGACTAGTGTCGGAGAATTTCCGATCGAAGCAGTCCAAACCATGGCGCGGATTATTGAGAAGACGGAAGAGGGCGGTCTCGACCGTATTCGTCCGTTATCGCACACTCCGAGAACCAAAGGCGGGGCAATTACTAACGCAGCAAGGCAGGTCGGTGAGATCGTTGGAGCGAAATTCCTGGTGGCTTTCACTAAGAGTGGCGACTCAGCAAGAAGGATGGCCAGATTGCGTTCGCATATTCCGATCTTGGCTCTCACGCCTGATACCGGAACCTACAATCGCATGGCCCTCACCTGGGGGGTCGAGCCGATGCTTGCGCCCATGGTCAATCACACCGATGAGATGGTGAAGCAGGTCGATTCCATTCTCTTGCAGTCAAAGAGGGCCGTTGAGGGTGAAGTGGTGATGATCGTTGCGGGATCGCCCCCAGGAATTCCTGGGTCGACAAACGCAATGCGAGTTCACCGCATCGGAGATGCTGTAGGAGGAATTGCCCCCGCGTATCGATGATTCTCATCGCCCTCGATATTGGCGTGAATTCGTTCCCCAGAGTGTTTTCGCTAGACTATGAAGTGCGCCTCGGTACTCCAACGGTAGAGAGGGCAGTCTCAAACACTGCATAGTGTCGGTTCGAATCCGACTCGGGGCACATGAGTTCAGAATCCCTTCACGCTGCTCCGCGAATTGTCGTCGCCGAGGACGAGGCGCTGATCCGTATGGATCTCGTGGAAATGCTCACCGAATCGGGATACAACGTGGTCGGCCAGGCAAGCAACGGGCAAGAGGCGATCGCTCTGGTACAAGAATTCAAACCGGACCTTGCCATCCTTGATGTGAAGATGCCGGTGCTGGACGGAATTTCGGCTGCGGAAGAGATTATCCATATATCGCCGGTTCTGATGCTGACGGCATTCAGTCAGAAGGAACTTATCGAGCGTGCGCGTGATGCGGGCGTCATGGCTTATGTCGTGAAGCCTTTTTCTATAACGGATCTGATTCCGGCGATGGAAATTGCGATGAGTCGTCACAAGCAAATGACTTTTCTTGAAAAAGAAATTGCAGATCTTCACGATCGGCTTGAGACGCGAAAATTGATTGACCGTGCTAAGGGCATTCTTATGACTGCCCTCAATCTCACCGAACCTCAGGCCTTCTCGTGGATTCAGAGGGCGGCGATGGACAGGCGCATGAGCATGAAAGAGGTAGCGCTGGCTGTTATCTCGCCAAATGCGGTCCCTGAGCGTTAACACTACGTTACAAGTTCGTTATAACCGCGGTTTTCGCGCATAAAGGGTTGTAACCGCACTCAGCCGACGATAACCTAACGCCCTCCCTGTCCCGGGACATAAGTAACAGGAAGGCAATACATGAAGAAGACGTATCGTGCTATCAGCATCGTCGCATCTGTTGCGATGGTCGCTACAGCACTCGTAGCGGGAACTTCCGCGGCAGATGCCGCAACGAAGGTCCTCACAATTTCGACCGATCTCCCTCTTCAGGGATCCTCGTTCGACTCCAATGATTCAACGAACAAGGCTATTGCCTTGTACTTGAAGCAGATCAAATACAAGGCCGGCAAGTACACGGTCAAGTTGAAGATCTATGACGATGCAACAGCTGCAAAGGGTGGATGGGATGACGCCAAGTGCGCCGCAAATGCCCAGGCACACGTAGCCAACAAGAGCGAAGTTGCAGTTATGGGTACTTACAACTCAGGTTGCGCCAAGATTATCGTTCCGATTCTTAACCAAGCACCTGGTGGCGCGATGACAATGATTTCTAACGCCAACACAAACCCTGGCCTAACCAAGGTGTGGAACCCAGGCGAGCCAGATGTTTACTACCCAAAGGGCATTCGTAACTATGGACGAGTCTGCACCACGGACGATGTTCAAGGTTCAGCAGCTGCTCAGTTCGCAAAGTCAATTGGCATTAAGAGCGTTTATGTTTTGAATGACACACAGACCTATGGTCAAGGTGTTGCGCAAGCATTCACAACTGAGGCCAAGAAGCAGGGACTGACCGTTCTTTCAAGTGGCGCTTACGGCGAGGGCTGGGATTCAAAGCAGTCTTCATACGAAGCACTCTTCACAAAGATTAAGGCTCTAAACCCAGACATGGTCTATATCGGAGGAATCTTCGACAACAACGGCGGACAGCTCGTTAAGGACAAGTTCAAGGTTCTTGGCGACAACACGGCTGTAAAGTTGATGGGTCCAGATGGATTTACTGGATACCCAGAGTTTAACGGCATGCCTGAAGCAGATGGTGCATACCTCTCCTTCGCTGGTCTTTCAACAGAGCTCCTTCTAAAGATTGCCCCTAAGGGCGCAGGCGCAAAGTTCGTGAAGGCATACAAGGCGGCCTACAAGAAGGATCCGGTTGGCTCTTATCCAATTTACGGCGTAGCTGCGGTTCAAGTTATCTTGGCTGCAATTGCAAAGTCTGATGGAACCCGCAAGGGCGTCACCAACGCGATCTTCTCTGGCTCAGGAATCACAATTCCTGCAGCTCAGTCTGTCCTTGGAAAGGCGCTAGTAATTAGCACCTTGTCCGGTGACACGTTGGCGAAGGACATCACCATTGAGCAGGTCAAGGGTGGACAAGAAACAACGCTCAAAGCTTGGACGGTTAAGTAGTTCAAACGATGAGTCGGGATTAGACCCTAGGGTGGGCTTTACGCTCACCCTAGGGTCGATCTTTTCAAGCCATTATTGGCGATCTCATGAAAATCACGTAATACAATAATTCACTTAAGTCCGGCGTTCCAAGGGAGCATGCGTGTCAATACTAGGAAGTGGGTACCAAGCCCGATTGGACCGTCGACGTTTTTTCGAACGATCTTTGAGTACGGTTGCTGGACTCGGAATTCTTTTTTGGCTTGGAATTAACTTTGTAAAATCCCCTTCTCAATTCTTCCAAGCATCGCTTATTGGTTTAAGTAATGGTGTTTTGTATGCGCTCATCGCTCTTGGTTACACGTTGGTATATGGAATTATCGAATTGATCAACTTCGCGCACGGTGATCTTTTCATGTTGAGTGCCGTTTTTTCGGCGAACTTCATCACGATCTGGTTTCACAAAGAATCTTCGGGTCCGGCTGCGTGGGGAGTCTTTCTAACCTGTCTTCTCGCGGTCATGCTCTTTGCCGCAACTATCAATGTGGGTATCGAGCGTTTCGCTTACAGGCGACTACGCCGGGCACCCAAACTTGCCCCCTTGATCACCGCCGTCGGAGTCTCCTTTGTCCTGCAATTCATCGGCCTGCGCTGGAATGGATCGGGACCAAAAACATGGAATAGCGTTCTGCCTGCAGGAAGTTTTCACATTGCTTCGGTCAAGATTCCTTACACCACCGTGCTCTCCTTTGTAATCACAGCCCCACTGTTGCTGCTGATGTCTTGGATTGTCACTCGCACTCGGCAAGGCAAAGCCATGCGAGCCACGGCTCAAGATCAAGATGCTGCGCGCCTGATGGGAATCAACGTCGACCGAACGATTTCCTTCACTTTCGCCCTCGGCGGCGCACTGGCCGGTGCGGCGGGGTTGCTCTTCCAGCAAACACGAGGATTGACGAGTTACAACTTGGGATACCAACTCGGACTCATTGCGTTCACGTCCGCGGTTATGGGAGGGATTGGTAATTTGCAGGGAGCCGTCCTCGGGGCTTTGTTGATTGGGCTAGTGCAGGGACTTAACGATGGCCTTCCCATCGGTCTCGGCCAACAATGGTCGCAGACCGTGGTGTTTTCCATCTTGATTCTCCTCATGGCATTTAGACCGACGGGCCTTCTAGGCAAGACCGTTACGGAGAAGGTGTGATGACCATGAATATATTGAAACGACAGGGCAGAAAATCCAAGCCCTTGAAGCAGAGCGCCAGTCACAAGAAGTGGACAATCGGCTTCCTTGCTGTTGCTGTCGTTATCTGGGTCTTCTATACCTACATCATGTACAACTTGCCTGACGGTCCTCAGACCGTCTTCCAGAATTGGCTGCCGCCAACGACCGTCAATGAGGCCATGGTCTGGGTTATCTGCGCTTTAGGCTTGAACATTGTTGTCGGCTACGCGGGTTTGCTTGACCTTGGATTCGTCGCTTTCTGGGCTATCGGCGGCTATAGCGCCGGCTGGTTTATGTCGGCGTTTTTCAGACAGGTGAATATTCACATCCTGTCTCCCTCAGATGCCGCCAAACAACCAGGTATCCACCTGACTTTCTGGGCGGTACTGGGAGTCGGGGGCTTAATTTGTGCTGTCTTCGGAATTATTATCGGCGCGCCAACGCTGAGACTCAAGAGCGACTACCTGGCACTTGTCACACTGGGTTTCGGCGAAATCATTCCGCAGATCTTCACCAACGGAGAGAATATCGCCGGCTTCAACTTGTCTAATGGAACCAAGGGAATTTCTCCGATTGACAACATTTCAGTGCCAGGAAAGATCCTCGGCCCGTTCGACTTCAGTTGGAAATTTGCGATTTTCGTCTTCTTGACTGCAGTGATGGTCTTTATCTCGCTTCGCCTCCGAAAGGGCCGTTTGGGCCGTGCATGGCTTGCGATACGTGAGGATGAACTTGCAGCAAGCATGATGGGCGTGCCTTTGATGTCGACAAAACTGGCAGCGTACGCAGTTGGCGCCTTTAGTGGCGGAGTTGGTGGAGTTGCCTTCGCAACACACGTTAATGGTGTATTCGCTGATAGATTCAACTTCTCAATTTCGATCATTCTGCTGGCGATGGTGGTTCTAGGTGGAATGGGCAATGTCTGGGGCGTCATGGTGGGCGCACTTCTCGTCGCTTGGATTAACTCAACGGGTCTTCCGGCATTTGGAGATCTGGTGAACAACACTTTCAACACCAGTATCAATTTCCCTTCGTATAACTTCTTACTTTTCGGTGGGGTGCTTATTTTGATGATGCTCTTTAAGCGTGAGGGAATGATCCCTGAATCGCGATTGAAAGCCATTTTGCATGAAGCAGATGACACGACGTCGAATGTGGGAGGCGCTCATTGATGAGTAGCGTGTTGTCAGCAGAGAACATCACTGTTCAGTTTGGCGGCTTGACGGCGGTCAATAATGTTTCATTCGACATTCCCACAGGAAAAATCGTCAGTCTGATCGGTCCCAATGGGGCCGGGAAAACTACTTTCTTCAACGTGCTCACCGGTCTTTATAAGCCGACAAGCGGCAACGTGATCTTTGACGGAGAAGACATCACCGCGAGGAAACCACACAAGATTGCTGCTGGGGGAGTTGCACGTACTTTTCAGAATATCCGGCTCTTCGGATTGATGACTGCCGAGGAGAATGTGATGGTAGCGATGCACTCTCACCTCAGTGCGGGCATCGTCGCAACTATTCTCGGAACCCCCGGGCAGCGACGCGAAGAGAAAGCGGCACGCGAAGAGGCGCGGAAACTCTTAGATTTTGTTGGCATCGGCAAGTGGGCAGGTGAGTACGCTCGCAATCTCTCTTATGGTGACCAGCGAAGGCTAGAAGTAGCTCGGGCGCTGGCATTGAGGCCGAAGGTTCTATTGCTCGATGAACCAACAGCGGGAATGAATCCGCAGGAGTCATTGACCTTTATCAACTTTGTTTATCGGGTACGCGATGAGCAGGACGTATCTATCCTGCTCATTGAGCATGATATGAGCGTGGTAATGACAGTCTCTGAGCGAGTTACAGTTTTGGATCAGGGCGAGAAGATTGCCGAAGGATCTCCATCTGACATCAAGTCCAATCAACGAGTCATTGAGGCTTACCTAGGCAAAGCAAAAGGAGAGAAGGCATGAGCGCTCTTCTTGAAGTCAATGATCTCAAGGTTGCATACGGATCAATCATGGCAGTCAAGGGACTTTCGTTAACTGTCAATGAGGGTGAAATAGTCACTCTGATCGGATCCAACGGCGCTGGTAAGTCAACGACGCTTAGGACGATTTCGGGTTTATTGAAGCCAAAAGCCGGAACCATTCTCTTTCAAGGTGAGCACATCGAAGGCCGGCCGGGGCATGAGATTGTCGCAAAGGGTCTGTGCCAGTCTCCCGAAGGCCGCCGCATCTTTCCGAGAATGTCGGTCCGCGAGAACCTAGACCTGGGTGCATTCCTGCGCAATGACAAGGTGGCGATTGAGGCTGATCGTGAGCGGGTACTGGATCTATTCCCCCGATTGCGCGAACGATATGAACAAAAGGGCGGCACGATGTCGGGCGGGGAACAGCAGATGTTGGCAGTTGCTCGCGCAATGATGGGTGCGCCCAAACTCTTGCTCTTGGATGAGCCGTCAATGGGGCTTGCTCCCGTATTGGTTGACATGATTTTTGAAACGATCATCAAGATTCGTGAACAGGGAATCACGATTCTTCTCATCGAGCAAAATGCTGCGGCTGCATTGGATGTAGCCGATAGAGCCTACGTACTTGAATCTGGCCTCATCAAAATGAGCGGGAATGCGTCGGATCTTGCGAAAGACGAAGCGGTCACCAAGGCGTATCTAGGCGGCTAACCTAAACTGGGTTAACGCTGCGCGAGGATCAAGCAAGTTATTCGTGCGGTACACGTTCGATTTCCCTCGTCGTCTGTGATGATTACTTCGTAGCAGCACAGGGTCTTGCCTAATGTGATCGGCGTTGCCACCGCAGTGACGGAGCCCTTTGTTACGGCCCTATGGTGAGTCGCGTTAATGTCCACGCCAACGATGCGCCGATTAAGACCGGCATGAAGGGCGGTACCGATCGAGCCAAGGCTTTCTGCAAGTACAACATTGGCTCCACCGTGAAGAAGCCCGACCGCTTGAGTATTTCCCTCCACTGGCATCGTGGCGACGAGGCGTTCCGGGGAAGCCTCGAGAATCCGAATGCCCATCTTTTCGTCCAGTGCACCGGCACCGCGAACCCCAAGCAGTTTCATGAAATCGATTTTTGCGTCCTCGCTCATAAATAGAAAGTGTATCTGGAATAGACTGCGGACCATGGGCCAACGCTTGCTATTGATTGATGGACATTCGATGGCCTACAGGGCTTTTTTCGCATTGCCCGCCGATAATTTCACGACTGCCACGGGACAACACACCAACGCAATCTATGGGTTTGCGACCATGCTGATATCCCTGTTACGGGATGAGAAGCCCACTCACATTGCGGTAGCCTTTGACGTTTCGAGAAAGACCTTCAGGACGGATAAATATCCCGAGTACAAGGCGACTCGAGCGGCGACCCCCGATGAATTCCGATCTCAAATGTCGTATCTGCATGAGCTAGTCAGTGCCTTTGGCATCTCTCAATTTGAACGTGAGGGCTTTGAAGCCGACGACATACTGGCCACCTTGTCGACCCAAGCAGAAAAGGAGGGCATGGATGTCGTTATCTGCTCCGGAGACAGAGATTGTTTCCAACTCGTTACCGACAAGATTACTGTGCTCTACCCAAAAAAAGGCGTAAGCGACCTGACGCGTATGACCCCTCAAGCCGTCTTCGAAAAATATGGAATGGCGCCGACAAGTTATCCGGAGTTTGCCGCACTAAGGGGTGATCCCAGCGACAACCTACCGTCGGTGCCAGGAGTGGGAGAGAAGACTGCGGCGAAGTGGATAGTGGAGTATGGCAATGTTGCCAATCTTGTTGCCAGCATCGACAAGATTTCGGGAAAAGTGGGCGATTCGCTCAGAAGCAACATCGATATTGTTCTTCGTAATCGCGAACTGACGCAGTTACATCATGCCGTTCCAATAAAGACAGATATCGCAGAACTAAGATGGAATGGCATAGATGAATCCAAGATCCTCCCCTTGTTTGATCAATTGGAATTTCGCACTCTTAAGGATCGCATCAAGCCCTTTACCGCCAAGGATACTTCGCCCAAAACGAGTGCCGCAGAGCCGTTGATGATGTTGCAGTTTGACCCTGATCTCGAATTGCTAACTCCTAAGGAGTTGGATGCGAAGATCTCTTCACACGCAGGCGAAGTCGCTATCACCTACGAGGTGGCCGAAGAGAAGCTTCATCGTTACGCAGTTGCCTTCTCGTCCAACGAAGCATTCCTGATTCACTCATCAGAGATCGGGGAGTGGGCTGCCAATCCAAAAATCGGGAAAGTCTTGCATGATGCCAAGAGCCTGGCACGAATAATTCCTATTGAGGGCATCGTATTTGACACTTCATTGGCTGCGTACGTGATCAACCCCGGGGTGCGAGCCCAAGAGTTGAGCGACATAGTCACTCGTTGGGGTGATGGGATGACGATTTCGACTGAAGACTCCGAGAAAGCTCTGGTTCAAGGCGCAATGGCCCTATTCAATTTAAGGGTGTCTCTGGAGCAGGAACTCAGAGACAGGAATGTCCTTGGGCTCTACAACGATTTGGAGCTCCCGATAGCAGAGTTGCTGGCAAGGATGGAGCGGCTTGGAATTGCGGTGGATCGGAATAAACTCACAGGTCTTCGGGATTTCTTTGCCAGTGAAGTTGAGCGAGAAACCAAGGCGACCTACGAAGCCGTGGGCCATGAGTTTAATGTTGCATCTCCAAAGCAACTTCAGGTTGTGCTTTTTGACGAATTGAAACTGCCAAAGACGAAGAAGATCAAAACCGGGTATACCACGGACGCTGAATCTCTAGAGTGGCTATCTCAGACGACGAAGCATCCCGCGCTGGCGCACTTACTGCGCATACGGGAGACCAATAAACTGCGTACTACCGTCGAGGGTTTAATAGGTGAAATTTCGAACGATGGACGCGTACATACTCATTTTCAACAGACGGTAGCTGCCACGGGTCGCCTGTCTTCGACCGGTCCGAACCTGCAGAACATTCCTGTGCGCACGGAAGAGGGACGTCGAATTCGTGAGTGTTTTGTTGCCGGCAAAGGTTTCGACTCGCTGCTAACTGCGGATTACAGCCAGATTGAGATGCGGATCATGGCTCATCTTTCCAATGATGAGCATCTGCTTGCCGCGTTTACGAAGGGCGAAGATCTTCATTCCACAGTTGCTAGTGAAGTTTTCAGTGTGGATGCTTCGCAAGTGACCCCAGAGATGCGCAGACAGATCAAGGCGATGTCTTATGGATTGGCGTACGGTCTTTCATCATTTGGTCTTGCTGCACAGCTTGGAATTTCACCGCCTGAGGCGCAAACTCTCATGGACAAATATTTCGAGAGGTTTGGGGGAATCAGAGAGTATTTGAAGACGGTTGTTGAACAAGCGCGAAAGGTGGGGTATACCGAGACCATTTTGGGACGGCGCCGCTACCTTCCTGATCTTCTCAACGACAATCGCCAACGAAGAGAGGTCGCAGAGAGGATGGCGCTCAATGCTCCGATACAAGGATCGGCTGCAGACATCATCAAGCAGGCAATGCTCAATGTGGATGCCGCTATTGAAGCCGCCCAACTGAAGTCACGCCTTCTTCTTCAAGTGCACGATGAGTTGATTTTTGAAGTGGTCAACGGGGAAGAGGCGGCCCTTACTGAATTGGTACGCAAGGCGATGGGTTCGGCCTATCCGCTCAAAGCTCCGCTTGAAGTAAGTGTAGGGATTGGCAAGAGTTGGCATGAGGCCGCTCACTGAGAGCAAACTACTGACTCGGCGATGCGTTATCTTCCATTGCTAGCAGGTCTTCTCGCTGACTTGGTATAGACCGCGCTTCCGAGAGACGATTTCGCCCGACGGTGAGAATTGTTAGTCCGCATCCAACTGAGATTGTCGTGATACCAAGGCATATCTGTGGCGAGTAGGCTTTTGAAATCCATCCCCCCGCGGCCGAACCCAGTGCCATGAGAGAGCCTTCAACTGTCCAGAGCCAACCCATTGATGCGGTCGCACTTCCTCGCGGACGAACTGCTTCCATCACCTCCCAGTAGAAAACCTGCAAAGCTCCTCCGCACAGTCCGATGAATACGCCAACAAGGGCCATGGTCCAGTCTGGGCGAGTGAACGCCAAGGGAAGCGAGACCAAGAACCAAAGGGCATAGGTCGTCAACATCGCCTTGAGCGGAGATGACCTCCTAGAGACGAGTCCTCCAAGTAAACCTCCGACGATGTTGGCAATGCCCATCGCGCTGAGAATCCAGGCGGTGCGATGCGGAACGTGTTGCAATGTCGCGAACGCTGGAACCCCTACGTTGAATGCACCCCAACCAAATCCAATGAAACACCCTTCGAACATGAGAAGCAGCATTGCGGGATGCCTCCACAGTGGAGCGGCCCCCGTTTCCTTCTCTTCTGGAGTCCATTCGTGGACGGCTGTGTTGAAATTCAAAGCAATCCCGCCAGTGAGCATTAAGGCTGCGCACACGATGAGTGCACTTGACGGACGAGAAGATAGCGCGAGGGTTGTCGCAAGTATCGGTCCGATGACACCGGATGCATTGATCACCGATGTATCCAGAGCATAGGCCGTGCGCAAGACATTGGGTGGCACGATGGATTTCCAAATTGGCCGAACGGAGAGATTGATCGGCGGTGCCGTGAAGCCCAGGATGAACGCCAGGACCAAGATCGATCTAGCACTGTGACTGAGATTGAGAATGAGAAGCATGGTCACGTACCCGGGGACAAAAATGCGGATTGGCCACTTCTGACCATATCTATCGATGATCGAGCCGCGGACCCCCGAGGTTATGGATCCAGAAAGGGAGTTCAGGCCGATGGCCAGGCCTGCCAAGGGGATTGAATTGGTCTCGTGGATCGTTTTGAAGAAAATGGAGAGTCCGACCATTCCGTAGGCCATTCGAGAGGGAAAAGCGCTTAGGACAAGGGGTTTTACGTGGGGCAGGCGCAGAAGTTCCCGGTATCGATTCATAGGATTGTTTAGTCTAACGGCGGACCCCGCGCGCAGGTCGGGGCAAATCGCCCCCGAATTGACCCAGATTGCCGCCAAACCGTACCCTTAGCAGCCCTATTCCTTCTATTTTCTATCCCTACGGAGCAACTTGAGTACCTCACCAGTAATAGCAGTAAATGATATTGGCACAGCCGCAGACTTTATGGCCGCAATCGAAGGCACCATCCGAAATTTCAATGATGGAGACCTCGTTGAAGGCATCGTCGTTCAAGTAGATCGCGACGAAGTGCTGGTGGATATTGGATACAAGACCGAGGGAGTCATTCCTTCCCGTGAGCTTTCCATTCGCCACGACGTAGATCCAAACGAAATCGTCAAGGTTGGCGAAAAGATCGAAGCCCTTGTTCTTCAGAAGGAAGACAAAGAAGGCCGCCTTATCCTGTCCAAGAAGCGCGCGCAGTACGAGCGTGCATGGGGAGAGATTGAAGGTAAGAAGGAACGCGACGAAGTTGTCGTCGGAACCGTTATTGAAGTTGTCAAGGGCGGTCTCATCGTTGACATCGGTCTTCGAGGCTTCCTTCCAGCATCCTTGGTTGAAATGCGACGCGTGCGCGACCTTACCCCGTACATTGGCAAGCAGGTTGAGGCTCGCATCATCGAACTCGACAAGAACCGCAACAACGTTGTGCTTTCACGTCGCGCATATCTTGAGCAGACCCAATCCGAGTCAAGGACAACCTTCCTCAACCAGCTGCAGAAGGGCCAAGTTCGAACCGGTGTTGTTTCATCGATCGTCAACTTTGGTGCTTTTGTTGATCTTGGTGGAGTAGACGGTCTTGTGCATGTGTCAGAGCTTTCTTGGAAGCACATTGATCATCCAGGTGAAGTGGTTGAAGTTGGTGACGAAGTAACAGTGGAAGTTCTAGAGGTTGATTTCGAGCGTGAGCGTGTTTCACTCTCGTTGAAGGCCACGCAAGAAGATCCATGGCAGGCATTCGCCCGTACCCACACCATCAACCAGGTCGTTCCTGGTCAGGTGACAAAGTTGGTTCCATTCGGCGCGTTCATCCGAGTTCACGAAGGAATCGAAGGTCTCGTTCATATTTCAGAGTTGGCCGAGCGTCACGTTGAAATTCCAGAGCAGGTGGTTCAAGTTGGCGACGAGTTGTTCGTCAAGATCATTGACATTGACCTTGAGCGTCGACGAATTTCACTTTCTCTCAAGCAGGCAAATGAGGGACATGAAGTTGAGATCGAAGCATTCGATCCGACCCAATATGGCATGGCTGCTCGTTATGACGCAGACGGAAACTTCATCTACCCAGAAGGATTTGATCCAGAATCCCAAGAGTGGAAGCCAGGATATGAGGCGCAACGCGAAGAATGGGAGCGTCAGTACGCTGAAGCTCAGATGCGCTTTATGGCACATAAGAAGCAGAAGGAAGAGGCACGTGCTGCCGACGCCGCTGCTGCAACTGAGCCAGCGGTCGAGGTTGTCGAATAGTTCGCTAAAGGAACGCAGTTGAACCGGCCTCGAGAGCAATCTCGGGGTCGGTTTCTTCATTACCGAGGAGAGGCTAGGGTCCCATTGTGGCGTTAGTTGTTGCACTCACCGGCGGTATTGGCTCCGGCAAGTCACTTGTCGGAGAGTACTTCGCCGACCTTGGCGCGAAAGTGATGGATGCCGACGAGATCGCGCGCAAGGTCATCGAGCGCGGAAGCGATGGATTCGATCAGGTTGTGGCGGTTTTTGGAGACTCCGTGCTGCGCGATGGTGATATTGATCGTCGGGCCTTGGCAGAGAAAGTCTTCGGTGATACAGCCGAGCGTGCCAAGCTTGAAGCGATCATTCATCCCTTAGTGCGCGAGGCCTTCGAGGCTGCCGCCAAGAACCTCAAGGGGAACGAGATCCTTGTCTATGAGATCCCACTTCTTGCCGAGACGGGTGGAGCCGAGCGGTTCGATTTCATCATCACGGTGGAGTCAGACTTGCCAGTGCGGGCCGAACGATTGAAAAAGCGGGGAATGCTTGCGTCGGAAATTGAAGCGCGCATGCGCGCCCAGGCGACGCCTGAGGAACGAATGTCGGTGGCGGGGTATGTAATAGATAACAATGGGACCATGGATGACTTGCTGCGAGAAGTTGAATACGTATGGGAGAAGATCCTGCTATCAATGCAGCGCGAGAAAAATTGACCGAGACTAGAGTTGTCAAGTGCGCCCCGTAACAGATATCCAAAGGCGTGTTGAGCCCTTCCGCGTCATCAGCGACTACGTTCCCGCGGGGGATCAGCCTGAGGCAATCGAGGAGATGGTCCGTCGCATCGAACGTGGGGATCAAGATGTTGTGCTCCTTGGCGCAACCGGTACAGGCAAGTCTGCGAGCACTGCTTGGTTGATAGAGCGCCTCCAAAGACCGACCCTTGTAATCGCACCCAACAAGACTCTGGCCGCACAACTTGCGAATGAGTTCCGCGAACTCATGCCGAATAATGCGGTCGAGTATTTTGTCTCCTATTACGACTACTACCAACCTGAGGCATACGTTCCCCAGACTGATACCTTTATCGAGAAGGATTCCAGCGTCAATGATGAAGTAGAACGTCTCCGCCACTCGGCCACGAACTCTTTGCTTACCAGACGCGACGTGATTGTTGTTGCAACCGTGTCCTGTATTTATGGGCTCGGAACTCCGCAAGAATACGTGGACCGTATGGTTTCCTTGCGCGTGGGGGAGCACATCGAGCGCAATGTCCTACTTCGGAAGTTCGTGGACATTCAATATAAGAGAAATGACATGGCCTTCGAGCGCGGAACCTTCCGAGTTCGAGGAGACACAATTGAGATTATTCCGATGTATGAAGAGCTTGCTTTGCGGATTGAAATGTTTGGCGATGAGATCGAACGCATTTCAACTCTGCACCCGATGACTGGCGAGATAGTCCGTGATGAGACCGAGATGTACGTATTTCCCGCAACTCATTACGCGGCAGGGCCTGAGACCATGAAACGCGCGATCGTTGACATCGAAGAGGAATTAGAGACCCAGTTAGCCAACTTCGAGCGGCAAGGTAAACTTCTTGAGGCCCAACGACTGCGGATGCGCACGACCTTCGACATTGAAATGATGCAAAATCTTGGCTTCTGCTCAGGCATCGAGAACTATTCCCGCCACATTGACGGGCGGGCTGCTGGTTCTGGCCCGAATTGCCTCTTGGACTATTTTCCGGAGGACTTCCTGCTCGTGATCGACGAATCCCACGTTACTGTTCCACAGATCGGGGCGATGTACGAAGGGGATGCGTCGAGAAAACGCACCTTAGTGGAGCATGGATTCCGACTTCCCAGCGCCATGGACAACCGGCCTCTACGGTGGGATGAGTTTCTTGAAAGGGTGGGTCAGAAGGTCTATCTTTCGGCGACCCCTGGTCCCTACGAATTGGGCAAAGTTGACGGAGATGTTGTTGAGCAAGTTATTCGCCCCACCGGATTGGTAGACCCGAAGATCGTAGTCAAGCCGATCAAGGGGCAGATCGATGATCTTCTTCACGAGATCAATATTCGTGCTGAACTAAATGAGCGCGTTCTTGTGACCACACTTACGAAAAAAATGTCTGAAGATCTCACTGATTATCTTCAAGAACGTGGTGTGCGCGTCAGGTATCTTCACTCTGAAGTAGACACCTTAAGACGCGTTGAACTCCTAAGAGAGCTTCGTTCCGGTGAGTACGACGTGCTTATCGGAATTAACCTGCTACGCGAAGGTCTTGATCTTCCTGAGGTATCTCTCGTCTCGATCCTGGATGCGGATAAAGAGGGTTTCCTTCGCTCTGCGACCTCCCTTATCCAGACGATTGGTCGCGCGGCTCGAAATGTGTCAGGCGAAGTTCATATGTACGCCGACAACATCACCAAGTCGATGGCAAAGGCAATTGATGAGACCAATAGACGCCGTGCAAAGCAAGTCGCCTATAACCTCGAGCGCGGAGTAGATCCCCAACCACTTCGCAAGAAGATCGCTGACATCACAGACTTGATCAACAGGGAGAGTGAGGACACCGAGGCTCTTCTTGCTGCGTCAGGTCGCGGTGCTGCCCGATCGCGAACTCCCGCGATTGGCGTTCATACAAAGACTTTGACAACTTTGCCACGTCAAGAGTTGCTGGCATTGATAGAGTCCCTGACTGATCAGATGAGATCTGCCGCGGGCGATCTTCAGTTTGAATTGGCCGCTCGGCTTCGAGATGAGATAAAAGATCTCAAGCGCGAACTTCGAGGCATGGAAACGGCAGGAGTTTAGAAATCATGGCTGACCACCTCATTGTTCGCGGAGCACGCGAGCACAATCTCAAGAACGTCTCGATAGAACTGCCCCGCAACTCCCTTGTCGTCTTCACCGGCCTTTCAGGTTCGGGTAAATCCAGTCTGGCCTTCGACACTATTTTTGCCGAAGGACAGAGACGCTACGTTGAATCCCTATCGGCCTATGCCAGGCAATTCCTCGGTCAGATGGATAAGCCAGATGTGGACTTTATTGAGGGGCTTTCACCGGCCGTGTCAATCGATCAGAAATCCACCAACCGAAACCCTCGGTCGACGGTTGGAACCATTACTGAGGTTTATGACTATCTTCGACTTCTTTTTGCCAGGGCAGGGCGGCCTCACTGCCCCAATTGCGGCAAACCAGTTTCGCGGCAGAGTCCACAACAAATTGTCGATCAAATTTTGGCCATGCCTGCTACGACAAAGTTTCTCGTGCTTGCCCCAGTTGTTCGGGCGAGGAAAGGGGAGTTTGTAGACTTGTTTCAGGAGTTGATTTCTCAAGGGTATTCGCGTGCACGTGTTGACGGCACAGTCATTCAACTATCGGATCTGCCAAAATTGAAGAAGCAGGAAAAACACACCATCGAAGTTGTGGTGGACCGTTTGACCGCCAAGGCAGAATCAAAGAATCGCCTTACGGATTCAATCGAAACCGCATTGCGGTTGGCTCAAGGGATAGTTCTTTTGGACTTTGTTGATGCCGAAGGCAGCGATAGAGAGCGCACTTACAGCGAGCATCTTGCATGCCATGACTGCGAGCTCTCTTTCGAAGAACTGGAACCGCGGTCTTTTTCTTTCAATTCGCCCTTTGGAGCATGCCCAGCGTGTACAGGTATCGGCACGAAACTCGAAGTTGATCACGACCTTATTGTTCCCGATGACTCGATATCCATAAATGAAGGCGCCATTGCACCTTGGTCGACAGGACAGACGTCCGAGTACTTTCTCAGATTGCTCGAAGCACTTTCTGGTGAGGTCAAATTCTCTCTGGACAATCCTTGGCGAAAACTATCTGCTAAGGCGAAGGAAGCCATCTTGCATGGCTACGAGTACGAAGTCCATGTTAAGTACAAGAACCGATATGGCCGAGTCCGAAACTACTCGACTGGATTTGAGGGAGTAGTCCCCTTCATTCATCGTCGCCATGCCGAGACCGATAGCGACTACAGTCGTGACAAGTACGAGGCGTATATGCGCCAGATTCCATGCCCCGTTTGCAAAGGGGCTCGCCTGAAGCCAGAAGTGCTTGCAGTGACGGTGGGTGGGAAGAACATCGCTCAAATATGCGAGCTCTCTATTGCGGACTGTGCGACTTTCCTGGCAGAAATAGAGCTGAATGCACGTGAAAGCCAAATTGCCGAGCGAGTGATGAGGGAAGTCCATGCACGCCTCGGGTTTCTTCTCAACGTGGGTCTTGACTATCTATCCCTCGAAAGGCCCGCCGCCACTCTTTCCGGAGGTGAAGCCCAGCGAATTCGACTGGCAACCCAGATCGGTTCTGGCTTAGTCGGGGTTCTTTATGTCCTTGATGAGCCGAGCATCGGCCTTCATCAGCGAGATAACCGACGATTGATTGAGACGTTGACAAAACTTCGCGATCTTGGCAACACGCTCATTGTCGTAGAACATGACGAGGAGACGATCCGCGCCGCTGATTGGATCGTAGACATTGGTCCAGGGGCAGGCGAACACGGTGGAAAGGTCGTGGTCTCAGGGGATTATCAATCCCTTATCGAATCGACTGAGTCGATCACGGGTGCCTATCTATCTGGGCGAAAGGCAATCACCATCCCAGAGTTTCGCAGGCCGACTGACCCCAAACGCCGCCTTGTGATCAAGGGCGCGAAGGAGAACAACCTCAAGGACATTGAGGTTGCAATTCCCCTGAGCGTCTTTGTAGCAGTTACGGGAGTCAGCGGATCTGGAAAGTCCACTCTCATCAACGACATTCTCTATACCACCCTTGCCAACAAACTCAATGGCGCACGATTGGTTCCAGGTAGACACCGTACCGTCACTGGCGTCGACTTGCTCGACAAAGTGGTTCACGTTGATCAATCACCCATTGGCAGAACACCTCGCTCCAACCCTGCCACGTACACCGGCGTCTTCGACAAGATACGTGCGCTTTTTGCCGAGACTTCAGAGGCGAAAGTGCGAGGCTATTTGCAAGGGCGATTCTCATTCAACGTTAAAGGCGGCCGCTGCGAGAATTGCGCAGGGGACGGGACGATCACGATTGAGATGAATTTCCTACCCGATGTCTATGTTCCCTGCGAGGTATGCCATGGTGCGCGTTATAACCGCGAAACACTAGAGGTTCATTACAAGGGCAAAACAATTGCCGAGGTTCTCGATATGCCAATCGAGCAGGCTCGCGAATTCTTCGAGGCGGTGCCAACCATCGCCCGTTTTCTCAAGACACTCTGCGATGTCGGACTTGGTTACGTCCGACTTGGCCAGTCCGCTCCGACATTGTCTGGTGGAGAGGCGCAACGCGTGAAGTTGGCTACGGAATTGCAGAGAAGATCGACAGGGCGCACTATCTACGTTCTAGACGAACCCACCACGGGATTGCACTTCGAGGACGTCAGCAAGCTTCTTGGCGTGCTCAACCGACTCGTCGACACGGGCAACACAGTTGTTGTCATTGAGCACAACCTTGATGTCATCAAGTGTGCTGACTGGGTGGTCGATATGGGGCCTGAAGGAGGCTTTCGTGGCGGCACAGTAGTCGCGCAAGGAACGCCTGAAGAGGTTGCCTCGAATGAGAAGAGCTATACAGGTCATTATCTTTCTGAGATTTTGAAGACCAACCGAGTGAGTGCGTAAGAGCTAAACTCATGGCAGAGCCGAGTAGTTATCGCCCTCATGATATTCCGCCACTTCCCGGCGTCTATCGCTTTTTTAACGCTGATGGCGAGGTTATTTACGTAGGCAAAGCACTCAGTTTGAAGGCCCGCCTTAGTAGCTACTTTCAAGGAAATCTTCCCGAGCGCACGTATCGAATGGTGCACGAAGCTGTGCGTGTCGAATGGACCATCGTCAACACCGAGGTCGAGGCGCTGCAGTTGGAATTCTCATGGATCAAGCAATTCGATCCGACGTACAACGTTCAGTTTCGCGATGACAAGTCCTATCCGTACTTGGCAATTTCTTTGAGTGATGAATACCCGAAAGTCTTCATCACTCGCAAGCAGAAGCGTCCAGGCATCAAGTACTTCGGTCCGTTCACGCATGCAGGGGCATTGCGTAGCACCTTTGATGTGGTGCTCAAGGTTTTCCCAGTCCGATCCTGCACAGATGGGAATTTTCAGAGGGCCCGGAAGAGCAATCGACAATGCTTACTCGGGGACATTGGCAAATGTGCTGCACCTTGCGTTAATTGGATTTCGCAAGAGGAGCATATGAAGTTGGCCAAACGACTCGTAAGCTTCATGGACAGTGGGGTGAGCGACATCGTTCCCAACTTGCAGAGGGAGATGGAGCTGGCCGCTGCCGCACAGGAGTACGAACGCGCAGCAAAGATCAGGGATCAAATCTCCGCCATGGAGCGTGTTCGGGAATCCGCCGAAGCCACGTTGCCAGAGAATCTGAATGCTGATGTGTTGGCAATTCATCGCGAGGGACCCCACTCTGCCGGTTCGATATTCATCATCCGAGGGGGGTCCGTGAAGGGTTCTCGTTCTTGGCTCCTGGACCAGAAGAACGCGCTCGAAGGTGAAGATGATGTATCCGCACTATTCGCCTCCGTCTATGGAGCAAATGCGGGCGCAAGTGTGGGAACAGACGTACCTTCAGAGATTTTGATTAATGAGTTGCCAAAGGATCTTGAGGTCCTCGAATCCTGGTTGAGTTCCATACGTGGCGCCAAGGTTGAAATCAGAGTTCCTCGAAGAGGGGAGAAGTTGGAGATAGTCGCCACTGTCGCGCGTAATGCACGGTATGCCCTTATCCAATCGGTGAATAAGCGTTCTGCTGACAGCGCGGTAAGCGGCAAGGCTTTGATAGAGATACAAGAAGCGCTCAGCCTGGAAAGACCACCCCTACGGATAGAGTGCTATGACATATCAAATATCTCTGGAACTTCCGTGGTTGCTTCCATGGTGGTCTTTGAAGATGGAGTCGCAAAGAAGAGCGAATATCGTCGGTTCATTATTGACACCAATACGGCGTGGGACGATACCCGCGCTATTCATCAAGTGCTTTCCCGACGGCTCAAGAGGCTCGCAGACGAACGTGTTGTAGATTCGGTCGAGGTGCAAGAACAGGGCGGGGGACAGAGGAAATTCGCTTATCCTCCAGAATTGATCGTGGTTGATGGCGGAGCACCTCAGGTGGCAGCCTCGGCACGTGCGCTTGGTGAGATGGGAATGGCCGATATCGCGCTTTGCGGATTGGCAAAGAGACTCGAGGAAGTATGGCTTCCCAATCAGAGCGATCCGCTTATTCTTCCGCGCACCAGCGAAGGACTGTATCTTCTCCAAAGAGTTCGAGATGAGGCTCATCGATTTGCCATTACTTTTCACCGATCCCGTCGCTCCGCAGTGATGCTGGAATCACTTCTTGATGAAATTCCGCACTTGGGTCAGGTTCGCAGGGCCGCGCTTCTCAAGCGCTTTGGGTCTGTATCTGCCATTCGTCGAGCCACCATGAAGGAAATTGCAGAAGTTCCAGGTATCGGATCGACGATCGCCGAGGTCATTGTCAGTAGTCTTGAGAAGGATCGCACCCCTGCATTTGATGCTGAAACAGGAGAAATCCTTGATGGTTCTTGACAGATACAGGAAGATGAAGGCGCGATGAAACAACCACGCGAAGTCTTGATTCTCACGGGAATGTCCGGAGCCGGACGATCCACGGTCGCACATGCTCTCGAGGATCTGGGTTGGTATGTGGTTGACAATGTTCCAGCGGCACTCTTGCCAGCACTGGTGGCCCAGACGGATGCAGAATCCATTCCTTCCATGGCGGTAGTGGTCGATGTTCGAAGTGGCCGATTTTTTGATGATCTCAACAACGCTCTTTCGCAACTTGCGACCGATGGCGTTCCGCACCGACTTCTCTTCCTCGATGCTACCGATCAAGCCTTAGTTCAGCGATTTGAATCCACGAGACGTCCGCATCCGCTTCAAGGCGAGGACCGCATTGTCGACGGAATTGCTCGCGAAAGGACCCGTCTTGAGGATCTTCGATCGCGCGCGGAGGTTGTCATCGACACTAGCAACCTCAACGTTCACCAATTGGAGAAACGCGTCGGTGAGATATTCGCGTCGGGACAAAGCCACGGAGTACGAGTAAACGTTCTCTCTTTTGGCTATAAATACGGAGTCCCTGTGGATGCTGATCTTGTTCTTGACTGTCGCTTCATCCCCAACCCGCATTGGGTTCCCGAACTCCGTTCGCAAACGGGTTTGAACGACGCAGTCAGTAAGCATGTGCTTTCATCGCCGGGAGTCGTCGCATTTGTTGATAGCTACGTCTCCCTGCTCAATCAAATGGCTGAGGGGTACCTGCGTGAAGGAAAGAAATACGTAACGCTGGCCGTAGGTTGTACTGGAGGCAAACATCGAAGTGTCGCGATCTCAGAGGCGATTGCCGAGCGGTTGAATAAGAGCAAAGGCTCAATTTCAATTCAGGCGCATGCGATTCACCGTGATATAGGACGTGAATAGTGCAGCAGAAAGTTGTCGCCCTCGGAGGCGGTCATGGGCTTGCAGCAACGTTAGCCTCATTGCGGAAGATCACTTCGTCAATTACGGCGATCGTTACCGTCGCAGACAACGGTGGATCTAGCGGCCGACTAAGGCAGGAATTCCCCATCCTTCCACCTGGAGATCTTCGGATGGCGCTTGCGGCGTTGTGCGCAGATGACGACTGGGGCCGGGAATGGGCGACCATCATGCAACATCGATTCACGGGCGATGGATCGCTACAAGGTCACGCCGTCGGCAATTTGCTCCTTGCTGCTTTGTGGGATCGAGATGAGGATCCAGTCGCAGGATTGGATCGAGTCGCCTCTCTTCTCAAGGTCGTGGGCAGGGTTCTTCCGATGGCGTCTCAGCCTTTGGATATTGAGGGAACTTTCCAAGAAGGCGGTAGGTTTACCGTCGTTCGGGGGCAGGCAGAAGTCGCCACAGCCAAAGGGAAACTCGAATCTTTGCGAATAATTCCGCAAGATCCTCCAGCCCGACATGAGGCTTTGAGCGCGATCTCCGAAGCCGATTGGATCACCATGGGGCCAGGATCATGGATTTCTTCGGTCTTGCCGCATCTTCTTGTGCCGTCCCAGAGGAGGGCGCTGGTTGAAAGCAGAGCCAAGAGAATCGTGATGCTCAACTTGGATGCAGTCCCTGAACTGTCCGGCAATGAATACGCCGGTTACACCCCAGAGGAACATCTCGGTTTGATACGACAGTACGCGCCGGACTTCAAGGCCAATTATGTGATTGCCGATTTCTCGGTGGTACGCGATGCGAATTCACTTGAGAATCAGGTGAGAGAGATGGGCGGCCAGCTCGTGACCGCTGACCTGCGAAAGGCCGTGGGAAGCGTTCACCATGATGTCGAAAAATTAACTTCCGTATTTGGTCACATCATGTCCGATAGCCTGATTGGATAAGCACATGGCAATGACTGCAGCGGTGAAGGATGAACTCACTCGACTTGCGGTGACCAAACCTTGCTGTCGAAAAGCCGAAGTCTCGGCGCTGCTCCGCTTTGCTGGGGGTCTGCATCTTGTTGCAGGCAAGATTCTGGTTGAAGTCGAGTTGGATGCAGCACAAAGCGCCAGACGTCTTCGAAAAGACATTGCTGATGTTTATGGTCATGAAAGCGATCTTGCGGTTCTTTCGTCAAGCGGTTTGCGTAAGGGCTCTCGTTACGTGGTTCGCGTGGTGAAAGACGGCGAAGCGCTTGCACGCCAAACGGGCCTGGTCGACGCCAATGGAAGACCAGTACGCGGTCT
The DNA here is from genome assembly GCA_963844465.1 of uncultured Actinomycetota bacterium. Lineage (GTDB taxonomy): Bacteria > Actinomycetota > Actinomycetes > Nanopelagicales > Nanopelagicaceae > QYPT01. Next base: position 25,551 of record CAWJOR010000013.1, on the reverse strand, counting down.
GCCACCGCAAGTGGTTTCTGCCGCGATTTGCGATGCGGAAGCAGCCTGGCGCGGGGCATTTATTGCGCACGGTTCGTTGACCGAACCTGGTCGCTCATCATCGTTGGAAATCACCTGCCCCGGCCCGGAGGCGGCTCTGGCACTTGTCGGATCGGCTAGAAGGCTTGGGATTACGGCAAAGGCACGAGAAGTTCGCGGTGTTGATCGGGTCGTCATACGCGACGGCGATGCAATTGGCATCTTGTTGACGCGACTTGGCGCCCATGAAAGCGTCCTTGCGTGGGAAGAGCGCAGAATGCGTCGTGAGGTACGAGCAACTGCCAATCGACTGGCGAATTTCGACGATGCCAATCTTCGCCGCTCGGCTCGTGCAGCAGTTGCGGCCTCCGCGAGGGTCCAGCGGGCGATGGAGATTCTGGGTGATCAGATCCCAGATCATTTGAAAGAGGCAGGCGAACTGCGTATCACCCATGGTCAGGCAAGTCTGGAAGAACTCGGCTCGCTGGCATCTCCTCCGATGACCAAAGACGCGATTGCGGGGCGGATCCGTCGCCTTCTGGCGATGGCTGACAAACGGGCGGGAGAATTGGGGATAGCCGACACTGAAGCCGGCCTTTCGCCAGACCTCCTGAACTAGTCGGCCCCCATTTACTAGCAATAAAGTCACGATTTACGCTCACATATGGTGAATTAGAACACCTCGACGCAGCAAGCAGATTTCTCAATGATAGGGTTTACCACGCACCCCAGCGCTGTGGCTCTTTTCCTGCCCACCCCTTTTGGAGAACCTTCTGGGATCAATGGGGACTACGACTAAGCGAGGTTTACTGTGACTGCTGTTGGAATCAATGGATTTGGACGAATTGGGCGTAACTTCTTCCGCGCCGCGCTGACTTCACCAGATATCGAGATTGTTGGAATCAACGACCTCACCGATAACGCAACTTTGGCACATCTTCTCAAGTACGACTCAATCCTTGGCCGCCTTGGGCTAGAGGTTTCCCATACCGCAGACACGATCACCGTCGGTGGAAAGACCATCAAGGTCTTTGCTGAGCGCGACCCAGCCGCCTTGCCTTGGGCATCGGTGGGCGCCGAGGTGGTTCTTGAGTCAACTGGCCACTTCACCAAGGCAGCCGACGCCAAAAAGCACATTTCCGCAGGAGCCAAGAAGGTCATTATCTCCGCGCCGGCATCCGATGAGGACGTCACAATCGTTATGGGCGTCAACGATGATAAATACGACCCTGCCAACCACCACATCATCTCCAACGCCTCATGCACAACCAACTGCTTGGCGCCGATGGCCAAGGTTCTAAACGATCAATTCGGAATCGTCCGAGGACTCATGACCACGATTCACGCTTACACGAATGACCAAGTTATCTTGGACTTTCCCCACAAGGATCTTCGTCGCGCACGCGCGGCAGCAACAAACATCATCCCTACGTCAACCGGGGCGGCAAAGGCGATCAGCCTCGTTCTGCCTGAGTTGAAGGGCAAACTTGATGGATACGCCATGCGAGTACCTGTCCCAACCGGTTCAGTGACCGACTTGACCGTCGAGCTTGCCAAGGAAGCCACCGCGGCCGACATCAACGCTGCAATGAAAGCCGCCGCTACGAGCGGCCCACTCAAGGGTTACTTGTCCTACACCGAAGATCCAATCGTCTCCTCTGACATCGTGACCGATCCTTCCTCGTGCATCTTTGATTCAGGCTTGACCAAGGTCATCGGATCAACCGCGAAGGTCGTTGGCTGGTATGACAACGAGTGGGGCTATTCAAACCGACTAGTCGATCTCATCAAGTTGGTTGGCCGCGGACTTTAATGTCTTCATCACTTTCGGAACTTGATATCGCAGGCAGGCGAGTTTTCCTCCGCTGCGATCTCAATGTTCCTCTTAAGGACGGCGTCATCACCGATGACGGACGTATTCGTGCATCGTTGCCCACTATCAAGTTCTTACTTGATGGTGGTGCATCGATTGTCATTGGTGCGCATTTGGGACGCCCAAAGGGAGAAGTAAAGCCTGAGTTTTCTTTGGCACCTGTTGCATTGCGACTCGCTGAGCTACTGGGCATCCATGTTGAATTCGGTGGCGCGAGTTCGGACGCAACGACAAAAGCAAGAGCACTCGTGCCCGGGCAGATTCTTCTGCTGGAAAACTTGCGGTTCAATCCAGCCGAAACAAGCAAGGTTGAAGAAGAGCGAACTGCGTTCGCAAAGGAGCTTGCGTCCCTAGTCGATGCCTATGTTGGAGACGGCTTTGGCGCAGTTCACCGAAAGCACGCATCTGTTTTTGATCTCCCTCAATTACTCCCTCATGCCGCTGGATTCCTGATTGATGCAGAGGTTCAGGTACTCAAGCAATTGACTCAGAATCCTCAAAGGCCATATGGGGTCGTGCTTGGAGGAGCCAAAGTCTCCGACAAGATCGGAGTCATTTCGAACTTGCTCGACAAGGTCAATGTTTTGGCAATTGGCGGCGGAATGGTCTTTACCTTCCTTGCTGCACAGGGCAAGGGCATCGGAACCTCACTGGTCGAGACGGACCTGATTCCTTCAGTGAAGGACTTGATCGCTCGAGCCAAGACAAGCGGGGTGGTACTGCACTTGCCTACAGACATAGTCGTGGCCCCAAAATTCGCTGCCGATGCGCCCGCAACGCTCGTCAGCGCCGATGCAATTCCCGCCGATCAAATGGGGTTGGATATCGGACCAGAGTCAGCAGAGGCGTTTGCTACAGCGATTGCTGGATGCAAGACCGTTTTCTGGAATGGGCCGATGGGCGTTTTTGAGTTTCCGTCATTTGCCGCGGGGACGAAGGTAGTCGCCGAAGCACTGACAAAAGTCTCGGGAATATCGGTAGTCGGCGGTGGGGACTCGGCTGCTGCGGTTAGGTCATTGGGTTTTGCTGATTCTGATTTCGGCTACATTTCCACTGGCGGTGGCGCCTCTCTTGAATACCTTGAAGGCAAGGAACTTCCCGGCCTTCAAGCCCTTGGTCTATAGAATCTTCAATTACTAGAGGAGCAATAATGCGCAAGCCGTTAATGGCCGGGAACTGGAAGATGAACCTCAACCACCTTGAGGCCATCGCGGTCACGCAGAAACTTGTCTACAGTCTTGACGATAAGGACTATGACGCCGTCGATGTTGCGGTTCTTCCGCCTTTTACGGATATACGATCAGTGCAGACTCTTGTCGATGGTGATCGCCTTCGGCTTCTCTATGGTGCTCAAGATCTTTCACCAGAGTCTTCGGGTGCATTCACTGGCGATATTTCCGGATCAATGTTGGCCAAATTAGGTTGTACCTTCGTTGTCGTCGGCCACAGCGAACGACGAACAATTCACCGCGAGGATGATGCGTTGGTCAATCGAAAGATCAAAGCTGCACTTGCAAACGAACTCACACCGATATTCTGCGTAGGGGAAGATTTGTCAGTGCGAGAAGCTGGCACGCACGTCTCCTACGTCATCCGACAGATTCGTGCTGGCCTTGCAAACTTGAGCAAGCCAGATCTAAAGAAGATCGTCATTGCCTACGAGCCCATTTGGGCGATTGGGACAGGCAAGACCGCGACCGCAGAGGATGCCCAGGAGGTCTGTAGCGCGATCCGTGGGGAAATCGATGAGATTGGTTCACCAGAGATAGCCCAGGCGATGCGAGTTCTCTATGGCGGCTCGGTGAAATCTTCCAACATCGCTGAGATCATGAAGCAACCTGATGTCGATGGAGCCCTCATAGGCGGGGCGAGCCTGGATCCTGAGGAATTGGCCAAGATCGCCCAGTTCTATAAATAGGCTTCGGGTGCGTTATCCTTCTCCTCTACTGGTTGGCGTTCTAGCAAGGACCAATAAGGGGTTTACATGAAACTGGCACTGTCCATTTTGCTCGTCGTCACCAGCGTCCTGATGGTACTTCTGGTCCTACTTCATAAAGGAAAGGGAAGCGGCCTTTCGGATCTATTCGGAGGCGGCGTCTCCTCAAACTATGGCGGATCCTCCGTGGTCGAGCGAAACCTCGACAGAATCACGATTGTTGTAGGCGGACTTTGGTTTGCAGGCGTCGTAGCCTTGAGTTTGGCTCTCAAATAGGCCGTGGCCTGACCCGCATTGTGGATTGGCTCTAATTTTTTAATCATGAAGGCGTAACTAAAACAGGGAGTAAAGATGGCAGGCGGAAGCGCAATTCGGGGTAGTCGCGTTGGTGCGGGCCCAATGGGCGAGGCCGAACGCGGAGAGTCGATCGGTCGGTTCCAGATCTCTTATTGGTGTGCAAACGGGCACGAGACGCGCCCCTCTTTTGCAGAGGATGCGACGGTTGTTATTCCCGATGAATGGGACTGCCCTCGCTGTGGTTATCCGGCCGGCCGCGACAAGGCCAATCCACCAAGCCCAATCAAGAACGAGCCATACAAGACCCACCTGGCCTATGTAAAAGAGCGTCGCAGTGACGCCGAAGGACAGAAGATCCTCGAAGAGGCACTTCGAAAGCTTCGTGGAGAAGACGAAGACTAAATAATCGCTCGTGCAGCGCTGAGTATGTCGGCAACACCGTTTTCGCGATTGCGAAGGTGCAGTCGAATCACAGTGAATCCGCGTGAAGCTAACGCCTGACCATCACCCAACGCTTGAGCGGCGATGAGGGTCTTGAATGTGAATTCCTTCCCAGGAATTTCGATGTCTTGGGCAGGCTCTCCCGTGATCTGAAGAAATACGCCGTTTTGCTGCCCGCCTTTATGGAATTGTCCCGTGGAGTGCAAAAAACGCGGACCCCATCCAAATGTGACTGGTCTGGAACTCTTCTCGGCGAGAATGCGGCGAAGTTGAGCCAATTCCTCGTCGCCCTTTCTGTCCAAGTACGCCATGACTGCTAAATATCCATCCGAGGAAACTGCATCTATCACCTGCGTGAGGGCCGCTTCAACAGTAGAAGCCTGCGCAAAAATCTCTACGGCACCGTCGATGAAATCCGGGGTGAACGTGGGAAGTTTGCCTGACCAAGCCGCGAGCAGAGACGCGGTCTGTTCTTTTGCTTCCGTGACATTGGGTTGGTTGAAGGGATCGATTTCTAATGCATACCCGAGGAGCGCGGTCACCCATTCCCAAAAGATGAACTGCGCACCCAGCTCACCTTCGACCACGAGATCGCTCTTGCCAGAAAAAGAAATGCGCAGGGCGTCACCGTCAACTGGGGATGCATTGGATTCGATGACCACGGGTAGGCGACCAACTTGCTCCTTGCCCGTCGATTCTGCGATGAGTTGCTCGATCCAATCTGAAAGACCAGGCATTCCAGAATCGGTATCGCTGAAGGCAAGATACTGTCCGGTTTGATAAGCCAAGAGGAAGGCGGTTGCGACTGCGGGGGACTGGTTGCCTTGGAAGGATGCAAGGGCGTCGCTGGCCGCGTCGAGGAGGACAGATACATCTACGCCCGCCAACGCTGCAGGTACCAGGCCGAAGGCGGTCAACGCACTAAAGCGTCCGCCAACATTGGGGTCGGCATTCACGACGGTGAATCCGCGTGATCGCGCATCTTTGTCGAGAGGTGATTCTGGATCAGTCACGATCACCATGTGCTCAGTTGGGTCAAGTCCTGCCTTCATAAACTGCGACTCAAAAAGGGATCTTTGGGAGGCAGTCTCAATAGTGGAGCCCGACTTCGAACTAACAACGACCACCGTTTTCGAAAGATCCCCGTCCAATGCACGTCCGATGTAGTCAGGATCGGTGCTGTCTAGGACAAACAATTCCTTCTCAAATGATGCAGCGATGACTTCTGGAGCAAGGGAAGACCCACCCATTCCGCACAGGACAACTCGGTTGAATGAGCGATACCGAGCGGCCAATGCGTCCAACTCTGGCAGCAAGAGGCGTGAGGAGTTGGGACTATCCACCCAATTCAATCTGACGCAGGCTTCGTCTCTAGCGGCTGGCCCCCAAAGATTGATGTCTTTTGCTGCGATCTTCTCGCTTGCGTCCACAAGCGCAAGGAAGCGTGGGTCGAATGGATCGATCTTTGAGGTCTGGGAGCCGTGCAACAAGATCATGCGTTCAGTGCCTTTCCGACATTTATAAGCAATTCATTCCAGGCATCTGCGAACTTCTTGACACCGTCTCTTTCCAGCTCATCCGTCACATCAGTCATTGAAACACCAACTTCGTCCAACAAAAAGAAGACGGATTGTGATTTTGCGTACTCAGCGTCAAGTTCAACTTCTTGCATCACGCCGTGATCGATGACGGCGTCCAAAGTCGCTTGAGGCATTGTGTTGACTGTGTTCGGTGCAACGAGTTCCAAGACGTATCGGGTGTCCTCGTAGGCGGGGTCCTTAACACCGGTTGATGCCCAGAGAGGCCGCTGAATACGCGCACCATGGCTTTCGAGATTCTTCCACCGAGGAGTCGCTGCCTGTAATTCGAACGCTTGATAAGTGAGCACCGCGTTGGCGATAGCCGCCTTTCCAAGGAGTGCCGTCGACGAGGGGGAGTTCTCCGCTTTCAATAAGGCATCCACTGCAGTGTCTACACGACTGACAAAGAGAGAAGCGACCGAGGTGACATCCGTGATGCTCTTGCCGTCTGCGAGTCTGATCTCAAGACCCTTGAGAAATGCTTCAAATACTTGAAGATAACGCTCGATGGAAAAGATCAAAGTGGCGTTGACGCTGATTCCCTGGGAGATGAGCTCGGTGATCGCACCGAGTCCTTCAAGGGTTGCCGGGATCTTGATCATCGCGTTTGGACGATCGACGATTTTCCACAAATTAATGCCCTGTTGTATAGATCCCTTGGTGTCGTGGGCCAATCTCGGATCGACTTCGATGCTCACGCGTCCGTCGATACCAAAGGTGGATGCGAATATTGGCGTGAACAGATCACAGGCACTTCGCACGTCATCGGTGGTAAGAATTTGAACTACATCTTCAGCACTTCGTCCTTTGAGTTCTGCGATGCTGGCAGAGTATTCCTCGCCTTGTGAAATCGCTGAATTGAAGATGCTCGGGTTTGTCGTTACGCCAACCACGTTGTTGTGGGCGATGCGGTGAGGAAGACTGTGTGAATCTTCTCCAGTGATCTTGCTGCGAGAGAGGTCATCAAGCCAAATGGAAGTTCCTGCGCTCGATATTTGGTCGGTGATCAAGACAACCTCCCCAGAACTTCTTCGACGATTCTTTCGGCGGTGAAGCCGAATTGCTTGAAGAGAGTAGCCGCTGACGCGGATGCACCGAAATGTTCAATTGAAATCGAGAAGCCTTGGTCGCCTATGTAATCTCGCCAACCTTGGGAAATGCCTGCTTCGACGCTTATCTTGACTCCAACCGATTTGGGAAGCACTTCATCTTTGTATGCCTGACTCTGGCGATCAAACCATTCCAAGCATGGTGCACTTACTACTCTTGTTGGGATCCCTTGGGACTCTAGGATCCTTTGGGCGGTGACTGCTAAGGAAACTTCCGAACCGGTTGCGATCAAGATTGCCTTGGGCTCCGAGCTCGCATCTTTGAGAATGTAGGCACCCTTCTCGACCCCTTGGGCGCTGGCGAAAATGCTTCGATCAAAGACTGGAAGGTTCTGTCTTGAAAGTAGCAGCGCGCTTGGCTCGTCGCTAGTAAGGATCACCCTCCATGCTTGCGCCACTTCGTTGGCATCGGCTGGTCGAATCACCGAAAGATTCGGAATCGCGCGCAACGCAGCAATGTGCTCGATTGGTTGATGCGTTGGGCCATCTTCCCCAAGTCCGATGGAGTCGTGGGTCCACACAAAGGTGACACCGAGATTCATGAGTGAAGCAAGACGCGCGGCTGGTCGCATGTAGTCGCTAAAGACAAGGAAGGTGCCACCGAAGGTTCGAGTCAAGCCGTGCAGGGTGATTCCATTGAGAATCGAACCCATCGCATGCTCACGTATGCCGAAGTGAATGATTCGGCCGTACGGATCGGCGTCGGGGATATCGCTATTGGCGGGTAAGAACGATCCGCCGCCTTCAATTGTCGTGTTGTTGCTCTCTGCCAAATCCGCTGATCCGCCCCAGAATTCGGGAAGAACCTTGGCGATTTGGGCTATGACATCGCCCGAGGCTTTGCGCGTTGCGACTTCCTTCTCGGGTGAGAAAACAGGAACTGCGCTCTCCCAATCAGCAGGCAGCAACCGTTGTCTTAATCGCGAAAGAAGTTGGGCGCGAGAAGGATTCGCATTTTCCCATTGCTTGAATTTTTCATTCCAGATTGCATGTGCTGCAGAGCCTCGTGACTTGACGGAACGCACATGATCGAGAACCTCTTGTGGCATGGCGAATTTTTCATCCGGATTAAGGCCTAGTGCTTTCTTAGTTTCTGCGATTTCCGCGTCTCCAAGAGCGGAGCCATGAGATTTGGCAGTGCCACGGGCATGTGGTGCCGGCCATGCAATGACGGACTTCATTCGGATTAGCGTCGGCTTAGATTGTTGGTTCTTGGCATCGATCATCGCCTGCTCGAGAGCGAGTAGATCGACATTGCCGTCGGGCTGGGCAGCAACATCAATGACATCCCAACCATATGCGCGGTAGCGTGCGGAAACATCCTCTGTGAATGCGACATGTGTGTCACCTTCGATTGAAATCCTATTGTCGTCATAAATAACATTGAGTCCACCCAAGCCTTGTGTGCCGGCCAGGGATGATGCCTCAGCGCTAACGCCCTCTTCGAGATCGCCATCTGAACAAATGACCCAAATCTGGTGATCGAAAAGGCTTGCCCCGGTTGGGGCGTCTGGATCGAGCAGGCCGCGTTCGTATCGCGCGGCCATCGCCATGCCGACGCCATTTGCGACACCCTGACCAAGAGGACCGGTCGTTGTTTCAACGCCGGCGGTGTGACCGTACTCAGGGTGACCCGGCGTGAGAGAGCCCCACGTGCGAAACTCCTGCAAGTCTTTCATTTCCAATCCGTAACCACTGAAGAAGAGTTGTGTGTACAAAGTCAGAGATGAATGTCCGCATGAGAGTATGAAGCGATCACGTCCAAGCCACGTCGGATCGTTGGGGTCGTGGACCATGTGACGCTGGAAGAGCAAGTAGGCAACTGGTGCCAACGCCATTGCTGTACCGGGGTGGCCGTTGCCCACCTTCTGCACTGCATCCATAGCAAGGGCACGGGCATAGGCGATGGAACGATCATCAAGGTCATTCCACTGCGCCAGTTTCTCTTTCATATTTTTCCTCACTTATTCCGTCACTTTGTCGCTAGATGTATTCGCCAAGCACTTATCCAAATTAAAGTTACGCCAAGAAGGTGGGCGCCAACAAGCAATTCCGGCAAGCCTCGATAGTACTGAAGGAAGCCAACGCCACCTTGTGCAAGAGCGACGAGTCCAAAGATCGCGATGCGCCTGCGCAAAGTTGAATATCGGGATGTCACCACGAGCATAAGTCCAGTGAGCACCACTAGACCTATTACCAAATCTGCATGAAGCCAAGCGATGAATTGGATGTGTATATGAAAACGTGGTGCTGACATATCCCCAGCGTTTGGTCCGCTTCCTGTGACGAGCGTTCCGGCGACGATTACAAGCGCGGTCAATACAAGATGCGTGTGTGACATGATCCGGACGCCCGAACGAACTGGTGGAAATTCAAGACGAGTCAGGGACCTGCGTTCGAATAAGGAAGTGCCAGCTGCAATCAAGATAATGGACAGAAGAAAATGCGAAGCAACCGCGAAGGGATTCAGGTGAGTAAGGACGGTGATCCCACCAAGAGGAATTTGAAGAAGGATTCCGACTACCTGTCCGATCGCCAATGCGCGTATGTCGTTCCGCTTTAGAATGAGAACTGCAAGAAGGGCAATTACCGAAACCGTGAGCAGTCCTAGAGTGATGAGGCGGTTGCCGAACTCGATCCAGACGTGAAGTTGACCCTGTGCTTGGTGGGGGACGGGCGTGAACGAATTGCTCGTGCATTTGGGCCAGGTCGGGCACCCTAAGCCTGAGCCGGTGATGCGGACCGCCCCACCTGAGACAACCAGACCAGATTGGAAAAGAAGGAGCAGGCCTAGGATCGGGGAAAGGGCACGCTCAAGCCGAGGCCTCATACGTACAAGAGCACTATCAGCACGTGCTGCGAGTCGACTCATGCGGGCAAGCCTAAGTGTTCTGAGAGGGTAGCCAGGACACGCATGGACCGCTCGCGAGTCCTCAACTGGCATAAATCGAGGAATTACGACACACTTATGTTGTGAAAAAGATGCCCGAAGGGGAAGATCCACGTACCCGTGACCTCGTTGCGCGCTCGATTCTTGAAAACGGACCGATGAGCGCAGTGGTTCTGGCGGAGAAGTTGGGGTTCACACCGGCAGGAATCAGGCGGCACCTGGATTCCCTGGTTGCAGAAGGCCTTCTCGTGGCTAGAGAACCGCACATCGTGACGGGCCGAGGACGAGGTCGTCCATCCAAGGTCTTTGTGATGAGTGATGCCGGTCGGGAGAAGTTCGAGCACTCCTATGACGACTTGGCTGTTTCGGCTCTGAAATTCCTTCAAACTCAGATGGGTCCCGAGGCGTTGATGGCTTTTGCCAATGCCCGAGCCGAGGAGATCGAACGGACCCTCATTCCGGTCATCTCATCCGAGACCAGTTCTGCTGCTCGCGCCGATGCGCTTGCGCAGTTCCTCACAGAAGAAGGCTACGCGGCGAGCGTGCTCCCGCGCGTGCATGGGGAAGAGCTTTGCCAACATCACTGCCCAATTGCTCATGTTGCCTCGCAGTTTCCCCAACTGTGCGAAGCCGAGACGCAGGCGTTCTCAAGGGTACTTGGCACTCATGTTCAGCGATTGGCGACCATCGCGCACGGTGACGGAGTGTGCACGACCTATATCCCCAACATTTCGCCGATGGCAAATCATTTACAGACAACAAAAACAGGAGGAAGTCGATGACAACTGCGCATCCAGAACTCGAGGGCTTAGGAAGATACGAGTATGGCTGGTCCGACTCCGATGCTGCAGGCACTAATTCGCGTCGCGGACTAAATGAAGATGTTGTCCGAGATATCTCCTCAAAGAAATCAGAACCTCAATGGATGCTCGATATGCGCCTGAAGGGATTGAAACTTTTCGAGAAGAAGCCAATGCCGACATGGGGCTCGGATCTTTCGGGAATCTTCTTTGACACAATTAAGTACTTTGTTCGATCCACGGAAAAGCAGGCGACGACGTGGGATGACCTCCCTGATGAAATCAAGAACACGTACGATCGCCTGGGCATTCCCGAAGCCGAAAAGCAGCGTCTCGTGTCAGGCGTAGCAGCCCAATACGAGTCCGAGGTCGTTTACCACTCGATTCGCGAAGACCTCCAGAAGCAGGGCGTCATCTTTCTTGACACGGATACCGCTCTCAAGGAGCACCCAGAACTTTTCAGAGAGTATTTCGGTACGGTCATTCCAGTAGGAGACAATAAGTTCGCGGCTTTAAATACTTCCGTCTGGTCTGGTGGCTCATTTATCTACGTGCCGAAGGGAGTTCACGTTGATATCCCTTTGCAGGCGTACTTCCGGATCAACACTGAGAATATGGGGCAATTTGAACGTACGTTGATCATCGCCGATGAGGATTCGTACATCCACTATGTTGAAGGCTGCACCGCCCCGATTTACTCCTCCGACTCGCTTCACTCCGCCGTTGTCGAGATCATCGTCAAAAAGGGCGCTCGCGTGCGCTACACGACCATCCAGAACTGGTCGAACAATGTATACAACTTGGTTACCAAGCGTGCTACCTGTGCCGAGGGTGCCACTATGGAGTGGATCGACGGCAACATCGGCTCAAAGGTCACCATGAAATACCCGGCTGTCTTTCTTCTAGGACCACATTCAAAGGGTGAGACCCTCTCCATTGCCTTTGCCGGAGAAGGCCAACACCAAGACGCCGGCGCCAAAATGGTTCATGCGGCTCCCTATACCTCGTCAACGATCATTTCAAAGTCGGTGGCGCGTGGAGGAGGTCGCACTTCCTACCGCGGGCTAGTACAGATTCAAGAGGGCGCTCACCACTCCAAGAGCACAGTGAAATGCGATGCACTCCTTGTTGACACGATTTCGAGATCCGACACATACCCGTATGTGGACATTCGCGAAGACGATGTATCGATGGGGCATGAGGCAACGGTCTCCAAAATTAGTGATGATCAACTTTTCTACCTGATGTCTCGTGGGCTCTCTGAGGATGAAGCGATGGCAATGATTGTCCGTGGTTTCATCGAACCGATCGCGCGTGAGCTTCCTATGGAATACGCCCTCGAACTCAATCGTCTTATCGAACTACAAATGGAAGGTGCGGTTGGTTGATGTCTGTTCTTGCTACGAATTACCTGACACCAACAGGCAGAGAAGAGGCGTGGCGCTTCACGCCTCTGAACAGGCTTGCTGGCTTGCACGATGGCACGTCTACCACGAAGAACGTCAAGTCCCTCGCCCTAAGGGGTGAACTCCAACTTGGCGTGCATGCATCGCGCGTCTCCCGCGAACTCATTTCATCAGTTTCAGATTCTGACGACGTCATTGTGGGCAGAGTGCACGCAGAAGTCGAAGATGTTTTTGTTCTTGACGTTGCGGACAACACGCACCTCACAGAAGCTATCCATCTTTATCGTGCCGCTGGCGGCATGGATGGCGCTGAGTTGTCACAGGTCCGCATCACCGTTGGAATGAATTCGACGGCAAGTATTGTCATGGAAAACAGCGGTTCGACGATCCTGGGGGAGGACATTGAAATCATTCTGGCCCCGGGGGCGCATCTCACGTTTGTCACGCTTCAGGAATGGTCTAATGAATCAGTCCATGCGGCACGCCATCATGCGATCTTGGACCGAGATTCGACATTCAAGTCCGTGACCGTCACGGTCGGGGGCTCTCTTGTTCGACTTCTGCCGACTGTCGAATTCAGTGGGCCCGGGTCTTTCGCTGATCTTTCTGGCGTGTACTTTGCGACCGAGGGCCAACACCTTGAGCACCGGATCCATATCGAACATGGAATTCCGCAGGCAAAGTCGCGAGTGAATTACAAAGGGGCGCTATCCGGGGATGGGGCGCATACCGTGTGGATTGGTGATGTATTCATCCGCGCGGCTGCCGAAGGTACTGATACCTACGAACTCAACCGCAATTTACTTCTGAGCGACGGCGCACGTGCTGACTCCGTCCCGAACCTCGAGATTGAAACAGGAGAAATCGTCGGCGCAGGCCATGCCAGCACTACTGGGCGCTTTGATGATGAGCAACTCTTCTACCTGATGTCTCGCGGAATTCCCTTGGACGAAGCGCGCAGGTTGGTTGTACGTGGTTTCTTTGCCGAAATCATCTCTCACATTGAGGACGAAGAGATCCAAGAGCGGCTCATGGTGCGAATTGATAACGAACTCGAAAAGGTGGGCCACTAGGAAGATGTCAGATTTGTCGTATTCACAACTGGAACAGAACAAGCCGGTTCGTTTGGAGAAGAATGGCCAGTCGATTTGCGTCACCCGGATTGGTGATGAGGTCTTTGCCATCGGCGATACCTGCACTCACTCGGATGCGTCCTTGTCTGAGGGCGACATCACCGGAACACGCATTGAGTGTTGGCTTCATGGCGCTGAATTCGATCTTCGAACTGGTGTTGCCTTGACGTTGCCGGCAGTTGAGCCAGTCAAGTCATACCCAGTCCGCATCGAAGCTGATTCTGTAACAATCGAAATTTAGAACTTACCGAAACCGAAAGAGGAGAAGATGAGCACATTAGAAATTCGAGGACTAGAAGTTTCGGTAAATACCGATAAAGGCGCTATTGAGATCCTTAAAGGGGTGGATCTCACAATTCGCTCCGGAGAGACACATGCGATCATGGGTCCCAATGGGTCAGGGAAATCGACTCTTGCGTACTCGATTGCAGGTCACCCCAAGTACACCGTTACCGGCGGAAGTGTGACACTTGACGGCGCAGATGTCCTCGCCATGAAGGTTGACGAACGAGCCAAAGCAGGACTTTTCCTTGCCATGCAGTATCCAGTGGAAGTTCCAGGAGTGTCGGTCTCAAACTTTCTGAGGACGGCCGCGACGGCACTTCGTGGTGAAGCGCCCAAGTTACGAACATGGGTAGGGGAGGTTAAGGCCGCTATGAACGCACTTAACATGGATCCTGGATTCTCTGAACGAAATGTCAATGAGGGATTTTCAGGCGGAGAGAAGAAGCGCCACGAAATTATGCAACTCGAGTTGCTAAGACCAAAGATCGCAATCCTTGACGAGACAGATTCGGGGCTTGATGTCGATGCTCTCCGCATAGTGTCTGAAGGTGTCAATCGCGCCAAGGCAGCCAACAATCTTGGGGTCCTCCTGATCACCCACTACACCCGCATTCTCCGCTACATCAAGCCCGACTTCGTGCATGTCTTTGCAAATGGACATATCGTCGAAGAAGGCGGACCAGAGCTCGCAGACAAGTTAGAGGAGAAGGGCTATGCCGAGTACGTCGGTAGCTAACCGTCCCACTCATACTTCTATGTCCCTAGATGCAGCTTTAATTCGCAAAGACTTTCCCATCTTTGAACGGATGATCCGTGGAGAAAACAGGTTGGTGTATTTAGACAGTGGGGCGACAAGCCAGAAGCCAAATGTAGTCATCGACGCGGAGTCGGACTTTTATCGCAACAACAACGCCGCCGTGCATCGAGGTGCTCACCAATTGGCAGAAGAAGCGACTGAAGCCTATGAAGGGGCGAGGTTGATAGTCGCGAATTTCCTTGGGGCACAGAGCGATGAGATAGTTTTCACGAAAAGTGCAACTGAAAGTCTCAACCTTCTTGCTTATGCAATCGGGAACGCGCCCGAGGGAAACCGATTCCGCCTCAGTGAGGGTGATCGAATTGTGGTCACGGAGATGGAGCACCACGCTAATTTGATTCCCTGGCAGCAATTGTGCAAGCGCACCGGTGCCCATCTCGCATGGTTCGACGTCAAGGATAACGGTCGCCTAGATCTGTCAAACATCAAATCCATAATTACCGAAGACACGAAAATTGTGGCGATAACCCATCAATCTAATGTTCTGGGAACGATCAACCCGCTCGAGGCCATTGTCACCAGAGCCCATGAAGTTGGTGCTGTTGTGATCCTTGATGCTTGCCAGTCCGTGCCCCACATGAAGGTAGATGTCAAAGATTTGGATATAGATTTCCTCGCTTTCTCGGGCCATAAGAGCCTCGGCCCCACGGGCGTAGGGGTGCTCTGGGGGAAAGCGACCTTGCTTGAAGAACTCCCCCCGTTTCTCTTTGGAGGCTCGATGATTTCAAGCGCATCGATGACCGGTGCGACGTGGGCTCCGATTCCCCGGAAATTTGAGGCAGGTGTACCAAACATGGCACAGGCTGTGGGGTTAGGCGCCGCATTGGAGTACCTGCAACAAGTTGGGTTGGACAACATTCACGAGCACGAAATCGCTCTCACGGATAGGTTGATCAAGGGACTCCAACAAATCGACGGAGTGAAGATTTTTGGACCGACCGACATTGATATGCGAGGAGGCGTAGTTGCATTTACAGTCGAAGGTCTGCATCCGCATGACGTGGGTCAATTTCTAGATAGCAAGGGCATTGCCGTGCGAACAGGCCACCATTGCGCTTGGCCGCTCAACAAGAAGTTCGGCATCAATGCCACTGTGCGGGCTTCCATCTATCTCTATAACGATGAAGCCGATATCGATGCACTCATTGAAGGTGTGCGTGGGGCTAAGTTTTACTTCGGTGATAGATGATGCAACTAGACAATCTCTATCAAGAGGTGATCCTTGACCATTACAAGCATCCGGAACACAAGGGACTTTCAGCTTTGCCGGATGTACAAGTCCATCACGTCAACCCAAGTTGCGGGGACGAATTAACCGTCAATCTTTCCCTTGTGGATGGCGCCATTGTTCTCTCTTGGGACGGCATGGGGTGTTCAATTTCTATGGCAAGTGCTTCGATGATGTCAGGACTCCTCACTGGGAAGACACTCGCAGAAGCTGCAGTTGTCGTTGACGCTTTTGTTGCACTGATGCAGAGCAAGGGCACGCAGGGCGGAGATGAGGAAGTATTGGAAGACGCAGTCGCGTTTGCTGGCGTTTCCAAGTATCCAGCGCGTATTAAGTGCGCGCTTCTGGGATGGATGGCGTTCAAGGACGCTGCGGTTCAGGTTCAAGGAAGAAAGTCACTAGGCTCATGAAGTTGATAACAGGAGGCAGGGCGCGATGTTGGCAAAGATAGATGACGTAACCGAGGCGATGAAGGATGTTGTTGACCCTGAACTCGGAATCAACGTGGTGGACCTAGGTCTTATCTACGACATCATGATTGATGAGAGCAATATTGCGGTTTTGAATATGACGCTCACCTCGGCTGCCTGTCCTTTGCAAGATGTCATCGAAGATCAGACGCGTGCCGCTCTTTCTCAACTGACAAGCGACGTGCGAATCAACTGGGTTTGGATGCCGCCATGGGGTCCGGACAAGATCACCGACGATGGTCGTGAGCAATTACGGGCGCTTGGGTTTACGGTTTAGCCTATGTCAAGTCATGCCGGATGGATGACTTTCCGTTCCATGATGGCCGATCCGTCTGTAAAGAACCAGAAACTCAAGCCGGGCACAGTACGACGTATTGCCACTTTCGCCAAGCCATATAGATGGCAGATCGTCTTCTTCCTAATAACAGTTGTCGTGGACGCATTTCTGGTAATTGCGACGCCACTCCTGCTTCGCGAATTATTGGATAAGGGAGTTCGGTTTCATAACGGCCCTCTCGTAACGCGGCTTGCCATTTATGTCGGCTTGCTTGCAATCGCGGATTCGCTGATGAGCATTGTGGGTCGCTCGTGCTGCGCCCCTGCTCGGCCAGCCGGCCTTCACCATGGTGATGATGACCATCGGCCTCGGCTACCTGGCGCGCGGTCTACGTGGCCCTGATTCCTTACTGGGGCAC
Organism: uncultured Actinomycetota bacterium; assembly: GCA_963844465.1. Lineage (GTDB taxonomy): Bacteria > Actinomycetota > Actinomycetes > Nanopelagicales > Nanopelagicaceae > QYPT01. Next base: position 8,573 of record CAWJOR010000013.1, on the reverse strand, counting down.
CGAGACCCACACCTTGCCGGTACCCTACAAGGACGAGGTGATCTGGTTCGGCGGAGAGGGCACGGGGCTCGTGGTTTCGGTCGAGCACCTGGTGATCATTCTGGCCACGGTCGTGCTGGTCGCGCTGCTGTATGCCTTCTTCCGCTACACGCGGCTCGGCATCGCCATGCAGGCGACCTCGCAGAACCAGCTCGCCGCCTTCTACATGGGCATTCCGGTACGCCGCGTGAATATGCTGATCTGGGGCCTGTCCTCGGCCATCTGCGGAGTGGCCGCACTGGCTCTGGCATTCGGTTCAATATCTGACGACGCAAACCTTATCGACGTATTCATTGAAATCGACGTGGGCCATGGGCGCTGCGGCGTCGCAGAACCCGTCACAGCGGTGGAACTGGCGCGGGCCATTGCCAGAAACCCATCACTCCACTTTGCCGGTTTGCAGGCCTACCATGGAAGCGCGCAACATTTGCGGAAAGTGCAGGAGCGCAAGGCGGCGATCGATGCCGTTTTGGAACCGTGTGAAGCGCAACTGCGCCATGCTGGATGCCGTGGGCCTGTCCGTGCCGTTGATCACTGGCGCTGGCACGGGCACGTTTTTCAGAGTCGGTCAGCGGCGTCTATGGCGAGATTCAGGTGGGCTCCTTCATGTTCATGGACGCGGATTACGCGCTCGACCAGCCGCACCCTGACCAGCCCGTTTTTGAACCCGCCCTGTTCGTCAAAGCCCAGGTCATGAGCCGCAGCGGTACCCACGCGGTATGTGATGCCGGGCACAAAAGCCATGCCATTGACTCAGGCTTGCCAACCGTTCACGCCATTCACCCGGCCCGTTCAACCCCACAAAACTGCGGCTTGCAATACGCGAATGGGGGTGACGAGCACGGCCTGCTGCGCAGCGTGACGCTACACGATCCCCTGCCTGAAATCGGCGACATCGTCTGGCTGGTACCCGGGCACTGCGACCCCACCATCAACCTGCATGACGACATGGTGGGCGTCAGGGGCGGTTTGCTTGATGGCGTGATTGAGAGAAGGTGTTTCGCGTTGACGCGCGGGGTGCGCTGACGTGAGGCAAACAAGCCTGAGGCAATCACTGGGAACCCAGGCATGACCCCCGAGCCAGATCATCGTCCTGGCCACCGCCGTTCCTCCTGCTGATGCTGGCTGAGTTCGCCTGGGGAGCGCGCCAAAGGGCGCAACACCTACCGGCTGGACGACGCGGTGAGCGAGCATCAGCCTGGGCATGCTCAGCCAGACCAGCCGGTGTTCACGCGGCTGCTGCGCATCGGCATCTACACCGCGCTCTTTTCGAGCACGTAGCGCTGTGGCGCAACGATGCGTTCTGGACCAGCCTGGTACGGCTGGTGCTGGCCCTGGTGTTTTACGATTTTTGCTACTACTGGCTGCACCGCGCGGGGCATGCAGTGGCGCCGTGTTTTGGGCCGCCCACGTGGTGCACCACCAAAGCCAGGACTACAACCTGTCCACCGCCCTGCGCCAGACCAGCTCGGGCGCGTTGTTGGGCTGGGTCTTCTATCTGCCCATGGCGGTGGCCGGTGTGCCGCCGCTGGTGTTCGGTGTCGTGGCCCTCATCGACCTGCTCTACCAGTTCTGGGTGCACACCGAGCAGGTGGGCAAGCTGGGCTGGTTTGACCGCTGGTTCTGCAGCCCCAGCAACCACCGCGTGCACCACGCGGTGAATGACCCGTACCTCGACAAAAACTACGGCGGCATTCTGATCATGTGGGACCGCATGTTTGGCACCTTCACAGAGGAAGGAGTGTTGGTGTACGGCACACGCGGCCTCTCAACAGCTGGGACCCGCTGTGGGCCAATGCCGAGGTCTACTGGGCTCTGCGCCAAGGACAGCTGGCACGCGCGCACTGGGCGACAAGCTCAGGGTGTGGTTCAAACCACCGGGCTGGCGCCCTGCCGATGTGGCCGCAGCGCTACCCTAAGCCCGCCTTCACGCTGGCGCAGGTGCAGACCTTCAACCCGGTGCTGAGTACAGGCCAGCAGTGGTTTGCCGGCTTGCAGTTTGTGGTGTTGCTGGGGCGTCGCGTATCTGTGGGATTCTGCGGTTTGGGTTCTGGCCAGCGCTGGTGTGGGCCAGCATCGTGGTCTTGGTCCTGGGCTGGGGTGTGGGCGCTGGGCCGATTGGCATCACGCGGAGGTGCTGATGGTGGAAGCCGCGGCCCTGGCCACGCTGGGCGCCATGGAGTTGCTGCCCTACTACCTGCTGACCAAGCCCTTGGCCATGATCATCGCTATGGTTTTTGTAGCTACTTGCATTCGAAGGCGACTATGGGTGCTAGAGGCCAATTTGATTCAAACGTGGACTGCTGCTGGCTGCCTTGGTTTTCGCTGGGTGGGGATGTGTTCCTCATGCTGCCGGGCGACTACTTCATCCCCGGTCTGGCGTCGTTTTTGGTGGCCCACCTGTTCTACATCGCCTTGTTCCGCCAGGGCGTGGGCTGGTTTGTGCAGCGCAAGGTGCTGTGGGGCCTGCTGGCTGGTGGCGCTGATGTGCGCGTTTGTGTGGCAGCCTGGGCGACCCGGTGCTCAAGGGCGCCGTGGGCGCCTATGTCACCGTCATCTGCCTGATGGCTGCGCAGGCCTGGTCACGGGCCAGCGTGCAGGGCGATGCGGCATCGCGCTGGGTAGCGGTGGGGAGCCCTGATTTTCATGGTCAGCGACTCGCTCATTGCCATCAACAACTTCCTACCCCCGCTACCCCTGGCGCCTCTGGCCATTTTGAGCACCTACTACGTCGCGCAGATTTTGATCGCTATCAATGCAATACCACCTGGCTGGCGCCCTTGGCACCAGTCCCCGGCCGCAAGGGGCTTACACCTCAAACAGGTCCATCGCCGATTTTGGGCGGTGTCACCCCCAGATGCCGGTAGGCCGCCAGCGTGGCGATGCGCCCGCGCGGCGTGCGCTGCAGGTAGCCTTGCTGAATGAGGTAGGGCTCGATCACGTCCTCAATGGTCTCGCGCTCCTCGCCGATGCTGGCCGCGATGTTGTCCAGGCCCACCGGGCCGCCGTCAAAGCGGTGGATCACGGCCTCCAGCAGCTTGCGGTCCATCAGGTCCAGGCCTTGCGGGTCCACATCCAGCATGGCCAGTGCGCGGTTGGCCATGTCCAGCGTGATGGTGCCAGAGCCCTTGACCTCGGCATAGTCGCGCACGCGGCGCAAGCAGGCGGTTGGCAATACGCGGTGTGCCGCGCGAACGGCGGGCGATCTCGAAACCACCGTCTTCGTCCATCGGCACACCCAGCAGACCCGCGCTGCGCTTGACGATGCGGGCCAGCTCTTCGTTCGTATAAAACTCCAGCCGCGCCACGATGCCAAAGCGGTCGCGCAGCGGGTTGGTCAGCATGCCGGCGCGCGTGGTGGCGCCCACCAGCGTGAAGGGCTGCAAATCGAGCTTGATGGAACGTGCCGCCGGGCCCTCGCCGATCATGATGTCGATCTTGTAGTCCTCCAGCGCGGGGTACAGATTTCTTCCACCACGGCCGAGAGGCGGTGGATTTCGTCGATGAACAGAACGTCGTTCTTTTCCAGGTTGGTCAGCAGCGCCGCCAGGTCCTTGGGCTTTTCCAGCACGGGGCCACTGGTCTGGCGCAGGTTCACGCCCAGCTCGTGGGCAATGATGTGGGAGAGCGTGGTCTTGCCCAGGCCGGGCGGGCCGAACAGCAACACATGGTCCAGCGCCTCGCCGCGTTTTTGTGCCGCACCGATGAAAATCTCCAGCTGCTCACGCACCTTGGTCTGGCCCACATACTCGTCCAGCAACTTGGGGCGCAGGGCGCGCTCGATCGCCTCTTCGTTGGGGGAGGTGGGCGCGGCCGACACCACCCGCTGGCGCGGGGGGGCAAAATCGTCGGTCTGGATGCTCACGTATGTGCCAATGAAGCCATGGGGTTTGGAAGTGGGACGAAGTGACTATAGCTTGAGCCATCGCCTACCGGTGGGCACCGAAATCTCAAGTTCACCGCCGATTTTGCCGATACCATCACAATCCATGCCCAAAAATTCCACGGCGAGACATTTCATGACACCACCCCCAAAACAGCCTATTTGACCCCTCCTTTTGCGGTGACCTTGTTGGCGTTAGCCTTTTTGGCGGGTGCTCCCGCGCGAGCGGCTGAACCCGCCCACGCGCCGGCCGCCCATGCCGCGGAGCCGGAAAAGAAAGCCGCGGCGCCCATGGCTGCAGCGGCACCGGCGGCATCCGGTCCCATGACGCCCAGACAGTGGCGGTGGGTGCGCAGGCGGTCGAGGCGGGGGCTGCCAACAAAACCATGACCTTGTCCATCGGTGGCAAAGAAAAGAAATACATCACCATTCCGGCCAGCGCCAAAGCCCCAAGTCGCGCTGCACCGGAGAGCGGCTGCCGCCCGCCCACAGGTGATGGGCCAGCGAACACCATGAGGTGGCTGTCGCGCCAGGGCGCATCGCCAACCCGGTGGACAGTCGCCAGTACATCCGGGCGCGAGGGCTTGCCGCCCTGGCCGGCCATGCCTTGCCCCCCGAGCAGGGTGCCGCAGCGGGCGCGCATGCCAGCGGTGAAGTGCACTGGAGTTATGAAGGTGCCAATGGTCCGCAAGCATGGGCTGGCCTGAAGCCCGAATTCAATGTTTGCGCCATTGGCAAAACACAGTCCCCCATCAACATTGAAGACCAGATCACGCTGATGGGCCCCACTGAACCCATTCACTTCAACTTACACCCAGCGACGGCACCGTCCTGAACAATGGCCACACCATTCAGGTTGATCTGAATGGCGACAACTACATTGTGGTGCGCGGGACCGAATACAAACTCATCCAGTTTCACTTCCACCATCCGTCTGAAGAACGCGTGAATTACAAGAGTTTTGCCATGGTGGCGCACCTGGTCCACAAGAGCGCTGGGCCAATTGGCCGTGGTTGCCGTTCTGCTGGACTCCGGTACTGCCAACTCCTTCATCTGTGAACAATGTGTGGACCTACATGCCTTTGGGTGAGGGCGACCGGGTCCGCATGCCGCTGGGACTGGTGGATATGACAGCACTGCTGCCCACCGATCAGCGCTACTACCAGTTCATGGGGTCATTGACCACACCGCCTTGTTCTGAGAACGTGCTGTGGATGGTTCTCAAGCAACCGCAAACCATCAGCCGCGATCAAATTCGCCTGTTTTCGCAACTATTCCCCAACAACGCAAGGCCCGTCCAACCGGTGAATGGGCGAGTCATCCGTAACGCGCAATAATTGGGGTAGTCGCGCGGTGCCGCTGGCCAGTCGGCTAAACCACCGTCCGACAGGCGATATGCCTTTATTCATCAATGAAAAAACCAATTTACAAGCTCTTCGCTGTGATCGCTTTGGCCGGCCTGCTTGCCGCGCCTGCAGTCAGAGCCCAGGCATCCCGGGTCGGATTTGTGCGGACTGACCGCGTGTTGAAAGAATCCATTACCCGGCCAAGGCTGCGCAGGTCAAGCTGCAACAGAGCTCAAAGCGCGACAAAGAAATTGTTGACCTCAGCGCTCAACTCAAGGCCAATGCAGACAAGTTGCAGGTCGATGCACCGACCCTGTCAGACAGCCAGAGGCTCAACCAGCAGCGCCAGTTATCCGATTTGGACCGTGATATTCAGCGGAAAAAAGTCACCCTACAGGAAGACTTGCAAATGTACCGGCGCGAATCGAGCCGTGCAACTCATCCTGGCCAGTGCCAACAAGGCGGTCAAGCAAGTGGCTGAAGCAGAAAAGCTTGATCTGGTGCTGCAAGACGCGGTCTATGCCAACCCCAAGCTGGACATCACGGACAAGATCATCGCTATTCTCAACAGCGAAGCGGCCAAATAACCAGTTTGCCGTCTTGCCTCAGTTGGCCCCAAAAGGGTCGAAATCGAAGGTAACTAAATAAGGCAAAACATGGTGAGAAGCGTCAAACACAAAGGAGTCACCAAGTTTTCAGGAACACTTGACGCCATTTACCGCTATCTCATTCAGACTTGGGGATCTGCGGAGAATGCCTACGAAGCAGGCGTCAAATCGTGATCGCTCCTTTGCCATGCTAGTCAGATGGGCTGCATTGGCAGCGACGACGACATTCAAATCCCGAAGTGGCCCAGGCGCGGCTGAGTTTTGGTCTTTCAATCTTGCGCTCATCGGTCGATATCACAGTTTCATTTGTATCGAAATTGACCTCGAATATCACTGCCGGAAGAAAGTCCGCGATACCGTTCACGCTGTATGACCAGGTGGGACCCGGTTCATTTCTGTAGGTGACTTTTCTCGAGGGTTGTCCAATCAGCGCCAAGACTATTCTTGTGTTGTCATCCCGACCTTGATGAGTTTTTCTTCAGTTTGCGTGACCGAAAAACCTCCAGCGGCAATCGCAGGTGGCACTAAAGTCAGCAAACCCCAAGTGAGTGCCATCGCAGCAGGCGCCGGGCGCCGGTACAGCGGGCCGAGGCGCAGCCTCGTGCCGGGACCGGACCGCCCCAGTGAAGCGGTAAGCGTCCGCGTCGCCAGGTCGAATGCCCGAGCCGATTCGATGCCAGAGTTGTGGCCGCGCCTTCAACGCCCGGTTCTCGAAGTGCCCCTTCTGCAACGCGCCGGTGGCCGTCGACGCCTTCTTCGAACGGAAGTTGGAGACCGAGGGCATGGCGCCAAGGGTCCACCTCAGGCCTCCTCGTCGTTCGGGATATGGTCGGCCTGGACTTCTGGCAGGGGGAACCCGATGGCGCTCACGCTGAAGATTTCACTCTTGGCAGGGCTGCTCGCGGTCACGGCGTACGCCGAACCCGAGGCGGTTGCCCCTGCGGAAGCGACGAGCGCGCCCGATACGCCGACGCTGCTGGCCATCGGGGCGACCACCTACTTCATGACCGCGCTCTTGCACGAGGGGCTCGGACACGAGGGCGGGTGCGCCGTGGAGGAGGCCGACCTACCGGCGTTTCGACCGCCAACGCCGCATGTTCGGGAAGCGAGCTGCGAGCAGGGACCCGGCGCTGGGACACCGGGGGCGGAGCCACGGCAAACCTCCTGGCCGGAGGTGGAGCCGCCGTGACGCTGCTGCTGTCGCCCCCGGCCGACGGGAACGAGTACTACTTCCTCTGGCTCACCGCGGTCGTGAACCTCTTCCAGGCCGAGGGTTACCTGATGTTCTCGCCGTGGATAGGCGTGGGCGATTTCCGAGCGACTGAAGGCGGCTTTCTGGAAGGGCTCGAACCCTCGTGGGCGTGGAAGACGGGCTTGTCCGTCGGGGGCCTGGTGCTGACGGGCGCGACCATCTTCCTCGCGAACTCGCTTCTCGAGCCGCTGCTGGGAAACGACGACTCGACGCGTTCCAGCCGGCGCTGGCTCTTGACGCTGCCGGCCTATCTGGTGGGCTCGGCGCTCGTCAGCGCCAGCGGCCTGCTCAACCGGGCCGGCCCCGAGTTCGCCCTCTCGAGCGTGCTGGCGACCTTCGCCGGCACGCTGTTCCTGGCCTATCTGCCGATGTTCTTCAGCGCCGACCTCTTCAACCCGGGCAGCCGGTCGACGCACAAGGCGCTGGCGATGAACCGCAGCGTTCCGTGGATGGTCGTGGGCACCGCCGTGGCGCTGACGGCGGTGACCGTCTTCGGGCCCGGAATCGGCCGTGAGTATCCGCGCCCCGGCACCCCGTGTTCGGCACCGCCCTCGATTACTAGCGGCCCGGTGGTTCGAGGCCGAAAACCACCCGGGCCCGCGGGCTCGGCATCTCCCTCTTCCACACCGGAACCTCGGCGGGGGGCACAGCCTCGTGGCCTGGGCGGTCGAGCGGTCGACAGCCGGCGATATATTCGACAATATATTCGTCATGCCGACCACGATTCACATTCCGCCTCAGGTACTGCGCACGGTCGATGCCCAGGCTCGGAAGCTGAAGATGAGCCGCAACAGGTACATCGTGGAAACCCTCGTGGCTCGAGTGGCACTCGAACGCAACGAGGCGCGCTGGCCGCGCTCAAGTTCTTCGACGACATGAAGCAATGGCGCGAAGACCAGAGCCATGTCGACGCGGTGGGCGAACTGAAGAAGAACGTCGCTTCTTCGCGCGACGCAACAAGAGGTCCATCTCGTTATGAGGTACGTGTTGGACACGAACGTGTTCTCCGCGTTCATGGCGGGGGCCGCCATTCTAGAGGCCCGGCTCGACGAACTGCGCGTCGGCGAGGTGCTGGTCCGCAGCCGGTCATCGCCGAGATTGACGACTTCGATATCGCCATCGCCGCGCACGCGTTGGTTGAGGGTGCCGTCGTCGCCACGGACAACGTCCGGCATTTCGAGCGCGTGCCCGGGTTGCAGGTCGAGAACTGGCTGCGCGGCCAATGACCGCGGCGACGCGCCTGTCCCTCGTTGATTCCTCCAAGTCTTGACCTCGGGTTCAGCGCTCCGCGTTCGAGAGGGCCGGACATTCATCCGTGACCCGGACTCGGGGCTTCGAGGTCCGAAAACCGCCAGCGCCGGCGCGCGCGAGTCTCTATCTTGCGGTTGATGGCGACCGAGGCAGACCGTTCGTACGCAGCCGTGAAGAGCCGCGAAGCGGGCGGT
>CAWJOR010000012.1:0-51910 GCA_963844465.1 uncultured Actinomycetota bacterium | reverse complement strand
GAGTTCACACTGAGCTTGCGATAGATCGCCTTCACGTGGGTGCGGATGGGTTCGACGACGACAGATTCCGGGCGAGCTCGACGGTGGACATGTGCGTCGGCAGCAGCGCCAACACGTCGCACTCACGACTGAGAGTGGTTCGACGAGTGCCTGGGGCGCGGCCGCGCCGACCTCACCGACGGGGCCGTGGTGCAGGGTGAGCGCCAGCGGCGTCGAAGTCCATTGCGACTCTTGATCCACGACGGTGCGCAGATCGTCGAGGAGGTCGGTCTCACGCAGGAGGTCGACACCAGCCCCGCCGTGGCGCCCAGCTCGACGGCGCTGCGCAGCGACGTTGCCGAGGGGGCGGCCCGATGCCGATCACGACATCGGGTTTGTACGCCTCCATTGATGTCACGACTTCGTCGGTGTCCACAACCAAAGAATCCAGCTTTGGATCGTTTTCGCTGCGGAAGAGTTTGGCAATGTGCAAGCCGACTCCCGGTCGAAAGGAATTCTCGACGATAAGGACGCGTTGCAAGGACGTCGTCTTGTTCCCCATGATCTATGTCTACTACTTATTCAACACTCGTTTTGCCAAAGCTGGCGTGATCTTCCAAAGTTTGACCATCTCTTCATATCTCTCGAAATCAACTGGACCGGCGGTTGCGCCGGTTTTCACCGCGCGAATCATCAGGTTTCTTGGGGTGTGCTCTCCCCCAACAAACTCAATGACTTCAGACCTGTATCCGACCAACTTCAGAATATGTGCGCGCAATGCGTCCGTGAGCAAATCCGCAAATCGTTCTTCTAGCAGACCATACTTGGTGACGATTTGCCACGGGGCAGGAGAGTCAACCAACTGACTCTGCAGATCGTGATGACAACAAGGCGCCACCAATATCAACTTGGCATCGTTATCTACTGCCCAGGCAATTGCATCGTCGGTGGCGGTGTCGCACGCATGAAGTGCGATGACAACATCGGCGCCTTCGACACTGCTGCGAGATATCTCTTCAGCGCGGAACTCGATCGTTGATGCAATTCCCAATCTCTCGGCGATCTCCGTATTCCTTTTCAAAGATTCCGGACGTATGTCGATACCTACAACCTGAACGGGCACATTCATGGACATCAAGTACTGGTGCGCGGCGAAAGTCAGATAGGCGTTCCCGCATCCGAGGTCCACAATCTTTAACGGCAAGGTCTTCGTCGGAGCGTGGATGTGCCCTGCATCTATTGCAGTTGCAAGCGTCGGTGTGAGCAATCTTAGGAACTCTTCTACTTGACGATATTTATCCTGCCTTGTGGGTTTGATTTTCCCTTCTGCATCAGCAATTCCAACTTCGCGCAAGAATGGATCGGAAGGATCCAGCAGGCGCTTCTTAACTTGGTCATGCGTGAGTTGCTGGGATTTCTCGCTCTTCTCGCGCCTCACCAATGCGCCATGTTTCTTGGTAACTCGAATTGAAAGAGATCCACGAGTGTGTTCGACCAAAATATTCGAAAATCCACTCTCTAAAAGATCAGCCACTTTCAGGTCTTTGGGCTCGTAGTTTTTCGCCGTGGTTTGTCGTCCATCTGACTCGGTGACTTGAAGCAAGATTCTGTCCTTAATGAGTACAGGCCGGATATCGATTCTCACCGCAGGCGGGGACATGTTCCTGCGAGAACCTGAAAGAACGACTCTGACCAAAGACCCAGTCTCCTCGATGACCCGCCGTGCTTCATCGAAGGCCTCGAGCAAATCAGTTGTCATGAAGACAAATTACCAAAAACTATATGCACGCCGAGTCCGCCAAGATCGCTTGGTAGCAGTTCGACCGTGGCCGAGTGCTCGCGGGCAATGGCGAAAATGATGCTCATTCCTAAACCAGACCCGCCGTTTTCACGCGATCGCGACTTATCAAATCGCTGGAAACTCTGCATTCCCTCTGAATACGCTCCAGCAGGCAAGCCAGGACCGCCATCTTCGATTAAGAGATCTGCGTGGCCATCGTTTCGGCCCAAGGTGACTCGAACGGGAGCATTCGATGGAGTGTGCCGAGAGATGTTGCCAAAGATGTTGGACAAGAGCCTTGCAATATGGGCTGCCGATCCGTGAACGGTAATGCCGTCTTGAATATGCGTTTCGATATCACGGGACTCGTTGAGGGTGGCGAAATCCGCAAGGTGTGATTGGAGAATTTTCGAAATATTGATTTCGGAGAATTCGTGATTCGGCATGTCACCGAATTCAGCAAGAAAGAGAAGGTCGGAGATCAGGGTCTCCATTCGCACAATCTCAGATCCGACGCGTTCGAATGCCTTGGCTCGCTTGTCGGGATCACTCATCGCCGAACCGGACAACAACTCGACGTAGCCTTTTACGACAGTCAGTGGGGTGCGTAGTTCATGAGAGGCGTCGCCTAAGAAATCCTGCATCCTTACGGCCGCCTGCTCTTCAATTTCGGCGGTACGACGCAATGCTGCGACCATCTTGTTCAGAGATTCGGCGAGTTGGTCAATTTCCGAGTTTCCACCCCCAGGTTCAATGTGAACATCAGTATCACCACTTGAGATATCCCCCGCGGTTGCGATTAGTACTTCGATCCTCTTCATGTCACGACGGACCAACACCCAAGTCGCGATTCCAGCGGCTACAAGACATAGCACTATGAAGAAAAGGAGTCGCAGAACATCCGACCTGTATCTCCTGTCGATGTCTGCAAGGGAAGCGGCAACAACAAGGTACTCGCCGTCAGAAAGTTCAATTGTGCGGAATCGATAATTCTCAAGGCCGGCGTGTGTAATTGGCCTCTGGATGCTCCTTTTCATTTCCAGATTCGTGGGGTTTGGAACCGCTACCAAGCTAGATGGATTCAGAACAGAAGACTTCTTCTCTGCGGTGTAGTAGACGAGAGTAAGTGCCATGTCGCTTTGCTGGACGGAATACAAAGCCTCAGATAGTGCAGCGGTTGTGTTCCCACGAACAGATGTGGCGACTTGGTTGAGTGATTTGTCCAAAAGGGCGATTCCAGAATTGTGTGAGGCGTTTACCGCAAACCCCCCAATGAGCAAAGTGCTTATTGACGTGACCGCCGCAGAGGCAAGAGTTAGTCTTGTTCTTAACTTCACTTTGCCCCTTTGGGCTCAATGATCTGAAAGCCGATCCCACGAACGGTCTTGATTCCCTCGAAATCCTCGGAGTGAAACTTCTTTCGCAGGTAGGAAATGTACGTGTCTACTACACCAGTGTCTGAATCAAAATCTATATCCCAAACCGCACTCAACAGACTGGACTTGGTTAGCACTCTCCCCTTGTTTTGAAGAAGATGTTGGAGCAATCGAAATTCAGTCTTTGACAGTTCTACTTGGCCCTCGTTGAGAAAAACCTCGTACGTCTCCTCATTGAGGGATATCGGTCCGCATGTGAGCACAGAGAATTCTTCCGACACCGGTTGGCTTCGGCGCAAGATCGCTCTAACTCTGAGGAGCAACTCCTCCAACCCAAAGGGCTTGGTCACGTAATCATCTGCTCCAAGGCGCAACCCTCGGGATACATCGGTGCGGTCTTTGCGCGCGGTTAGCATGATGGCTGGCACTTGGTTCTTGTTGGCCCGAACGCGCTCAAGCAATTCGAAACCATCCATGACCGGCATATTGATGTCGATAATCAGTAGGTCAGGTTTGTGTTTGCGGATAAGGGTGAGTGCGCTCATTCCGTCTTTGGCCTCGAGCGTGTCAAACCCTCCCAAGCCCAGGGCGTCCGTGAGCAGCTCACGCACTCCCACTTCGTCATCCACGATCAAGATCAAGGGATTGCTCATCGATTCCTCCAAGCCTTGAGGGTATATGCACTTTGCCGATTCGAACCTGCGCCGAGGGGCCTTCCGCAAGGTGACCAAAGGGTTTTCACAGAATACGCACAAGATTGCCCCTGAAAATCATCCCATAAAGCAATCTGTCTTTATCGACTCAAGGAGCAATGGATGAGAGCCAAACAGATCTTTACAACCTCACTACTCAGCGCAGGTCTTGTTCTGGGCTCCGTATCTGCGGCCAATGCTACCGATCCAACACCCAGTCCCACGCCTGTGGCCACCGCTTCCCCTGTGGCCACTCCTTCCCCTTCGGCCACGACGTACGCAGCCCAACTTGCCGCCTACAAAGTGGCACTTGCCGCGTATCAGGTTGCGTTGGACCAATACCGAGCAGCGTGGAAGACCAGCATTGATCAGTTCAATGCAGCGTGGAAGCTTCAGATGGATCAGTACACCGCGGCCGTGAAAGCAGCGACGTCCCAGTATCAGTCGGCGCTACGAACGCGCGAAGCACAGCGGAAGGCAATCATTTCCACCTTTCAAGCAACCGTAGCAAAAGCGGAATCAGATCATGCAAGCGCCCTCGCGGTGGCAACAACGGATGACCAGAGGAGCGCCGCCAATACTGCTTTTAAGACGGCAATCATCTCGGCAACTTCTGCCCGCAAGACGGCTTTAGATGCCCTCGGACAAGTTGCCAAACTGGTACTACCAGCGAAGCCGGTCAAGCCTGCGCAGTTGGTCAAACTGGCCCCACCAATAAATCCCACTCCTCCTGCTAAGCCTTCCGCAGATGCTGCCAGTCCAACCAAGTCACCGAAAGTAGAAAAGTCTGACAGCGCGAAGCCCAACAATCTCAAATCTGACACTGGCAAGAAGGTTGGCAAGAAGAAATAGAGGTTTGTGAGATCGCGTGCTGGTCTCACAAAACAAGAAAGCCCTTGGCGGCATCCCCCGTCAAGGGCTTTCTCAAGCCCATTCAAAATTCGCTGGAAAAATCTTCCCGGGATTGAGGATCGATTTTGGATCCAGAGCATTCTTGATTGCTCGCATAACTTGCAAAGAATCACCGGCTTCTACTTCCAACGCCTTGATCTTCCCTGCCCCTATTCCGTGCTCACCAGTACACGTCCCCCCGAGCCCGATAATGCTCAACGAAATCTGGTGGACCAATTTTCGTACCTCATCCAATTCAGATGGCTTGGACGGGTCGGTGATGATCAGACAATGAAAGTTGCCATCTGCCACATGACCCAATATCGAATGCGGGAATTTATGAGCAGCAAAGGTTTCATCCACGATTGCAACTGCTTCGGCCAATTGCGAAAGCGGGACGGCCATATCCGTGCTGACACTTTTCTTCCCTGGGTGAGCCGCAATTATCGCCCAATGAACGCTGTGACGCGCTTGCCACAACTGCCGACGTTTACTCTCGTCGCTGGTCCAGTCAAATTCTGTGCCCCCGAAATCGGCGACTATTTCCTGAACAGTCTTCGCATCATCTTGAACACTCTGACCAGTTCCATGAAATTCGAATAAAAGGGTGGGCAGCTCGGTCAAAGACATCGAGCTGTAGGCGTTGAGATTGCGAATGCATTTTGAATCCAGAAATTCGCAGCGAGCGATTGCAATTCCTGCCTTCACAACCTCTGTCGCGGCCGCGACCCCTTGGGAGAGGGTGGGGAAACGCACGATCGCCGCCGCCATCTTTTCGGGAATACCAAAGACTCTCAGTGACAACTCCGTTATCACCGCAAGGGTTCCCTCCGATCCCACAAGCAAGCGCGTTAGGTCATACCCTGCAGAGAGTTTTCGAGTATCCCTGCCCGTGTGAATAATCCGTCCATCCGCAAGCACGGCCGTGAGCGCCAGAACATTTTCACGCATAGATCCGTAGCGCACCGTCGTAGTGCCGGCGGCGCCCGTGGCCGCCATGCCACCTAGTGTTGCATCGGCACCTGGATCAACAGAGAAAAATAGTCCTTCATTTGCCAGTTTCTCGTTCAAAGCGACTCTATGTACTCCCGCCTGAACACGGACCAGAAGGTCGTCCGCGCGCACAGCAAGAATGCGATTCATATTACTAAGGTCAAGACTTATGCCACCGAACAGCGGAACCACATGACCTTCCAAGGATGTGCCGGCCCCGAATGCCACGACGGGGATTCGCTCGTCATTGCAGTACGCAAGCACTTTCGATACTTCTTCGGTTGACGAAGCCATGACGACGGCCGAAGGTCGTGAGGGTGGAAACGCGGACTCGTCGTGACCATGTTCATCAAGAACAGATGCAGATGTGGTGATGCGTCCGTCAACTAACGCACGAAGAACATCAAGTTGCTTCGATGTCAGTTCTACTCGGCGTCGTGTCATCGTTAGTGGAGAATGTTAACTGCGCGTGCAAATACGAGTCCAACCATCAACAGTGCCGTGGTCGACTGGACCAACATCAGCATCTTTGCCCATCGCGTAAGCGGCATGACATCTGTTGGACTGAACGCGCTGGCATTCGTAAACGAGGTGTACAAGTAGTCGAAGAAATTTGGGTGCCACGAATGGGGCGCATATCTGGGATCTGACATTTGAGGAAACATAAAGTCAGGGAAGGGGTGGATAGCCTGCGCTCTCTTGCCTGGTCCTCCCCTGTCCAACTCCCAGTACCAGAGCCCAAAGACCACGACGTTGGTTAGCCAGATCGATCCTCCTGATGCCAACAACCCTCGCGCGTCCGTCACGCCCTTTGTGATGATGGCGTCGATCAACTTAACGGCAGATGCCGTATTGGAGAGAGTCATGGTGGCAATAAGTAAGACGCCCAAGACTCTGGCAGAGACGATGTGCTCTGAAATTCGCTTCGGGTTTACAAGCATGACCGCGAATAGAAGTGCGCCTTCGACAAAACATATTGGCGTCTGGAAAGAGAGCGCCAATTTGTGCGGGAGAAGATATTGAAGCGTGATCACGAAAATCACTACTAGGGCGACCGGCCACCGATGTTCGCCGATATGCGGGCGATGCCAGTGTGGACGCTCATGCAGTGCATCGACTTGGTCCATGATGGACGAGGGTAGCAATAAAGAGTGTTCCTGAGATCGGAATCCGAGGTTGGAGATATCGTTTGTCCTAAAGATTCGGCCAATGTGATACGAAAGAAGCGCTCATGAGCAAAATCGCAGAATTCAATCGGAAACTCGGTGCGCGAATTACATCGATGGTCAGCACCATGTGGTGTGCCTACGCCTTTGCAGCTATCGCCCTAGTTTCACTTCCTGGTGCCATAAAATCTGGAAACACCGTGATTATTGTTGGATGGATTGCCCAAACCTTCCTTCAATTAGTACTGTTGTCAATAATCATGGTCGGTCAGAATGTCGCATCAGCAAGCGTTGAGCAGAAAATCAACGAAACTCATGCGGCCAGTCTTAGCGAATTTGAACTCGCGAAAGAAGCTCGCACGATTGCGAACGATGAACTCAAGGAACTAAAACAAATCTCCCTCGAGGTGCATCAACTCCTGCGTGACATGGAAGGGAAGATGACCTCCTGATTGTTAGCTCCATGAGGAATTGTGGCAGGATGACCCCATGATCTCGGTAACAACATGGTTTGTGACAATTTCGATCTTGGCCTTAGTGATCCTCTTGGATCTGTGGCTGGCAATTCTCCGGAGAAACTTGCCCACTTCCCTTCTCGAAGCTGCGGTTTGGACGGTCGTCTACATTGGTGCCGCCCTCGTTTTCGGTTTTTTCATGCTTCCTCTATTCGCAGACCAGCAGGCACAACAAGAATTCTTTGCGGGATGGCTCACCGAGTACGCGTTATCTATCGACAACATTTTTGTTTTTATAATCATTCTGGGCCACCTTCACGTAAAAAAAGAAAAGCAGCAGTTAGTCCTTCTTCTTGGAATCATGTTGACCATACTCATGCGCGGTGCGCTCATTCCTCTGGGAGCTGCCCTTATTTCTCGCTTTGCAAGCATTTTCTTCCTGTTCGGCGCCTTTCTTCTCTACACCGCATATCAGCTCTATATGGAGAGCGGCAATGAGGAAGAGTGGAAGGAAGGCAAAATCGTCACGAGAATGAAAGCAAGAGGCGTGAGCACCTTTTCGATTGCTCTCGTGGCGCTAGGGCTTACCAACCTCGTATTTTCTCTGGACTCCATTCCTGCCATTTTCGGACTCACGAAGAATCCGTACATCGTCACCACCGCAAATGTTTTCGCGCTAATGGGACTTCGCCAACTCTATTTCCTCCTTGAAAATCTCCTGAAAAGATTGATCTACCTCTCAAAGGGACTCTCGCTGATTCTTGCCTTCATCGGCATAAAGATGATTTTTGAGGCTTTGCACGGGGTCGGTGTTCACAAACTCCTAGGTGTGCACGTTCCTGAGTTCTCCCTGACTTTCAGCCTGGGATCAATCATCACCTGTCTTATCATCACAACCGTAGCCAGTTTGACGGCGACCCGAGGAATTGCAGGGGCCGAATAGCGCCTTACTCCGCTACGGCTTTTCTTCGTACGCTGTCGTGCGCGATTTCCTTAGCGCGATCGTGAATCTTCCTAATCTGTAATTCGAAATTCTTGATGGCAAGATCGAAAGCCGCCACATCATTAAAAGCCGCAGCCTGGGCCCGCAGCAAAGGCCCGGCGCCGTGCGAGGTCAGTATTACTCGATGGGAGAATTTTCCTTGTCTTGGATTTGCCTCATGGATTATTTCTACTTCTACGCGATCTATCGTGACGCTAAAGCGATTCATTGAATTTAATTTTTCGTCTACGATTATTTTAAAATCTTCTGCAAGTTGAGCTTGACGAGCGTGGACAACAATTTTCATGTAACACTCCCTGTCTCTGTTTCCAACAATGCCACAAAGCAACACGCCTTGGTAGGTTCCGAGCGTAGAATGTGCTGAGAATTTTGAAATGCCCCATGCCGTACGCTGGAACAAGCGTGAATATTAGTGCGAACACCACAACTAGAGCAGGCGCTTAAGCATCCTCAAATTCATCTTCGTCGGTCCAGACACTCTGTGGACCGTCTTCTTGTCTCTCTACCCACGAAAGAAAAGAACCGACAGCACGAAACGACAGAATAGTAAGAACCACTACTCCGGAAACGCGTCGTACAAACTTGAACATAGCCTTAAAATACTCTACTTAGGAGTGGCACGCTTGCTTATTGCCAGCATGCCCCTAAGCGTTTTCGAGCGATTGAAGTATGTCTTCCCAGAGATCCTCCACATTTTCACAGCCAACGGAGAGGCGGATCAGACTCTCAGGAACTGTGGGGCTCTCTCCCGCCCATCGGCGACGCCTCTCCCACAGTGATTCGATCCCACCCAAACTAGTCGCATAAGTGATGACCGAGGAAGACTCGCAGACTTTGTCGGCGTGAGAGCCATCCGAACGCAGGGTGAACGAGAGGACAGCGCCAAAACCTTTCATGAAGCTTGCCGCCCGCGCGTGCTGGAGATCCCCAGGCAGGCCGGGGTAGTAGACCTTCTCAACCTTTGGGTGCAATGCAAGTCGCGATGCAATCTCCATGGCGTTTGCTTGCGCCCGCTCAAAACGAAGAGGAAATGTCCGCAGCCCCCGTAATGCGAGCCAGGCTTCAAAAGGTCCTGGGATTGCTCCGCCTATTTTGCGTGCATCCTCTAATCGCGCCAACAATGCTGGATCTCTTGAGGAAAGCGATCCCATGACAACATCGCTATGCCCCGCCAGATATTTGGTTACCGAATGGGCAACGATGTCAGCCCCCATCAAAAGCGGCTGCTGAATCAAAGGTGTTGCGAAAGTATTATCCACCGCGACACCACAGCCTTGAGCTTTGGCCGCCGCAATGAGGATTGGCAAATCAGCAACAGTAAGAGTCGGGTTAGTGGGGGATTCAAGCCATAAAAGTGCCGTTCCAGGAAGAGCTGTCAATACTTCCTCGGTATTGGAGACATCCACGAAACGCACTTCGATTTTTCCGGAAGCATGCAATTGGCGCAGTAGCGTCATTACCCCGCTGTAGCCCTGGTTCGATGCGGTGACAACCGAGCCAACGGGAAGTATCGAAAATACCGCACTAATGGCTGCCATTCCCGACGAAAAGATCAACGTCGGGCCCGATTCAAGGGCGCCGATCGCCACCTCAAGAGCAGTCCACGTCTCGTTTCCATAGCGCCCATACCCGACGTCACCGCCTGCATGAAATGTCGAACTCAAAGCGATGGGAGGATTGAGAAGAGCATCAGGTCCATGAGCCGGTCGACCCGACGAAATCGCCAACGTCTCTGGTCGCTGAATTTTCTTTTCACTCATGAGATCGCTACCACCATTCGATCCACTGCCTCGGTGAGGATTTCCGGACTTGTTGCGAAATTAAGGCGAGCAAAGTTGAGAGCCTGCGGGCTAAACGCCTTTCCTGGCGACAGGGCCACTCTCCCCCGATCCAAAAGTATCTGCGATGGATTTCTCCCCAAATTCAACGCCTCAAGATCAAGCCAGGCCAGGTAGGTGCACTGTGGAACTTGATATCTTATTTGTGGAATCTTCTTCTCCAGTAGATCGCGCAAAAAATATCGGTTCGAGTCAAGAGTATTCAAAAGGCCATCTAACCATTCCTCGCCTTCATCGTAGGCGGCAGCCGTCGCAAAGCCTCCTAGGAGCGAAGCCCGATAGTGGGTGGCAATGGGAAGTTTTTTGAGAAGCACATCCATTTTTGCATTCTGGCTTATGACAATCGCGCATTTGAGACCTGCAATATTCCACGCCTTGCTGGCGGCCGTGACCACAATCCCAACCGATTCTGCCGCCTCCCCCAATGATAGAAAAGGAATAAAAGTAGCCTCCGAGTATGTCAGCGGCCCGTGAATCTCGTCGCTGATGACAATCACCGAATATTCCTTGGCCAACTCGGCAATCTTCAATAGCTCAGATTTTGAGTAGACGAACCCGATTGGATTGTGTGGGCTGCACAAAAGGTGGGCTTTGACTCCGCCTCGATACGCCCGTTCAACCGCAACTAAATCCAGATTCCACTTTTCGCCATCATGCACGAAGGGAACGTCGATTTTTTCCAAGTTCGTTTCACGAATCCATGTATTGAAGTTGTGATAGACGGGCGTATTGATAAGAACCCGATCGCCTGGACTAGTGAATAGGCGCAGAACTTCGACGACTCCAACTCCTACATCGGTAACAATATGCACTTGATTCGGGTCGAGCACCCAGTTCCAACGTCTTTTCGCAAAGCCTTCGAATGCCAGGGCAACTTCTGGAATCGGCCCCAGATAGCCAAGGTCGGAACGTGAAACCATCTCTAGCAGAAGATCGCGAATGGGTTTTGCCACCGGGAAATCCATTTCTGCCACAGGCAGAGGGAGAACATCGTTTGGGAATTCACGCCACTTCTCACTTCGATGGGTACGTAGTTCGTCGAGCGAGAAAGCCTTCACTTCAATTGGTGACATTGTGCCAGTATCCCATTTCGTAGTCGGATTGGGCTACGAGTTAATTCTCTTCGTAGAGTTACGAACAATAAGTGTGGTTGGCAATGTTATTGAAGGCAATTCGGCACTAGGTCTGCGCAACTTATCCATGATCGCACTAGCAGCGAGTTCTCCCATCAACTGAACTGGTTGCTCGATGGTCGTGAGATCTGAGAATTCGGCCATTTCATGCCCATCGAACCCAATGATGGACATGTCATCGGGGACCCTAAGGCCGTGTCGACGCACTGCCTGCATGGCTCCAATAGCCATCTCGTCTGATTCGCAGAAAATCGCTGTAGGTCGATTCGGTCGGGCTAGTAGTTCATCCATTGCCCTCGCACCGGCATGCATAGTGAAATCCCCATGCACCTCGCGGCTCGGAATCCACTCCAACCTGTTTTCCGCAAGTACTTGCATAAATCCAAGTCGTCGATCTTGAGGAACGCTGAAATTGAAAGGGTCATCCCTTCGCCCAGACATAAGGGCTATCTGCTTATGCCCTTGATTCACTAGATGCTGTGTCGCCGTACGAGCACCAGCTACGTCATCAATCGCAACGCTCGCACAGCCTTCATGGTGCATACCTATCAGCGCAATCGGAATCCCAAGATTGAGCATGGAATCGAACTCTTCTTTGCTGGGCGGAACACTTATGACGATAATCCCATCCACCCTGCCTTTGAGTAACTTGTGTTGGAAAAGTCTTTCTCGACCTTTCATTTGACCGAAGTTATAGAGAAGCAGGTCGTACCCCGCTTCTCGAAGCGCGTGTTCGGCACCATGTATGACGTTCGAGTAATACCAGTTGGAGATAAATGGGGCGACGACGCCAACGCTATGCATCCGAGTGCTTGCGAATGCAATTTCGAGCGGGTAGTTCAATTTCTCCGCCGCAGCGATGATTCTTTCACGTGTCTCTTGGTTCACGTGTTGCATACCTCTTAGCGCACGAGAAACAGTGGCCATGGAGACGCCTGCCAGTTCGGCAACCTCTTTAATGCCAGCCACAATCACCTCCAAAAATGATTCGCTAAAACTAGAGTAGGGGTGGAACTCGAGGCAAGGGGAACACTAGATTAGACGCATGGATAACCAAGTACGCACATATATTCAACTTCAAGTGAAGGGCCGAGATCGAATCACCGTGCTCTTCAGGGCCATACTCATCATTCCAATCGCAATCCTGGCAGAATCCTTTAGCAGCCAAGCGTCGTCGGATTCATACATCGCCGGACTTTTCTTTCTTCCCGTCGTCCTGACACTCCTATTCAGAGGTGTGTATCCGTCGTACGTCCTTCAATTCAACAAGGCCTTAATGGCCTTGTCGGTGCGGATTTGTGCGTACTTTCTGCTCTTGACCGATGACTACCCCTCGATTGAGGCTAACGAGAAAGTGGGCGTTGAGTTTCCAGAGATCCAAGGAGGGCGCACTCTGAGCAGAGGATTGCCATTGGTGAAATGGTTCTTGGCAATTCCCCTTTACGTCGTGGGGGCCGTCTATATCGTCTACGCGTTCATCCTTACGGTCATAGCGTGGTTCACGATCGTATTTACCGGTGAGTACCCCGAATGGTGCGCGACTGGCGTTATTGGGACGATCGCCTATTGGAATCGGATTTATGGTTACACATTTGTCCTTGTGACGGATGAGTACCCGAGTTTCTCCCTCTAGAGATATATGGCATTTACCACTGCGCAGATGAAACGCGCTGTGACGCAGATCTGCGAAGCAGACCCGAAATTTATCCCCATTGTTGAGGCGAGCCCATTGTGCCCAATTGGCAGAACAGAGACGGAGAGAACTCACTTTGAGTCTCTGGTCGAATCGGTGATCTCTCAACAACTGGCGATCAGAGCCGCGGACACGATTCATGCCAGACTCGTGGCATTGGCAGGAGGCAAAATTACTCCGGCCAGAATTGCAAAGCTGCAAGACGTTGATCTTCGCTCTTCGGGACTCTCGGGCGCTAAGGCGAAAACAATCCAAGGGTTGAGCACCGCCGCCTTGAGTCGGGAAGTTGACATCAATAAACTGCATCTTCTCGATGACGAAGTGGTCTTCGAACAACTCAATTCGTTGTGGGGAATCGGACCGTGGACTGTCGACATGTTCATGATGTTTCAGTTGGGGCGCCTAGACACGTGGCCCACAGGAGACTTGGGAGTGCGCAGGGGCTGGGAGAAGATTCACCGGCTGAAAGAGCAGATTGATCCGAAAAAACTTCAAGTCCGTGGTGAGAAATTTCGACCTCATCGAAGCGTTGTTGCCTGGTATTGCTGGCGTGCGGTGGAGAACTAATACCTTATTTTGGCTCCAAGAACATCGAAACAGAATTGATGCACCAGCGTTGATCTGTCGGAACGTCGTAGCCTTCGCCTTCGAATACATGCCCGAGGTGAGACCCACAACTTCCGCATCGCACTTCGGTTCGGACCCGCGTTCCGAGCGAGCGATCTTCCAACAAGACAACTGCATCCTCGGAGGAAGGCGCATAGAAAGAAGGCCAGCCGCATCCTGAATGAAATTTAGTCTCGCTTCGGAATAGTTCGGCATTGCAAGCCTTGCACCTGTACGCGCCCACAGTCTCAGTATCGACGTATTCGCCAGTGAAGGGTCTCTCAGTTGCACCCTTTTCGAAGAACATCAAATGAAAGTGGATCAAGTGACTCCTTCAAATTCTCTTCGTCGATCTTGACCGAATAGGCGGTGCCGTCTGGACGGAGACTCTTCCATTTCACTAAAGGACATGACTCTCCTTTGGAAACCGGACGCCTGTGCTCGAGTGGCAGTCGTAACCATTGGGGTTCTTGGCCAAATACTTCTGGTGATATTCCTCAGCCAGCCAGTATGTATTGCCTTCCGCAGGAACTATCTCAGTAACTATGTCGCCATAGCCTGCGGGGATGATTGCCTTCTGATAGATCTCTTTGGTGGCGAGCGCTAACTTCTCCTGCTCTGGCGTTGTGAAGAAAATCGCGCTCCGATATTGGGATCCGATGTCGTTGCCTTGCGCATTAAGAGAGGTGGGGTCATGCATCGACCAGAACTCGCCAAGCAGAGACCGGATAACCGATGATGCCAGATTCGTACTCAACGAAAACTGTCTCGGCATGACCTGTTACGCCGGTACACACTTGTTCGTACGAAGGATTGGGACGTGTACCACCCATGTATCCGACACTCGTGCTGATAACTCCCGAAAGATTCCCGAATCGGCGTTCGGCGCCCCAAAAACAGCCAGTTGCGAAATATGCCGTCGCCAGACATCAGGGTATTCTAACGAAAGTGCGCCCCCGTAGCTCAGGGGATAGAGCACCGCCCTCCGGAGGCGGGTGCGCAGGTTCGAATCCTGCCGGGGGCACCACTATTTCTCCCTTCTCAGGATGTGATCAGACAATCGGGTTTATCGCATTGCCAGGAGAGAGAAATCCCGTCTAAGGCGAGATAAATCACTCAAGCCCGAGGAAATCTTTTGGTCTTTCTCCTTGTTAATAGACACGAGAGCAGGGAGAATTGGTCTCTCGGATCACACTAGTTAGATCCCAATACCTCATATCGGGCGCAACGTGGCTGCCGTATGGATATCACAAGGAAGGGTAGGTCTATGGACTGGCGACATCAATCAGCATGCCGCGATGAAGATCCAGAACTGTTCTTCCCGGTAGGCAATACCGGCCCTGCAATTACGCAGATAGAAGAGGCAAAGAAGGTCTGCAACCGCTGCATCGTCAAGGATGCCTGCCTAGCGTGGGCACTTGAGAGCGGCCAAGATGCTGGCGTATGGGGTGGACTCTCAGAAGATGAGCGTCGAGCCCTCAAGCGCCGTGCGGCTCGAAACCGAGCCCGCCTGTTGGAGCAATCCAGCCAGATTCGCTAGGTCTGGCCCGCTCTCAGGGGCTATAAAGGAAATGTCACTCGCGCCGAGGTGCCCTCATGGGCACCTTCGAGCGTGAGGCGGCCTCGGAGTTCGTTCTCGGTGAGCGTGCGCACGATCTGCAACCCCAGGTTGGACGAGACTTCCAAGTCGAAATCAACTGGCAGCCCGACTCCGTTGTCGTAAATTCGGATGGAGCACTCGGTCGTAGTGCGTTCGACGAGGATCCGAAGGGCGTCCCCTTGGGCGGCCAGACCGTGTTCTAGAGCGTTGTGAATGAGTTCGGTGACAACAAGGGCCAGAGGTGTGGCCAAGCGAGGTTCCAAGGTTCCGACAAGTCCTTCGCGCTCAATCGAGATGGCGTTGACTCGGGGACTTAATTCGCGGGCATTGGAGATGAGGCGATCAAGGACGTCGTCAAAGGCCACGGTCTCCTCAGAACTGCCCGACAAGGTCTCGTGGACCATCGCTATGGAGCCGATGCGCCGAACTGCCTCCCCCAACGCCGCGCTCGCCGCAGGATCCTCAATCCTTCGAGACTGAAGACGGAGGAGGGCGGAAACCGTCTGAAGATTGTTTTTTACGCGATGATGAATTTCCCGGATAGTCGCGTCCTTAGTCACCAGTTCGCGATCGCGGCGTCGCACTTCCGTGATGTTGTGCAGAAGGACAATGGCGCCGATTCGATCGTTTCCTTGAATAAGGGGCATAACAAGGAGATCTATCGTGCCGTCCTGGTTCTCGCATTCGACTCGTCGCAATGCTTTTCCGCTCAGTGAACTTCGCAATCCTTCTTCATGTGCTTCTTGTCGAGCCTTTGTAAGAGATTCGGCAACCTCGCCGAGGGAATAACTTTCCAACTCATTTCCCCACCCGAGTCGGCTAAATGCAGAGCGAGCATTGGGGCTTGCATAGGAGATGATCCCGTTCACGTCGAGGCGAATGAGACCATCGCCAACACGTGGCAACGGGTCGAAAAGGGATATCGCATCTGGGTAGGGAAAAGTTCCTTCTGCGACCATTCGATACAAGTTGTGCGCAATTTCACGGTAGTTCAATTCAAGCCGACTCGGAGATCTCATTAATTCGGCGTTGCGATGTCTGGATATCACCGCAATCACCTGGCCTTCGAAACTCACCGGAATCGTCTCTTCTTTGATCAAGAGTTCGCCGACTTGTTCCGGTTCGGAGTCTCGGATGATTTCTCCATTGGACAGAGCCGCATCGATGCGCCCCCTTGACCCCCAAGAAATTTCGTCGCCGATTACATCGTGGGCAAAGACCGTGGCCGCTGTCGTTGGCCGAATATGGGCAACAGCGATATGTCCGGTCGGCCAGCTCTTGCTGTCTTTGCGCAAAGGAACCCAAAGGATGAGATCTGCGAATGAGAGGTCCGAAAGCATCTGCCAATCTGCAGTGAGTTCATGGAGGCGATGAATCTGTTGCGTCGTGAGCGGACTTCGTCCCTCCAGCAAATCCTCAATTTGGGCCATGGATTAACCCTCTCACGCCAGCCATTGCGGCAGATAGGTGGGGATCTCTTGCGGCCCAAACCAGGACAATTCTTCTTCATCTGATTCAGAGAGAAGCAGAGACTGAACCTGCGACCACGATATATCTGAGAGCAAACCCACGTTGTTGCCTTGAACCTGCCCCATCTGCCCTGGTTCAAGATCTACGGCTAGGACAAAACCCAGCGCATGTGGGTCAGCCTGCATTTCACGTGATTCAACGGCCGCCTCCCAAGACACTTCAAATTCCTGTTCTTCCTGATCATCGGCATCCATCTCGACGCCAGCAGAGGACTGTGGATCCACGATTAGTCCTTGGGCCGTATGAAGGGACCCGGTCTCAGCAAAAGTTTGAAGTTCCATCGGCGTAATGGGAATGTATGCGCGCATGGCATAAGGATATAAGGATCTACGAAGTTAATCCGAACGCCATGGATGCGATGCTCTTTCGAAGCGGAGACCTGTCGTCGATCTCTAGCAACGTTGCCCGCTCTTCCTCAGCTTTTGTGATCGTGCGAGCATCTCGGGGCAGGGTGAAGAGACTTTTTGGGCGAAGGGGCGCAGCGAGTGCAAAGAACTGGTCCTCGCGAAGTCTCCCCTTTCGCCCTCGCGAACTCATACTCAAGGCGATGCTCACTTGAGCGCGCATGGTTATCTGTGCGAAATCAGTAACAAGCATCTCCAACCGATGCAAGCCCAAAGTGTCACTCTTTCCTACGAGCCAAAGAGCATCAGCCCTCTCGCACTACCAATGGATCATTGATGATGTCCATCGTCGATCAGTTAAGGAATCCGAAATACCCGCTATCGATCCCAAGTCAATGATCGCGAATTCACAGTTGACGAACAGGTCCTCCAGATATTCCGCGAGTTTAGGGACCCTTTCCCTGGTGAACTCACTGACACTTAGGTGGGGTGCAATCGTCCGTGAAGAATTGTCGGCATCCAACTTGTGAAGAGAGAGTAAAGGTGCAATGGATGGGTGGCGAACATCCGCATCGACAAGAATTGTCTTGTGACCAAGAGTGCCCAACTCCATTGCAAGGTTTATAGCCAACGTTGTGCATCCCACCGAGCCGGAAGTTGATCCAATGGCAAGCACGTGTGCACGTCGTTTGCCGGGGGTCGCACTTACCGAATTGCGTATCAAAGGAGATCTTACGAATCCTCTGACAATGTTCAGTAGTTCGGACGGTTCGTTGGGTACCTGGAAGAGCCCGGCGAATTCTTGGTTGGCACTGGCAGCTGTTGTGAATCCAAGAATCTGTCGCACTTTCTTCTGCAAAGAGGAGACCACCGCAGGTGAAATTCCTGGCAAATCAGGCGAAAAGATGAGTACGATGTTGCCGCTTCGATTCAGATCCGAATCAATGAAAGCGGTGAGTGAGTCAGCATCTAGCGCCCTGAAGATCACATTCCAACCCTGGCTGAAAAGTGTTCCTGCAATGAAGCCTTCTAACTCCGAGTTCGCGATTGCCGTGACAACCGTAGGTAATGCAATTTCAGCCATGAACGCGGACCACGACTACACGCCCTGACGCTGTCGCATCCAACACCTGAACGATATTTCTCGCGTTAACCGACATGGTCAACGTCAAATCAGCGCCCAAGTTTTGTGTTTTCTTGTCGATGCCCAGAATGAATGCATGGGAGAGAACCAAAATCGGTGGACCAATCTCCTTCGCAAGATGTGAATCACCAACGTGATAAAGATTTACTGTTTCGCCAATTTGGAGATCAATGGGGATATCTGATGTATGGACACTGAGTGGAACCGCGCTCATCTGTTGCGTCTTTGAATTCGCGCTTAATGCACTGACTGGCAAGAGCTCGCCCGGACTTACGGATTGGACCACAAGAAAGTTTGAGACATCGTTTCTTGCTGAGACATACACTTCGGATCCGCCGGGGATTGCCGCCCTTTTCGCAATCAACTCGTTCTGAGATATCGCTGTTCCCGGTACGAGGGCAGTTCGGGCGCTCCAGAGAAGTTCTGTGCGATTCGCCGTTGATGACAGGACATATGCCGAAAGGAAGGAGGCGCATATAAGAATCACTGCAGCTATCGATCGAGTTGGAACTCTTTTGCTAAACCGTCTCATAGTGAGCAACTAAAGTTCCTCACTGGCAACTCGGGCCATGGATTCCCACAGTCATCCGAAAGTATGAGTGAAATATCCTCCAATTGGACGGAGACGGCGCGTTATTGGCTGGCAAGAGTGTGCCAATGACCACTTCCACTGTAGTTTCGCGACCCGTCTCAATTCTTCCAATATCCAGCAACTCGGGCGATCTGTGGGACCACCCGATGCTTGATCTCTACAAACTCAACGTAGAAAAGAACATCGTTCAAAAGCCTCTCCTGTATTCAATCCCCAGCAACTTCGGTGAGGACTACGACCCAGAGTTTGCACCTCAGCCCACTTCATCCGAGGATCTTCCGGAACTCCAGATGTGGGCCCTGAAATTTGCAACGAGCGTCCTAGAAATTTTGGCGGCAAAGCGCCAGCCCGCACAACTGGCCCGGTGGTGCCATCACACCATCTACACCCAACTCATTGACAAGGTTGGAACATTTAATGAGGTTGGACGCATTCGCAAACTCCACATATGCCAGCCTCTTGATGGAATATGTGAAATTGCCCTTACGGTGAGGTTCGGTGACCGCATCCGATCGCTGGCCATCCGCTTTGAGGGCGTCGACCATCGATGGCTCTGCACTTCTTTGACACTTCTTTAAAGCGAGATTACTTCGCTCCGTGACACCGTTTGTATTTCTTCCCTGATCCACACGGGCACAGAGCATTGCGTGAAATACCGCCTGAAGTGCTTGCTCCGGTCTCGTCAGGGGCCGAATATTGGAGTTCGGTCGGAGCAGAATGCTCATCGAGGCCTTTACCCGTTACCTCGTTGCTGGTTTCTTCAACGGTGACTTCAATATTGAACAGATACCCTGCAATCTCCTCTTTGATTGCATCCATCATGGCCGAGAAGAGCTCAAAGCCTTCGTTCTGATATTCAACAAGTGGATCGCGTTGAGCCATCGCGCGAAGGCCGATACCCTCTTGCAGGTAGTCCATCTCGTAAAGATGCTCACGCCATTTTCGATCCAAGACGGAAAGAAGAATCTTGCGCTCCAATTCGCGCATGACCTCGGATCCAAGGAATTCTTCACGCGCAGCGTAGGCAAGAAGTGCATCATCAATTACTTTTTGTTCGAGGAAGTCGGCATCGAGAGCAGCGCGAGATCCAAGTTCCTTATCCAAGTTCTCAAGCGAGAAAGTGATTGGATAGAGCGCCTTGAGCGCCGTCCACAAGGTGTCCAGATCCCAATCCTCGGAATAGCCGCCTGCAGTGGCAGCAGAAACATATGCCGACAAAGTATCTCTTAGGAAGGTCTGCACCTGGTCCTTAATATCTTTTCCTTCTAGCACCAAACGTCGCTCACCATAAATAACTTGGCGCTGACGGTTTAGAACGTCGTCGTACTTAAGAACATTCTTTCGTATTTCAAAGTTCTGCGATTCAACTTGAGTCTGAGCTGAGCGAATCGCGTTGCTGACCATCTTGGACTCAATTGGCGTGTCTTCTGGAATCCCGGCTGCCGCTAAGAAGCGCTCAACCATGCCTGAATTGAATCGACGCATCAGATCATCTTGTAATGAGAGGTAGAAGCGAGATTCCCCAGGGTCGCCTTGACGACCAGACCGACCGCGCAACTGATTATCAATACGCCTGGACTCATGACGTTCGGTTCCAAGAACGTACAGACCGCCGAGGGCGATTACTTCCTCATGCTGGGTTGCAACTGCAGCCTTCTGTTTTGCCAATTCTGCCGGCCATGCGCGCTCGTACTCCTCAGGGGTATCAACGGGAGAGAGTCCCTGTCTTTGGAGTTCAAAATCTGCCATGAACTCGGGGTTTCCACCGAGCATGATGTCGGTTCCTCGACCTGCCATGTTCGTAGCAACTGTTACCGCGCCAACGGTTCCGGCTCTGGCGATAATCGCCGCTTCACGCTCGTGGTGCTTCGCGTTAAGAACCTCGTGGGCGACACCGTTCCGCTTCAAGACAGCCGAGAGCTCTTCCGACTTCTCAACGCTGACTGTTCCAACCAGAACAGGCTGGCCTTTGCGGTGGCGTTCGACGATGTCCTGCGCAACTGCAGCAAATTTCCCGATTTCAGATTTGTACACAAGATCTGCCTGATCGGCACGGATCATCTCTTGGTTTGTCGGAATTGGGACTACGCCCAATTTGTAAATTTGCTGAAATTCTGCGGCTTCGGTCATAGCCGTACCGGTCATTCCAGAAATCTTCTCGTACAACCGGAAGTAATTCTGCAGCGTAATCGTGGCAAGAGTCTGATTCTCGTCCTGGATTTCAATGCGTTCTTTAGCTTCAAGGGCTTGATGCATGCCCTCGCTGTAGCGGCGACCCGCCAAGATACGACCCGTATGTTCATCAACGATGAGAAGTTCGCCATTCATGACTACATAATCTTTATCGCGTTTGAACAACTCCTTCGCGCGAACAGCGTTGTTGAGATAACTGATCAAAGGCGTGTTGGCTGATTCGTACAGGTTATTTATACCTAGCAACTCTTCAACTTTTGTCACACCCTCTTCGAGAATTCCTGATGTGCGCTTTTTCTCATCAACTTCGTAATGCACATCTCTTACAAGCTTCTGCGCGATGTTGTTGAACTCCACGTACCACTTCGTCGCCTTGTCCGCGGGACCGCTGATAATCAAAGGTGTACGTGCTTCGTCGATCAAAATAGAGTCAACTTCATCAACTACGGCAAAGTAGTGATCACGCTGTACGCACTCATCGAGGGTCCAAGCCATGTTGTCACGGAGATAATCGAAACCAAACTCATTGTTCGTGCCATAGGTGATGTCGGCTGCGTAGGCGATCCGACGCTCTGCAGGATTCATTGATCCCAGAATCACGCCAACGGTGAGTCCCAGAAATCTGTGAATTCGACCCATCCACTCACTGTCGCGTTCTGCCAGATAGTCGTTGACAGTAACGACATGTACCCCTTGGCCGGCAAGGGCATTGAGGTAGGAAGGCAGGGTGGCAACAAGGGTCTTGCCTTCACCAGTACGCATTTCGGCGATATTTCCGCGGTGCAATGCTGTGCCACCCATGAGTTGAACGTCGTAGTGTCGTTGTCCCAGGGTTCTCTTGGCCGCTTCTCGCACAACCGCGAAGGCCTCAGGCAATAGGTCGTCAAGCGTCTGGCCTTTAGCAAGTCGCTCTTTGAACGTGAAGGTCATGCCACGCAATGCCTCGTCACTTAAAGCAGAGATTTCTGCCTCGTGGCCATTTACAGCCGCGACGACCTTCCCAAGTTCACGAAGGGTCCGCCCTTCTCCTGCCCGCAAGATTCGATCTAAAAATGCTGGCATGCCCCAACCTTTCTCACACTCACGCGAATCGGCGCTTTAAGGGGGAACTGCCCCAACTCATCGCCCTATCGTAGGGGAAGAGCCACAAGGGCGGTAACCGCAGCCACCACGTGAAATTCGGCTGTTTCCAGCGTTCTCACAGCCTCGCCCAAGGTGGCGCCCGTCGTCATCAAGTCATCCACGAGGAATACCTCAGATGCTCGACGACAATGGCGTACAACGCTCATCGCGCCAGATAGATTCCCGAAACGTAAGGGCGCGTTGAGTTGTGATTGGTCATTGACTTTCCGGTTGTGTCGAATTATCTGGCGTACAGGTAGCCCCTCTGCCACCGCGAGGCGATTAGTAATATCTGCAACAAAGTTTCTTCCTCGCTTCCTGAGCGCCTTCTTGCTGTGAGGGATAGGAATTAGGACGGACCGGATTCCACTGCTGCCCATTGCCGCACGCAAAGAATGCTGAAGCGCAACCACGAGAATGTCCTCGGCCTTGCGCACCCCATCCTCCTTCGCAGCAAGGAGGATGTGACTGGCTCGTGGACCATAATGAATCGAAGAAAAAACTGGAACCTTGCCGATCTGACTTCTGAAATCACGTAGCCGGAGTTCCTTCAAACAGTTGATGCACAACTCTTCTTTTGCAGTTCCACATCCAAGGCAGCGCGAAGGAAATATCAGATCACGTAAACCATCGACATGTTGCATGGGTCAAGTGTCAAGGATGGCCACATATAGACGGAGGTGGCGTCATCGAATTGTGGATTGATAGTCCTCTGGCTGCAATCGGATGGGCCGGGAGAGAACTTCTCCACCTGCTCGTCTTGGAAGGGTGAGTACGAAATGTGCTCCCTGGTTCGGCCTACCCCATGCCTCGAGTTCGCCATTGTGCAAACGTGCATCTTCAAGGGCGATGGAGAGTCCGAGTCCCGTGCCACCGCGGACTCGAGCCCTTGAAGGATCTGCACGCCAGAATCGATCGAAAACTCTGTAAGCCGATGACTCCTCAAGACCGACCCCGTAATCGCGTACGCCGACTGCGACTTCATCATCTGTTGCGGCGATCTTCATCTTTATGGGCTTGGAATCGGAATACTCGATTGCATTGGTAAGAAGGTTTCGAAGAATGCGCTCCACCCGACGAATGTCTGCGTGGATCAACACCGGTTCAAGCGGGTGGCTGAGATCAATCGAGGTTCCGCGTTCCCGTGCAAGAAGGGAGAGGTCGGAAATGCACCTGGTTGCCAATGCAACCATGTCGAACTCCACGCTCTCAAGGATTGCCACCTCGGCATCAAATCGACTCACCTCAAGAAGGTCCTCTAGAAGCCTTTCAAATCGATCAATTTGTGCCACCAGAAGTTCGGCGCTTCTTGCGATGTTGGGATCGAATTGGTCGCGTGACGAATGGATAACCTCAGATGCCATACGCAAGGTCGTCAATGGCGTCCTCAACTCGTGAGATACATCGGAGACGAAGCGTTGCTGAACGCGCGAAAGATTTTCCAAACGCGTGATTTGATTCTGAAGCGATAACGCCATCTCGTTAAACGCATTGCCTAATCTTGCGATTTCATCCTTGCCTTTGATCTGCATCCTTTGGCCCAAATCCCCGGCCGTAAAACCTTCTGCAATGCGCGCCGCCTCTCTTACCGGACGGACAATCTGGCGAACAACCAAGGACGTAATTAGCGTAATGAGCAAGAGCAGAGCCAGGCCAGTAAAGAGCAACGATCGACTCAGAAGGTCAAGGGTTGCATTCTGACTAGCCAAACTAAAAAGCAGGTACATTTCATATGCGCCTGCTTTGGGAATCGTAATCTTCTCCCCAACGGCCAACGCCGGTACCTGCGTCCCATCCGAGTAGTGAATGACCGTTTCCGACCATTGGGTCGATATGTCCTTCTGGACACGAAGTCGCAATTCTTTCGGTATCGACGAAACCTGCATTTGGTTGGAAGTTCTTTGGTAGTCAATCACCCCTTTTGATGTGGCCTTCGTTCGAAGGAGTGCGACCTCGCGACCATTAATTGCCGTGCCAATGACGCTTGGCGAATTCACAATGATGTCATCAACAATCTGCTTTATCGCCTTCGCCTCTGAATCAGAGGCGAGAATTATTCTGTATTGGGCGTTGAAGATTGCCGAGCGAGTCTCGGCAACCGACGATTCCACTTTGACCTTGCGGATTCCCTCAGACAGCTGTGCGTATAGAGCCGAACCCGTAAGCCATACAACCCCTAAACACAGCAGGACCGTTGAGAAAATTACCTTGAACGCAAGAGAGTTCCGAAAACCGGCGACTCGACTCGTACGAGTCATCTCACACTCCGCCTGTAACTCCCGCTTTGTATCCAACGCCACGAACTGTCACCACGATCTCGGGATTTTCCGGATCGTGTTCGACTTTCGCTCGGAGCCTTTGGACATGTACGTTCACCAATCGCGTATCAGTCGAATGACGATATCCCCAGACTTCACTTAGGAGTGCATCGCGAGTAAAAACCCTGCGCGGCTCCTTTGCAAGTGCGACGAGGAGGTCGAACTCCAAACGGGTCAGGGCAATCACCTTTCCGCCACGGGTCACCTGGTGGGCGACGAGATCAATTGCCAGATCTGCCAAAGTAAGTCGGCCGGAGAGTCCCGCAGATGACCGACGGAGTCGAGTGCGTATTCGGGCAACGAGTTCGGACGGGTGCTTGAACGGCTTGATCATGTAGTCATCTGCGCCGGCCTCAAGACCCTCGACAACATCCAAGGTGTCGCCCTTCGCGCTCAACATGACGATTGGCACCATCGACTCAGCCCTTATTAATCGACAAACTTCAATGCCGTTAAGACCAGGCAGCATGACGTCGAGCAATACGAGATCGGGAGGATTGGCACGGAAGACTTCGAGGACTTCGTCTCCCCGACTCACTAAGTCCACGTCAATACCTGCGCTGGTCAAAACAATGCCGAGCATCTCAGCAAGGTCCTGGTCATCGTCGACGACCATAACCAGAGTCATTAGCTGCCGTGCTCCCACGAATTGAGATACATATCCTGTGCGGGAGTAAGAGTGTCGATCCTTCCGCCCATGCTCTCGAGTTTCAATTTGGCAACTTCAAGATCGATATGTTCTGGCACATCATGAAGCCCCGCAGGCAGGTTCTTCGCATTTGCCACAAGCCATTCGGCGGTGAGGGCCTGATCGGAGAATGACATGTCCATGACGGCTGCAGGGTGTCCTTCAGCCGCGCCGAGATTCACTAATCGTCCCTCTGCCAATAAGAGTAAACGACGACCATCGGCCATCACGTACTCATCGGTCTGATGACGAATTTTCGGATTCTTCTTGACTGCATTCTCTTCCAACCACGCGACATCAATTTCAATGTCGAAGTGCCCTGAGTTGGCCATGATTGCGCCATCCTTCATCACTGCGAAGTGCTCGGCTCGCAATACATCACGATTGCCAGTGACGGTTATGAAAACATCACCGACCTTGGCTGCATCGATCATCGGCATAACGCGATAGCCCTGCATCATGGCATCAAGGGCCTTGGTCGGGTTTATCTCGGTGACAATGACATCTGCTCCCATGCCCTTGGCTCGTTCTGCAACGCCTTTACCGCAATATCCAAAACCGGCAACGACAAGAATCCGTCCTGCTAGAAGGAAATTTGTGGAGCGAAATAGTGCATCAAGACTGGACTGCCCGGTTCCGTAACGATTGTCGAACATGTGCTTGGTATCGGTGTCATTAACGGCAATCATCGGGAATTTCAAAGCGCCGTCTTTTGCCATCTGACTCAACCGAATGACACCCGTCGTGGTCTCTTCGCACCCACCGGTGATGCCCGGAATGAGTTCTTTGCGAGTGGTATGCAAAGTATTCACAAGATCGCAACCGTCATCAAAAACTTGATGGGGTTCAGTATCCAAGGCAGCGTTGATGTGTGAGTAGTAACCGTCTCGGTCTACCGCGTTGCGGGCGAATACGCTGATTCCGTACTCATAGACGAGCGCGGCAGCAACGTCGTCTTGGGTGGATAGTGGATTTGAAGCACACAACGCGATTTCCGCTCCGCCGGTCTTGAGGGTACGCATCAGGTTGGCAGTCTCGGTGGTGACGTGCATGCAGGCCGCGATACGCACACCCGCAAATGGCTGGCTCTTTGCAAAACGCTCACGAATTTGGGCAAGTACCGGCATATTCCGTTCGGCCCATTCGATCCTCTTGCGGCCTTCTGCAGCAAGACTGGCATCTGCAATATCGTGCCGTGGGACTGTGGCGGTAGCTGATGAACTCACGTATATCTCCTTCTTTAAGGCGTATCAAGAGCCCTAGGCTACTTGGTCGGCTTGAGAAGGGCACATTTCAGCCACGAAGAAGGGCCAGAACCTCATCTCTCACCCTGTCCAAGCGGGCTTGGGTATTTGCCTCAACATTCAGTCGTAGTAATGGCTCGGTATTTGAAGGCCTCAAGTTAAACCACCAAGCATCCGCACTTACGGTGAGGCCATCAAGGTGATCTAGGGTCACACCTGCCTTCTTTCCGTATACCCCTTCTACGACGGCAAGGATGGATGCGGGATCAGAGACCGTTGAATTGATTTCTCCGCTTGAGAAATACCGCTGGTACTTCTTCAAGATCTTCGACAGTGGGCTGGATTGAGTGCCGAGAGCGGCCACGGCGTGGAGGGCTGCGAGCATCCCGGAATCAGCACACCAGAAATCCCTAAAATAGAAGTGCCCCGAGTGTTCCCCCCCGAAGATTGCTCCGGTATCAGCCATCAATTTCTTGATATAGGAATGGCCGACTCGACTTCGAATCGCGGTGCCACCGTTCTCGTTGACGATTTCAGCAACCGACCGTGAAGAGATCAAGTTGTAGATGACACTGGACTTTGGAAACTTCAACAATTCACGCTCGGCAATAAGCCCTGTCAGCGTCGACGGATTGACGATCTCGCCCTTCTCATCGACCAAGAAGCACCGGTCCGCATCCCCATCGAAGGCAAGTCCAATATCCGCCTTGTGCTTGAGAACGGCCTTCTGCAAATCCTTGAGATTCTTCGGATCAATAGGGTTCGCGTCATGATTGGGAAAAGTCCCGTCCAACTCAAAATACAATTCAAATATCTCAGCATTGAGCCGATCAAACACAGGCCTCGCTGTATACCCCGCCATTCCATTGCCAGCATCAATAACGATTTTCAAAGGACGGATGTCAGATACATCTACTAGCGAAAGCAGATGAGTGACGTACTCGTCCAGCATATTTCTCCGAGTTTCCATACCTACTGGTCGCACGGCAATGGGGCTGCCCTCGACGACATAACGCTCGATCGCCGCCAGACCCGACTCTTTCCCAATCGGTCGCGCCCCGCTCTTGCACAGTTTAATTCCATTGTATTCGGCTGGATTATGGCTGGCGGTGAACATCGCTCCCGGCATATTCAGCTTGCCGGATGCAAAATAGAGCATGTCTGTCGAAGCAAGCCCGATCCTGATGACGTCCATGCCATTCGATGTCGCGCCCGCTGAGAATGCATCGGCCAAAGTCGGCGAAGAGGGGCGCATATCCTCGCCGATCACGATGGTCGCCGGTTCGCGCTCTTGTTCGAGGAAACGGGCAAATGCCAAGCCGACTCGAAAGGCAAAATCTGGCGTTATCTCGTTCTCAACCAGGCCCCTGATGTCATAGGCCTTGAAAATATCAGGGGATTTGAATTCGCCCATGGCTACGAACGAACCGCGCGAAGATGACCTCGCCGACCAAGTCCTTGAACACCCGCCTGTTGAGTTGGTTCACCCGTGGTCTTCGCTGGTAGGGCAATTTCTCGGACCGCATCGGCGATCGCCATCAAATCCTCATCTGTTGGTCCAGGTTCGGTGCCTGTGCGTTCTTGACGAATGACATTCCAGCCATTGGGGACTGTCAAACGTTCGCCATGGATTTCGCACAGATCGTAGGCGTGGGGTTCTGCGAAAGTGGCAAGGGGTCCAACGACAGCAACTGAGTCGGCATAAACATAGGTAAGAGTCATTACGGCTTTGCGGCGGCAACCACCCCGAGAGCAACCGCGACCTATACGAGATGTCATGCCATACAGGTTAGTGGGAGGAACGCAGTTTCAAGGGCAATGACCCGTGGGCTAACGATTAATAACGGCAATGTCGGGAACCGGGACGGCCGCTTTGGTCAAGGTGCTGCCAATTGCCAATGGAAAGGCCCCCGCACCACTCGCCGCTGTAATCAATCCGCTTCCCGCAACTGCAGACTTGATCGCCGAGATAGTGATTGATTGGGCGTTGTCAGGAACTCTCCATATCACCGCATCGCTGCCGGTCACATGAGCACTCTTGGTTCGCCCGGAAACGAATCTGGTGGTGACAACTAGATCGACAGTGTCACCGGTGAAAATAAGTGCAGGGGCAAAACCGGTTAACGCCATGGTCATCGGCACCAAATCGGGACTGGCTGAATTCCACACAATATCTTGATGACCCTTCATCTTCAGCGGTGTGTAGACACCAGCTACAAGTGGTTGATCAGATCGGATACGAAGAGAGAACGCGCTGTAGGCGATTGTGGAACTCAAGGGGATATCGACGACCCGACCATGTGCTACATCTCTGCCATCCAGACCAACAGGAACGAAGACACCGTCTTTGGAAATCGAATCCACCCTGATATTCGCATCCACATTACCCGGCACCAAGATTCGAAGTGTGTGTGGCCCACCGACGCCCTTGATTACCTGCTGAGGAATTCCAGATAGGACAACATCCGTGCGCGGAAAATCCACCGAATTAACGGCATCTCCACCGAGCGTTTTCAGACCCTTGCCTCGTTCATCGATTAAGAATGCATTTACTCGCCCAGAGCGTGTTGTCACGCGGATCGCAAGACGCGATGCCCCTGCCGCAAGTAGATCGAGTGAGATCCTTGTCGACGAATTTGCAGGTACGGTCAAGACTTTTCCAGACTGAGCCCCAGCCTCGCTCCACACCATGACGTCCACAATCGCATCGCTTAGTCCGCTGTTCACCACATATAGGCGACCCTTGCCAGTGACATCGCCAGTTCCACCAACGAACCATTGATCTCCTTGAGGTGCCCTACACAATGTTGAGCCGGCCCAAACCCCTGAAACACTTTGCCAGGCAATGGAGCTCACTTCTCCTTGATCTAGGAGAATTGCGTCTTTGGTAATGGAGTAGCGAACCGTCTTGATGGGCGAGAGAACTGACGACTTCCCCGCGATCTTGCGGAAGAGGGTCGATTTTGAAGCAGCAGAGACTTGAGAACTGACGTTGGAATCCGTCGGCGGACAAACGACGGCGGGATAGCTCTGGGAATATGTGAGTTTGGCGCCACCGGTGGTAAAGAAGTTGCTGACAACTAGCGTGAATGAAATGAGGCCAGCAATCACAAACGCGCGCTTGATCTTCATGCGAGTTCCTCAAGAGCGATTTCTCTCCGGCGACGTCCGCTCGGAACGATCACCATCAAGACACTTAAGAAGATGATCATCTGAAGGGAGAGCCATGCCCTTCTCGAAGTGCCGTCGTGGATAAGTGAGAATTCTCCAGCTTGCAGCACGTCGAACTGCGGCATTCCGAAAGAGTTTTTAGAGCGATCCAATTGCCTTCCGCCCTGGATTACTTGCCAAGAGGAATCGTAATTTTCTGTAAGGGTAAGAGTCCCGGCTCCCGGGCTGGCGACACGGACTGAGATGTCCCCAGTGGATAAGGCAATTGACTTGCCAGATGGATCCGTGAAGACAAGACGATCGCTGATTCCCGCTACCTGCCAGACAATCCCGGCCTGCGTTGATGAAGTGCGGATGAATCCCCCAAGGCCGTCGATAGCTCTGGCAAGTTGCGTGTCGACAGGATTTTTCATGAACAGGTACTTAATTCCATATCCAGCAAGTGCTTTGCTGCTGCTGATGCCCGTTCCATCAACGATTCCACGCACGGCGATGTCGATGTCAGGTGACATGTCAGGTGCAAGATCGGGGTCTCCCAGTATCGCGTCACTTTCTCTTGCGATGAAGAATGAAATTGTGTCCGTTGTAGAGATATTTCGAAGCACAAGTGTCTTCACGCCCGGCATCACCGCCAAGAATGGGGGAAGGATTGACGGTTGGTTTGCGCGAACCGGGGAATTAGTTCCTGCCGTGACAACCCACGCCGAAGCGGACAAGCTGTAGATCAACGTCGATCCAATCGCCAGCCCTGCGAGTATGTGTCGATAATGAAAGTGAACATCGGCCAATCTCCGGCGAAGCCCATTGAGAATGACAACGCCAGCGCATACAGCCGCGATCGTCGCATATGCCAGCAGGGAGCCAGTCCAGAGGACTTCGTTTCTTGCACTTGAGTGCCCAGAGATGGACAAAGCGCTCAAACCCGTTGCAATGAGAAGAAATAACAATCCAACTTCGGCATATTTCCTGGCCATGCCCGACGACAGACTCGCGATGATCAGGACGAAGGTCACCGGACTGATTACCCACCACGGAATGGATCCAGGTCCTCCAGGGTTGGCGAGGAATGCCAAGTTCGGCCCGCCTCCCGGGATAAGAAGGCCAGGCTCAAGCAAGAAACGGCTTGGATGGATGAGCGCCTCAAACGACCAAGGAAGGCAGAGAAAAAATGGCGTGAACACCAAGATGACCCTCTTGAGGATCCGCTCAAAGAGAAGGTTCTGATTGCCGCTAGTGCGGTACTCCCGAATTTCCCTCATCAATCCAAGGAGGAAGATGAGAACTATCCCTAGGTAGGCCTGGAGGCTAAATGCGGTCAGCGCCCCAACCAAGAGGCTGAAGCCGCAGATCGTCCGCCACGACAGATCCTCTATTTTTCTCACCCGCGTTAGAAACATCGCCAATCGAGGTCCGATAATCAAAACAGCAATGGTGCCAAGCCGCCCGGAGTTAATCGACGCAATCGCAACAGGCGAGAGCGCGTACGCAACGCTCGCTCCCATGATCAACCACGAATTCTGCGAAAGTTTTCGAAGTAACGAATACATCGACCACATGAAAAGCAAAGGTGCAACCCAGAACAAGAAGACAATCAATGCAAACGCTTTTCCTAGAAAAATCGTCGAAAGGAGTGCAAGAACCAAAATCCAGGCCGGTGTGGCCGACGACGAGCCCATCCCTATCCGATGCCATGACTCCCCGTAACGGCTCCACAAATCGCTGGCCCCGATGGGAGTGCTTGGAAGGGCACCGCCCACTAGGGAGCCGTAGCGATGCGCCGACCAGATCGAGGTGATGACAATAAGAAAGAGGACTCCCGAAATTTCTGGGCGCCGAAATGCCGATCGCCAATGACTCTCGGGGGCTGGTGCAAGCAGATCTTCGTCTTCAGCAGGGGCCTCAAGCACACTCGACGGCTCAGGCGAAGGAGGAAGCAAACTCCGCCTTAACGCTTCAATCGCGCGAAGAACTCCAAGTCGAAATTGGGACCACCGAGGAGGAATGTAAGCAGACACCACTCGAGGTGAGACGAGACGCTGCTTGCGCCGCAATCTGCGCGCTTCCAAAAGGAGTCCAGGTCGGATAAGGAGAAGAGCCACTGCTAGAACTTCGTCAATGGCATAACCCGGGAGCTTGGCCAAAAGATAACCGGCAGCGCGGATCATGGCGCTTGCTAGCAACTGAATTGAGAGCCAGGGCAGCAGCCACCACGATGAATTGGTGAGCAATACATAGGCTGCATTACGGCGATCAAGAATGAGCGGTCGTCGAAATACCGCGCTCTTGATGTCGAGCCTTCTGCGTTCGGATGCCGATGCCTCTGCGTGAAATGCAACCGCGTCGGTGACTGCAATGACCTTGTGCCCAGCCACGTGTGCCCGCCAACCTAGATCCACGTCGTCCCGAAAAAGACCCAAGTTGAGATCGAAGCCGCCGAGTTCTTCAAATACCTGACGGCGTATAAGCATTCCCGCCGTGCTAACTGAGAGAACTTCACGAATGCCATCGTGTTGGCCCTGGTCGTATTCATGCGGCTCAAGCCCTGTCCAGCGAGCGCCATTGTTAGCAATGCTCACGCCGGCTTCAAGAAGATGGGTCCGGTCATACCAACCACGCAATTTTGGCCCGGCAATAGCCACCTGCGGCCTGTCTTCAACCGCCTCCAATAGCGCTTCAAGGGCGCCAGGTTGAGGCGCGCAATCATCGTGGATCAGCCAGATCCACTCATTTTCCCATTCACTTTCTTGGAAGTGATCAGGAAGGGTCGCCAGTCCCTCGGCAACTGCAGCGCCAAAACCCGTATCGCGAGGAAGAGAAATAGATGCAACGCGCGCATTTCTAAGAAGTTTGAGTGAGGCGTCTTGTGAACCTGTGTCGACGGCCAACGTGTGATCGATGGGGCGTGTTTGCGATGCGAGCGAGGCAACAACTTCTGGAAGCCATGTCGCACCATCATGTACGACAAGTAGTGCCGTGACGTGATGGCTGCCGCCTGCGGAGTCAGCCATTACAGACTGCCAGTCCGCGGTTTAGGCGGGACGACGCTTAAGGCGACGACGTTCTCGTTCGGACAGGCCGCCCCAGATTCCGAACCGCTCATCATGGGCAAGGGCGTATTCCAAACATTCGCTTCGAACATCACAGGACATGCATACTCGCTTTGCCTCGCGAGTAGAACCGCCCTTTTCAGGAAAGAAAGCCTCGGGGTCGGTCTGGGCACAGAGCGAACGCTCCTGCCAGGAAAGTTCAACGGTCTCGCCGCTGATGAGTTGGATGTTGGGACCATCAGGTCGAATATCTGACATTCCTACACTCCTCAATACCCTCAATTAATATGGATAAAACTTGTTGCTGCACATTCAGAATCTCGTGAACGTGTTGGACGCGACCCGAGGGCGCATATCCAATAAGTGAATTACACGCGTGTAAGTCCTTTAAGTCAAGTCATTTTTCGCCTTTACGTGCGTTTAATTTCACGCTATAGGGGCAGCAGTCTCGTAATCTCCCCTTGCGAAATGTACGAATCACGAACATCCACCTGCGCTGAAACCCTTGTATTTGCGGCTACAAATGAGTTGCGGATCTGAGCACCTGCCAACACATTTGCACCATCGCAAATGATTGAGCCGTCCACCAAAGCGCCGACGCCGACGTGAGCCCCGCGTCCTATGGAGGATCCTCCAGTGATAATCGCGCCAGGCTCAACAATTGATCCCTTATGCGCCACGTATTCCGGCGATCTGTGCTCGAGGGGTACCCCATCTAGAGCCGCTGAATTCGCGATGCCTCGAACGACATCTATCGATCCCTGCAAAAGCGCCGATGGAGTTCCGATATCAAGCCAATAGGAATCATCAACCATTCCATAAATCGCCTGACCGCGGCTGACGAGATCTGGAAATATCTCTCTCTCAATGCTCACGACTTTGCCTTCAGGAATCTGCGCAACAACGCGAGGATGGAACACGTAGCACCCTGCATTAATAGTGTTAGTAACTGGCTTTTCCATCTTCTCAAGAAATGCAGTGACACGACCATCCTCGTCAATTGGAACGCACCCATAGGCCCTGGCATCTTCAACATGAGTCAAATGCATCGTCACATCGGCATCTAGAGATTCATGCATCTGAATCTGTTTTGACAGGTCGTGCGAACTCAATACGTCTCCGTTAAAAATCACAATTGATTCATCGCCCCTGAGGAGTTGTGCTGCATTGCGAATCGCGCCGCCTGTTCCGAGAGGCTTCTCCTCCACCGCATACTGGAGTTTCATTCCCCAGTGCGAACCATCACCAAAATATGGAGTGAAAACATCTGAAAGATACGACGTGGCCAGTACAAGGGAGGTAATCCCGGCCCGCTTGGCCATTGCCAACTGGTGTTCGGTCACGGGCAGACCCGCGATCGGCAGCATCGGTTTGGGAACGGTACGAGTCAGCGGCATCAATCGAGTTCCAAACCCGCCAACCAAAAGGATTGCTTGCGCCATAATCGGTCGAGTCTACTTAGGTTCACTCCCCGTTGAAACTGGTCGATCCGCTGCATGACTGTATTGGGACCACGATCCTGGAAAGAGTCTCCCCTGCCCAAGACCAACAAATTCAATTGCCAATAAGTTGTGACATGCAGTCACCCCTGAGCCGCAATAGGAAATCACATCCTGGCCCTCTTTGACCCCTGCCTCTTCAAACCGATGGCGAAGGATTTCGGCCGGCATAAAAGTCCCGTCTGCATTGAGATTTTCGCGACATGGGATATTGATCGCCCCTGGAATATGACCAGGACGAGGATCAACTGGATCTGCCTCGCCTCGATAACGGTCACGATTTCGAGCGTCGATAACAACCTTTTCAATGTCGCTGGCTTCATCGATATCTGCCAGACGGTTCTGCGGCCACGGACGCGGTGAGAACTTGGCACGAGATGGTGCCTGCGAACCACTTTGAAGAGGTCCCTTATAGGCTTTAAGTCCACCATCGAGCAGCGCTGCATTCTCTCCAAGTGCACGCAGCATCCACACAAGCCGCGCCGCGATGACACCCCCTGCATCGTCGTAAGCAACCACAGTGGCACCGTCGCTAATCCCACTCTCGGACATTCCCTCAGCAAACACTGAAGGCTCAGGCAACGGATGCCTGCCAACACCCGCACCCCCGTGACCGGAAAGCTGCGTATCTAGATCAACGAATACAGCGCCGGGTATATGTCCTTGTTCGTACGCTTCGCGACCAGAACGTCCGTCCAAATACCAACGCACGTCCACCAATTTTGCTTCACGTTCATGCACTTTCAACCACTCGTAATCGACAACTGGGGCTATCACAGTTACCTCGTAGTCGCAGCCTGCGTCAACCGCATGACTGCTTCATCAATATTCGCATCGGTCGCGGTTAATGCAACGCGTATGTGGTGATCTCCCTTGGCTCCATAGAAGTAGCCAGGCGTAGCCAAAATACCGAGTTCTGCAAGCCATGAAATCGAATCCCAGTCCTGCTCGTGACGAGTACACCAGATGTAGAGCCCTGCCCTTGATTCTTCAATTTCAAATCCAACGTTCCGCAATGCCGGCGCCAACCTCTCACGCCGGGAGTTGTACCTATGACGCTGCTCAGCGACATGGACGTCGTCAGAGAGCGCGGTGACCATAGCCTTCTGCACAGGCAATGGAACGATCATCCCCGCATGCTTTCGCACTTCGCGTAATCTGGCAATCAAATCAACGTCACCGATTATGAAACCTGCACGGTAACCTGCCATCGACGAACGCTTGGATAGAGAGTGCACCGCAAGGATATTTTTGTTGTTGCCGCCGGTTAGTCCAAGTATCGAAACCGGCTCAACGGAGTGGCCAAATTCCAGATAGCACTCATCTGAGGCGACTACGGAATCCGAAGCCCTTGCCCAGTCGATAACAGCCTTGATTTCTTCGTCAGAATGAACACGACCTGTTGGATTGGACGGTGAATTGATCCACGCAAGATCGGCATCTGGCCAAGTCGTTGGATCAATTGAGACTGCAGTGCCGACGGCCGATCCCAATATCGCACCGACGCTATATGTTGGATATGCGATCTCTGGATAAAGAACGCTTTTTGCCTCCAAGAGAGTGGGCAGCCAAGCAACGAGTTCCTTCGAGCCAATCAGCGGCAACACATCGAATTCTCCGGTGGCGCCCAAACGCCGCGCGGCCCAATCGTGAATCGCCGATCTCAACTCTTGAGTTCCTGCGGTCAGCGGATAGCCGGGTGCATTTGTACTCTCGCGCAGAGTTTCTTGAATAAATTCAGGGGTCGG
Source organism: uncultured Actinomycetota bacterium (assembly GCA_963844465.1). Classification (GTDB taxonomy): domain Bacteria; phylum Actinomycetota; class Actinomycetes; order Nanopelagicales; family Nanopelagicaceae; genus QYPT01. The sequence goes on along the minus strand of CAWJOR010000012.1, from coordinate 16,065 downwards.
ATCAACCGGAGTGCCGACAGATAGATCAACTATTCCCCGCGGATGCTGACGGGCGCGTTGACCATAAGGCGCCAATGCGTCCCATGGAAAATCAGGCAGTAACAGCTGCGAGCTTCTTAATCTTCTTTGTGCGGAGCCGCCGCGACAATTGGGTGGTCGTTATTTGTGATTCCGACTTTGCTGGCTCCACCTGGGGATCCAAGTTCCACGAAGAATTCAGTGTTGACCTTCGAATAATCTTTCCACTGCGACGGGACGTCGTCCTCGTAGTAGATCGCCTCAACTGGGCAGACGGGTTCACACGCACCGCAGTCCACGCACTCATCGGGCTGTATGTAGAGCATGCGAGCGCCCTCATAGATGCAATCAACCGGGCACTCTTCGATGCAAGACTTGTCTTTAACATCGATACAGGGCTCTGCAATTATGTACGTCAAGGCAAACCTCCATGTGGTCAGTGCCGTCATTCTAATCCCCACGGCTCGTAGGGGCGATTTTGGCACTCCACGGCTCGCTCTCGCCAAGTTATCGTTGTGTCATGCCTCTCACACCTCCCGCTGATCGACCAGGGGTCGATGACGTCGGCAAGCGGATGACGGTGAGGATGCATGACCCGGATGGGGGCTATCGAGACATCCTCGGGATATTGGAGTCGCCAACAACCATTCGAAAACGCGATGGCTCGATCGTGAGTTTTGATCCCAATCAAATAGCCCTCTGGCGAATAATCCCCCCGCGCATCGAACGCGCAGGAAAAGGTTCACCGCTCTCTCTTCGCATCAACGAGATAGAGCGCGCTGCCTCGGCAACATGGCCGGCCACAGAACAAGTCCCGCTGGGTGACTGGCTGCTTCGAGCTACGGGCAAATTCACGATGCGCGCCAATTCTGTCCTTGCACTGGGCGAACCACATATTGAGATGGATGAGGCAATCAATAAGGTCGTTGCTTTCTACAAGGAACGAAACCTGGTTCCCACCTTTCATATCACTTTGCCAATCCAAGTCGAATTGGATGCATTGCTCGAAAGCAAAGGGTGGACGGAGAAGATCATCGTCCATGTGATGGTTGCAGATATCGCGGTTGGAGAACTCGCGCATAAAGTCACCGGCACCTGGGAACTATCGAGTGAACCAAGCGATGAGTGGATCCACCTTCAAAAGGACGAAGGCGTCCGAGAGATCATGGAGAGGTACCCGGCAATCTATGCAGGATTGAGAATCGGGGATGAACTCGTCGCTGCAGGACGAGCCGCCGTGTTCAAAGAATGGACTGTGCTGACAAGACTCTACGTGCGTCCAGATTTTCGTGGTCAAGGATTGAGTAAAGATCTAGTGACCCTGCTATTAAACGAGTCAATAAAGGATGGCGCCACTAAGGCCCTGCTGCAAGTCGATTCCAAGAATGCGACTGCAATCGCCCTGTACAAGAAGATGGGCTTCACTCTCCATCACGCATACAAATACCGCCTACTTCAACCTTCAGCAAATCAAAGCCAATGCTGACGACAAAACTGCACCTCTACGACACCAAGAGCCGCGGCCTCGTTGCCGTACATGACACTGCGGGTTTAGTCAGAATGTACTGCTGCGGCCCCACCGTCTATCGCGACGCGCATGTCGGCAATTTGCGCACCTTCTTGCTTTCAGACCTCATCCGCAGAACTCTGCACACCCTCGGATACCGAACCTCCATCATTCAGAACATCACCGATGTCGGGCACATGAGCGAGGATTTCGAGGGTGAGGACAAACTACTTGCTCAGTCCAAAACCGAGCATATTGACCCACTTTCCGTTGCAAGGAAATACGAAGAGCGATTCCATGCAGATCTTGCCGCCTTGAATATCCTCCCCGCAGACAAATACCCAAAGGCCAGCGAGTGCATTCCGCTCATGCAGGACCTCATCACGAAGTTGATAACCCGTGGAAACGCCTATGTGGGAAGCGATGGTTCGGTGTACTTCGATTCTTCCTCGTTTGCGGGTTACGGGGAGCTCAGCGGCAATCGCCTGGACGCCCTTAAACCCGGACACCGTTTCGAATACACCGACGAAGGCGGGAAGAAATTCCACGCCGATTGGGCGTTGTGGAAGGCGGCGGGCCACCGCACCGAGTTGGTCTGGGATTCGCCGTGGGGGCTGGGGTTTCCTGGCTGGCATATTGAATGCTCTGCAATGTCTCTACATTTTCTTAACGGCCACGTGGACGTGCACGTCGGCGGAATTGACCTTCGCTTTCCCCACCACGAGAACGAACGTGCGCAGTCAAACGCAATTACGGGCGAGGAAACCGTCGGCCTCTGGGTGCACGGCGAGCACTTGCTATTTCAAGGAAGAAAGATGTCCAAGAGTTCGGGGAATGTCGTACTCCTCAATGACGTCATTGAGAGGGGTTTCGATCCACTCGCTCTTCGCCTGGTCTTCCTTGAAAATCGATACCGGAGCCAGATGGACCTGACATGGGAAACAATCGAAGCGGCACATGAGACATTGCGAAGATGGCGTGCGCTTGTGAACCAGTCGGGTCAAGCGATCCCACTTGCAGATGAGAAGTTCGTGCAGGCACTTTGTTCTGACTTGGATACGCCGAGAGCAATCCAAATCATCCGTGCTATTGAGAAGGACTCGCTCCTCAGCATCGATGAAAAAGCAGGTCGCTTCCTTTTTGCCGATCAAGTGCTGGGTCTTGATATCGCGCGCGAAGAAGACGTCCGAGAACTCAGTGTTAGACAAGAAGCCATCTTGGCCGAACGCGCCGATGCGCGGGCACTCAAGGACTGGTCAGAGAGTGATCGCCTGCGCGGGCTATTAGAAGATCAAGGGTTGATCATTAAGGATTCGCCAACGGGTCAAGAATGGCAGTGGCGCTGACTTAGACCTGGGATACAACAGCAAAAACGAGCACCGCCAAACCTGCAATAACCAAGGCGTTACCTGAGAAGTTCCCCTGCACTAGAAGTTCACCTCCGACACCGGGAGATCCGCCAACTAGAGTGGCAAGAGCCCATCCGATGGCAGCTAGAACTTTGTAACGACGCATTCGCCATGCGCGTCCGAGCAGCCAGACGCCGGTGCCGCTACCAACCAATGCGAGAATCAATCCAAACGGCACGTAGGCGTCATGGAGCAACACCGCGGCCGCGCCGAGAATCGTGCCCCAAACGAGTGATCCAATGAGTTTCATCAGATGATAATCAGGGAGTAATTCCGGCGAAGAGATCTGTTTCTCTTCCGTCCTTGTCAAAAGGAGCCGCTGGGCTGCCCTGCACAAGGGTGTAATACTCCTGACCCCACACTTGAATTCCTAGATTATTCGAGAGAGCGAAGAACGGACCATCAAGGGCAATCTGGGTTTCGTGCGCTTTCATTGCGGCCATTTTGCGATCAACATACTCACTTCCATCGATGACGGCGGTCACGAGCGCGTCATCCTTTGCGAAGGGGATGTCATCAACACTTTCAGCGCCAAAGAAATCTGAGCCGATCTTTTTCATCTCTTCGATGCCTTGTGCAATCACAGATTTCGGAATCGCGTTCCAGTACACCTTGGAGACTTTCCATTTGTCGGTCAATTCGACTGCACGCATTGCTACCCGGTGCGCCTGAATGTGGTCTGGGTGGCCATAGCCGCCGATTTCGTCATAAGTCAGGAGCACATGAGGGCGGACTTCATGGATGATGTCTACAAGAAGTTTCGCCGCTTCGTCCAGATCCGCCTGCCAGAAGACATCCGGTCGATTGTTCGGTTCGGTACCCATCATTCCGCTGTCACGAAACTTCTTCTTTTCCGCACCTAGGAACCGAAAGTCGCTGACGCCCAGCTCTTTCATTGCAGCGGCAAGCTCGGTGATTCGATGATCACCTAATTGGTCAGATTCAGAACTCGCCAAGTGACTCAAGCCAGGAACGAGAACTTCGCCTTCTTCACCGCGCGTGCATGTTATGAGGGTGACGTGCGCCCCGAGATCTTGGTACATGGCCATCGTCGCGCCGTTGTTGATGGTTTCATCGTCAGGATGTGCATGAACCAGCATCATCCGATATCCGGAATACGGGCGTGGTGACACGTCAGTACACCGGCAATGTCGGATCGATCTGCTTTACCCAGGCGATTATGCCCCCGCTGACATGGGCAGCGTCGCCAAACCCTGCACTCTTCACAATCGCCAAACACTCCGCTGATCGCACACCACTTTTGCAGTGAAGGATGATTTGCTTGTCTTGCGGGAGTTTGGCCAGCGCCCGTCCATCCAAGAATTCCTGCTTGGGGATCAGCGTCGCTCCAGGGATTCGGACGATGTCCCATTCGCTAGGTTCACGGACGTCGACGATGTAGATATTCTCTTCGTTGTCCATCATCGACTTCAGTTCGGTCACTGTAATAGTTGAGTCTTTCACGGCGACTTCAGCCCCTTCCGATAGAACTCCGCAGAATGCCTCATAATCCTCAAGAAGTTGAGTCTGGCTTGCATTCTCGCTGCACACTGGGCAGTTTGGATCCTTACGTACCTTGATCTTTCGATATGACATTTCGAGAGCGTCATAAATCATAAGGGCGCCGATGAGCGGCTCTCCGATACCAGCGATCAACTTTATTGCCTCGGTCGTCTGGATAGACCCAATCGAGGCACAAAGAACTCCAAGAACTCCGCCCTCGGCGCAACTAGGAACCATTCCCGGTGGAGGGGGTTCGGGATAAAGGCATCGATAACAAGGACCGTACTCGGCCCAAAAAACGCTTGCCTGTCCATCGAAACGATAGATCGATCCCCAGACGTAAGGCTTGTTCAATATCACGCATGCATCATTGACGAGATAGCGGGTTGCGAAATTATCTGTCCCGTCCACAATCAGGTCGTATTGGGCGAACAAGTCGAGAACATTCGAGACATCAATTCTTATCTCATGAATATTCACTTTCACATTCGGGTTGATCTCAGCAATTTTCTCTTTCGCACTTAGCGCTTTGCTTTTGCCGATATCTGATTGACCGTGAATGATCTGGCGCTGCAAGTTGGACTCATCCACCGTGTCGTACTCCGCGATCCCGAGGGTTCCGACACCTGCCGCCGCAAGGTACATGAGCGCCGGTGAGCCGAGGCCTCCAGCGCCAACGCAGAGCACCTTTGCGTTCATAAGACGCTGTTGCCCAGCCATCGCAACATCGGGAATTATCAGGTGGCGGCTATAGCGGCGCACTTCTTCAACTGTTAACGCCGGACCGGGCGAAACGAGTGGCGGAACCTTCATATGGACATCCTCGATATCGATATCTGGGTGCGCCATTGTGTCGCACTCGAGAAGTACTGACAATTTAGGTCATACAACCGTTCCCGAAGACAAAGAATTCCCCGTACGATATGCCCGATGAGTACAAGCGAGGGAAAGACCGAGAACAAAGCACGTCTGCCCCGAGATGAACGCCGAGCACAACTTCTCAGCGCCGCCTTGGAAGTCTTCACGGCCGCCGGCTATCACGCCGCAGCGATGGACGAAATCGCCGACCACGCCGGTGTTAGCAAACCAGTGCTCTACCAGCACTTCCCTTCCAAACTCGAACTGTATCTAGCAGTCCTCGACCTCCACATAGATTCTCTAGTCTTCACGATCCAAAAAGCGATTGCGTCGACACCCGAAAACGCCAATCGCGTCATCGCTACCGTCGAGGCCTACTTCAACTTCATCGACAGCGAAGGCGAAGCTTTCCGCCTCCTTTTTGAAAGCGATATGAACGTCGAACCAGCAGTCAGAGAGCGCCTCACACGCATGACTTATGACTGTGCCGCTGCTGTGAGCGCGGTGATTTCCTTGGACACTGGCTTGCCAGAAGAGGCCGCGATGTTGCTCGGGGTGGGCCTTATTGGAAGTGCCCAGGTCACTGCTCGCCATTGGCTAGATAGAGACAGCAAACTCACGCGCGAGCAGGCCACCGATCTTGTCTCCAACCTCATATGGCGCGGTATTTCAGGATTTCCTCGCACGGATGAGCGTTAAATAATCCTAATTCGGCAATCAAGAGTCCCACTCGGTAGGATTTGAGCATGAGTTCAAAGAAATCGACGGGCAATCACAAAGCTGAAGTCCGCATAGCAGTCACAAATGTCTCTACGGAACTCTCATTTGAATGCCCAACCGGCGTCGATGAGATTCGTAGCGCCGTGACCTCAGCCATTACCGCCGGATCTCCACTTGTCCTGAACGACGTGCGAGGACGAGAGATCATCGTCCCCGCGGACAAAATCGGTTTTGTGGAGATCGGCGAGCAAGTAGATCGCCGCGTCGGCTTCGGCACGGATTAAGGTGTCCATTACTTTTGCCGAACTTCCTCTTCGTAAGGAAACAATTGACGCGCTCCATCAGAACGGATTCGTCGCCCCTTTTGCCATCCAGGAGATGGTTCTGCCCATTGCCTTAGGCGACGGGGATGTCATCGGTCAGGCCAAGACTGGAACGGGAAAAACACTTGCCTTTGGCATCCCGTTGATCGAACGGGTTATCGCGCCAAAGGACCCAGAGTGGAGCGAGTTCTCGCATAAGGGGCTGCCGCAGGCGTTGGTCGTCGTCCCAACACGCGAACTATGCGTGCAGGTGGCTAAGGATATTGACCAACTCGCAAAAGCCCGCGGAATCCGCGTCATCGCGGTTTATGGCGGCCGCGCTTTCGAACCCCAGATCGAGCAACTCCACGTCGGCGTGGAGATCGTCGTTGGAACACCAGGTCGATTGCTCGACCTCTACCGCCAAGGCAAATTGAAATTGAACAAGGTCGCAAGGCTCGTCCTAGATGAGGCCGATGAGATGTTAGATCTTGGCTTCTTGCCAGATGTCGAGAAGATCTTCACCAGCACGCCCATCCGGCAACAGACGATGCTCTTCTCGGCGACTATGCCTGGAGACATCATTGCGTTGGCAAGACGATTCATGTCCCAGCCAGTCCATATTCGAACTCAGGAAAATGACGACGAGAGCGCCGTTGTATCCCGTGTCCAACAGCACGTGCTCCGAGCCCACGCGCTCGACAAGATCGAGATGCTCGCTCGCATTTTGCAAGCCGAAGGCCGAGGCCCGACGATGGTCTTCTGCCGGACTAAGCGAACCTGCCAAAAGACTGCGGATGACTTACTAGAGCGCGGCTTCAATGCAGCGGCTATCCACGGCGATCTCGGTCAGAGTGCGCGCGAGAAGGCGCTCTCCGATTTCAAGGCGGGAAAGTCAGACGTTCTCGTTGCAACCGATGTCGCCGCCCGAGGCATTGACATTGAAGGAATCACCCACGTCATCAACTACCAGTGCCCTGAAGACGACAAGACCTACGTGCACCGAATCGGTCGTACGGCCAGGGCTGGCGCACATGGCATTGGAGTCACGTTTGTCGACTGGGATGACATGCCGCGTTGGAGTCTTATTAACCAATCCCTCAAGCTGGGTCTTGATGAGCCTGTTGAAACGTATTCCTCTTCAGACCATCTCTTTACATCGATGAAGATTCCGGTCGGCTCAACGGGTCGCCTGAAGAAAGCACGCGCCGTGCAACCTGAGAAGAAGGTCGCCGCTGCAAGAAAGCCGGATCATCATGCGCCAAAACTTGCTGCGCCCTCTCGAGTAAAAACCGAAAGAACCAGGACGCGCACGAAGAAATTCAAAAGCGCAACAAGCTAAGGATTACCAAGTTGTGGCAAAGCCCTTAATCGCCTCAACAATCATTTGAACTGCGATCGCTGCAAGCAAGAGACCTGCAATTCTTGCAACCAAGGTAATTCCCGCTTCACGGACAAGACGGAGCAACGAAGTCGACGTGAGCAAAGCCAACGCGATTACTAGATGTACCGCCACCACTGCTATTACGAGACCCGTGATCCGCGCAGCCGATTGAGCGTTTTGAACGAAAATCATTGTTGCGACGATCGCGCCGGGTCCGGCAAGTAAGGGAGTGCCAAGGGGAACCAACGCAACGTTGGCATCTTTGTTGTCAGTTTCTCCGGATTGCTTGCCCGTCAGCAACTCCAGTGAAATTAGAAGAAGGAGCAAGCCACCCGCGGCCTGTAGCGCCTGTATGGAGACGTTCAGATAGTCAAGGATAAAGCGCCCGAATAATGCGAACGTCGCAATGACTATGAGTGAAACCCCGGCTGCTTGCCAGGCAAGTCTTCTTCGGACCTTTGCCGTCCTGTCGCTAACTAGCGCCAAGAAGATCGGCACAGCGCCAGGTGGATCCATGATCACAAGCAAGGTGACGAATGCCTGGATGGTGAAAGTCACGGTGCTGATTTGACCAACGTTCACGATTTATCCGCCCTTACTACTCGCCTCTTATCGGCCAATGATTCCAACTTTTCCCACTGTTCATGCCTGGTGGTGCACTCTCCCAATCTATTTAGTTTCCCGCTTCCGTGATAGTCGCTAGAACCAGTGACCACGAGATCGAGCTCTTGAGCGATTCTGCGCAACATCGCCCGCTCTTCGTTGTTCTGATCTCGGTGGTCCACCTCGATTCCATTGAGCCCTGCGGACACCAGAGAAGAAAAGACGTCCGCCTGCAATGTCTCCCCGCGTCGCGATGCGAAGGGGTGGGCAATCACCGCCACACCGCCAGCAGCCCGTATCTGGGCGATAGCAGCTTCAGGAGTTGGAGCGATGTGGGCCACGTAAAATTGCGATTCGTTGTTGAGCAAATCCTTGAAAGCTTCATCGCGAGATGAGATCAATCCGCGCTTGACCATCGCGTCCGCTAGATGCGGCCTGCCCATCGTCGCCCCATGCGGCATCACTTCTTCGACGTCCTGCATCGAGACATGAATGCCTGCGTTATTGAGCAGCTCTATCATTTTTAGCATCCGCGGAACACGGTCGTCCCGGGTCTGCTCCAACATCGAAATCATGTCCTGATTCGCGCCATCAAAGAGCAGCCCCAGCATGTGCACGCTGGTCCCGGATTGCGTCAAACAGGATATTTCTGCGCCAAGAACCAATTCAATCTCTCCGCGCAAGGCAGATGTGGCCTCCTCCCATCCGGAAATGGTGTCGTGATCCGTGAGAGCAATGACTGTCACTCCCTGCGCCAGGGCCGTGTTTATCAATGCACGCGGTGTCTCCGTGCCGTCGCTGCGCGTTGTGTGAGTGTGAAGGTCTATCACGTCAAGGATTCCATCCGTGAAGGCTTTGTCCGAAGGACCACGAGAGTGCACCCGATCAAGATCATGGCGATTCCAGGAAAGACACCCAAGGCCGGCTTCTGATCGAGCCACCAGAAGGCAAGGATTGCGCTGGTTGGCACTTCAAAGAAGATGATGAGTGAAACGATGGCCGGCGACACTCGCTTGAGCGCGGAGTTGAACATCGTGTGGCCAAGGATTTGAGCCCCAAGGATCAAGCCGATGACGATCCACCACTCCCTAGTGGAGAAGTGCATTATAGAAACTCCAGTGAAGAGAGAAATTGGAAGGACCGTGATTGCGCAAACGAAGTATGCAACGGTGGTGTAAGTGGTGGTTTCTACAGTTTCTTGAGCCCTGGAACCGGCCATCATGTACAAAGCTGCTAGAGCTGCAGAAACAAACGAGGCGAGATCGCCGAGAAATGATCGCAACGATATGTGCAGGTCAACACCGGAGATCAACAGCACACCCGCGAAACTGACTGCCATACCAAGCCACGCACGAGACGGGATATGCCCGCCTGAAAACTTTACAAATAGGGCAGCGAAAATCGGTTGCAAAGCCACGATCGCGGTACCCGCGGCCACGCTGGTCATTCTCATTGCAAGAAAGAATCCGCAAAAATGTAGCGCCAACAGAACTCCGGCCAGAATCGACCACTTCATCCCAACGCGCTGCTTCCACTGTCGATGTCGAAGTGCAAATGGTGCAGTGATGAGCGCCCCGCCGAGATTCCTCCAGAAGATCAATGTGGGAATCGGCATGGTGCTCAGTGCGATCAAAGGGCCGGAGGTTCCGATTCCGAGTATTCCGATCCCCAGTCGAATCAAATCAGGACGAGCAGGTATGGCGGTGTGGCTAGTGATCTGATTTGGTCTTGATGACTCTTCCATCAAGCAAAACCTAGCGGCACGCCAATCAATGACTTGCTTCGCACGATCAATTGCGATGCAATTTCTGAGATGGCAATCGAAGCTGGGGATTCTGGGTCAGACAGGACAATCGGTGAGCCAGAATCGCCTCCCGTACGAAGTTCAATATTGAAAGGAACCTTTCCAAGAAGCGGAACGCTTGCTCCCACCAACAATGAAAGTCGCTCTGCCGTTTCTTCTCCACCACCTGTGCCAAAGAGCGATATTGGCTCTCCACAAGTAGGGCATGGAAAATCTGACATGTTCTCGATGACACCGATGACGTGCTGTTTGATCTGATGGGCAATTCGGCCAGCTCGTTCGGCAACTTCCGCAGCGGCAACTTGCGGGGTCGTCACCACGATGATTTCTGATGCAGGGATCAACTGGCCAAGGGAGATAGCCAAGTCTCCGGTGCCAGGTGGAAGGTCAATAAAGAGGAGGTCCAAGTCGCCCCAGTAGGCGTCACTCAGCAGTTGCTCGAGGACTCGGTGAAGCAGTGGTCCCCTATATGCCACGGGATCAGAACGCTCAGGCTTGAACATCTCCATGGAGACGGTCTTTACCCCATATGACTCCAAGGGTATGAACATCTGGTCAATGGCAGTTGGGCGCTGTCCCATCAAGCCCATCAAACGTGGAATCGAGTGACCGTAGACGTCAGCATCAAGGATTCCAACTCGCAATCCCTTTTGGGCGGCAGCAACAGCCAAGTTCACAGTGAGGGATGACTTGCCGACACCACCCTTGCCGGACGCAATACCGACCACGCGAGTGCGCGATTCAGGTTGAGCGAAAGGAATGAACTTCTCGCGACCGTTGCGAAGAATCTTCTTGACGTTGTCGCGCTGTCTCTCGGACATGACCCCAAAACTCAAGATGACGTCTTCGACTTCCTCGATGTCCTTGAGGGCCGCAGTGACGTCGGACTTGAGACGGTCTTGCATCGGACAACCCGAGATCGTGAGAAGAACCTTGATCTTCACGGTCCCCAATTCGAAATCAACCGACTCAATCATTCCCAACTCCGTGAGAGGGCGATGTAATTCGGGATCGTGAACTTTTTCGAGTGCGCTTTCAATCTTTTCTAGTGTGGTCACATTACATCCGGATCTATTTTTGGTTGAGGACGTGATTGCTCTTCTTGTTCCTCGAGTGCATCGTTGAGTTGCTTTCGAATGAAAGTCTTAGGGTTCAAATCTGCTGGCTGCAAATTCTCAAAGCCGGGTCCCAGGTTCTCGCGGAGTTCCTTCGTGGCAGTCTGGGAGATCTGCTGAATTCGGCGGATCAACGATGCAGCCTCCGACGCCAGTTTTGGCAGGCGCTCAGGGCCCACCAAGATCAGGGCAAGCACTGCCAGCCCGATCAACTCGCCTCCGCCAATGTCAAAAAACATAGGTAGAGCCTATCCTCTCCAGATTATGGCTGGGCAGCGGCCAAAGTGACGCTCGTATTATGGGATTTCCCATCTCGAAGGTAGGTCAGCGTGACACGATCGCCGACGTTCTTGGCTCGCACCGCGACAATCAATTCATCAGGACCATTGATTGTCTTGCCATCAAATTTGGTGATGACATCGCCGGCTTGCAATCCTGCGGCAGCAGCAGGACCTCCAACACGAACGCCAGTTGGAGAATCCAAGATTTTTGCTCCGCCTTGCGCGTAATTGAGGTCAAGTGAAATTCCGATAATGGGATAGGTGGCTTTACCCGTCTTTATCAATTGATTTGCGGTCTTGCGCGCCTGGTTTATTGGAATCGCGAATCCAAGCCCAATGGAGCCTGACTGGCCACCGATTGTGGAGCCTAGAGAGGCGATTGCAGAATTGACTCCAATGACTGCGCCAGTTGCATCAACAAGTGGGCCACCTGAATTGCCGGGGTTGATTGCAGCATCTGTTTGAAGTGCGTTGATGAATGAACTCTCGCCACTAGATCCTCCAGCAGAGACGGCGCGATCCTTTGCGCTGATGATCCCCGACGTGACCGTGCCAGACAAACCAAGAGGAGAGCCAACAGCGATTACTGAGTCGCCAACCTGAATCTTGTCACTGTCGCCAAATTGGAGAGCTGGAAGATTGCTCGCTGGAATTTTCAAGACAGCGAGATCATATGCGGCATCAGTTCCGATAATCGTTGCGCCAAAGGTGCGTCCGCTATTGAGAGTGACGGTAATTGCGTTGCGTCCCGCTGCCCCGTCAACTACATGGTTATTCGTCAGGATGTAGCCAGAACTTTCAATGACAAACCCAGATCCAGTGGCACTTCCCGAACCTGTCTCCGTTGAAATTGAGACCACGGATGGAAGCACGCGTTGGGCGATTCCTGCGACCGAGTCTGGAGCGCGCTCGATGCTCTTTGAAACAGATACCAAGTTCACGCGGTGTCCAAAGAGAGTTCCATTGGTGGCGAAATCCCCCGCCGCACTGCCCACCAAGCCAGCGACGACTGCAAGGGCGATCGCCGAACCCAAAGGAATGCTCGTCTTCTTGGGTTTGTATGCGGGCTCGGACCACCAAGGCGTTGTTGTGCTTGGTGACTGCGTGGACTCCGAAGGTTCCATTTAAACTCCTTGCAGAACTAAGAGAATCTAGCCAATCAAGTATTAAATACGACATTGCCTAGAATTCGATGAGAGAACGCCCGTAGATTTCCTAGAACCAGTGACTATCGTTTCGTGGCGATCAGCAGACCGTCACCAACGCCTAGGAGTGAGGAAACCCAGGTAGTAGTTGCCAACTTAATACTCTTGCCCGCATCGCGCAAAGCAATGGTCCGAGGATCCCTTTGCGCAGGATCGGAGACCTTTCCGCCGCCGAAGAAGTTATCTATTGCTAGAACACCGCCAGTGCGAAGGATTCGGTGCGCTTCATCGATCGCGAAACTCAAGTCTTCAGGTTCATTTCGCAGAACCACGAGGTCGTACGCGCGGTCGGTCAACTTGCTCATGACATCCATAACTGGATTGGTAATCAATCGAAAGCGTTGAGGAGAGATCTCAGCCTCCGCAAAGGCAATTTTCGAAATTCGTGCATGCTCTGCTTCGCTGTCAATCGAAGTCAAAGTCCCGTTTTCGATCATTCCTCGAAGAAGCCAGATACTTCCCACTCCAGAGCCCGTCCCAACTTCGACGACTGACTGCGCAGAGATCAGGTGGGCTAGGAAGTGGAGAAATGCGCCGGTGCCAGAGGAGATGTTCTTTGCGCCCACCTCGACACCTCGTGCTCGAGCCCGAACAAGAATCTCGTCCTCGGGAATAAAAGTCTCGCAGTATGTGTGCATGTCTACTCTCATTCGAGCCCCGCAATCCATTCTATGAGAAGTCGAACACCGAAACCCGTGCCGCCTTTGGGATTCTCACCCGCATCCGTATCGCTGCGACCGGCACCGGCGATATCGAAATGAACCCAGTTACGCTCTCCGGCGAAATGCTCCAAGAAAAGTGCTGCGGTGACAGAGCCGCCACCGAACTTGGGCTTATCTGCAGTGTGTGAAAAATCTGCGACAGAGCTTTCAAGGGCAATTTTGTAATCGTCAATCAGGGGCATGTGCCAGACTCGATCGCCGGTCTTCTCGCCGTGCGCATGAAGATCCTTAGCCAACGCCGAGTTCCGCGTGTACATGGCCGCATATTGTCGACCAAGACCCTGGGTTGCATGCCCAGTAAGCGTTGCCACGTCGATTAGAAAATCTGGGTTCAAATGCTTGTCGGCATAAGCAAGTCCATCGGCCAGAACGAGGCGGCCTTCGGCATCTGTATTAATGACTTCCACGGTGGTTCCGCCGTATTGGGTAATTACGTCGCTAGGTCGCTGCGACGTGCCAGATAGTGCGTTCTCGGCACACATGAGCAGAGCGGTGACGCGGGCCTTGGGCTTGATCTCGGGCATCGCACTCACAACACCCAACACTGTCGCGGCCCCCGCCATGTCGCTCTTCATCGCGATCATGTTCTCGTAAGGTCGCTTGAGGGAGACTCCGCCGGTGTCATAAGTGATGCCTTTGCCGACTAGAACGACGTGTGGCCAGTTCTTGGAACCTTTTGGCGCATAACTCACCTCTATGAAACGAGGCCCGGGATTCGGCGAGGAGTTTCCAACTGCCAATAGCCCGCCGAAATCCTTGAGATCTTTGCCAGCTAGAACCTTCACATTCACGTCGGAGTGCTTTGCCATTGATTTTGCTTGTAAGGCCATCCAGGCCGGCGTTTTGATATTCGAAGGCGTGTGGATCAAGTCCCGTGCCTTGAAGACATATTTCGCCATGATCCACGCACGAGCAATATCTGCCGCATGGGTATCTCCTACATAGAAACTTGGAGTCTCACTCTTCTTCGAGCCGGTCTTCATATTCCATTGGTAGGTGCCCAACAAGAGTGCGACCGCATGTAGGCGGACATCACCGCGGGCAGACGCTGCCAAACTGAAAATTGACCGAGAAGTGCCACGCATTTTGCGCCCCAGAGCAGCCCCTGTTGTCCTCATGTCAGAAGGCGACTGTTTGCCGAGTCCAACGAAAATCAATCGCTCACACTTTGCACCCTCGGTGCTGACAGGAATTTCGAAGATCTCGCCAGCTTTTCCCATGGCAGCAAAGAAACCCAATTCATCAATCAAGTTGAGTTGAAATTTAGTTTCGATTTTGCGCACGAGCGAAGTAAGAATTGGAAAAGAAATTTCTCCCGCATCAGTTTTCGTAAAACCGATGGCGACACAATCGCAATCTAAAACCGATTCAAGTTCGAGAGGGCGGGCGTCAAGCGTGGGAATATCCATGGCGCTTACGCTAGCGAAGCGAATTGTCTATTTCTTAACTAGCAGCAGTGCGGCGGCATGAAGGGCATTGCCAAGATTGGAAGCCTCTTCCCCGTTGAGCTCAACAACGAGACGACCCCCACCTTCGAGCGGGATACGCATAACCAGAGAGCGAGCCTCTTTCGTGACCTCCATGGGTCCGTCACCGGTTCGAGGTTTCATGGCTGCCATCTTCGCTACTCCTTTTCACTTCTCCTGCGCGCGATGCAACCCGTGGTGGGCCTTGAATTCACACCTGCACGGGATGAGGGAGAAGTATCTCGCATTTACTGCCTAAGCGGGAAATTGGACTCTGCGACTGGGCTGGGTCCAAGGTTGAGACGGGCCGTCAGACGGCCCCGACCTGCGGCTATAAGGCGTGAAATGGCTCCTTCTGGGACATTGAGCATCGCGGCTATTTCAGCCGCCGAGAGCGATTTCACGTAGTGAAGGGTCAGTATCACCCGCTCTTCTTCGGGCAGACTGGCAAGAAATTGGGCCAGAGTTTCCGAAGTCATGCAGCATAGGTTACCGATATGAGGCTATCGAGGCAGGGCTAGAGACAAAGGGCTAAGGCATCCTCCACGGTGGTGCTCCAGTGAAGCAGTTCCCTCTGACCGGGTTTCACGAAGCCGTGATTTTCGAGGTGGTCCAGGAGGTCTCGAAGAGGGCCGTAGAGATCAAAAGGGTCCAAGATGATGACCGGCTTGTCGTGAAAATTCAGGAAGCGCCCGACCCAGATCTCGAAGAGCTCCTCCAACGTGCCAGGGCCACCTGGCAAAGCGATGAACGCATCTGACATCTCTTCCATTTTTGCTTTGCGCTCGCGCATCGAATCAACTACATGAAGTTCGTGGTTGTCTTGATCTGCAAATTCAATATCCACCAAGGATTGCGGGATCACGCCAATAGTTTTGCCGCCACTTGCACGCACTCCCCGAGCCACTGCACCCATCATGGAAATATGGCCACCGCCAGAAACTAATTCCCAATTACGCGCACCGATTGCAGTGCCAAGATCGGTCGCCAAATCAACGTACTTGTTGTCGATAGTAGGAGATGAAGAACAGAAGACGGCCACGCGCATCCGCCAAGGATAGGCGCTACCCTTTGAATATGTCGCATTCAATTCAATCCGCATCTGGATACGGAATAGCCACGGTGACCTTTGAGGGCGCCATCCTTGATACGTGGTTTCCTGAGCCTC
>CAWJOR010000011.1:0-91755 GCA_963844465.1 uncultured Actinomycetota bacterium | reverse complement strand
ATCTAGTCTACGACGGCGATCCACCTCGCCCCAAATATGATGACTACGAGGACTATGGTGATCCAGATATGCCTGCAGCTGAACCCAGCAGTCCGGCGCCCGAACCGGCCTCCCCGACACCGACTACAGCTCCCGCAAAATAACTTTGCCAAACAACGTAGCCGCTAGGACATTGAAAATGTCTGGTGGCTACGAGCGATGGCTGATGTTTCAAAGTCGACCTGCAAAAATCCATCCCGCAAATATTCAAAACCAGCTCAAACCACTGACATCAAGTCAGCCGTACAGCTAAAATAATAACCATCTGTTTTACTTAGGATTAATTGACCCTCTCCACTGCAAAGAGTAGCGTGGTGACACTTAGCATCATTGTCTGAACATCTGGCAGACAATTATCAAGCAGATGGAGGTGCATCATGAAACTTCCCAGCGAGTCAGCCCGTATCTCACCCTTCAAACTTTTTCTACTGCTTCTTTGCACCTCTTTACTCTCTGCTTGCGGCGGAGGCGGGGGTGGAGGTTTAGCTGCCGACCCCGGTCCGCCACCAGACCTTTCGGGTGTTTGGGCGGGGACTTGGCAGGGTAGCGACCCTATCATGGGACCAGTGACAGGGTTCATGGAATCCGCTTTAACTCAAGGTGCCTCCGGAGTGACTGGCACAGCCACGCTGATGGGTGACATCGATTGTATGGATGGCGTCGTCCAAGGAACTTCTAACGGAACGACCGTGACGGGCACCTTGTTGCGTGCGCCATGTCCGCTGAATACTTGGGGGCTGACTGCGCTGAGTATCTCGCAACGTAGTGCCAGCGGTAGTTGGACTCAAGCAGGAGGCGCACTAGGTACGTTCACTGTGACGCAAATCACCAAACCGGGCGGCCCCCGCATCAACTTTATCCACCCCCCCGGCGGACTTCCTGGCACCATCGTTAACATCGTGGGATCAGGCTTTGATGTCACACCAACGAATAACGTGGTGGCCTTCAATAACGTCCCCGCTACCGGCTTTATCGGTGCAAGCAGTAGCGTTATCACAACGCGTGTTTCGGTCGGCACGACCTCCGGACTAGCCTACCTAACTACTCCGGTGAACACGGCTATCAGTCCGCGCCCATTCAATACCGACGTATCCTCGCCTACCGCATTGGCAACTGCGACTATAAGCAGCACGATGACGACACCACAGGGCATAGCATTCAGTCCTGACGGTCGCAAAGTCTATGTTGCAAGCAGTGGCTCGGTCAGCCTGATCAACGCTGCGTCTAATCAGGTGATGGTGCCCAACGTCACCTTACCTACGACCGCGACTGCAGTTCCACACGGAATAATCGCAAGCCCCAACGGTAAGCGAGTCTATGTGGCTGGCGGTGCCTTAGGCGTGTACGCGCTCGATTCGGCATTGATTCAGCAGATACCCGCAGAAGCCCTGACGGGCTTCGTTGCGGGCGGCGGCACCTACGACAACCCACAAGGATTGGCCGTCAGCCCAGATGGCGAGTTGTTATACGCTACCGACAATCATCTAGGTGGCGCGATTACGGTCACGCACATTGCAAGTAAGACGCCGCTACCTGGATTAACTTTCGGTGCCAGCTTCGTCCCTCTCGGGATAGCTCCCAGCCCAGACGGGACGAAAGTGTATGTGGCAGTCAGCGATACAACGACACCGTCCACACTAGGCGTCGTCGCAGTAATCGACGCTAAGACTGGGGTGGAGATCGCAGCACGCATCCCCGTTGGAGTGACACCCACCGGCATTGCTATCACTCCCGACGGTAATAAGGCCTACGTCTCCAATCAGACAGACAATACTGTGAGTGTAATCTCGACCTCGAGCGGCTTAGTCACAGGGACGATTGCGGGATTCAACCTGCCGACAGCCGTGTCTATCAGTCCGGACGGAACCACGGCCTTTGTGGCTAACAAGGGGAATAACACCATAAGCGCACTCTATCTCCCTACTAGCACGCTTACGCCCGTCACTGTAGGTAGCGGGCCGACAGGCGTTGCTATCAGCCCAGATGGAAAACATGCTTATGTGACAAACACTGCAGCCAACAGTGTTACAGAGATTGGCGGCGCGGGCACACTTACGATCGCAAAGTCCGGAACCGGATTCGGCACCGTAACCTCCACGCCTTCTGGCATCTCATGCGGCGCAGCCTGTCAGGCGATATTCCCGCTAGGCACGACGATCGCGTTAAGTGCAACTGCGGGTAACGGTTCAAAATTCTTGGGCTGGAGTGGTGACGCCGCTTGTAGCACAGGAAGCGTGACTTTACTGGTAAGTACTACCCGTTGTGTCGCGAGGTTCGACAACATCTCGCCCAGCACGGGTGGCGGCGGGAACAAATGTTACAACTGCTGTTTCATCGCCACTGCCGCCTATGGCAGCCCTATGGCAAAAGAAGTCGTCACATTAAGAATGTTTCGTGACCAATATCTATTGACCAACGCACCAGGGCGGGCTTTCGTAGACCTGTATTACGCCTATTCGCCTCCGCTGGCCGATTACATCAGTCAACACGAGACATTACGAACCGCCACCCGTATCAGCCTGTGGCCGATAGTCATAGCCGCTAAATATCCAGTCTCGAGCGGGATTGCGATCTTGAGCATGGTGTTGCTAGTTTCTGGCTTACGCCGTGGCAGACCTTACCGTTGGATAAAGAATAAGAACTCCACTCACCTGCCCCACTGATAATCAATGACTGAGGTCTTTTCGAAATAAGAAAGCCTGCTTTGTGCAGGCTTTCTTATTTCTGACTTGTTAACTTTATTGGCCAGCGCGTAACGCCGCGATACGTTCCTCCAAAGGCGGATGAGTCATGAACAACTTGCTCATCGCGCCCCCACCCGAAATACCAGAGGCCGCCATCTCTTTAGGCAAGGTAGCCTGTTCGTGGTTACCTTTAAGTCGTTCTAAAGCAGCGATCATCTTCTGACGCCCCGCCAACGTCGCACCACCGGCATCAGCACGGAACTCACGCTGACGCGAGAACCACATCACGATGATGCTGGCCAAGATGCCCAACACCAATTGCGCCACCATTTCTGCAATAAAAGACCCTATACCGGGACCATGATTCTCTTCATCCTTACCGCGTAACAGAGAGTCGATGAAGATACCGAACAGCTTGGCGAAAAACACAACGAAGGTGTTTACCACGCCCTGTATCAATGTCAGGGTGACCATGTCGCCGTTTGCCACATGACTGACCTCATGAGCTAACACCGCTTCGGCTTCATCGCGACTCATGTTGTGCAACAGACCAGTGCTGACAGCTACTAGCGCATTGTTCTTATTCCAGCCGGTCGCGAAGGCATTCACCTCGGGTGCATCGTAGATCGCCACTTCCGGCATACCGATACCGGCCGAAATGGACTGGCGTTTGACAGTGTCCACCAACCAGCGCTCGGTCGGATCGGAAGGATTCTCGATGACTTGCGCACCAACAGAACGTTTGGCCATCCACTTGGACATCATCAGCGAAATAATGGAACCGGCGAAACCGATGACGGCAGACATGATCAACAGATTAGTGAAATTGATGGCACCACCCTGATCCAGGATACGGTTCACACCCAACAGACGCAGGGTGATATTGATGACGAACAGCACAGCAAGGTTGGTCAGGATAAATAGGAATATGCGCTTCATTTGTTTCGCCCTTAAGTCTAAATATTATCGCCCAGCAGTCTATCACTGCCACACGCTAGCCTAAGTGGGGGCAGGCGGAAATATTTCAAGGGAGCTATATACGGTGCTGAGCAACGGCACCTTGAAAAAAACATAGACCATTGAGAGTGTATGGATAGTCCGATATAGTGCGCGCCATGTTCCACGCCATGCTGCCCAGATTCCTGCTCATCATCGCTCTGCTGTTTGCACAGTTGGGTGGCTTGACGCATGGCATCACGCATACCATGAGTGAACGCGGCAGAGATGTCTCTGTACCGCACGACAAACATTGCGACCTATGCGAGCTGTATGCTCAAGTCGGTAGTGCCGTAGGCTCAGCCTCCATACAGCTCAAAGCCCCGCAACTGTATAGTGAATTTTTCCTTATCCCTGCAGCCAAGACCGGCTCCGCATCTTTATACGCCTACACGGCGCGCGCTCCTCCCTACCCCGTATAAGACCCAACGATACCCGGACCGCAAGGCACCGGTATATTCATCGAGTCCTATATGGAGTAACACATGAACAAGAATATCTATCTGAGCGCGGCGATCACCGTGCTCTTGGCTCACAGTATCAATGCCTCAGCCAGCAGCGACGCGGATCTACAAGACCTGCGTACACAAGTACAGAACCTAGAACGCCGTATCGATCAGGCCAGCCCCGCTGGCAGCGCGGCCAATGCATTCAATCCTTCCATATCACTGATATTGGGCGGCACCTATGGCCGTCTCGGTACTGACCCGACCATACCTGCAACTGGCTTCGCCATGTCGGCCAATCCCAGCCATCAACAGGGCATCAATCTAGGTGAATCCGAATTGGGTATCTCCGCCAATATCGACCCCGAGTACAGCGGTGTAGCCACTATGTCGCTGAGTCCGGCCGGTGGCGTGACCGTGGAGAACGCATACATACAAAGTTCGGCATTGGGGAACGGTGTGAACCTGAAGTTCGGCCGATATTTTTCTGGCCTAGGTTACCTCAACGATCAGCACGCCCATGCTTGGGATTTCGTCGACCAACCCTTGGTCTACGCGACCTTTTGGAATAGCCAACTCGGCGAAGACGGTGTGCAGTTGAAATGGCTAGCCCCTACCGACACTTTTGTCGAGCTAGGTGGTGAGATCGGACGTGGGCGCGGTTTTCCTGGCACGGACACCAATCGCAACGGCGCGGGCTCAGGCGTGCTGTTCGCGCACATCGGTGACGACATCGGCATCGAACATAGTTGGCGTGCCGGTGTCTCTTTGCATCAAACGCATCGCGAACAAGCTTTGAGCAACAACGTACCCGACCTACTTGGTACCGCAGGCGGTATAAGTAACAGCTTCACCGGCAACAGCCGTACCGCGGGACTGGATCTGGTGTGGAAATACTCCCCCAATGGCAACATCGCCAACCGCTATCTCAAATTCCAAGGCGAATATTTCCAGCGTAAAGAGCAAGGCACTTTGGTCTATAACCTACTCACCCCCAGCAGTTATGGCGACACACAAAGTGGCTGGTATGTACAAAGCGTAGGGCAATTTATGCCGCACTGGCGCACCGGTCTGCGTTATGACCGACTCGCCCCTGGTGTCGCAACGGTGGGCACGGCGAATGCCGGCAACGTCATCGCTAACTACGGATTCCAACCCACGCGCACTTCATGGATGCTGGATTACAGCCCCAGCGAGTTCTCGCGCATCAGACTACAGATCGCCCGCGACCATACACGCCAGACCTTGCCGGAGAACCAGATCTTCGTGCAGTACGTGATGAGCATGGGTGCGCATGGCGCACACTCGTATTGATCGCATAGACCAACCCGCAATCCTTTGCCGTTAGCAAGGGATGATAGGCAAAAAATCATAAGGAACCATCATGAAAAATATTTTATTCATCGTACTGTTATTGCTCAGCACCACCAGTCAAGCGGCAATCAATGTGTTCGCCTGCGAACCCGAATGGGCGGCACTCACCCAAGAGTTAGCCGGAGACAAGGCCAACATCTACACCGCAACCGGCGCCTTGCAGGATCCACATCAGGTGCAAGCCCGCCCCAGCTTGATCGCCAAGGCGCGCAGTGCTCAGCTACTTGTGTGTACAGGCGCGGAGCTAGAGATCGGCTGGCTGCCGGTGGTATTGCGCGAATCATCCAATCGCGCCATCGCAGCAGGTACAGACGGCGACTTCCAAGCGGCGAAATATGTAGCCATGCGCGAGATACCGGGACGTCTGGACCGTGCCGACGGCGATGTACATGCCATGGGCAACCCACATATTCAAACCGATGCGCGCAACTTCTTGCCCATCGCGGCCGCGCTGAGCAAACGCCTCAGCCTGATAGACCCTGCCGACACGGTCTACTATCAACAACGACTGGCAGACTTCGAACAACGTTGGCACGCCGCAATCACCAAATGGGAGGCGCAAGCTGCCCCCCTCAAAGGCGTGAGCATCGTCGCGCAACACAAGGGCTTCCCATATCTAAATGAATGGTTGGGCCTGCACGAAGTCACCGAGCTGGAACCTAAGCCGGGCATGGAACCCAGCGCCTCGCATTTGGCCGAGGTAATGGACGAACTGCAGCGCCATCCGGCCAAGATGGTGATACGTGCCGCGTATCAGGATGGCCGCCCGTCCGAATGGATCGCACAACGCAGCAAGATCAAGGTCGTGGTGCTGCCTTTCACAGTGGGAGGCACGCCACAAGCGAGTGACCTGTTCGGGCTGTTCGACGACACCATCACGCGCCTACTAGCGGGGTTGCAATGAACACGCTCGATATACTCTTGCCCGCATTCATCGCGGGGCTGCTGGTCCTAGCGACCCACATCCCCTTAGGTATCAAAGTACTGGAGCGCGGCGTCATCTTTGCCGACCTTGCCGTTGCGCAGATCGCTGGCTTGGGCGTGATTATCGCGGGTCTGCTCGGGCTGACCGAACAACCTGTGTTGGTGCAACTGATCGCTGCTGTCAGCGCATTGTGTGGCGCAACCTTGTTGAGTTGGATAGAAGATAGTCTGACCGAGGTCAAGGAAGCGTGTATCGGCCTGACTTTCGTTTTAGCCGCCAGCCTAGGCATCCTGCTGATGAGCCGTGACGCCCATGCGGGCGAGCATCTCAAAGACCTGCTTGTTGGTCAGATACTCTGGGTCAGCAACAACCAGCTTATCGCCACAGCGGTACTCAGTGTGGTCTTGCTACTGCTTTGGCACAGACTACAGGAGCGTTTGCATCATTTGGGGTTCTACGCATTGTTCGCACTGGCGGTGACTGCCTCGGTGCAATTAGTCGGCATTTATTTGGTGTTCGCCAGCCTGATCGTGCCCGCCCTCGCCACTTATAAGTTGGAACGACATCGTATCAAGTTCGCATGGCTCACCGGCCTTGCTGGCTATGGCATAGGCCTAGCACTGTCGGCCTGGTTCGATCTGCCGGCCGGTGCGGCCATCGTCTGGGCGATGGCCATTACGGGTATCTTGATTGCTCTGCTGACAAAGCCGCGAACGCTTGCCTGAATTTCTTTACAATGCGCATCGCTTATCCGCCCACCCTTACGACCATCCATGACAGACCGTTACGCCGTCATCGGCAACCCCATCGCGCATAGCAAGTCTCCCCTGATACACGGCATGTTCGCCGAGCAGACTGGGCAGCGCATCAGCTATGAAGCGATAGCCGCGCCTTTGGACGGCTTCGCGGCGACTATCGCTAGACTACGTGCCGAGGGTTACAAAGGTTGCAACGTCACCGTGCCGTTCAAGTTCGAAGCCTATGCACTGGCCACCGAGCTGACGCCACGCGCGCGCGCCGCACAGGCGGTGAACACGCTGAAGTTCGATGGCGAAACGATCTTGGGTGACAACACCGATGGCGCGGGTCTAGTAAGGGATATTGAGCATAACGTCGGCGTGCTGCTACAAAAAAAACGCGTGCTATTGATGGGTGCTGGCGGTGCATCGTTCGGTGTAGTGCTGCCCTTGCTGACCACTTACGCACAACTCACCGTGGTGAACCGCACCGTGGGTAAAGCACAACAACTGGCCGCGACCTTTGCCGCACACGCTCATATCGCCGGCTTGGGTTATAACGATTTGCAGGGACAGCATTTCGATGTGGTGATCAATGCCACGTCCACCGGACTCAGCGATGAACTTGCGCCCTTGCCAGACGATGTATTCGCCTCGCCTGCGCTGGCATACGACATGATGTATGGCCGCGACACACCCTTCCTGCGTTTCGCCCGTGCTCATGGCGCGCAAACCGCTGACGGGCTGGGCATGCTGGTGGAGCAAGCTGCCGAAGCGTTCTATCTGTGGCGCGGCGTGCGTCCCGACACCGCGCCTGTCATGGCAACGTTGCATCAACAGAAATAGCAACTTACAGACTCAAACAAAAAACCTTGTCCACGAAACACACTAACAACACGAAAGAAGATCAACTAACGATCAAACAGCAAGTCGCTTTTGATTATGTCGTTGTTCGTGCTTTTTCGTGTCTTTTGTGGACATCATTTGCTTTAATTTCTAGCTGTTCCTATCAATGAAAAAACTCTGGGGCTGGTTGTGGCGCGGCATGCTGTATGGCATCGCGCTGATACTACTGTATCAATTCTGGCTATTTGCTCAGGTGTGCTGGTGGATCAAGTTCAATCCCTCCAGCAGCGCCTTTATGGACACTCGTTTGGAGATCATGCAAGACACAGACCCTGATGCCGCTTTGGAGTATCGCTGGGTCGATTATCCAAAAATATCGAACAATCTGAAACGCGCCCTGATTGCAGCGGAGGACGCAAAATTCGTCGACCACGAAGGTTTTGACTGGGATGGTATCCAGAAGGCCTACGAGAAGAACATGCAGAAGGGCAAGATCGTGGCTGGTGGCTCGACCATCAGTCAGCAATTGGCCAAAAATCTCTTCCTCTCAACCAAACGCACCCCATGGCGCAAGGCCGAAGAGGCCGCCATTACCCTGATGCTAGAAGCGGTGATGGATAAACAGCGCATCTTCGAGATCTATCTCAACGTCATCGAATGGGGTAATGGCGTATTCGGTGCAGAAGCAGCGGCTCAGCATTATTACCATGTTCATGCCTCACAACTGTCTGCAGAACAAGCGGCCAAGTTGGCGGCTATGGTGCCCAACCCGCGTTATTACGATAAGCACCGCGAGGCTGCTGGGTTGCAACGCAAAGCGAGCATCGTACTTGGACGTATGCCGGACGCCGACATACCCGAATAGCGCTAAACTCGACTAGGTGATAAGTCGAGTGGCAATATACATATTGCCAAATGCCATATGCGAATATGACAATTAATTTGCTAATATGAACAGCCCAGCCTTCATGTAATCGCCTGTAGTTGGTGAAAATAAGAAGAATTGCCATGACTCAGACTAACGATAGTAACCAACTTGCCCAGATACCGTTGCGCTTCGCCCCTGATGTGGTATTCATCACCGAAGCCGACGGACACATCGTGTTCGCCAATGACAACACTTTGTTGATACTGGGCTATACCCTGCCTGAGTTGCTCAAGATGTCGGTGCTGGACATCGTCCCTCCCGACTGGCGCGAAACCTATGCCCAGCGACTTGCTCAAGTTGCGGATGATGGAAAAAGGCATACCGTAGAGATACGCTTGATTACCAAGAGCCAGCAGAAGATTCCCATGGAACTCAGCGTGGTGATGATGCCCAATGGACAGTTATACGGCGCTTGCCGCGACATCACCGAACGCAAACAGACCGAAGCCAAGCTAAAAGAACTTAACAAGAACCTCACCGCGCTGATAGAGACTATCCCCGACCCTATCTTCTTAAAAGATGGTGAAGGTCGCTGGCTGTTAATCAATGAGCCCGCAAAGAAACTCTTCGACTTGGAAGCGATAGACTGGTACCGCAAGACTGATCTAGAGCTGGCCGAACTGCAACCCGATTTCCGTCCGGCTTATGAGGGATGCGTCAAAGACGATCTGCTGGCTTGGCAAAAAGGTAGCTTATTGGTCACCGAGGAATATATACCCGATCAGCACGGCGAGATGCGCACTATGGAAGTGTTGAAGATGCCCACCTTTGAGGCTGATGGGAAGCGCAAAGGATTGGTCATCATAGGCCGAGACATCACTGAGCATAAACGCTCCCAACAACGCATACACGAGCTGGCTTATTACGACCCACTCACCAAGCTTCCCAATCGCCGCATGTTGATCGAGGGTATCGAACATGCGTCCAGCGCGAGTGTAGGCAGTGGTCTATATGGCGCCTTGTTGCTACTGGATCTGGACCACTTCAAGTCTTTCAGTAGTGACTGTGGTGACCAACTATTGCGCGAAATCGCTAGGCGTTTAAATGAGGATTTGGCCGAGGGCTGTACCTTGGCCTGTGTCGGCGGGGATGAATTTGTGATCCTGATGGAGTCTTTGAATAGTTACGTCGAACATGCTGCCGAGCTGGCTGAGCGCCATGCCAAAAAGCTACGCGCCTTGGTTAACTTGCCCTTCCACTGTAACGGACAGACCATACGCAGTACGGCTAGCATAGGCATCACCCTACTGCGTGGCACGCAGGATTCCGCAGAAGACCTCATCAAACAATCCAAGGTCGCAGTAGAGCAAGCTAAGTCGGCCGGACGCAACGCCATACACTTTTTCAACCCAGCCATACAGTCCACACTGAATGCCCGAAACGCGCTCGAACATGAACTGCGTTCTGGCCTAGAGCATCAACAATTCGAGCTCTATTATCAGATGCAGGTCGATATTCACCATCGCATCTTGGGCGCAGAAGTGTTATTGCGCTGGAATCACCCAAACAAAGGCCTGCTCGCGCCCGGTTCATTCATCGACATCTGCGAAGAGAGTGGGCTGATCATTCCCATCGGGCAATGGGTACTGGAATCGGCTTGTCGACAACTCAAGCTCTGGCAAAAACATACGCAACTACGTGATCTCCCACTGTCTATCAACGTCAGCGCTAAGCAATTTCATCAACCCAACTTCGTCGCGCAAATCAGGCGCACTTTGCTGGAGAGTGGCGCCAAGCCTTCACAAATCAAGTTGGAACTGACTGAAAGCAGCATGTTAAAGAATGTGGAAGACACCGTCGCCAAGATGAACGAGCTTAAACTGATGGGGATACGCTTCTCGTTGGATGATTTCGGCACTGGGCACTCTTCATTGCTGTATCTGAAGCGCTTACCGCTAGACCAGATCAAGATAGACCAGTCCTTTGTACGCGACATCTCGACCGACACAAGTGATGCGGTCATCGTCAAGGCCATCATCTCTATGTCTGATGCAATGGGTTTAAATGTGATTGCTGAAGGTGTTGAGACCGTAGAACAGCGTAACTTCCTAGACGACCACGGTTGTCATGTGTTCCAAGGTTATCTGTTTGGCCGGCCTGTTCCCTTGCAAGAGTTCGAAGCCTTGATCCCCCATACTGGCGGGCAATAAGTCGTCATAAAGACAACCTGCTCAGCTTTTCTCTGCGTTCGAAGTAACCCAACAACAGATAGGTCAACCATCCCACCGCAACCAGTGCGATGGTAAACAAGCCGTATGAGATCGGCCAAGGCATGCCTAGCGTCATCATGGAGTATTCCGACATCCCGCCTATGCCCGCCAAGACATTGAGCGGCATGAACACCACGCTGACCACAGTGAGTCGCTTCACGTTCTTGTTCTGGTTGTTGTTGATGAAGCCGACCGTCGCATCCATCAAGAAGTTGATCTTGTCGAAAATGAAGGAGGTATGCCCATCCAAAGAATCGATGTCTCGGAAGATTTGCTGCGCGTCTTCGAACTGCTGCTTATTCAATATCTTGCTGCGCATCAAAAATGACACGGCACGGCGCGTGTCCAACACGTTGCGGCGGATCAGACCATTGAGATCCTCCTCATGTGCAATCGCTGTCAGCATCTCATCAGCCTGCTCACCCATCTCGCTGTTATTGAGCACCTGCTTACTCACCATCCGCAGTCCGTGGTAGACACCTTCCAAAGCATCAGCGGAGTATTCCGCATCTGCCGCGTATAGGTCGATTAAGACGTCGCGGGCATCCAGCACATAATTGGGTTGGGACAGGGCGCGCAAGCGCTGCAGGCGAAAGACCGGCAAATCGACTTTGCGCAAAGAGAACAGCGTGTCGCCGTGCAACAAAAAGGCGACTGGCACACTTTGCGACACATCTTCCTTATCCAACAAAAAGTCTGAAAGTAGATTGATGTCGGCGTTGTCGTCCAAGTAGAAACGCGCACTGGATTCCAAATCACCCAGTTTGTCCGGATCGGGTAACTCGATACCAAACAACGCGCCCACCCATATGCGCTCTTCAAAAGATGGATTAACCATGTCCACCCAGATGGGTTTGATATTGGCCAATTCATTGCGTGAATTGATGACGCTCTCGCGTAAACGGCCTTCGTGCAGTTCGAACACCTTGATACTGGATTTCTCGCTACTGAATTCGCGCTTACCTAAAGCATGTAACACCGCAATGGGGACATCACGGATGATGTCTTCTTTGCGCTCGTTGTTGATCTGATCCCAGATGAACACCTGGTCTTCGGGGGAAAGCTCTTCCAGTAACTGCGCCACGACTTGTGGTGCCACTTCATTGAGCATGGACTGCAACTTGGCGAGATTCTGTTTGCGCACTAGCGTCTCGACCAACTCATGGCGCGGCATATCTTGCTTGTGTACGAACTCTTCCACCAACCTGTGCTTCTTGATGAAGTTCAACAGACTCTGTTTTTCGTTCTCATGTTCGGTAACTTTTTCGACAGTCATACCTGAACACCTCCATTAGTCATCCACGTCGAACAGGTGCCGCTCGAGATGTGCGATGCCGGCCGGGAGATAGGTGCGCGAGCCGGGTGGGAGCTCGACGATCGCGCCGGAGGCGAGCGAGGCGGGTCAGCGGACGTCCGCTCGAGCGATGCGAAGACCGCACGTCCCGGCTCGTACGGAAGGGAGACGTGAACCTCGCCCCGGGCCGCGAGGGCCTCGATCAGGCGCCACTCGGCAGCGGTGAGATCCTCGAACCCGTACGCGAACACGGGCGCCCCGTTCCACGCGCCGAGGTCGGTCGTCAGGCGTGAGACGGCGCGGCAGCGGACGAGTCCCCGATCGTGGGCTCCGACCCGCTCGAGCTCGGCGGCGACCTGGCGGGCGAGCGCTCCGAGATCGCTGCCGAGGTCGTCGGGGGCGAGCAGGTTCGCGTCGATCTCGGCCAGTGCGCCGACAAGCGAGTCCGCGAAGCCCACGAATCGCGACGACGGCCCGAACGCGTCCCTCGACGAGTCGTCGATGAGGCGTCGCACGATGATGCTGCGGCCGGCATCTCCGAGGAGGCGACCCGGCTGATCGGCGCCCGCAAGCCAGCCGAACAGCGTGTCGAAGGTGCCGACGGTACCTGCCAGGAGGGCTCCCCGGCGTCCCGCGAGCTCCCGTTCGACGCGATCGACGTCGACGCGGTTCGGGACGATGAGCCACGGATCCTGATCGAGGGCAGCGACGAAACGGTCGAGCAGGAGCGCGACCTTGCCGGCGTGCGCCGGACCGTAAACCAGCGAGAGCCCCATCGAGTCCATCGTCATCGGGGTTTTACGCGCCGCCGTCTTACCGAGCGAGCGGCGTCCGCAAAGTGCGGAAGACAAGTTCTAGGTCAGCGACTTCGGCTTTCTTCCCCGCCTCGCGACCGCCGTTCCGGGCATCGTGCCCGCGCATCCGTGGCTCAGATCTGCGGCCTTGGCGCCCCGGCGCGCGTCCGTGAACGTGACACGGAGCGTTGCCCCCTTGCCGTCCTCGACCTCCGCACCACAGTTGTCGCACACGAGAACCGTCTTTCGCGCCATGGTATTCCTCTCCGTCGATGTAACGCTGGTCGCAGACCGAGCGAATAGTCGCTTGAATTGAGCGTCCTCTATTTTAGCGATCTATTCTGGTTCCGGTGTCATACGGGCACGAGCGCGCTCCGCGGCTCGACGTCGGATCGATTTCGGGTCGCAATCACGTCCGCGACGATCTCGTCGAGTGCGGCCAGGTGCGTGGCGAGCCGGTGGCTGTCCACGCAACGAACGACGGTCACCCGGTCGCCTCTGTCGGCGAGTGCGTGGGCCAGCCGTTGCACGTAAATCGCATCACCCCGGAGTGGTGAGGCGGATGGAACGTCGTAGCATGCAAACCGATCGCCGGCGCGGGGTCATCTCCCCCGAGTATCGCTAGACGGCCACGGCGACGAGCTGTTCCGTGGCGATCTCGCCCGCGGCGAACGCATCGACGAAGAGCTCGGCGACCTCTCGGTCGAACTGCGTGCCGGCACAGCGTTCGACCTCGAGAGCGGTCTCCACCGACGAGGGCGCGTCACGGTACGGGCGCGAGGAGGTCATCGCGTCGAACGCATCCGCGACGGCCAGGATGCGGCCTTCGATCGGGATCTCCCGGCCTGCCCGCCTCGTCGGGTAGCCACCGCCGTCCCAGCGCTCGTGGTGAAAGAGGACGTAGGGCAGCGCCGGAGCGAACGAGCGCACGCCTGCGATCAGCCAGGCGCCTTCCACGGGGTGCGCGCGGATCTCCGCGAGCTCCGACTCGTCGAGCGACCCCGGCTTGGAGAGCACCCGGGACGAACGTTCACCTTGCCGACGTCGTGCAGAGCGGCACCGAGCTGCAGCTGCTCGAGACGCCGGCCCTGCCAGCCGAGGCGCAGCGCCACCGCCTCGGCGTGCGCGCAGACACGTGCCGCGTGCCCTCCGAGTGAGGGGTCGCAGCACGCTCATGGCCGCGGTGAGCGAAGTGAGCGGTCACCAGGAGTGGTTCCTCTCACGGGCGGAAATCCCTTCCCGTAGATTGGCGCCATGCGAATCGTAGTCCCGCGTGAGGCTGCTGCAGGCGCATATGCATCCTGTTATTACCTGATCGCTGGTTTGAACGTCGTCCACCTTGTATTGACGGTCTTCATCTCACTTGGAAACTGGAATCGCTCGCGCCTTGGAATCTACGTGTCAGATCATTGGCATGTAGAAATCGTCAACGTCTGGTGGATCTGGATGACGGTATCTTCTCTGTTCGGAGCATTTGCGCTCTCATTTACCTAATTACAGGTATTTAGTCTGCAAGGCTAACTTTCACCTCACTATTGTTGCAGGGTGAAAGATAGAACATGGCTCGCCCCATACATTGCCCTGGCGAAAACCAAGGTCACATCCATATTGGCAGGGATCATCAACGCCGTCACTCCACTGATGACCCTGCTTGTGATGATGACGCTCTTTCGTGAAGAGAAGCCGAAGAGATATCAGGTGACGGGTCTGCTCATCGGTTTTGCCGGCGTCTAAACGGTTCTTGGAGCGTGGCGGGGACTCGGAGCCAATCCCATTCCTGCCATTCTTTTTAATCCATGGAGTTGCCAGATACCAATTCAGAATCGGCCCAGTTGCTGCCATGCTGGCACTTGGAATTCTCGGCACTGGTTATGCATAAATATGGAATTTCCAAATTCTCGCAGCGGCGGGCAGTGCAATAGCAAGTTCGGTCACCTATGTAACGCCGGTTGTTGCCGTGATTGTTGGCGTCCTCTTTCTGAGCGAGCCCGTGACTTGGAACGAGCCAGTCGGAGGGGTAATTGTTCTTCTTGGTGCTGCCATAAGCCAGGGGCGAATCAAGATCAATCGAGTTTGAAAGCCTCGCGAATCGGACCCAGCTCAATACCGGCTTTGGTGTGGTCGGAATCTTCTCCGCGCATGAGTTGCGCCGCGTGTGCCCTGTCATGCCAGCGCTCTTCTATCTTTCCGTAACGCCAGAGCGTAAGGGCCACAATCCACACCACTGCGAAAAGCCCGACAATGATGTAGCCAGCGGAATTCAGATTGAATGACGCGGCGTAATCCCAGAAGCCACCTGTGAGGTTGAGCTGCTCTGTAATTACTTGCAAAATCTCCAGGCCGCCGACAAATAGTGCAACGGAAACTGAAAGTCCGGTGATGACGATGTTGTAGTAGACCTTGCGAACGGGTTTGGAGAATGCCCAGCCGTACGCGAAGTTCATGAATGATCCGTCGATGGTGTCGAGCAGACTCATTCCAGCCGCGAAGAAAAGTGGCAACGCGAGGATTGCCCACCACGGAAGCCCTGCGATAACAGATGACCCCGCAAGAACCAGAAGCCCGATCTCGGTTGCAGTATCGAAGCCGAGTCCGAAGAGAATCCCAAGCGGGTACATTTTCCAACTTGCGTCGATTCGCCGGGCGATCGGACCAAAGAAGCGCATGAGGAATCCCCGAGAGTTGAGATGCTTCTCGAGTTCCTCCTCGTTGTACATACCCTTTCTCATGTCTATAAAGACGCGAACGATCGAGATAAGAATTATCAGGTTGAGAATGGCGATCAACATCAGGAATGTTCCGCTAATGGTGGTGCCGATCAACCCCGTGTAGTGGTGCAATGAGGAGTTCGTATCTTTGAGTTGAGCGCCCAGAGCCTTGATTCCGAAGTTGAGCAGGATTGCCAAGGAAGCAACAACCGAGGAATGACCCAAGGAGAAGAAGAACCCGACGGCGAGAGGTCGCTTGCCCTCGCTCATCAATTTTCTTGTTGTGTTGTCGATGGCCGAAATATGGTCGGCATCAAATGCGTGACGCATGCCGAGGGTGTAGGCCAATGCGGCCGTTCCCCATCCGAAAAGGGATCCATCCGAGAGTTTGTAATGACCATGGGTGGCCGCGAACATCAAAACCGCGCCGGCAACGTGCAGGAGGGCTATAAAACCGAACATGGCGTAGAGGCGCCGCCATTCATCCGGCGATAGGCGTTGGCGCAGCGAGGTGCCGGGTTTTTGACTGATGAGAATATTCATCGGCCCTCTCTAGCTAGATGCGAACCGTTTGCAAGAAGAGGGTAAGGGTTAGCACTTACTCATGTCCACTCACATTCTCGGCTTTTGCGCACCCTGTCCTGAGCGCAGATTCAGGAATGCGTCCCCATTCTAAGCGCAATCTTCAAGCCCACGAGTGTTGATTATTTGAGGAGATGGATGTTCCGCGCTGCCACACGATCACTCGGCGTCTTTGCGACCTTGTCGGCGCTCCTCATTGTTGGTCTGCCTACTGCTTTGGCTGCCTCAAAGGCCCCGTCCCCGTGCGGGTGGGACAGTGCAAGTGGGGGTGGGTGGCGCGCGAGAATGCCAAGGCTGGAGATGCAGGGTGGGATCGAGGCATCCCCTTCGCCAAGTGCCACATGCGATCAGAACGTCGGGTAGCACATTTCAGGAAATGGTTCACCGGTCACCATCAAAGTCTTCCGTATGGGGTATTACGGAGGAGCAGGCGCTCGCCTCATTCAAGAAACAACAACAAAACCCATCGCGCACTATTCCGCGAGCGCGCCGTCGAAGGCTCCAGAGTCGGCTCTTCTAGGGGCGCAGTACGTCGGATTGGGCGATCGCTGGGTATTCGACAGGAGGATTCTGCGCGGCCAAGGTGATGCTTACTCACAGTTCGTGCTTCAGTGTGGCGGTTCCTATTGCAGGCTATTTCTACCCGACCCAGACCAAACTTTTCGGAGGATCAACAACCCTTCGCGAGAGGAACACGCCGCTGCATCTCGCCAAGTTCCTCACAGAATTTTCAAGACTACTTGTCAGTCTTGCCCTCCCAATCAGTATGACTTGTTCTGAAGTCATCACTGTGCCTCATCAAGGAGTTCACGTGAAAAAAGTTCTTGTAAGTGTCATCGTTGCAAGTGGAATGGTTCTAAGCGGTACAGCTATGGCAAGTGCAGCAACAAAGGCGCCAAGTATCAAGAAGCCACCTCCAGGTTTATCCGAGCGAGGTGGCTTTTCTCGTTTCCGTAGTTCTTGATCCGATAAATGCCTCGGCGCGCATAGTTGCGAGTCCGATTTTAGGAAGATCGGAGTTCTTTCGAAACATGACATAGCGTGGAACCCACTCTGGGCGGAACTTCGAATTGAAACGGAACAAGGTTTCCATCTGCAGCCACCGCGACAAGAAGAGCAGGATGCCTCGCCATGAACGGATGATTGGTCCTGCTCCAAGTTGAGCACCGCGTTCGAAGACGGATCTAAATGCTGCAAAATTGAGTGAAATCCGAGTGATTCCACGCTCACGGGCATATCGAATGGTCGCATCAATCATCAATTCATTCACACCGGAATCAGCTTGCGGCGATCGGCGCATTAGATCAAGGGAGAGCCCCTTGGGTCCCCATGGAACGTATTGCAGTAGCGCCATGACCTGGCCATCCTTCTTTGCAGTCACGATGAGCAGATCAGGTTCATCATCATCTGCTATTCGTCCGAGCCCCATCATGAAACCGCGTTCTGTCGCCGCCCCACGCCACCTCTTGGAGTCCTCGGTTAGCAATAGGCGCATCTCCCTGGTCATCTCGGAGGTGCGGAAGATTTCGGTGGTGTAATTCTGTTTGAGAATGCGACGGACTGATTGGCGAACATTGCGATACCGCGGATTGTCTGGATCGTATTCATCAACGTGCACCACCGCCTCGTCGCCGATTTCAAGCGCGGTCATATCTGTCTCTCGAACCCAGATCTCACCAGCCTCTTCGCTGCATCCGAGGGCCACCGGAGTCCAGCCATTCTTGGCGCAGAGGTCCATAAAGGCGGCCATTGCTTGGGGCCATGCGTCTGGATTTCCAAGCGGATCGCCGCTCGCTAGTGCGCAACCCGCGACAACTCGGTAAGTGATTGCTGCTTTTCGTGTATTGGACCAAATAACGCTCTTATCCTCACGCAAGGCGAAGTAACCCACTGAATCCCGATCGCCGAATTCTGCAAGCAGTCCACGCAAGCCGTGCTCATCCTCTTGTGTCATCTGCGGTTTCGGAGGGCTGGGTTGGAGCAATGTCAGAATGGGGGCGACAAAAGTGAGAAGTCCGAGCCCGGCCATGGAATAGTCAAAAATGTCTTGTTCGCGGTGGCTGATAAAACGAACAGGTCCGGCGATTCCCACGAGCCCGTGAATCACGGTGATAAGCATTTTAGGAAATGAAACTTCCCCGCCGAAGAGTCGATCTGGCGCAAGGATCAGCGCTATGCCAATTGCAAAACTAAGAAGCGCCAACTGTCCAAATACTATTAGCGCCCGTGTGACGACCCGTCTGACCGGCTTGGCGTAGAACTCTTCGCGTATAAGGAAGAGCGAGATGAACATAATCAGCGATCCAAGACCTTGAATGTAATCCAATCCTTTGACGATGGAGAGAGCCAGGCTTACGAGGAGCAACAACTCGGTCAGGAGGTATGCCGCGTGGTTGCGCCGAGCCAGGGCGAACGAGAGAACGACAAGAAGGACTCCGACGATGATCCCCGCAGCCGTTGCAAGGTTGAGAACCCCTCTTGGCAGAGTGGACTCAAATAGGCGCATTCTCCTGTGAAAGGATCGTGATGCACTTGAGGCCAAGCCAACTGCGCCCAAAAGAAGCAGGATTCTGGCCGCAAGAACAACTTCCCATCGCGAGCCTTTAAGCCTGTTCATTGCCGATATCGCCCTCCTTTTGGTTCTCGAGTATAGAGTTTAGTAATGAGGAGGCTGATATGAGCGACGACGACGAAGCAGGTCAAGACGAACTGATTACCGAAGAGATGCTCTGGGATCGCATTCCTGAGGTCGAAGGGGCTGAACGAGCGAGTACTTACTATGAGCTCAGCGCCCGCATCTACGCCCGAGGCCAATACGACGAGGCGCTCGCGTTGGCCGAGACCGCATGTGACATCTATTCAGGTCTGGGTGCCAGTGCTTCAAGTGAGGGACTAGCGCAGGCCTATTCTGCGATCGGATACAACCTCAATCAACTAAAGCGCATGGATGAGGCCGCAACCGCCATGAGCAAGGCGGTAGATATTCTTCGAAAGAATAAGTCTCCGATTGCATTGGAACTGGCTTGCACCTTGGGCGAGTGGTGGTATTCGTCCAAGAATTTTCAGAAGGTCATCGACACGATGCAAGAGTGCGCTCAGGAACATCTTCTGGACGGCAACGAAATCGGCGCTGCCAACGACCTTCATCTCATTGGATGCGCCTATCGAGAACTCGGTGATTTTTCCTGCGCTATTGGAAATTTTACCGAAGCCCGAGCCCTCTTCAAGAAAAATCGCGAGGTAATTCATGTTGCCCGCTGCGATCAGAAAATGGCTGCAAGTCATGTCGAACTGGGTAACGGAGACATTGCCCTAGAGACTGCGCGCAAGGCCATTGATGTCTTTGAGACGGCTCACGATCATCGTCGCGAAGTTGTTGCCCTTTTCGAATACGGCAAAGCACAGATTCTGCTCGGTCGCTTTGATGAAGGACTTAACACCCTTGATCAGGTGCTCCAAGCAGCCACCGACGATGATCCAAAGGACTTCGAACTAATAGTTGATGTCGAGTCTCGGATGGCGACTGTAATGAGAGCGCACGGAAGAAACGATGAGGCGGATGAGATTATGCGCCGACTAGCTTCGGTCTCTGACGTTCTCAACGATCAAGGCGATAGCGCCTAAAAGAGCACCAACAGCTGCGACCATGAGAGGCCATTCGTGCCCCTTACTGGTCCAGAATGCTCCGCCCCAGAAGCCGGCGCCCATCACTGCGAAATTCATTGACGCTTGATATGCCCCCTGCGCCTTGCCTCTATGGTTTTTCTCGCTCAGACTTCCAATCCATGCCTTGCCAACTCCATCTGTAAGTGCCGGGAAGATTCCATAGAGCGCGAGAGCCAAGACCGCGATTGTGTGATTGCTTGTGTATCCAAGCGTGAAGTAGGCGAGCGCAAATGCGACCAGTCCTATTGAGTAGATTGCATGTGGTGAGAAACGATCCGCGAGGTAACCAGCCGGAAAAGCGAATACGACTGTGACTGCGCTAAACAGGACGTATGCAAGTACGACGCCGCTGGCACTAAAGCCGATGTCATGCAATCTCAAAAGCAGCAGTGCATCAGGGATGTTTGTCAGTTGAATGAGAACCAAAATGGAGATGGCCCGCTTTAGTTTTGCAGGCAGGGGGCCTGCAGGAGGCTTCGGTTCCTCCTGCTTTATTTGCGCTCTCGTCTTATCTTTGACGAAGAAGGTGAAGGCAGCTGAAATAACGGCTGGAATCAGGGCCCACATTGCTACCTTGCGCACATCTCCATTAAGTAGCGACAAGCCACCGAGGGCGAGAAGCGGTCCGATCACCGCGCCTAGGTTGTCTCCGGCGCGGTGAAAGCCAAACGCCTTCCCCAAATGTTCTGGCGGCACTGAATCGTGAATGAGCGCATCGCGTGGAGTGCTTCGCAGCCCCTTGCCGACTCTGTCGATCACTCGGCCGAAGAAAAAGAGTGGCCATGCAGTAGCCGTGACAACGAAAATTTTCCCGATACCTGCGACGGAATATCCGCCGACGACAAAGGGTTTGCGTCCTATACGGTCACTGGCTTTGCCTGAGTACAACTTGGTGAAACCCGCAGCCGCTTCGGCGCATCCTTCAATAAGCCCAAGGGCCAATGGAGCGGCCCCGATGACTCCTGTGAGCAGTATTGGCAGTAACGGATAGAGAAGTTCGCTAGCCGCATCCTGTGCCAGCGAAACAATCGTGAGAAGCATGAGGTTCCTGCTGAGCCAACCGAACTTCATGATCCACGTCCTAACGCGGCAGGTGCTGGAGCGCCCAGTGGTACATGGCAATCGCACCCGCGGCAGAGGCGTTCATCGATCGAGTAGAACCATATTGTTTGATCGCGTAGATGACGGTACAGGCGGCTATAGCTTCATCAGACATTCCTGCTCCCTCCTGCCCGAAGAGCAAGACGCACTCCTCAGGAAGTTCTGAACTTTCAAGCGGCAACGATCCAGGAACATTGTCGATGCCGATGACGGGGATCGAATTCAATTTAGCCCATAGGTGAAAATCTTCGACCGAGGGATGATGGATGACAGTGAGGTATCGGTCCGTCACCATCGCACCTCGGCGATTCCAATCACGCTTGCCGACGATGTGAACGGCATTTACATTGAATGCATTGGCTGTTCGAACGATTGAGCCGATATTTAGATCATGTTGCCAATTCTCAATCGCTATCTGCAATTTGTGACGTTTGGTATTGAGGTCGGCGACGATAGCCTCGACCTTCCAGTACCTGTAGGTATCAAGTACGTTTCGTCGATCACCTAATTCGAGCAATTCAGGATCAAATTGGTTACCATCTGGCCATGGCTTGGGGTGTGGACCGACGCCGACCACAGGGAAGAACTCACCTGGCCCAATGGTTGCGGGTGGAAGCATGAAGTGCACTCTAAACTGAATAGATTAGAAACGCTATCCAAACTCTTGAAAGGGTAATTCATGACCGGTCTGGCTTTGGTGAACAATATTGCCTTACTTGTACACATTCTTTCCGTCATCGGAATCATGGCCCTTCTGCTGATGCAGGTGAAGAAGTCGCCCCGAAGCATCAACCCCGGAGTTCTTCATAGTGGCCTAGCCGCCCTAGTAGCTGGCTTGGTGATGGTGGGGATTCGTACGCCGCTTCACGATCAGAACCCCGACAAATGGCCACTTCTCAATAACGCATGGGTAGGTGCGAAGTTCGTGATTTTGTTGGCGGTCTTGGTCCTTGCTTACCGCAATTTCAAAAAGCCTGAAGCCAAGAATGCAATATGGACTGCGTTGGTTGTTCTGACCAGCGCCAACATTCTCATCGCACTCTTCTTGTAATAATCCTATGAAGTATCTCCGCCGGATTTTGATGCCACTGGGTTTGGCATTGGTTCTTGGCGTGCCTTCTGCGATGGCAACACCAGTGACACCTGTTGCCGATATATCACGCGTCTTCGCTCAGATCTCGTCTTCACCCAGTCTGGCTGGACCCTCGATTATCTTGATTGATCGCTCGAGCGGTGAGGTCGTGTTTGAAACCGATGCGACATCTCCACGAAAACCAGCGTCGGTTCTCAAATTACTCTCAACAAGCGCAGCGCTGCAGTACCTGGATCCAAATTACAAATATGTCACTCGGATCTCAAAGGGAATCAATCCAAGAACCTTGGTCATCTCAGGCAACCTCGATCCTTGGATGACGGACAGATATCTCGAAGCCACCAAGTACCATCGAGCTTGGCTTTCATATCTAGTGAATCGTTCAGTCGCCGAGCTTAAAGCGGAGGAGAAGTTACCACTTCGCAATGTTTCCGTTAAATACTCTGGTCTGTATTCCAAAGATGTTTCTTTGCTAAAACATGCGTTCGCCGTCAAGGCCATTAAGGCCAAATTCCAGGAAATCAGCAGCAATCAAGTTGAAACTGTCTCTGGTGCAGAAATCGCAACGGTCACTTCACCGACCATAAGTTCGATGGTGAAGTTTGCCCTTACCTGGAGCGACAACCTTCTGGCCGAACGACTTGCTCGGGCTGCCTCACATGCTGTCGGCTATCCGATGAATGACGCCGGCGTTGCTTTGACGATTAAGAAGTTGTTAACCGACCTTCAGGTAGATCAGAGTGGTTTGTATATTCACGATGGCAGCGGTCTTTCAAAGCGAGATCGAGTGACGGCGAAGTTGGTTGCTGATTTACTTTTGAAAATACGTGGCAACGAGAAGTTTGCAGCGGTCTACGAAGGTTTGCCGATATCTGGCATTTCAGGAACCTTGGAATCTCGATTCATCAACACGGCGCCCCAGGCGGTCGGGCTCGTCCACGCAAAAACGGGGACCCTTGATGGGACAGTCAGTTTGGCTGGCTATGTTGAATCTGGAACTCATGAATATATCTTCGTTGCGATTGCAGACAACATTCGCAAGGGCCAAACGGCGACCGATCAAGCTCGAAACACGTTGGACCGTTTGCTCGGAAAGATCACCTCTCCATTAGAGGTGATCGCGACTCCTACGCCTTAGTCGTCGTCGCTATCGCGTTCGTCGTCATCATCGCCGCCGCCGGTTGGCATTGTGATTGCTGGTTTCTTGATAGTTATCGACGTCTGAGTTGTTGGCGTTACCGAGGATGTCTGTGAGACCGAAACCACATTGCTTGCTGATCTTGGCGCTGGGGCCGAAGCGGCTGGCTCAGAGGCTGCTGGGGCCGAAGCTGGCACTGGCGTGGTCGCAGTTGGTGTGGTGGAAAGAGAAATGGGGTCAGCAGAAGCGGAGGCCACGAGGCTGCTTGCTGAGGCGGTTGGGCTGTCTTGAGTCTGAGCGAAGACCATTCCGGCTCCGAGAACAAAGAGCGGGGTGGCAAGGGCCATGGCCCTCAAGACCCTCTTGTTCTTGGGTTTGGGTTCGAATGCATCGGCTTTGGCCAATTGGAACCATTCTGGGGTGGAATCTTCTGCCTTCATAGTCTTTCCTCGTCTTCTCTCTCGGTGGCCAAAAACTAACCGTGCCAACTGGGAGGACTCTGAGAACGAGACTCATTCTTGCTGAGTAATCTATGCCAATGACTATGGCCCATCGCGTTGGGATCCGCGAGGTGATGGGTGGCTACATCGCTCTCATGAAACTGCGCGTTGTAGAACTACTACTCGTCACGACCCTGCCTGCACTTGTCCTTGCCCAGAAGGGGATTCCCAGTGCGGGCGTGAGCATCGCGACGATCCTCGGTGGCACGCTCGCGGCTGGATCTGCGAACTCATTCAACATGGTCATCGAAAGCGACGTGGACCGTGTCATGGCGCGAACATCAAAACGCCCTCTCGTGACCGGGGTCATTACTGGCCGCGCCGCAATCGTTTTCGCAAGTGCGATTGGGCTGATTTCACTGCTCATCTTCTGGTTCTTCACTACGCCAATGGCCACGCTTTTCACCTTCATCGCCATTGCCTATTACGTGGTGATCTACACGATGGCCCTTAAGCGGCGAACTTCTCAGAACATAGTCTGGGGCGGGGCAGCGGGGTGCATGCCCGTATTTATCGGGTGGGCTGCAATCACCAACTCTATTTCTTGGGCAGCGGTTGCTTTCTTCATGGTCATCTTTTTTTGGACGCCACCGCATTTCTGGGCATTGGCAATCAAGTACAAAGACGACTATTCAGCCGCAGGCATCCCGATGCTTCCGGTTGTTGCGACGAAGACCCAAGTGCGGGCTCAAATGTGGTTCCATACCATTGCAATGATTGTGTCTTCGGTGGCAATGATCCAATTGGCAAGACTTCCGCTGTGGTCAATGATCGTTACGATTGCTCTCGGCTTAGTTTTCGCTTTCCAACTTCTTCAATTGAATGACAAGACGGATTCGTACAGCAAAGTTGCAGGAAAGATTTTCCAGTGGTCCATCAGCTACTTAAGTCTTTTTTCAATTCTCTTAGTGGTAGCTCAGTTAGTTAGTTGAGGGCTTGCTCGATATCTGCCAGAAGATCACCTGCATATTCCAGTCCCACGGAAAGCCTTAACACTGAATCTGTAATTCCCATCTCGGCCTGAATTTCAGGTGCTAGGCGACGGTGAGTCGTAGAAGCAGGGTGAGTGATCAGCGACTTGCTATCGCCAAGGTTGTTGGAGATATCTATAACTCGAAGTGCGTTCATGAATGTGAAGACTTCGGCCCT
Source organism: uncultured Actinomycetota bacterium (assembly GCA_963844465.1). Taxonomy (GTDB): domain Bacteria; phylum Actinomycetota; class Actinomycetes; order Nanopelagicales; family Nanopelagicaceae; genus QYPT01. Next base: position 66,545 of record CAWJOR010000011.1, on the reverse strand, counting down.
CGGTCCTTTGAATTCGATGCCGATCGTCGAGCCCCCACCTGACATCTGCTTCTGTGCCGTCTCGTAGCCCGCATGGGATTTCAAGCCGGGATAACGCACGCTCTCTATTTGCGGACACGTCTCGAGATACTGCGCGAGGGTCTGTGCGCTATTGCTCATCTTCTCAACGCGCATGCTCATCGTCTCGAGGGACTTCACGAGAACCCAGGCATTGAAGGGGCTGAGCGATGGACCTGTATGACGCACAAAAGGATTGAGTTTTTCTTGTATGTAGGAAAAACTTCCGAGAATTGCCCCAGCCAGGACACGACCCTGACCGTCAATATGCTTGGTCGCTGAGTACATGACTACGTCGGCGCCTAGTTCCAAGGGCTTCTGCAGAATCGGCGATGCCATCACGTTGTCCACGATGACTGTCGCGCCAACAAGATGGGCCAAATTGCTAACCATCTCAATGTCTACGATTTCAAGCATTGGATTGCTAGGGGTTTCAATGAAGACGGCCTTAGTCGGCTTTGAAAGAGCCTTCGCCCAAACAGCCGGATCGTTTCCCTTGACCAACTCGAAAGTGACGCCCCACTTGGGCAGGATCTCTGTTAGCACGACATAGCAGGAACTAAACATTGCCGCCGATGCCACAACGTGATCCCCGGCCTGAACAAGGCAGGCCACCGAGGCGAACATCGCAGACATTCCAGACCCCGTGGCAACGCAGAACTCTGCACCCTCGATGGCTGCCAAGCGCTGTTCGAACATCGAGATGGTCGGATTGGCAAAACGACCATAAACATAGTGATCTGTCTCGTCAGTGAACGAGTCAACGGCTTCTTCGGCGCTCGCGTACGTGAAGCCGCTCGTTAAGTAGAGTGCTTCGGCTGTTTCGCCAAATCCAGAACGAGCCAGGCCAGCTCGGACTGCATGGGTTTCTGGATGAAGCGTCCACTGTGGATCTGGTCGTTCGGGCAATGGCTGGTAACCCCAAGGGCGTTTGCTCATGGTTGAAGTGTAGGGTTTCTGCCATGCTCCCTGCCTCCGCGTCGGATCTGGCCATCTCCGTAACCGACCTCACCAAACATTACGGAGAGCGTGCAGCGGTCTCTCACGCGAATTTTGATGTACCGATGGGAACCGTCTGCGGTTTTGTCGGCCCGAACGGATCCGGCAAGACAACCACGATGCGGATGCTCTTGGGACTCATCTCCCCAACCGCCGGTAGCGGAACCGTGCTTGGCCAACCCATACATGACCCAGCCAAGTACCTGGATCGAGTCGGCGCGATGATCGAGGGGCCGGCCTTCTATCCAGCCTTGAGCGGTGCCGAGAACCTGCGAGTCCTCGCAACATTAGGTGGTCACTCCTTGGAGCAGATACAGGGACTTCTTGATCGCGTCGGTCTTGGAGACCGGGCGAAATCCAAATACAAGACTTATTCACTTGGCATGAAGCAGAGGTTGGGGATTGCCGCGGCACTGCTGCCAAATCCGCAACTGCTGATACTTGATGAGCCAACCAATGGATTGGATCCTGCAGGGATTCAGGAGATCCGTGACCTCTTGCGTTCGTTGGCAAACGATGGAACCACGGTCTTTGTCTCATCGCACTTGCTTGCCGAGATCGAAGCAATCAGCGATTCACTTGTCATGCTTCGCGAGGGCGAGGTCATCTTTGCTGGCAAGACACAAGACCTCTTGCTTCAACAACAACCGACAATTCTGGCAAGAAGTGAAAACCCCGATGATCTTCGGCGGCTATTAAAGATTGCCCATGATGCAGGGCACGAAGGCTCAATCATCGGGGGAGTCGCACATATTCTGGGACCACGAGAATGGGCTCCCACTCTCAACCAGTTGGCATTCGAATCTGGAATCGTGTTGGCACTTCTTTCACCGGTGCTACCGAGTCTGGAAGAGACATTCTTTGAGATGACAGGAACAGGCGAATGATCCGCGTTTTCTTTGCCGAGTGGCGAAAATTGCGACGTCCCTCTTTGTTCATCGGCACCATGGCAGCGATTATGGGAGCCAGCGCGCTGGTCACCTCCCTCCTTTTTTTGCTCATCGATTCTGCGCAAGGAAATGCACGTGAAGGACAAGTAATTACTCGTGCCAGCCTTGAACTCCCACAAGGGCTATCAATAGGTTTTAGCAGTTCGGCTGGACTATTGGGTCTTGTCGCTCTTTGCATCTTCGCTTCCCAAACTGCGCAGGAATACACCCATGGCACCTTGCGCAATCTCTTGGTGCGTCAACCTCGTCGACTAACACTGCTGCTTGGCAAATTTCTGGCGATGTGTCTGTTTGCGGTGATCTCGGTCATCCTCTCGGCCATCGTGAGCATTACGTTGGCATTTGCTCTCTCCGGCAGAGCCAAGGTCGTGACCTCTGCATGGTCGACATCGGATGCGCGTATCGGGGTTCTGCACACTTTTGTGAATGTCTTGGTGTCGGTAATTGCCTCCGGCACTATCGGCATGATTCTTGGACTATTTCTTCGTTCTCCGATTAGCGCCATTTCCATCGGTGTTGCCTGGTTGCTTGTCATTGAAAACATCATTGCCGCAACAGTGAAGCATTCGGGCAAGTGGATGCCGGGACAACTCATCAACACGATTGCGGCGGGCGGGGATTTCAATGCCTCCTACTCGCACGCCTTACTTGTCTTATCGGGATACCTAGTCATCGGGGTTTTCGTGGCAAGCGTGCTCTTTCGGCGCAGAGATGTAACTAATTAAGGACACGCCACCTACGAAAGTCTAATTCTCAGGTTGAGCCTTTAGTATCTCCTGTTCGGGAGGTGGATTGTGCTTCGAAATCGGGTATTTGCATGCGTGCTGGCGATTGGCTTCATAGCCGGGACCACCCCCGCCTATGCGAAATCACCTAAGCCGAGCCTCGCACAGATACAGGCGGCAAAAAAGGCTGAGGATGCCAAGCGCGCCGCCGCAAATGCTGCAGCCGCACGACTGGCTAGAGCAAATCAGACTCTTCGCCAATTGACGGCGGACGCAGATGCCGCGCGTGCGCGGTATGTGCGAGCACAGCAACAACTCGCTGTCGCGATTAAAATTTCTAAGGCCGCTGCGTTGCATGCGCGAATCACAGCCGCTTCGGTGAGTTCGGCTCATAGGACCATTGGCAAACTCGCAACCAACGCGTACATCATGGGCGGCGGACTCACGGATATCGAGCCGCTGCTCAGTTCAAATGGGCCGCAGGATTTGGTTGATCGACTTTCCACCTTAAGTACGATCGGTGCCCATAATTCGACGGCCCTGGATCGTTACAAGGCTGCGCAAGTTGTAGCAGCCTCTGCGAAGCGAGAAGCCGACGCCGCAAAAGCCGCACAACAAGCGGCAACAAATGAAGTCGCATCTGCGAAGAAGGCAGCCGACGATGCGAAGGCTGCCCAGCAGGCCGAAGTTGAAAAGTTGCAGAAGGTTCAAGATGAATTAATGCGCGAACTGGCAAGTGCGAAGAAGGTTCGAATAACACTTGAGCAGCAGCGTCAGTTAGCACTTTTGGAGGAGGCAAACGCGAAGAAGGCTTCGCAAACTCCTGGACAGAAAAGTATCTGGGATGACCGAGGCTTCAAAGGTCGTGCGTCGTTTATTTCCACGCAGGCACAGCGGACGGCCGCAGTCGCATACGCAAAGAAGCAAGTTCTTGCTCGCAAGCCTTACGTGTGGGGCGCACAAGGTCCGAACTCCTTTGATTGCTCAGGTCTGGTGTATGCCGCATACAAGTCAGCAGGTTTGGGATGGCCGTATTGGAGTCGACTCAACGCAGCTCTTTATTCAGTAGCAACGATGCATGTGAAACTCAATGCTCTTCTGCCTGGTGACCTACTTTTCTACTCCTACAATGGCACGGTAGGGAGCATCCATCACATGGGTATTTATGCCGGCGATGGAATGATGTGGGAGGCCAATTCCACGAGGACCGGCCTTCTATACTCGAACATATACAGTGTTAAGGGCATGATGCCATTCGGGGGCAGGGTCTAGTCTTATCGGTATGTCACGTTCCGCCAGCAGCGCGATGGTGGAAATTCGTGCTGCAGTGCGCGCCCAACTCGCTGATTGCCTTCCCGGCGATGTAGTTATCGCCGCCTGCTCAGGGGGAGCAGATTCATTGGCGCTTGCCTTTGCGCTAGCAAAGGAGGCAGAGAAGATCGCACTTCGAGTAATAGGGGTCACCATTGATCATCAATTGCAGGCTAACTCTGGGGTTCAAGCGAGGAGCGTTGAAAGACAACTCGCATCTATGGGCGTCCCCACAGAAATAGTGCAGGTAACCGTCGATAAAACAGATGGGATGGAGGCCTCTGCTCGACGTGTGCGATATCAGGCGCTGGAAGAGGCGGCGACCAAGCTCAACGCGGTGAAGATTTTTCTGGGTCATACCCGTGACGATCAGGCCGAGACCGTGCTTCTTGGCCTCGCGCGTGGGTCTGGGACAAGATCCCTGTCGGGGATGGCGCCCATCATGGGAAAGTACGTCCGACCGCTCTTGGGTATCACGCGGGAGGCCACCGTTGCTGCTTGCTTCGAGGCAAAGTTGGTGCCTTGGGATGACCCCCACAATCAAGACCGGCAATATCTTCGAGTCAGAGTTCGCCTTGACGCTCTCCCGGCTCTCGAACGATCCATCGGCCCCGGGGTGGCTGCGGCACTGGCCCGTAGCGCGGGTTTGCTCAGAGATGATGCAGACGCTTTGGACGGGTGGGCATCCCGAGAATTCTCAGAGCGGAACCCAGAATCCATGGAAGTCTCCTCCCTGGCCGAACTCCCCCGTGCGGTCCGGACACGCCTTATCCGGGCCGGGATTTACGCCTGCGGCGCCCCTCAGGGCTCGGTCACTGCAGATCACGTGGCCGCAGTTGAGTCTTTGATCACCTCATGGCATGGTCAAGGAGAGGTGAGTTTGCCCGGCGGTGTGAAGGCTAGGCGAATATCGGGCAGACTTTCGCTCTTACCCCCGACTAATTAGAAGCAGCGAGGAACCGTGGATCTATCAGAGGTTAGTGGCGACATTGAAAAAGTGATTGTCACTGAAGAACAGCTCAAGGCAAAAGTGAAAGAACTCGCCATGCGGATCGACACTGATTACCGCGATCGTGATTTGCTGATGGTTGGCGTTCTCAAGGGTGCGATCATGGCAATGGCTGATCTCTCGCGGGCTTTGCAGCGCCATGTTGATATGGACTGGATGGCCGTCTCTTCCTACGGCTCTGGCACGAAGTCGAGCGGCGTTGTCCGAATTCTAAAAGACCTCGATAGAGATATCACCGGGCGTGATGTGCTTATTGTCGAAGACATCGTTGACTCAGGTCTCACGCTTTCGTGGTTGAAGGCAAACCTCGAATCACGCGGAGCGAAGAGCGTGGAGGTCCTTGCGATCTTGCGCAAACCTGAAGCCGCCAAGGTCGACGTCAAGGTCAAGTACGTTGGCTTTGAAATTCCAGCCGATTTCGTTGTCGGGTACGGTCTGGATTTCAATGAGAAATATCGCAACCTTCCCTTTGTCGGTGTACTAGCGCGACATATCTATTCTTAAGAGATGAGACCTTCGAATAAAATGGCTAACAAAATGGTTAGAAAAAAGAAACTTCCCAATAAGAAGCCACAGACGCGACTTCAGCGCGTCTTGCGCGGTCCTCTTTTTTGGATCGTCGCAGCCATCATCGCGGTCACCATCTTCGGTCAAATTTCGGCGGCTGGAAACAAGTACACGAAGGTAAACACTTCCCAGATACTTGCTGCCATTTCGCAGAATCAAGTTGACTCCGCTCTGCTTATAGACAGAGAACAAAAGATCCAAGTCAAACTCAAATCAGGAATCTTGATAGAGGGATCATCGAAGGTCGAGTCCTCCTACATCACAGGCGAAGAGCCCACCCTTGTTGATCTGCTTGTAAGTAATCCGCCACCACACGCCTGGTCGGTAAAAGTAGGCAGTCAATCCCTCCTTGTCAGCCTGCTCTTCTCTTTCGGCCCCTTCCTTCTTATCGGCTTCCTCTTCTTCCTAATGATGAGCAACGCTCAGGGCGGAAACCGGGCGTTCTCATTTGGGCGCTCGCGTGCAAAGTTGCAGACAGATGATGTCCCGAAGACGACCTTCGCAGATGTCGCGGGTGCCGACGAGGCCGTGGCAGAACTCAATGAAATAAAGGATTTTCTGGCCAATCCGCCGAAATACAAGAATCTCGGGGCAAAGATTCCCAAAGGCGTCTTGCTCTATGGCCCTCCAGGAACCGGAAAGACTCTTCTTGCACGGGCTGTTGCAGGAGAGGCCAATGTTCCTTTCTATTCCATATCTGGATCTGACTTCGTCGAGATGTTTGTCGGTGTCGGAGCAGCACGCGTGCGCGATCTCTTCAATCAAGCGAAGGAGAATGCTCCGGCCATCGTTTTCGTGGATGAGATCGATGCAGTGGGACGCCAACGTGGCGCAGGTTTAGGTGGTGGCCACGATGAACGTGAGCAAACCCTTAATCAGTTGTTGGTGGAGATGGATGGTTTTGAGGAGAACAGTTCTGTCATCCTTATTGCGGCAACCAACCGCCCAGATATTTTGGACCCCGCACTTCTTCGCCCCGGCCGATTCGATCGACAGATTCCTGTAGAGCGACCTGACCTCAAAGGCCGCGAGGCAATCTTGAAGGTGCATGCGAAGGGTAAGCCGATTGCAAAGGAAGTTGACCTCATTGCATTTGCGCGACGCACGCCGGGATTCACGGGTGCTGATCTAGCAAACGTGCTTAACGAAGCGGCACTTCTTACAGCGCGCGAGAACGAGAAAGTGATCACCAATGCTGCCCTCGATGAGGCTATCGATCGTGTCATGGCGGGTCCTGCCCGCAAGAGTCGCGTCATGAGCGAAGAAGAGCGGCGTGTGACGGCATATCACGAGGCCGGTCACGCACTCGTTGCTCACGCCCTACCTCACACTGATCCTGTTCACAAGATTACGATCATGCCTCGCGGCCGAGCGCTGGGCTACACGATGGTTCTTCCCGATGAAGACAGATACTCAGTTACCCGCAATCAGCTCTTGGACAAACTTGCCTACTCTCTGGGAGGGCGTGCCGCCGAGGAACTCATCTTCCACGACCCATCTACTGGCGCGAGCGACGATATTGAAAAGGCCACGACACTGGCACGGGCGATGGTCACTCAATACGGAATGACTGAGGCTATCGGTGCGATAAAGCTCGGAACCGACGTGTCAGAGCCTTTCATGGGTCGCGACTACGGTCATACTCGCGATTTCTCTGAGCAAGTTGCGGCACTAATCGATTCGGAAATTCGCAAGATGATCGAAAACGCACATCAGGAGGCATTCGACATTTTGAATGAAAACCGCTCAATTTTGGACGGGATGGTCGTTCAACTTTTGGAGCGTGAAACGCTCAATAAGGAGGAGATCGCCGCGATCTTCGAAGGGGTAGCGCCGCGTCCTTCCCGGCCCTCGTGGACGGGATCTGCATCCCGCAAACCTTCGGACCTTCCACCAATCCCAACTCGTATGGCTCTTTCCAGCGGGAGTTCGTCGACTGCAAAGGTTGAAGAACAGCACAAGGAGAAGAAGGTCGCAAAAAAGCGAGCACCGAGAACGAAGAAAACTGATGAGTGAGGTCAACCCAGTTTCGATGGGTCCCCAGGATGGGCGTGCAGCCCATCCTTACGACCAGGAACGCGCCGAGCGAGCGGTAAGGGAGTTGCTCCTAGCTCTTGGAGAAGATCCGAATCGAGATGGGTTGCAGGACACTCCGGCAAGAGTTGCTCGAGCATTCGCGGAGAACTTTGCAGGATTGTGGCAAGCACCTGAAGAGGTGCTCACCACAACTTTCGATATTGGCCATGAGGAACTCGTGATCGTTAAAGATATCGAAGTCTTTTCCCATTGCGAACATCACCTCACTCCATTTCATGGCGTGGCCCACGTGGGATATATCCCTTCCGGGCGCATCACAGGATTGTCGAAGATCGCGCGCTTAGTAGATCTATTCGCACGCCGCCCACAAGTGCAGGAGCGAATGACCACACAGATAGCGGATGCTTTGGTAGAAATTCTCAAACCCGCAGGCGTGATAGTCATCGTCGAATGCGAACACCTTTGTATGTCGATGCGAGGTGTGAGAAAGGCTGAGGCACGAACTGTGACAAGTGCAGTCCGCGGAATACTCCGGGACCCTGCAACACGCGCCGAAGCGATCAGTCTCATTACAAAAAGGTAATTTTCGACATGTTACTTTCGCAGATGAACTTTCCGAATGATCGTCCGATCGTGATGGGGATATTGAATGTCACCCCCGACTCCTTTGCAGATGGCGGACGGTTTGCGAGTCTTGATACTGCGCTCAAGCGCGGCCATGAAATGCTCGAAGAAGGTGCGGACATCATCGACGTTGGCGGCGAGTCCACAAGGCCCGGATCCCATTCGATTGCCACCGATGAGGAATTGCGCAGGGTTCTTCCCGTCATTCAAGCATTAGCTTCTAGTGGCGCAGTGATTAGCATCGACACCAAACGCGCAATCACGGCGCGAGAAGCGGTGAAGGCGGGTGCGCATATCGTCAACGATGTGAGCGCGGGTCTATCCGATCCTGAAATGTTGGCCGCTGTTGCTTCGTTGGAGTGTCCCTATATTGCGATGCATACGCGGGGAGAATCGGCAGATATGCACGTGCGCGCGGTCTATGACGACGTTGTAAAAGAGGTCGCAGACGAATTAAGAGAAAGGGCTGATGCATGCCTTGCGGCAGGCATCTCTCCTGAAAACCTAATCCTTGATCCGGGCATTGGCTTTGCCAAGGAAGCTGAGCACAACTGGTCAATTCTGAATAACTTGGAAGCATTCAAGGCCATCGGCTTTCCCGTTTTGGTCGGCGCCTCACGCAAGCGCTTTCTTGGAAAATTGGTCGGTGCCGACAAGACGGATGAAAGAGAATCTGCCACCATTGCCCTTACCGCCCTCCTCGCCACGAAGGGAATCTGGGGCGTTCGGGTGCACAGCGTGAAACCACATATGGATGCAATTGCAGTAGCGAGGAGCATGAGATGAGTGACCGGATTGAAATCACTGGATTATTCGGTTTTGGATACCATGGGCTTTTTGAAGATGAACGCGAAAACGGTCAAGGATTCTTAGTCGATTTGATCTTGAATATGGATTTATCAAAAGTAACGAAGAGCGATTCCATCGACGACACCGTCAACTACAGCACTGTCTGTGATCTGGTGCTTGCCCAAATTGTTGGCCCGCCTGTGACCTTGATCGAGAGGCTCGCCGGACAGATTGCCGAATTGATCCTGCGAGACTATCCGAAGGTTGAATCGGTTCGAGTCACAGTACATAAGCCGGATGCACCGGTAGCGGCGAAGATTGAGGACATTTCCGTTTCCATAGTGCGAAGTCGATGAGGGCTGTTGTCGCACTAGGTGCTAATTTGGAAGATCCAATAGGAGCTGTTGAATTAGCCATTGCCCTCTTAGAACAGTCCACTGATTTGATCGCGCGTTCCTCTCTCTATTCGACCAAACCAGTTGGTGGACCACCACAGCCTGACTATGTGAATGCGGTCTGTATCGTTGATTCGGACTTGCCGGCCCATGATTTATTGGATCTTCTTCATGGAATTGAGAAGAGCATGGGACGCGTTCGCGATGAGCGATGGGGCCCTAGAGTGATAGACCTTGACTTGATCACATATGGAGACATGGCGAGCGATGAAGAGGATTTGATTTTGCCTCACCCAAGAGCTCATGAGCGACGATTTGTTCTTGAGCCGTGGTTGGAAATTGATCCAAATGCCGAGCTTCCACTTCACGGTCGAGTGAGGGATATTTTGGTGGAGTTACCTCCTTCCAAGTAATCTTTAGGTTCTAGAGAGCCCGGTACCAAGGAAGGACTGGAGCAGATGCAGGTAGTCGATCACTTAAGCCATGTGGATAGATCAGAACTTGGCCCCGTTGCCCTTGTCCCAACCATGGGAGCCTTGCACAAGGGGCACGGAGCACTTATTCACCGAGCAAGCCAATTTTCAGAATCGGTCCTGGTGAGCATCTTCGTCAATCCCCTTCAATTCGACGATGTCGTGGATCTGGAGAAATATCCACGCACTCCGGAATCCGATATCCAGACCGCCGAAGAATCTGGTGCCCGAATCCTCTGGATTCCCACGTATGAGGAGATATTCCCAGGGCCCATCGCAAAACTCGATCCTGGACCCATTGGCGGCCTCTACGAAGGTGCGATGCGCAAAGGACATTTCGAAGGGATGCTGACGGTTGTCAAACGACTATTCGATCTTGTCCAACCTACATGGGCACTCTTCGGTGAGAAGGATTTTCAGCAACTTTTCCTCATCCGTAAGATGGTGAAGGATTTTGACCTTGGCGTCGAGATCGTGGCCGTTCCAACGGTTCGTGAAGCTACCGGCTTGGCCATTTCGTCGCGAAATGCCCGCTTGAGCCCTGATGATCTTCAGATCGCGCTGGTCATTTCCAGTGCTTTAATCAATGCTTCTCGAATGGGATCCATCGACTTGATGCGGCAAGAAATAGATAGGACCCTTGCCGCCGAACCTGGATTCAAGTGTGAATATGCAGAAATTATCGATGAAAAGGACTTCTCTCTGGCAACTGATTCAACGCGGAGAAAACGCGCATTGATCGCCGGTTGGGTAAATGGGGTCCGTTTGATCGACAATATGCCCATGGTTGGCTCAACCCGATGAAATTGCTTGCACCCAGTCCGGGTTGGACCGCGCGCGCGGACGTAATCGTTGTTGGCTCAGGAGTTGCTGGGCTGACGACTGCACTTCAAATAAGAAGTTTCGGTCTTTCAGTTCTATTGGTTACTAAAGCACGAGTGGATGCAGGTTCTACCAAATGGGCCCAAGGTGGCATCGCCGCTGCGTTAGGACCGGGAGATACACCCGACCAGCATGAGAAGGACACACTTGTAGCAGGGGCGGGGCTGTGTGATGAACCTGCGGTCAAAGTTCTGGTGTCAGAGGGACCTGAGGCAGTACGGAAACTTATTGCACGAGGTGCAGTGTTTGATAAGGAGGCCAGTGGCGAGATTTCCTTAACTCGTGAAGGCGGACACCACCGAAATCGCATCCTTCATGCCGGGGGAGATGCAACTGGTGCGGAAGTTTCGCGGGCGCTGCTTGCTGCCGTGAGGAATGATCCGCAGATTGAAGTTTTGGAACACGCACTTGTGCTCGATGCGCTTAAAGATTCCCAGGGAAAAGTTTGCGGAGTGACTCTGCATGTTATTGGTGCAGGAACTCGTGATGGGGTTGGACGCGCTATTGCCCGCGCAACGGTTCTTGCTACGGGCGGCCTTGGTCAAGTTTTTTCTCAAACAACCAATCCCTCTGTCTCTACGGGAGATGGCGTCGCCCTCGCCCTTCGTGCGGGAGCCGATGTTGCAGATGTCGAATTTATTCAATTCCACCCGACGGTGATGTGGTTGGGCGATGCCTCGCAAGGCCAGCAGCCACTTATCAGCGAAGCGGTGCGGGGTGAAGGCGGGCACTTGGTTGATGACGAAGGCGTGCGATTCATGGTTGGCCAGCATCCGATGGCCGAGCTTGCGCCTCGCGATGTCGTCGCAAAGGCAATCATGCGCCACATGGAAAAAACCGGCGCTCATCATGTCTGGCTGGATGTGCGGAACATAGAAGGATTCACCGATCGCTTCCCCACTATCTATGCCTCTTGTCTGGCCCACGGAATTGACCCGCTAAGGCAATTGATTCCCGTTGCGCCGGCCTCGCATTACGCATCAGGAGGAGTGCGAGTTGATATGAACGGCCGCTCGAACATGTCTGGTTTGTATGCGTGTGGGGAAACCGCCTGCACTGGCGTCCATGGTGCGAATCGTCTGGCTTCCAATTCGCTGCTTGAAGGGTTGGTCTTCAGCGCGCGCATCGCCGCCGATATCGCTGCGAATCTTCCCGAATTCTCAGAACCAATCGAGATTCCTCAACAGACCATATTGCTTGATCCAGATATCCGAAAGAGACTTCAGATAAGCATGAGCGCAGGCGCAGGCGTCCTGCGTTCGCGTGATTCCCTCCTCAACGCCAGTAAGGATCTTGAGGAGATTGGAAAGCAGTTCAGTGCACAACCGTGCGTTGAGGCCTGGGAAACGACAAACCTCTTTCATCTTGCCACTGCAATTGTGCGCTCTGCCTTGCTGCGAGAGGAGACTCGAGGTTCACACTGGAGAGAGGATTTCCCGGAGTCCTTGGCCGCTTGGGAAAAACATATTCTTCAGCGGATGGATCTTGAAGGGAATTGGAGTTCTGGATTCGAGGAGGTGATCAAGTCATGAAGTTCGCAGAGATCTCGTCGCAGACTCGTCAGGCTCTTATAAATGCCTCCCTTGATCCAGAACATACTGTCGACCTCGTGATGCGTGCATTTCAAGAGGATTTGGCAGGCGGAGATGACGTGACTTCTGTAGCGACGATTCCAGCAGAGCACACGTCAACGGCGGAGTATCGTGTCCGCGTCAACGGCGTAATTGCAGGAATTGACGTTGCAAAAGTTGCTCTCGAATTAGTTGGCGTGACCGATCTTCAATCCGGGGTCTTGTGTGCTCACAATGTCGAAGCAGGCACAGTGGTGTTGTCTGCCCGCGGAAACACGAGAGCACTGCTGCTTGCCGAGCGTACGTCACTCAATTTTCTTGGCCATCTCAGCGGCATTGCAACCCTCACACGAAGATGGGTGGATGAAGTAAAGGATTACGACACTGCGATACGAGACACCCGGAAAACTACGCCCGGCATGCGAGTTTTGGAGAAGTACGCCGTGCGCATGGGCGGAGGTACCAACCACCGAATGTCATTGAGTGAATCTGCCCTGATCAAGGACAATCACGTTGAAGCCGTGGGCAGTGTCGGCAAAGCCTTTGAACGGGTGCGCGCGCTGTATCCGCAGATTGAAATTGAGGTGGAAGTCGATTCTCTTGTTCAACTAAAGGAGATCCTCTCTCACAAACCTGACCTCATATTGCTGGACAATATGAGTATTGATGAATGTCGCCAGGCAGTTGCCATAGTTGATGGTCGCTGTAAATTGGAGGCATCTGGTGGGCTCTCACTTGAGAATGCAAAGGCATATGCGCGCACGGGCGTCGATTATTTGGCGGTTGGCGCGCTCACTCACTCTGCACCTGTGTTGGATATCGGACTCGACCTTAAGGCGGAGATCTAAATGTTGCTAACAATTGATGTGGGAAATACAAACACAGTCCTTGGTGTCTTTGATGGAAAGGTATTGGTTCGATCTTGGAGAGTCAAGACAGATGCCCGCAACACATCGGATGAACTCTGGTTGCAGTTTGGATCCCTCGTTGCCGATTACGAAATTACCGGATTAGCCGTTTGCTCCACGGTTCCGGCGACACTTCGCGAATTGCGCACCATGATCAACGCTTATTTTCCAGATATCCGAGTGACCATTGTGGAACCTGGGATTAAGACAGGAGTCCCGTTGCTTTACGATAATCCCAAGGAGATCGGCGCCGACCGGATCGTCAATACGCTCGCGGCACATACTCTCTATCCGGATGGACCGGCGATCGTGGTCGATTTTGGAACTTCAACCAACTTCGATGTTGTCTCGGACAAGGGGGAGTTCCTCGGAGGCGCTCTTGCTCCCGGAATTGAGATCTCTATCGATGCACTTGCAGCCCGCGCCGCTCAACTTCGAAAAGTCGAACTCATCCGTCCACGATCGGTCATTGGAAAGAACACCGTCGAGGCCCTTCAATCAGGGGCAATCTACGGTTTTGCCGGCCAGGTGGACGGCTTGGTCCACCGCATCAGCGCCGAACTCAAGCAGTCATATCCGCAAGCACCTTCGGTCATCGCGACGGGGGGCTTGGCTCCGTTGGTCCTTGGAATATCGGAGACCATCGGCCACCACGAGCCGGATCTAACGCTGATCGGACTTCGCCTCATTCACGAGCGAAATGCCTGAATAGGTAGACTTCGCGCACTATGTCAGACACCCCCATCTCGCCAGAAGAAGACGATCTCCCGGAACAGTTACGCATCAGGCGCGAAAAGCGCGCCGGACTGCTGGACCGCGGTGTTGAGCCGTATCCCGTTTCGGTTCCACGCACGAAATCCCTTGCCCGCATCCGGACTATCTACGCAGATCTCGCCATCGATGTCGCCACCGGTGATCTGGAAAGCGTCACGGGACGCATCATCTTTAAGCGCGATACGGGAAAACTTTGTTTTGCAACGTTGCGCGAAGGCGACGGGACGACGCTCCAAGCCATGATCTCACTCGACAAGGTGGGAGAGGATTCTCTTGCCTCATGGAAGAGCGATATCGATCTAGGAGACATTGTCAGCGTTTCTGGTGAAATCATCACGTCGAAGCGTGGGGAACTCTCAATCCTTGCAAACGAATGGGCTCTTGCCTCCAAGTCACTGCGCCCGCTGCCAAACGAACATAAGCCCATGTCTGAGGAGACCCGCGTTCGCATGCGCTATGTCGATCTGATCGTGCGCCCTGAGGCTCGAAGCAACGCACGACTTCGACCTGCGGTCATGCGTTCGTTGCGCGATACCTACCACGAGCGCGACTACTTGGAAGTTGAGACCCCCATGTTGCAAGTGCAACCGGGTGGGGCGGCAGCACGACCATTCAAGACGTACAGCAATGCATACGACATGGATCTCTTCCTGCGTATCGCGCCGGAGCTGTTCTTGAAGCGCTGTGTTGTCGGCGGAATTGAGCGAGTCTATGAAATCAATCGCAATTTCCGTAACGAGGGCGCTGATTCAAGCCACTCGCCGGAATTTGCGATGATTGAAAGTTATGAGGCTTATGGGGACTGGCGAACCGTGGCTGAATTGACCCGATCCCTCGTCCAAAATGTTGCGATGGATATTTTCGGCACGCATGTCGTAACCCATCACGATGGACGCGAATCTGATCTGGGCGGTACATGGCGGGAAATCTCCCTATTCGACGCTATTTCTGAAGGCGTTGGCGAAACGGTCACTGCATTGACTTCTACGGAGGACTTGAAGAAATTCGCCGAGAGATTGGGTATCAAGGTTGACCCAAGTTGGATTAAAGGCAAACTGGCAGAGGAAATCTTTGAACACGTTGCGGCCGACAGACTCAAAGAGCCAACATTTGTCATGGGCTTTCCAACGGACAACGCTCCGTTGGTACGCGCGCACCGCACAATTCCCGGAGTCGTTGAGAAATGGGATCTGTACGTCGACGGCTTCGAATTAGCAACGGGATATTCAGAACTCATAGACCCGGTCATTCAGCGCGAGCGCCTTGTGGAACAGGGGCGCCTTGGGGCTAAGGGCGACGTCGAGGCGATGAGCGTTGATGAAGACTTCTTGCGTGCGATGGAATTTGGCATGCCGCCCATGGGTGGAATGGGAATGGGTGTTGATCGACTGCTGATGGCCCTTACCGGTCTTGGTATTCGCGAGACGATTCTCTTCCCGCTGGTGAAACCAGAGATCGACTAACCATGGTTGAGATTCGCTCAGCGAAATCCACCGACGTCAAGGGCATCCGCAAACTCATCGATACCTACGCTCCACAACGCCGACTTCTTTCCAAGGAGACAGTGACACTCTATGAGAGCGTCCAAGAATTCACTGTTGCCATCGACAAGGGCGAGGTCATTGGCTGCGGGGCCCTCCATGTTCTCTGGGAAGACCTGGCAGAAGTAAGAACTGTCGCAGTCGCTGAGAATTATCGAGGACAGGGGATCGGGCATCGAATTCTCGAGGCGATCATCGAGCGTGCCCGAGAGATCGGGGTCAAGAGAATCTTCTGTCTGACCTTTGAGACCGACTTCTTTGGCCGTCATGGCTTTGAGGAAATTCATGGAACTCCCGTCGATCCCGAGGTCTACACCCAACTGCTTCACTCCTATGACACCGGTATCGCCGAATTCCTCGATTTGGAGAGCGTTAAGCCCAATACCTTGGGGAATACCCGCATGTTGAAATATCTATAGTCAATTGGACGGCACAGGATCTGCGTCTACAGATAGTCACCATGGATTGGGCATAAAACTCATCGACCTGCGGTTATATGGGTCAGGCGTCACGTTTCGCTCCTAAACCGCACTTGGTTTAGGCTTAGAAGAGTAAGAAATCAAAAAGGGAGCCACGATGTTTGAGCGTTTTACGGATAGGGCGAGGCGAGTCGTCGTGCTGGCACAAGAAGAAGCCCGCATGCTCAACCACAACTACATCGGCACCGAGCACATTCTCCTTGGTCTCATCCACGAAGGCGAAGGCGTCGCCGCCAAAGCCCTCGAATCCCTCGGCATCTCCCTCGAAGCCGTGCGCTCGCAGGTTGAAGAGATCATCGGACAGGGCCAGCAAGCCCCGAGCGGCCACATCCCATTTACCCCGCGCGCGAAGAAGGTCCTTGAACTCTCCCTACGAGAGGCTCTTCAGTTGGGCCACAACTACATCGGCACCGAACATATTTTGCTTGGACTTATCCGTGAAGGCGAAGGCGTCGCCGCCCAAGTATTGATGAAGCTGGGCGCAGATCTTTCGCGAGTACGCCAGCAAGTCATCCAACTTCTCTCTGGCTATCAGGGCAAGGAGCCGGTGACCACGGGTGGTCCCGCAGAGGGAACTCCCTCGACTTCTCTGATTCTCGATCAGTTCGGACGCAACCTGACACAGGCTGCACGTGAAGGAAAACTTGATCCTGTTATCGGCCGCGAAAAAGAAATTGAGCGCGTGATGCAGGTTCTCTCTCGTCGCACCAAAAACAACCCGGTGCTCATCGGTGAGCCAGGTGTCGGCAAGACCGCAGTCGTCGAAGGACTTGCGCAGGCAATTGTCCGTGGCGATGTTCCGGAGACTTTGAAAGACAAACAGCTCTACTCCCTCGACCTCGGCGCCCTTGTCGCAGGCAGCCGCTACCGCGGAGATTTCGAAGAGCGCCTTAAGAAAGTTTTGAAAGAAATCCGCACACGCGGAGACATCATTTTGTTCATCGATGAAATTCACACCCTTGTCGGTGCTGGTGCAGCAGAAGGCGCGATTGATGCTGCAAGCATCTTGAAGCCGATGCTCGCACGTGGCGAACTCCAGACAATCGGCGCGACAACACTTGATGAGTACCGCAAGCACCTCGAGAAAGATGCCGCTCTTGAGCGTCGCTTTCAGCCAATCCAAGTTGCCGAGCCGACGCTTGAGCACACCATTGCCATTCTCAAAGGACTTCGCGATCGCTACGAGTCCCACCACCGAGTTTCGATCTCTGATTCTGCGATAGTTGCAGCGGCAACTCTTGCCGATCGCTACGTCTCCGATCGTTTCTTGCCGGACAAGGCAATCGACTTGATCGACGAGGCTGGTTCGCGCTTGCGTATTCGTCGCATGACTGCGCCTCCTGAGTTGCGCGAGTTTGACGACAAAATCGCCACGGTTCGCCGTGAGAAGGAATCGGCCATTGATAGCCAGGACTTCGAAAAGGCTGCGTCATTGCGCGACAACGAGAAGCAATTGATGAACGAGAAGCACGAGCGCGAAAAGACCTGGAAGGCTGGTGACCTCGATATGGTCACCGAGGTCGATGAAGAACTCATTGCCGAAGTTCTCTCAACTGCAACGGGCATTCCAGTATTCAAATTGACCGAGGAAGAGACTGCGCGTTTGCTTCACATGGAAGATGAACTCCACCGTCGTGTTATCGGCCAAGATCAAGCGATCAAGGCACTTTCTCAAGCAATTCGCCGTACACGTGCGGGATTGAAAGATCCAAAGCGCCCTGGTGGATCCTTCATATTCGCTGGCCCCTCAGGTGTCGGCAAGACTGAACTTTCGCGCACACTGGCCAATTTCTTGTTCGGCACAGCGGATGCGCTGATTCAACTTGATATGTCCGAGTACTCCGAGCGCCATACGGCTTCACGACTTTTCGGTGCGCCTCCAGGATATGTCGGATACGACGAGGGTGGTCAGTTGACCGAGAAAGTCCGTCGCAAGCCGTTCTCTGTTGTGCTCTTCGATGAAATCGAAAAAGCACACCCGGATATCTTCAACTCCCTTCTTCAGGTTCTTGAAGATGGTCGTCTGACCGATTCACAGGGTCGCGTCGTCGACTTCAAGAACACCGTCATCATCATGACGACCAACCTTGGTACTCGCGACATCTCCAAGGGCGCGGGTCTTGGTTTTGCGAACTCCGAAGACGAGATGAGCAATTACGAGCGGATGAAGGCCAAGGTCGGAGATGAACTCAAAACACATTTCCGCCCAGAGTTCCTCAACCGTATTGACGACATCATCGTCTTCCACCAGTTGACCAAGCCTGAGATCGTTCAAATAGTTGATCTGATGATCACAAATCTCGATGATCGCCTCAAGGCCAAAGACATGGCAATCGAATTGACGACTGCGGCCAAGGATCTTCTTGCGTTGCGCGGCTACGACCCGTTGCTTGGTGCCCGACCGCTTCGTCGAACCATCCAAAGAGAGATTGAGGACAGCTTGTCCGAGAAGATTCTCTTTGGCGAACTGAAGGCTGGCGAAATTGTGCTCGTTGATGTCGAGGGCGAAGGCGCAGAGGCAAAGTTCACCTTTGCCGGCTCACCCAAGTCACTCGCCCCTGACTCTCCGAGTGATCTAGCGCCAACAGCCTAAGATCCGTTTCGGAGTCTTCGGGCCCTTCGGATTTGAACGGTGAGGTTCATGGCAATCACTGCGAGGCCCACGAGTATCTTTGCAGGCACTGAGGTGAGGATCGTTACCCAGTAGCCAAACATAGGGACGACGCGTATGACTTTGTGAATTCTCGTTGAGTGTTTGACCGTGTATGAGTCAGTGGAAGTCTCATCGATCCCATCACTGGTCGTTAATTTGACCATATTTCCATCCACTGACTTGGAGATCACTCGTCGGATTTCTCGCTGCCATGTATATTCATTGTGGAGAAGCAGCACGTCATTGTCGTTCAATTCAATGACTGGCTTGATTTCCGAAATCATCAGATCACCAAGGTGAATCTTGGCGTCGTGTGCGTCTGTATTTGATGCGTAGATTGCTATTCCTAGGGTTGAAGAGAGAAGAACTGGAGTTATCACAGTTAAAGTAACGAAAACTATGAAGGCGATATTAATAAGTCGCACCCAATTTGCTCTGCGTCTCGTACGTCGGCGCATTCTAGGCGCCTGAGGTGACTGGTGAGAGACTCCAAATTCTGATGCGTTTTCAAAAGGCGAAGTGAGCGCCTCCACATGTGTGGCTGTGAGGCTGTCTGTCTTCTCGTCAATTTCCATACTGGCAGCTTCAAGTACGACAGAGTCCTGAGGCAGGCGCAGAATCAGTATACGATCGCCCTTCTTACCGCCTTGTTGCGGGCTAAATGGAAATACGTTCTCATTCACAATTCTCTCCAGACTGTGAGCAGGGATGGATCGGATTCCCAGTGGCGCAACCTTACAACTTGGGGTCGGGTAGAAGCCTAAGGAATCACTTCTCCGCCCGTCTTTTTGAGACCTTTGATCTGCGGTAAGGGAAAACCCTAATTATTGGCCCCGTTCCACTTCACATTTCCGAGGGCAACAAGTCCGATAATCAGGAGCACTTGAACTGCGATTGCAACTGGAGATGTGAATTCTCTTCTGAACGATCTGGCCTAGTGAAGATTCCCTCAGGACGCTCGCACCGGAGACGTAGATCGAATAACTGATTAAGCGTCCTCCGGCAAAGGCAAGAAGAAGTGGACCGAGTGAGATCCGTTTGATGATTCCTGCGGCTTCAAAGAGTTGGGCCGAGGAAATTGGAGAGAGAAAAAACAACGTGAGCAAACCAAGTGCGCGTCTTGGATTCTCTTCGATCTTGACGCCGATTCTCTCCATGTTTGCCACATATCCCTTCGGCAACCATCCACGAATCGCACGGAACACATTTGCGAGGATTGCTCTCCCGAGAGTTGCGCTCATTACACCAAGGAGCACTAATGCAACTGGGTTCATGTGATATCTAAGTGTGAAGAAGACGAGGATCGACCACGTAGGGGGAGCAAAGGCAGGGAGCAAATTTGCTCCTGCGATTACTGCTACAGCTAGCAAGTAATTGCTCACCGCCTAAGCCTAGGGATATATTGCGGCGTTTCCCATAAAGCCTCGAGAGGGTTTAATCTCTTACTTCAAAAGAAGGGCATCCATGGCCAGCAACACCGAAGACATGACTCTTGGTCTACTTCGCACCGAACAGGTAGATACGAAATACCGAGAGTTGGACGTTATGTCAGTGTCGGAGCTTCTTCATGCCATGAATGAGGGGGATCTTGAAGTGCCGAGGGCGATCTCCAAGGTGTTGCCAGAGATCGAAAGTGCAATCAATGCGATCGTGGATCGCATGTTGGCTGGCGGCAGACTTATTTACATTGGCGCTGGAACATCTGGACGGCTTGGCGTTCTGGACGCCGCAGAGTGTGGACCAACCTTTTCGGTATCGGATGAACAAGTCATGGCATTTATCGCCGGCGGAGAGAGTGCGCTTACGCACGCAGTTGAAGGCGCAGAAGATGATTTTGATGCAGGTGCGGAAGACTTGAAATCCATTCACTTGAATTCAAAGGACGTGGTTGTCGGAATTGCAGCAAGCGGACGGACGCCCTATGTATTGGGCGGTCTGGCCTACGCTGAGAGAATTGGCGCGCTCAAGGTGGGTTTGACAGGGAACCCGAACTCAGAAATATCACAACACGTTGATCACCCGATTGAAATCGATTCGGGACCCGAAATGTTGGCTGGCTCCACGCGCCTGAAATCTGGCACCGCTCAGAAATTGGTGCTTAATATGATTTCCACGATCACGATGGTGCGCCTGGGCAAAACTTTTGGAAATCTCATGGTTGATCTCCAGATTACAAACGAGAAGTTGCGAGATCGGGCCAAGCGCATAATCAGTCAAGCCACCGGTGTCTCTCGCAACGAGGCCTCTCAAGCCCTGGCAGATTCAGGGGACGAGGTCAAAGTCGCCATCGTGATGATTCTTCTAGGAGTTGACGCCCCCTCGGCTCGCGAGCGTCTTTCTTCCGCCTCAAATAGAGTCCGGGACGCCCTCAAAAATCGTTAGATCTTTGTGATGGTTTCCTCTTGACCTTCTGAAGAATTAGGGCAATGATTTCCACCGATCGCCTGCGCCTGTGAAGGTTTTTTTCACAGACCTCGCTTTCAATGTGGTTCTAACCTTGGAAGGGGAATTTAGTGAGACTAAGAAAGAAATTTGCAGTCGCTGGCGTGATTACTGCGCTGCTGGCTGGAGTAACGCTCGTAGCACCAGCACAAGCCGCGAGTAAAGACCTTGTGATTGGCATCACCCTTGATATCGACAAATTAGATCCACAGGCCGCCACCAGTTTTGCGACCGTGCGCGCCCTTGGGCTGGTATATGGAAGCTTGGTCGAAGTAGGGCCAAAACTCGATATCCGTCCAGGTTTGGCAACATCCTGGTCCTTCAATTCAGCTGGAACTCAATTGCGACTGCACATCCGTAAAGGCGTCAAGTTCCAAGACGGCACTGCCTTTGGTCCGGCCGATGTAAAGGCCTCAATTCAGAGAATTCTCGACCCAGCCACAAAGGCGGCGGCACGCTCCAACTTGCTGACGATTAAGACAATAACTGTCGTGGGCAACGATGTTGTTCTTGATTTGACCATCCCGAACGTTCCGATTCTTGCAGCCCTCGACGGCGTCAACATGGCAATGTTGTCAGCGAAGGACATTGCTGCCGGCACGGTCGGAAAGACTGTAAACGGAACCGGCCCATTTAAGTTTCTTTCTTGGGATGCCGGCCAGTCGGTCAAGTTGGCTAGCAACCCCACCTATTGGGGTCATGAGCCAAAGATCGACACAGTCACTTTCCGAGTCATTCCTAGCGAATCCTCCGTCCTTTCGGCTCTGAATGCAGGAAGCGTTCAATTTGCAGTTATCACTGATCCACTCATTGCAAAGCAGGTTGGGAAGAATCTAAAGAAGTATTCAACTCCTTCACTTGCCTACATGGCACTGCAACTTAATGCTCGAAAAGCTCCATTGGACAATGTCAACGTGCGCCTGGCAATTCAGTGTGCGATTAGCAGACAAGAGGTTGTGAAGACTGCGCAGTCAGGTGAGGGAACCGTCATTGGACCAATCACTAGCCCTGCATACAGGTCAGACCCATCAGATCGTCCGTGTCCAAATGCAGATATCGCAAAGGCAAAGCAGTACCTAACTGCCGCTGGCTATTCAAACGGCTTGACCATTAAGTCGATTGTTGCACCAACACAGTTTGCAACTGCATCTGCTGTTGCTCAAAGTTTGAAGTCTCAACTGGCTAAAGCTGGCATCACTTTGCAGCTCGAGTTGGTGGATGACTCAACCTTCATTTCTCGCTGGCTCGCGGCTGATTTTGAAACCGCAATTGCAAACAATGGCGGTCGTATTGATCCGGACACCATGTACACCCGTTACTTCACCTCCACTGGTAACCTGAACAAGGTTGCTGGGTACTCTTCGGCAAAGCTTGACTCGCTCTTCGCCCTTGGAAAGTCCACTGGGAATGTTCCTCAGCGCAAGGCTGCATACAAGAGCATTTCCGAAGAATTGGAGAACAATGCAGTATGGATTTGGCTCTTCTCGCCATACGAATATCGCGTTGCATCCAAGAAGTTGACTGGTTTTGTGCCGCTTGCAACTGGCTCTTTGCTTGAGCTACGCAAGGCAGATCTGAGTTAATCAGAAGAGGCGGTGTGTAGATCAATTTCTACACACCGCCCGCTTCTTCAAATTGTCACGATTATCCATCTTTTTTATCAACTTGGGAGGGGCGAGCCGCCGTGCTGAAAGTGAATAGGCTACAGCGCCTTATTTTCTCTCCGGTATTCGTTCGGCTCTCAAGCATTGCAACAACCCTTTTTGGAATTTCCATCTTCGTTTTCATAGTTCTAAGAGTGATTCCTGGGAACACAATTACGGGTTCTTTCGGAATTGAAACAGGCGTACTGACCCCGCAGCAAATAGTTGAACTTCGTCACTACTACGGCATCGACAAATCACTTCTTGCGCAGTACCTGTCATGGATGGGGAGTTTCTTAACCGGACACCTCGGGTACTCTTTCTCCACTGGAGTATCGATTCTTCACCTAACTGAATCCGCGCTCCCAGTGACAATTGAGCTCGCTCTCATTGGAACCATTTTGGGCGTCATAATGGGAATCGCCGTAGGAATGTTTAGCGCCAGCAAACCAGGCAGCTTTCGCGACTTCGGTGGGCAACTTTTTGGTCTGTTGGCACTTGCAATTCCAGGATTTGTTCTTAGCACGGCGATTGTCACTGTTATGGCGAACGTATTTCATTACTTCCCTAATGGCTTGGAATATATGACGCCTTGGGAAAACCCCTGGGTAAATTTCCAACAGATGATGTTTCCAGGATTAGTGCTCGGTATTGCAGTAGCAGCGCCAGTGATGCGCACGACGAGGTCTGCGCTCCTTGAGACGGTTGATAAAGATTTTGTTCGTACCGCTCACGGAAAAGGTGTCGCCCCCGGAAAAGTTCAGTTGCGTCACGTCCTGCGCAATTCGCTAATACCGATCGTGACCATGACTGGCATTCAATTTGGCTATTTATTGGGCGGTGCGGTGATAGTTGAGAAGATTTTCGCTTTGCCAGGAATGGGCAGGCAAGTTCTTGAAGCTATTACCAAGCGCGAATACGCAACAGTCCAGAGCAGTGTGATGATTTTTGCCATAATGTTCGTGACGATCAACGTCTTGACCGACCTTGTGTATCGCAGGATTGATCCGAGGATAAAATAATGAAGAGCAGAGAGAATGCAACTAAAGGCGGTCTGCACTATTACTTCCAGAGCAAGAGTGGAGTTATTGGGGCCATTCTGCTGCTGTTGATGATAATCGGATCCTTATGCGCTGCGTTTGGCTGGTTGCCCCATCATCCGTTGGATCAGAATATCGACAATATTCTGAAGGGACCGTCTGGAAAGTTTTGGTTCGGCACTGATCAATTCGGGCGGGACATTTTCTCGCGCACACTCGATGGCATGCGTCGCTCCCTAACCGTCTCGATCACCGCTGTGTCGATTGCTGCGTTGATCGGTATTCCTTTGGGGATTCTGGGTGGCTACCTGGGCAAGTGGTTTGACATATTTGTGACCCGCATGAGCGATGCTCTCTTTGCGTTTCCAGCAATACTTCTGGCCCTCGCAATTGTTAGCAGCCTTGGTACCGCTTGGTATGACACGGCGATCTCCATCGGAATTGTGTACACGCCGATATTCATCCGCGTCGCTCGAGGTCCAGTATTGGCCGCAAAGGAAATGGACTACATCAAGGTATCTCGCATTCTCGGTTACTCCTCACCGCGAATCCTCATTAAACATATCCTGCCCAACGTCACCGCACCCATCGTCGTTCAGACCGCACTTTCCCTTTCATGGGCGATACTCACGGAGTCTGGTCTGAGTTTCCTCGGTCTGGGAACGCAACCGCCGGATGCCTCCCTTGGACTTATGGTTTCTGACGCGCAGTCTCTGGCTGCCCTTGCCTGGTGGACCCTTGCGTTCCCCTCGATTTTTATCACCGTCGTCGTCGTTGGTTTGAACCTTGTTGGAGATGGACTACGTGACGCCTGGGATCCCGCCAGGAGGAGCTCATGAGTCAGTCGAAGCCACTGCTTTCTGTTGAACATCTAGTTATTTCCACATTGCAGGATCCACGTGTTCTCATCAACGATGTGACATTCGAGGTTCATGAAGGTGAGGCTGTTGGGGTCGTCGGAGAAAGCGGATCAGGCAAAACGCTCTCAGCGCTGTCGATACTTGGACTGCTCCCACGCGGTGTGGCGGTGGCAGAAGGGTCCATCGAGTACAACGGCATTGATTTGGCGAAGATATCCCCACAAGAGATGCGAAGGATTCGTGGCTCAGAGATTTCAATGGTGTATCAAGACCCGATGACTGCCTTGAATCCGGTAATGAAGATTGGCGATCAACTTCTTGAAGTTATCGAGTCCCATGAGAAAATCGACGATTCTTCAGAGGAGCGCGTACGCGAAGCCCTAAGAGAAGTGGGAATCCCAGACGTAACGCGAGCGATGGCGAGTTACCCGCACGAATTTTCAGGAGGAATGCGCCAGCGTGTCATGATCGCAATGGCACTGATTCTTTCGCCGAAGTTGTTGATAGCCGACGAACCCACTACTGCGCTTGACGTGACGATTCAGCAGCAGATACTTGCCCTCGTGGCGGAAGAGCGTCGCAAGCGCAATATGTCCATGCTTTGGATCACTCATGACCTTGGCGTAGTTGCAAACCTCGTTGACCGATTGATCGTCATGTATGCCGGGCGCATAGTGGAGTCGGGGACGGTGAGGGAAATCTTCTCCAACCCTCAACACCCTTACACCTACGGATTGTTAGCCTCACTGCCCATAACTACTGACAAATCTCGCAAGCGCCTTACTTCTATCGCGGGAGTTCCGCAGAAACCGTGGTTGGTCGGTCAATCGTGTTCCTTCGCTCCGCGTTGCTTCAATGTAAAGCCCGAATGCAAGAGTCAGATTCCGCAACTTCTAGGGACCCTTGAGAAGAGTGTCGCCTGTTTTCATCCAGTGGGGGTTGAATCATGAGCCTTCAGATTGAAAATGTCGAGAAGCAGTACAAGGTTAGGGCCAGTGGGATTCACATAAATGCGCTCAATGGGGTCTCAATTTCCCTAAAAAGAGGCGAGACACTGGGGATCGTTGGAGAGAGCGGGTGCGGCAAGTCCACGCTTGCTCGTGTAATTGCCGGGCTTGAAAGGCCCAGCGCCGGAAGCATCCTGTGGGAGGGGGAAGGCATCTCGGATAAAGCGAAGAATCATTTTCGTCCGCAAAGATCCAGGGTTCAACTGGTCTTTCAGGATCCTTATTCGTCTCTAAATCCACGCCAGCAGATCGGCGCTGCGATCGCGGAAGTTATTACTGTTCACAAATTGCGTCCAAAGAATGGGATTAATGCCCGAGTAGAAGAATTGCTCTCTATTGTCGGGCTTTCCTCTGACCTGCAATATCGATATCCCCACCAACTTTCTGGTGGTCAAAGGCAGCGGGTCAGCATCGCGCGCGCACTTGCATCCGAGCCAGACCTTCTCATTCTGGATGAACCAGTGTCGGCATTGGATGTTTCGGTGCGTGCCGAGGTCATGAACTTGTTGATCGACTTACGCGAGAAATTCAATTTGACGTACATCTTTATCAGCCACGACTTGGGAATGATTCGATACATCAGCGATGTGATTGCAGTCATGTACCTTGGACGAGTTGTTGAGTTCGGTGACTGGGAGACAGTCATCGAAAAGCCGTTGCATCCGTACACTCGGGCTCTAATTGCAGCGATGCCTGACCACAGCATTATCGGAAATCCTGAAACACTCTCTAAGACCCTACAAGGAGAGGTTCCAGATCCCGCGCATATGCCCTCAGGTTGCGCTTTCCATGCGCGATGCCCGATTGCGGTGCCAATTTGCACAACCCGTTCCCCTTCTCTCCTTGAAGTATCGAACACTCACTTTGTCGCTTGTCCGGAGGTAAAGGCATGAAAATCATCGGCATGATCTCTGGCACCTCTTTTGACGGAATTGATGTTGCATGTTGTGAATTTACTCAAGACGGCGGTGTGATCGAACTAAAACAGATCGGGTTTTCATCGTTTGAGTATCCGGATGATCTTCACCAACTGATCGCTGACTCCATGCCTCCCCGCTCGGTGGATATGGAGCGAGTGTGTGTCCTCAATACCTTGATAGGCCAGGCTTTTTCGAGGGCAGCTCAGTCGGTAATGTCAGAATTTTCATTTCAACCAGATTTGATTGTTTCCCACGGCCAGACACTTTTTCATTGGATCGACGCAAATCATGAGGCCAAAGGCACACTGCAACTTGGCGAGGCATCCTGGATTGCTGAAGACACCGGTGTCCAGGTCTTGTCCAATATTCGTGCGAGAGACGTCGCGGCAGGTGGGCATGGTGCACCCCTCGTGAGCATCCTCGACCAACTTCTTCTTGGATATGGCGAGAAACCTGAGGGTGCTCTCAATTTAGGCGGTATTTCAAATATAACAATTGCTGGTAGGTCAATGGAGCCGATGGCTTACGACATTGGCCCAGCCAACGGGTTACTGGATGCGGCCATTTCGGCTTATTCAGAAGGTAAGGCGTCCTTCGACGAAGATGGTCGATTGGCCGCTGCTGGTGTCGTTGACTCTGAACTTTTGGAGTCGCTTCTGGAGGAACCGTACTACTCCCTTCCCTCTCCAAAATCGACGGGCAAAGAACTGTTCCACCTGCCCTATTTGATTGCCCATGCAGGCCCCGTGCTTTCATGGAAGATTGAGAATCTAATGGCCACATTGCTCGAATTGACCGTTGAAACCGTTGCCCGAGAAGTCGAGAAATATTCTTTGTCGAAGTTGTATGTTGCAGGCGGTGGATCTGCGAATCCATTCATGATGAAACGTATGCAAGAACGCTTGACGAACTGCGAAGTTCTCTCGATTGCTGAACTAGGCATCGATCCAAGGGCGAAAGAATCGGTCACTTTCGCGCTGATCGGGTACCTCACCCTTCATGGTCTGCCTGGCCAGATTCCAAGTTGTACAGGCGCAAGTGGCGAAAGGCTACTGGGCTCTCTCACTCCAGGAACTGGCCCGCTCCAAATTCCGCTTCCTTCAGCAATTGCACCAACAAGAATCAGAGTAGCGAAGTAATCTGATCATGGAGCATTTCAATCTCCACGCTTTGCCAGCGGGTATCCGTGCGCTCTCTGCCGGTCGGCTTAAACCCCATCTTTTTGTAGAGTCCAAGAGCCCCAAGGTTAGCCTTGAACACCCAGAGTGAAATTTCTCTAGAACCACGCTCAGATAACCTGCTAAGAGTGGCGGTAAGTAAAGCCTTTCCGAAGCCTTTACCTGCATATTCCGGATCGATGTACAGTGAAAACAGGTGTCCACGATCTGCAAAATCGGGATCGCGACCGATTCGCGACATTCCAATTGGCTTCTCTCCGATACACGCGACCAATGTTTCGCGATCTGAATGTGATGTCAAGGCAGGAAGCCACAATTCTCTTGCATTTTCAAGGGTCATTGCACTGCGAACATCTTCGTTGAGCAAATCGCGATATGACTCCTGCCAGCAAGCGCGAAAGATTCTCACTATTGCATCAATATCTTCTGCATTACCTGGTCGCACTGTCATCGTCACGAAATCAATCCTAGCAAGGCAGGTGAATTGATGAGTTCGATTTCGAGAATAACTTGTCACGTGACACCTCGTTCCTTAAGTGAGCCTTTTCGAACATCTCTCCGATCCGTCACTAATTTTGACGTCATCGAGTTTCATATTGAGACTGATGATGGCCTGTGGGCAAAAGGCGAGGCAGTGGAGACACCAGCAATTACTGGTGATACACGGAAGATGATCGAGGACGACCTTCTCGGCCCGATAAGCGAAGTGCTTGAAGGTATTCCATTTTCTTCACCGTTGGAACTTGTAGAGCAAGTTGCCAAGACCCCGGCGGTATCGAGTGCGAAAGCTGCGGCAGATATGGCTCTGTACTTTCTTGAAGCTGCCAAACGGAGAAGTACGCTCGATGAGTTGCTGGGGTGCACTCGTTCATCGGTGGCAACGGATGTGACAATACCGATCGCAGATAGTGGAGAAATCGAACGTCTTTTATCCGCTCGCTTGAGAGACGGTTTCAATTCTTTCAAAGTCAAACTTACGATGGAACCAGTAGAGGACTCGATTCAAAAACTGGAGTTGATCAATCAAGTTGCGAATGGAAGGTGTGGAATCCGGATCGACCCCAATCAGGCCTGGACAGTTGCGCACACACTGACCTTCTTGGAGAAAATCAACGGCACCGGCATTTTCATTGATTATCTAGAACAGCCCACTCCAGCCGATGATAAAAAAGCCTTGGCCGAAATTAGGCGGAATACCGAAATTCCGATTATGGCCGATGAATCTTGTTTTAATATGGAAGATCTTCTTCGACTGATTGAATATGGGGCAGTAGATCTCGTTAATTTGAAGCTTCTCAAGTCGGGCGGGATAACTCCAACCCTAAAGATGGCAGGTGTGGCGCAAGAAGCTGGGCTAGGCGTGCGCATGGGAAGCATGATGGAAGGCGATGTGGGAGTGTTCGCGTCGGCTTGTTTGGCCAGCGCCCTTGCCCCCAATGACGTCCATGATTTGGATGCCTCGTGGTGGGCGAAAGATTCCAGAATCAAGTACGAGGCAGGAGAGGTAGTCCTGCAATGAAGGATTTAATAGAGGGCACACTCGCCCACGTACCCGGATTTGTCCTCGGACTATCGGTAGGAGGCAAGCGCGAGATTGCCGCATTTGGCGACCGGCAAGTTTTCGGAGTGGACTCGCCCTTATCCATGGACCCACGGACATTCTTCGACCTTGGTTCGATAACCAAAGTCCTCGCGACTACTGCGGGGATCATGCGTTTAGTTGATACTGGTGTTCTTTCTCTTGACGACCTTGCCTCGAAGTTCCTATCTGAGTGGGCAGGAACAGAAAAGGACGAGATAACTGTTAGGGATCTGCTTCTGCATCGAAGTGGTTTGTGGGAGTGGCGACCGCTTTACATTCACGACCGGGATCCATCGAATGCGATGCGACGACTAAGTGAAATACCTTTGAGGTATTCCGTAAATGCCGGACGCCATTATTCAGATTTGGGATTTATTTCACTAGGACAGATACTAGTAAGGATTATGGGCGAGGAATTGAAGGCGAGTATCAACGACCTTGTTTTGAGACCTCTTCAATTGAGTGAAACCAAGTTTGCCACCCCAGTTACTCGTACCTCTGTTGCGGCTACCTCCTTCGGCGATTCTATAGAGAAAGAAATGGTCATATCGAAGATTCCATTTCCTGTTCCCGAAGAAGTAGCCGACTTCGGACGTTGGCGCGAACACATCCTTGTCGGGGAAGTAAACGACGGAAATGCTTTTCACGTTTTTGACGGCATCGCAGGCCACGCTGGTCTGTTTTCGACTGCAGATGACCTTCTAACTTTTGGAGAGATCATGAACGCGAGCTTTAGGGGAGAGGGACCCTACTCACAAAAGATCGCACAAGAGTTCCTCACTACCGGCCCCGATCTCGGTCAACAACTCGGATTTAGAAGTTGGAGTCACACATATCGAGGCTGTACCGCTGAATTTTTTGGGCATACTGGCTTTCCAGGGATTGCTCTAGGGTTCTCTCCATCCCATGATTGCGTTGTCGCACTGATGACCAACCGACTGCACGTGCGCGGAATTCCATCGCCTACTGAGCTGTTGTGGCAACCCTTTTTAGAGTCGACCCACCAGAAACTTCATTCTGCGTGATCATGAAATACGGGAGGCACCATGGCGCGTAAGGCTATTTCAGAATCGATACCCAAGAATTATCAGGATCTTCTTGGAGATATAGCAAATTCGTTCCCGTCATTTCATGCCAGCGAAGCGGCGATCGCCCATGCTGTGCTCGATCACCCCGACCATGTGGCACGAATGAACATTTCACAGTTGGCAACCTTCAGTTCCACATCGGTTGCATCGATTGTGCGATTTAGCAAGGCAATGGGGTTCAAGGGGTTTCCCGATTTTCGAATGGCTCTCGTGGGAGATTTGAGCCGGAGAGAGCACCTTGGGATAAACGGAAGCGAATTGGACGGAGGGATCACACTCCAAGATTCACCCGAAGAGGTCATCCGCAAAATCTCACAAGCAGACGCGAGAGCAATCCAGTCCACCGCCGAACGGTTGGATGTCGAAAGTTTCATAGCGGCTGTAGACGCATGGGATAAGGCTGAGATGATCGGATTGATCGGAATTGCCTCCAGCGGGTACGTTGTCATGGATTTGCAATTGAAATTGAACCGCTTGGGCAAACGGGCCACCGCTTGGACGGATGCGCATTCGGCATTGACGTCGATTTCGCTACTAAAACCAAATGACGTGCTGGTGGCTGTCAGCCACAGCGGTACCACCCTTGACATTGTGGATGTTATGACTGAGTTCAAGTCACGAGGCGTGACGGTCATATTGATTACAAATAATTTTCGTGGTCCGGCGACGGCGATTGCGGATCTTGTCCTCTTCACATCCGCAAGAGAGACAACCTTTCGAAGTGGGGCCACTGCCAGCCGAATTGCACAATTGACGGTGGTTGACTGCCTTTGCGTAGCTCTCGCTCAAAGAAACTGGAAGGAGACAAAAGCCGCGCTTGATCTGTCTAGAAAAGTAGTTGGAAGTCGATCAGGAAAGAAGCCAGATATTGAGGTGAGTGAGAAAGCCAGGGTGCCTAAGATTTAGCCTTCGAAACCAACTCTGAGATGTGAACGACTTTAGTCCTGATCCCTCCCCGTTTGAGTTCCTTTGCTAGTTGTCGCGTGCACCCTGGGTTGACGGTTGCTAGGTAATCAAGTTTCAAGTCGCGAATCGCATTGACCTTGGGCGCAAGGATTTTTCGGCTGTTTTTCCTTTGCAATAAGGAGTAACTTCCAGCCGCGCCACAACACCCACTTGCGTTCGGAACCTCGATGTAGTCGCCAATTTGATTGAGGATTGCCCGTGGTTCTTTGAAAACGCCTAAGCCATTTCGAAGATGGCAGGAGTCCTGGAATCCGATACGTATGGGCAATCCATCTTTCTCAATCTTATGAAGTTCGATTGATTTGAAGAACCACCATTCTGAAAATTCCCTCACTCGCTCTTGGCCGAGTACGGAGGATAGGTGGGCGGCGCAGCCACCTGCCGTGGTAAGAATTGTGCCGTTGAGCTTCCTTCCTAGTTCCTCGGCCATTTCGGTACCCAATTTCAATTCACCATTATGAGCGTGAAGTGCCCCACAACAACCCTGACTCTTTGTAATGGAAACCTCCGGGGCAATCTTAAAAAGTATCCGGCTTACTCTTGGAAAGAGTCTTCTCTCAAAACACCCGAGCAGTAAATGCAGATCTTCATCTGCTTTTCGTTTTCGACCAATTGGCGAAAATGCGCCGATAAGTCGAACCCTCCATTGCGTTCGTACGAGAGCTAGAAGTCCGCGAACAATGAGCGGTCGGTTCTTCCCTTGCCACACCATTTCGCGCATCTCTTCCAACAAGACTCCATACTCGACCCCGGCAGGACAGACGGGTTCGCATGCACGACAGCCCAAACAGAAGCCTGATTCTGCGAGGAGATTCTCCTTGGGCAATCGTCCGTCTTGTACGGCTCTCATAAGGGTAATTCGCCCACGAGGCGAAGACTCCTCAGCTCCGGTCAACTGATAGGTGGGGCAGGCGGGGAGGCAATAGCCGCAGGAGATGCATCGATCAAGTTTTGATTGAGTGAACTTCTCCCTCACGATCCCAGCCTTCCGGGATTAAGAATGCTATGCGGATCAAACACTTTCTTTATGGAGCGTTGGAGTTCCATCTGCACGCTGCCAAGTCGAGCCTGCAAGTATGGCAATTTGGCGCTTCCGACACCATGTTCGCCTGTAATGGTTCCGCCCATTTCCAAGGCCAGGCTGAAGATCTCACCCATGGCTCTTTCCGCACTCAGCACGGCGAGTTGGTCATCCTTGTCGATCACGATCGTTGGATGAAGGTTGCCATCCCCTGCGTGGCCAAACGTGCCAATTCGCAATGCGTACTTTTGCGCGATCATCTCAATTCGCTTCACGGTTTCGGCCATGTGTGGACGGGGCACTGCGATATCTTCAAGGATTGATAGTGTCCCGAGTCGAGCCAACGCCGGCAAAGAGCAACGTCTGGCATAGAGGAGTTCCTCCGCCGTGGCTATGTCTGGCGCGAGCGTCACCCCGCGGCAATCTGGAACAGATCGGATGATTTCTGCCATCTTCTCGACGATGTGTTCCACGTATCCGGAGTCGCCGTGGTCTCCAAAGAGCAAGAGTGCGCCTGCTTCTACATCCAGACCCAATCGAGCAAAATCCTCAACGGCGACAATACAAGTGTTGTCCAGGAACTCGAGCGTGGAGGGAACGATACCGCTTGTGATAATCAGATCAACGGCGATCGAAGCAGCTGCAAGGTTTTCAAAATAAGCAACGCCGTATTCAGATGCTTCGGGTCGTGGGACCAAGACAGCAGTGATTTCCGTAAAAACACCTAAAGTGCCTTCGCTTCCTACCAATAATCGAGTTATGTCATACCCCGCCACATCCTTTACTAATCGCCCGCCAGTTCGAATAATCTCTCCGGTGCCGAGAACGACTTCAAGTCCGAGCACGTAATTCTTCGTTGTTCCATACTTAAGCCCGCGGAGTCCGCCCGCACTGGTTGCCACATTTCCACCGATTGTCGAGACATTTCGCGATCCTGGATCTGGGACAAACATCAGATTGTATTTACCAACTTCAGTATCGAGCTGAAGGTTAGTAACTCCAGGCTGGACCACCGCTAACATTTCTGAAGGTGAGATCTCTAGGACCTTGTTCATGTGTGCCATGCTCAAAACAATTCCGCCGTTGAGGGGGACAGTTGCTGCACAGAGATTGCTGCCTGCGCCACGTGGAATTATCGGTGTCCTGGAATCGAGTGCAAAACGAATTATCCGTGCTACATCCTCGGTATTACGGGGCGTCACAATTACCTCGGGCAGGCCACGAAAGAGCGGAGTGGCATCATGACTATAAGCTTCAAGGGATGTGGAGTCGCTACGCACATTTTCAGATCCAATGAGGTTTGCGAGCTGACTTGCTAACAAAGCCATATCAAATCCTAACTAGCGAAGTTGCGAACAGAGGTTAGAGCGTTAAGGTCACCTTCGACAGGCCCTCTGGGGCGTCTGGATCGAATCCCGATTTTGCGGCAAATTCAAGTGCAAAGCGTTGGACAGGTATGGCATCAACTATCGAAGTAGATATCTCATCTTCACAGTTGGCTCCGGCAATCACAATGTCAGATCCCTGAGGCGTTCCGCCGTTGCCCAACCAGAAAATCCTATCTACTTGCGGACGTATTTTTGAGATTGCTTCATCGATCGATCCGGCGGGCATATGCAAGGGTGCGACGATGAAGACCTGGGTTTTACGAGTAAGAGCCGAAATCGGACCGTGTAAATAGTCCGCAGTTGAAAGCCCTTGC
Organism: uncultured Actinomycetota bacterium; assembly: GCA_963844465.1. Lineage (GTDB taxonomy): Bacteria > Actinomycetota > Actinomycetes > Nanopelagicales > Nanopelagicaceae > QYPT01. The sequence continues at coordinate 32,352 of CAWJOR010000011.1, read as the reverse complement.
ACAGAAATTTTGCTTGTTTCTTGAATCTTTAGAGCCAACTCACGAGCATTCGGGTAGGCAAATCCACGTCCCAAAACTACGATCTCCTCAGCGCGATCGCAGGCATTTACTGCCTCATCTACGAGGTGCAAATCATTGACCAATATTCGTGCTTGATCGATGATCTGTGTTTCATAGGTTGGGAAATTGGCCCATTTCGCCACCAAGAGATAGGAGGTAAGGAGCTGGGCCGAATAGGTCTTCGTCGCCGCAACGGCTAGTTCGGGTCCAGCTTGAAGGGCAAGGTGCAAGTGGGCCAGCATAGCCAGCGGAGATTGAGAATCATTTGTCATCGCGATAATTAGCGCGCCAGAACTTCGTGCTGCAGTCGCAAATTGAACGAGGTCTGGTGACTGACCGCTCTGGCTGATGGCAATAACTAGAGTGCCTTTGAAATGTAGTGTGCTGTTGTATAGCGTCACAGATGAAGGAGAAGTCAATCCACAGGGAAGGCCCAGTTTTGTTTCTATTAGATATTTGAGAAAGTGCGCTGCGTTGTCGGAAGTGCCGCGGGCAAGGATCAAGACTGACTGAATCTCACCCTCGCTGAGTACTTCTCTGATTGCCTGCGCAGTGGGCATTGCATCGATAATTCGGCGAAAAACACTGGGTGTTTCCGCTATTTCCGAAGACATTATCGATCCGAATTCTCGCACGCGATAATCATTGCATATTGGATAGCGACGGTGTTAATTCGTGAAAACCGTGAAAAAATATTGATTTAGATTAGGATGAAGTTCTTCTTAGAGGAGATTGTCACGCTCAAATGATTATTCAAGCGAAGTCGGCAGTGATTGATGGTGCTTTACGTGAAAGCGTATGGCTTGAGGTTAAGAGCGGCTTGATTTCCTCAATTAATACTGGTGAGGTGTCTAACGCCGATCGGGTGGTTAGTGGAATCCTCATCCCTGGCTTTGTCGATATGCACTGCCATGGAGGCGGAGGATCCTACTTTTCAAACCTGGATCCATTGGAGATTGAGCAGGCAATAGATACTCACCATTCTCACGGCACGACTACCTTGGTCGCCAGTCTTGTCACAGCACCATTGGAAGTTCTTAAGACTCAAGTTCAGCGGTTGGTGGCTTTCGCAGAGGCGGAGAAAATCCTCGGGATTCACCTTGAAGGTCCATATTTGGCTCGTACTCGGTGCGGTGCTCATGATCCTTCTCTCTTGCGCAATCCAAGAGTGAATGAACTCGCAGAGCTACTTTCCATCGGAAAGGGATTCATCAAGATGGTAACGATCGCGCCGGAATTGAACGGCGCAATTGAATCCATAGAATATTTGGCTGCTCATAACGTTAAAGTTGCGATAGGCCATTCTGCGGCTGATTTTGATTCGACGCTTCGAGGAGTTGAAGCGGGTGCAACGATCGTCACTCACTTCCCCAATGCTGTTTCGAAATTGGACGACGAAGGCCACACGCTGGCTGATCTAGCAATGCAAGATACGCGCCTTTGTTTGGAGATGATCCTTGACGGTCACCATGTGAGCGGCGAAGTCGCAAAGCGCATCTATCGAGTGGCTTCTAATCGACTTGCATTGGTTACGGATGCAATGTGTGCTGCGGGAAGTTCGGATGGGCACTACTTGATTGGACAACTACCCGTCACCGTTAAGAATTCCGTGGCTCGCCTCGATTCGAATGGCGCACTAGCAGGAAGTACGCTGACTATGGATAAATCTTTTTTCAACTTGCAGGCTTTGCTGGGATGCTCAATGGTCCAGGCCGTTGCGGCAACCTCTAAAGTCGCGGCACAGGCACTCGGGCTCCATAATCGCGGTGAGATAGCGATTGGGATGAAAGCCGATCTTCTTGAAGTTGACGTGCCCGGAGAGCGAATATCCGTTATTTCATAGGGCGTGCTTAGGGATTTTGTGGCAAGGAGTAGAGGAAATCATTATTGAGTGAAATCAATCCATCCTTTATGAGCGTGGATAGCGCCTTCTCCATTTGTGAATCTTCGTGCCAGAGTTTTCGAATCTCGTGCTTGGTTAGGGTCGCGTTCTCCCTGAGTGCCTGCACGATGACGCCGCGACATTGACGGTCGGTGCCATGCCAGGCTTGTGTCTTGCGGAGTGCATCAGATCTGGGAAAACCCGCTGCCTTCCATTGGCATATTGACGAAAGCGGACATTGGTCACAACTGGGATTGCGCGACGTGCAGACCAATGCGCCGAGTTCCATCGTGGCCACTGCCCAAACATGAGCATCACTAATTGGAATCAATTCGGCGCGTGCCCGTCGTTCCTGATTGGAAAGACTTGGCTTGGGTGCCTCCACGCCGTCAACAACGCGGCAAAATAGCCGGCGAATGTTGATATCGAGCACGAGAGTTCTGGCGTCATAGGCGAAGGCAACTATTGCGGCTGCCGTGTAATCGCCAACGCCAGGAAGAGTTCTAAGGACTTCCTCGGTTTCGGGAACTTTGCCCCCGTACTCCTTGGAGATGATTTTCGCGCATTCATGCAGGCGCAAAGCTCTTCGTGGATAGCCAAGACGACCCCAAGCTGTGATGACCTCTGCCGTAGAAGCTGTTGCGAGATCTTGTGGGGTTGGCCAGCGATGCATCCACTCGTTCCATTTCGGAAGGACGCGGACGACAGGGGTTTGCTGCAGCATGAATTCGCTGACCATCACTCCCCATGCAGTGGAATTGCGCCAAGGCAGGTCGCGCTTATTTGCGGCGAACCAATCGATGATTGTCTTTTCTAGAGAACTCATTCCCCAGTGATCTTCACCCGTTGCAGCGCTTGGTCCAACCGTGAGACCTCGACGATCTCCATGCCCGCGATCTTCGTGTCACTTCCTTGCGGAACAAGAGCACGCTTGAATCCAAGTCGGAATGCCTCGGAGAGGCGGCGCTCGACGCCGCTGACTTTGCGAATTTCACCCGCCAATCCGACTTCGCCGATTGCCACGAGATCACCGGGAAGGGCAAGTCCTTTTGCCGCGGAAGCGACAGCTAATGCCAATGCTAGATCTGCTGCGGGTTCGGACATCTTCATTCCGCCGACTGTGGCTGCGTAGACATCCCGTCCTGCAATCCGGATATTGGCGCGCAATTCGAGCACCGCCAGTGTCATTGAGGTGCGCGCAGAGTCAAGGCCGCTTGTAACACGTCGGGCATTACCGTAGTCGTTATCGCGCCCCACCCCTACTAGTGCTTGGATTTCTGCAAGTAATGGCCTTCGCCCTTCGAGGGTGACAGTGACGCAGGTGCCGGGCACCGGTTCTGCATGTCTGGTCGTGAAGAGCCCAGTCGGGTCCACGACGCTTTCGATTCCGCCGTCATTCAAGTCAAAACAGCCGACTTCATCGCTGGCACCAAAACGATTCTTGGTTGCGCGGATGAGGCGAAGCCTCGAATGTCTTTCTCCTTCGAAGGAGAGGACGACGTCGACGATGTGTTCCAGTAATCGAGGCCCTGCAATGGAGCCGTCCTTTGTAACATGACCAACTAGTAGCAAAGTGATGTCGCGTTCCTTCGCGATGCGGATCAGTGCAGCGGCAACTTCGCGAACCTGTGTGACTCCACCGGCTGCTCCCTCGGCTGCCGCGCTGTTCATGGTTTGAATGCTGTCGATGATCAGAAGTTGGGGCTTAACAGAATCGATGTGCGTGATGACAGCGCCAAGATCGTTTTCAGATGCGAGCCACAAGATTGGATCTACTGCACCGATGCGCTCGGCGCGGAGGCGCACTTGCGATGCAGATTCTTCGCCGCTGATGAAAAGGGATCTGATTCCGCGTGATGCACTCTTGGCGGCGACGGTAAGCAGGAGGGTGGACTTGCCCACGCCAGGCTCGCCTGCAAGGAGAATCGCTGCGCCAGGAACCAAACCTCCGCCTAGAACTCGGTCGAGTTCGCTTACGCCAGTGGATCGCGCACCGGCCGATGAAAGATCCACATCCCCAATGGGTGTCGCGACTCTGGTCACGGCTCCAGGAACGAGTGAGAGTCGCTTTGGTGCGGCGATCTCTTCGACGCTTCCCCAGACTTGGCATTCGCCGCACCGGCCGACCCATTTACTGGTGGTCCATCCGCATTCAGAACAGCGGTAGGGATCCGTCGTAGGTTTTGCCATGGGCACAGCCTAGGGTGCAGCCCTGACGGTTGGCGCTAGCTTCTAGCCGCAAGCGTTGCAGGGTGCTGGATCACGAACAGAGGAAGAGTCTTCTTCTCGATCTCGCGGATCGCTTGCATTCGAGCATCGCAGTGTTTTGCCAAGATCTCGTAGGCCTCTTGCCCGAGAAGGGCGACGAGTTCTACTCGGTTGGAGATGTAGACCGGCTCGGTGCCGACATGGGCGTCGGAATCACTCGTGCAGTACCAATCGAAATCGTTGCCACCATCGCCCCAAGCAAGACGTTCGTACTCTCCGATAACGGTGATTGAGTATTCACGGTCGCCAACTTCTCGCGTTTCAAAACTTCGTCGCATCGGCAGCTGCCAGCAGACATCAGGCTTTGTCTCAACAAAGTGGCGGCCCTCTTTGAGTGCCAGATGGTGAAGTACGCAGCCAAAAGAGCCAGTGAATCCATTGGCTTCATAGCCCTTGCGATTGAGGAAGATGCATGAGCCGTTGGCTGTCCGAGTCTTCCTCTCGTTGTCCTCATCTTTCTCTGAAATGTTTAGCTCGCCGCCGAAGCGCTTTGGTCGGGACTCCACATAAAATTGCCACATATCGGGGGTGAGATCTGCAGCGGCTTTGAGCACTCGCGCTTCGTCATCATCGTCTGAATACATGGCGCCTTCTGTGCAACACCCATCATTTGGTCGATCGGCGAAAACACCTTTGCAGCCGTCACCGTAAATGCACGTCCAGTAGGACGTTAACCACGTGAGATCGCATTTGAAGATTTCAAGCTCATCGTTTGGATCTGTGAATTCAAACCAATCGCGAGCAAAACCCGGCTTCGTTTCAGACATAGTGGGAGAGCCTACGGGCTATTGCGTGATTACGCACATCGGTTGCAGGTAATCTTTCCTCATGACAAATGATCTTAATCCAAGCGCCATTGGAGTGATAGGCGCGGGTGTGATGGGCGAAGCTTTGATCAGCGCATTGCTCTCCGCTGGAGTTAGCCCTGAGTTCATCACTATCTCTGAAAAGCGCGAAGAACGCGCCAACGAACTCGTCGACAAGTACGGAATAGCCGTTGAACCCTTAGAGGCGAATGTGTCCAAGGCGCAGGTTCTGCTTCTCGTTGTTAAGCCACAGGATATTTCCACCGTTTTAACAGAGATCAAGGGTTTGATTCATTCAGACACGCTTGTGGTTTCTTTTGTGGCTGGCAAGAGGATTGAGTTCATTTCATCTCTTCTCGGCGGCAAGAACCCTGTCATCCGTGTTATGCCGAATACGCCGACTCTGGTCGGAGAGGGGATGGCCGCTATGTCTGTAGGCCCAATCGTGAGCCCCGCCCATTCAAAATTCGTACGTGATTTCTTGTCGGCAACTGGTCGAGTTGTTGAAGTTGATGAGAATCTGCAAGACGCAGTGACGGCCGTCAGCGGATCGGGTCCCGCTTACTTCTTTAGTTTTGTCGAAGCGATGGTGAAAGCTGGAACAGAACTTGGATTGTCGAATGAGATCGCCACCGAACTTACGATCCAAACAATGGTGGGTGCAGCGAAATTACTCGCGACATCTGGAAAGAGCCCAGCCACACTTCGCGAAAACGTTACCAGTCCCAACGGAACGACGGCCGCTGCGCTCGCCTCCTTTGCCGAATCTGATCTTGCCTCCGTCGTAAAGAAGGCGATGGTTGCCGCCCGCGATCGCTCGCAAGAATTAGCGTGAAGATTTCGCTATGAAGAAGTTGTCCCTAATTGTTTCGTCTGCACTGCTATTGGCGGCATTTCCTTTCCTTGCACAAGGCGCGACCAAAACAATCGTGCAGACGCCTATGACCGCGGTTGCCAAACTTTCGGTTTCTGACCAGACGGTCGGCATGGTCGTCAGAGGCAAGACAATTTATTTGATAGGGACTGTCACAGGTGTTGTGAGCACGGATGGATTCATTCAAGCCCTAGATTCCGTCGGAAACGTTCAGTGGTCCCTGCCGCTGGATAATGGTTCAAACGAAATCGCAACAGCGGCAACATTTGATTCAGCCGGGAATATCTGGGTGGTTGGATCGGCGCAGACTCGGCAAATTTCGCCCAGTCCGTCAACGAGCCCTTCACCAAGTGATTCGGCTACCGCGACTCCAGCAACAACACCGACCCCAACACCCACCGTTCTCAATCCTGATGGTGTGACCATTGATCCACTAGTTCCGATGCGGAGAGATCTGACGTCACTTGCAGTCTGGAAGGTTTCACCGTCAGGCACACTGCTTGCAGCATATGTCGCTGAACTGGGGTCGGCATTTCTCGTAAGGGGTGCGGTTGTCACGAATACCTCAATCGCCGTAGTAGGAATCGTATCTACGTCATCTGGTCATGCTGGCCTACTTGTTCAGGCCGACTTAAGCGGGACCTTCGGCAAGCCGATTATCGTGGGCAAGGCCGATACAGAATTGAACGCACTTGCGAAGAAGAGCGACGGCTCTCTCGTGCTGTTGGGGAGCAGCTCGGAGACGATTGCCAAGCAAGGGCGTAAAGGCAATAAAGATGGAATCATCGTTGTGATGTCGTCGGCCGGGAAGATCTCCTCGCTTGTCCGAAGTTCCAATAGTGCAAGCACGCGCTCATGGCAGAGCGGAACGAATTCCCTCTTCCTAGGCGGGGATGCTATTGGAAAAGCAAAGACCGAGGCCGTGGTCACGAAATTCGGATCCACCCTTGTTCCATCGTGGACGATGCGCTTCAACTCTCGTGGCCCTGCCCTCACTGCGGACAGTCCGACCTCCCATTTCCTCCTCTTCCCGTCGGTTGGGGCGATTGCAGGGGTCAAGGGATGGAAGCCAAGTAAGGCATCGGCGTTGACGCTGAGCCTCGACTCGAAAGGCGCCTTGAATGGGGCTTACGGCGCCTCTGCCATCGCTACTCCAATGGCGATCGGATACAGCCGGGACTTGGGGATAGTGGTGTTGGGTCGGGGGCCAGCAGGCGTTTCGGTCTTTCACGCACTTCCAAGGTAACCTAACCTCCTTAGGCCTCGTTGGGTCTTGAGGTCAGAAATACCTAAAAGGAGATCGTGGCGTATGGGTTCAGTAATCAAGAAGCGACGCAAGCGGATGGCTAAGAAGAAGCATAAGAAACTTCTAAAAAAGACCCGTATTCAGCGTCGCAACGCCAAGTAAGTCTTTTCGACCCTTTCTGTTTACGGTTTTAGAAGCGCCAATTTCCCGCCGACGGAGGCGACTGCGTAGCGAACTTTGTTAACCGTCACCCAGTCGCTGTCTATCGGCGCCGAGTTTTGGAAATTCGAAACAAGGCTGATCGTTGCCTTTCCGACAACAGATTTCAATTCGGTCGTGCAAATACGGTCTTGGCATCCAAAGGCGAGAGTGCGATTGTCGATGCTCAAAGGCGACATTGGTAGGCCGAATCCATCGCTGGTGATCGTCACAGGCGGCGATTGATCTGAGATGTTGTCCCAGCGAATCTGAGTAGGTCGTGGCAGAGATACGCCGCTTGAAGTGAGCCAGCTTGCGATAACCCCGAAAGAAGTCTTGTTCAAGGAGACGTCGTAGCCAGCAACGGCGACACCGCCCCCTGACGTATCAAGTGTCCTGTAAGCCCAGTTGGACGATATTCCCGCTCGGGTGGCTAGCCGAACTTCTCCCGACGTCGCCTGTTTCTGTTGATTCACAACAAGGACAGAATCATAAAGAACAGTGACTTTTGATCCGACGGCGACCGCACGTAAATGCACTCCGACATCGCCCGTCGTGCGATTGTCTGATTTGCGATCACCATCGACAATCTCATAGGACCACTTGCCAGAAGATCCCTTTGTTGCGCCTAGAAGAATGCCTTGAGTTTCGTCGCGATAGAAGACTTGGATGGCGACCGCGGTGCTTGCACACGCATTGCTTACGCTGACTTCGCTGGCAGTTCGAACGCGATTAACTTGCTCATACGGTTGAACGATCGGGCCATTTCCATCCACGATCTCGTATTTGAAATTGGTGCCGTCGAATGTGGCGTGCCGAAGGTCCTTATCAACAAGATCCGCATAGAAGATGTGCAGTACTTGAGATTTGCCCGAACCGCTTGCACAGACCGAAACTGGTCCAGAAACGTTGTGCAATGTCCGTCCCGCACTACCACCACGCCCATCTACAGTGAGTTTACGCCAGCTCTTCCCGTTCCAAGTCGCGAGTTTCACCCAACCGCGCTTGCCATCTGTATAGACGATTGCAGGTTGCGTCTGGAAAAGTGTTGTTGCAATGTGTTCGCCATCGGCCAGCGAATCTAGAATCGTCGGCTTCCAGGCAGGTTGTGGCGTTACTGGATTTGTCTGCACGCTTTCAGATTGACCCAATTGATTTCTAGAATAAATCGAGAATGTATACGTCAGTCCGTTCTTTAAACCGGAAATCGAGACTGGACTCGAAGTCACCGAGATTTCCTCCCCAGTCCGGTTATTTTTTACTGAATAGTCAGTGATCTGCGCGGTGCGACTGTTGGTGGGCAGATCGAAAGTGATAACTGCTGATTTGTCCCCAACAAGGGCTGCGACATTGCGCGGAGGCAGAGGCATCGTGCTCGCGATACCCGCTGGAGGTTTGTTCCGAAGGTCCTGGAGCATGGCAACGAGTAATGGGCCAGGCTGATGGAAAACTTCTCCGGCATCCAAGTTTGGCGTCATGACGGAATTGAGCCCAGCGGAGGAAAAGGTTGCTTCGTCTAGATGGCTGACTGAAGAGCCGACCTCATAACGCGAGGGGGTGAAAAGCAGCGGCTTGACTCCATTGTTTGCCGCAATACCCAATGGCCCAGACCAGACCAGGGAATTCGTGAGCGCCGTGCCAAGTTCTAGCGAGGGAGACGGAAAATCTGAAAGACGGCGACCATCGGCTGTTTGGGCATATGCGTCGAAGGCAGTGGGCTGATCAAGAATTCCATACTTGAAAAAGGTGTCGTAGGCGTCGGTTGAAAGGAAGCCAAGACCATGGCCGAGCTCATGAATGAAGACCGACTCTAGATCGTATTCGGAAGATGTCGGCGTTCCGTCATTTCGTTGATCCCAACTTGCATTTGAATTTGCCTGAATAACGATCTCCGGACTGTTCTTGTCGAGATCATCTCCCGCCAGCGCATTTGCCAGTGCAGAGGGATACCAGAGAGTGGAATCAGGTGCCCCCGCAAATCCAGAGAAGTAGTTGCCAGGTCTGGCACTTCCAAGAATTCCTGAAGTGGATGACCGTCCCCACGTCGCCTCAACGGTGATGGGAACGGTCGATACGAAGTTCTCAGACCAGACATCGATGGCGGCTTGCACGTCATTTTTGGCCCACGTTGGGAAATTGTTGTACGTAACTACGAACGTGCTCTGCTTTTGAAGATGTGCGCCCCCGCTGTTTGCTGATTCAAGACTCTTAGTTGGAGGACCAGCGTAGGTATGCCCCCAGACCGTGGAGGCTCTTTCGTGGACGATCGAGAGGGCGTGAGCTTGGGGCACCGCGATGAGACCAGCCAGAATCGCAACGAGGGCAATGCCTGCGCGAATGGGGAGTCTTCGTCGGGTATGCATATTGGGAAACCGTAGCAGGGTGAGATGATCTGACGGTGACCCCCAGACGACTCTCATGCGGGCTGGGCCGAAGGAGATGAAAGTTTGACCATGCGAAACCTCGTCACCGTCTATACCCGAGAGGGCTGCCATCTCTGTGAAGTCGCCATCGAAACCCTGGAATCGCTGCAGCCGGAATTACAGTTCGATATCGAAAAGCGCTTTATTGAGGGTGACCCTGTTCTGGAAGGGAAATATGGCGAGCAGATCCCGGTCATCCTCATTGACGGCGAACACCATGATTTCTACCGGGTGGATCCAGACCGTTTCAGATCTTCCCTTGATAGACATCGTCGGCGTCAATAATCCTGTACGAATACCCCTGCTCGGCCAGGAACCGCTGGCGGTTCTGCGCGAAATCTTGGTCGATGGTGTCGCGAGATACAACTGAGTAGAAACGGGCGGTGCGCCCGTCAGCTTTAGGTCGCAGAATTCGGCCGAGGCGTTGTGCCTCTTCTTGGCGTGAGCCGAAGGCCCCCGAGACTTGAATCGCAACAGATGCTTCCGGCAAATCAATTGAGAAGTTTGCGACCTTGGAGACAACCAAGCATTTGATCTTTCCCTGACGGAAAAGGCCGAATAGGTGTTCGCGTTCCTTGATCGGGGTGTCGCCCTTAATGATCGGCACATTCAATACTGCTTGCAACTCGTCAAGTTGGTCGATGTACTGTCCGATGACAAGCACTTGATCGTCAGCGTGATGTTTCACTAGCTCTTCGACGATTTTTCGTTTGGTGACGGTCGTTGCACAATGCCGATACTTATTTTCAGGTTCGGCAGTCGCATAAGCAAGCCGTTCCTGTTCGGTGAGAGTCACGCGAACCTCAATGCACTCGGCTGGAGCAATATAACCCTGCGCCTCGATCTCCTTCCAAGGCACATCAAATCTCTTAGGACCGATCAGCGAGAATACTTCTCCCTCAAGTCCATCCTCTCGTACCAGCGTCGCGGTCAAGCCCAAGCGACGACGCGACTGAATGTCGGCGGTGAATCGGAATATCGGTGCAGGAAGTAAGTGGACTTCGTCGTAGATGATCAAACCCCAGTCGTGGGTGTCGAAGAGATCAAGGTGGGAGTAAACACCGCCCTTCTTCTTTGTCATCACTTGGTAGGTCGCAATAGTGACGGGTCGAATTTCCTTCTTGGAACCGGAGTATTCGCCGATTTCGTCTTCGTTCAAGGTGGTGCGGATAAGGAGTTCTTCTCGCCATTGTCTTGCCGCGACCGTGTTGGTTACGAGGATGAGCGTCGTTGCTTTCGCGTGTGCCATTGCAGCCGCACCGACGATTGTCTTGCCTGCACCGCAGGGGAGGACTACGACACCAGAACCGCCGTGCCAGAAACCCTCAGCTGCGAGCTCTTGGTATGGGCGAATCTTCCAACCATTCTGTACGAGATCGATCTCATGATGCTGGCCGTCGACGTAGCCCGCGAAATCCTCCGCTGGCCACCCCAGGCGCAGAAGTGACTGTTTTATATGGCCCCGTTGGCTCGGATGAACCGCCACTGTCTGGGCATCAATGCGAACCCCTAGAAGGGGCGCGATCTTCTTGGCTCTGATGACCTCTTCGAGTACGGCAGTGTCGGTGGTGACGAGAATGAGACCGTGTACAGGATCGGCTTCAAGTCGCAATCGTCCGTAACGTGACATCGTCTCCGCGACATCGACGAGGATTGAATGAGGCACTGCGTAACGCGAGTACTTAAGAAGCGTGTCGATTACTTGCTCTGCATCGTGTCCGGCAGCGCGCGCATTCCACAATCCCAAATTGGTCAATCTGTAGGTGTGTATGTGTTCGGGTGATCGTTCGAGTTCAGCAAATGGGGCGATTGCCCGGCGACACTCAGTGCTTAGCGGGTGATCGATATCCAGCAGCAGAGTCTTGTCACTCTGAACAATTAACGGTCCATCAGTCATTGAGTAGGTCTTCTATAAAATGGTGGAGAAAATTGGTTCGCTCTTCCATCGCAGAAATACTTACTCTCTCGTTCAAGGCATGAGCGCCCGCACCGACCGCGCCGAGTCCATCGAGTACTCGCGCCCCGGCAGCGGCTGCGAAATTCCCATCGCTTGCCCCGCCAACGCTTGCGCATCCAAGGTGCATCCCAAGTTTCTGCGCAACCTTCTCTGCTCGTTCGTATAGGTATTCTGTGGAACTTGGCTCAAGAGGTGGGCGATTGAGCCCACCAGTTATTTCAATTTCTGCCTCTTTATTTGTTGGATTGAGCGACCGAATTGCCTCGTCAACTCGAACGAGGTCGGCTTGCGAAAAGGAACGGACGTCAATGTCGAGAGCTGCATGGTCTGGAACTGTGTTGGTTGTATTTCCTGATCGCAAGACGGTCGGAACGACTGTGGTTCCGTGCTCAGTGCTTTCCAATGCAGATAACTTAAGAACGACGTGCGCCATCTCGGTGGTGGCGTTGATTCCCTTTTCGGGTTCCAATCCGGCATGCGATGCGCGGCCGTGAACAATGACTTGGTACATGGCGGTGCCCTTGCGTCCGATTTTCACTTTTCCATCAACGGCGGCTTCAAGGACGAGAACGGCTTTGGCCCCTCTGGATAGTTCTTGGATCATTTCCTTGGATGTTGCGCTGCCGCTTTCTTCATCCGAGGTGGCGACAAGGGCAACCGAGCCTGTTATCCCCTTCAGCGCAAAGAGGGCTTGAATAAAGCCCGCCTTCATGTCGAAGATTCCCGGGCCGCGAGCGACATCTGCCTTGACCTCCCATAGGGGAGCAAACGAGCCCTTGGGCCAGACGGTGTCCAGATGTCCCAAGAGGACGATCTCTGGCTTCTCGGCTCCCCACCAGAACACGGGCCGACCGTTGATCTGGCGAATCTGAGCAGGAGATCCGAGCACCTTCTGGGCGATATCTGAGGCCAGTCCCATTACTTCGTTGCACGCAGCGAGGTCCTCAGTGGGGGATTCGCATCGAACAAGGATTTCCAGTGCTTCTCGGGCATTGGGGGCTGTGGGCATACCTTCTATTCTGCCGTACTTCCCTTCCTTCTGGGTGCCAACGCCAAATTGCGCCTCGGGGGTCTGGCTTCATTCAAATTTAGGCGTGAAGTGGACCCACATCTGGAGCTTATAACTCCGAGTAGCGGCGATTTATGTCAGAATTTCATCGCCTTGAAGTTTGCAAGGAAATGGTGCGATGCGAAGAGTGGCTATCTTCATCATCAAGTATCGGGCCTTGGAGTTAGCGACGAGAACGGCTTTGGTAATTATCCAAGGCCGTTCTTGCTTGTAATACACAATCGCCCACTATCAACAAAACATCTTCGACTGATTAAAACGATTTCTGGCAAGCACCACTATTTACCCGCGTTGTTAGCGTGGTGTAGTGGCAGCATGGCTCTTTAGCCAAAAAGCAGGTACGGGTTCGATTCCCGTCGCTAACTCCGTAGCCTCAAGTTCTCTTGACTGATCTATTGGCACCGATCAAGAAGTCAGGAGAGTTGAGCAAGGGCTTCGGGGAAACTCGAAGCCCTTTCGATTTGTGTGTACAGAACCTTGGTCAACCCCACCAATCGTTAATGCAACCCCATATCTGTCATTACCCTGTCGAACTCTGACCAACGTTTGCGGCGAGGCACCGAATGTCAGTGAAGTCGGTGATGACATGATTCAACCCATGATGAATGATTTGCCCTTCGGTTTCAAAGGTCTGCATCATATTAATTTGACTATTCCCATTGGCAGTGAGGAACAATGCCGCAACTTTTGGGGAACAATCCTTGGCATGGTTGAACTCGGAAAACCGCCAGTACTTGCAGCACGTGGCGGTTGCTGGTTCCGAGGCGGTGGATTGGAAGTCCACCTCGGAGTTGGCAAGGACTTTTCTCCTATACGAAAGGCACACCCAGGCATCCTCGTAAGTGACCTCGCTTCATTCGCCGAACATCTTCAAAAGCATGGTGTCCCGGTCACATGGGATGATAACTTTCCCGGATTCCATCGCTTCTACTCTGAGGATCCGTTCGGCAATCGTCTCGAATTTCTACAACCAAAATAGAGCAGCGTTATCGGGCAACCCCACTAATCGTTAATGCATCTTCTCTAACTCTCAACCAACATCTCGAGGGCGTGCATATGCCGTTGACAGGTTATGACCGCACTGGCAGACCAAAAAAGGCCCTTCAAATGTCCCGAAATTTTGAAGCGATGACTGGGCGGTCTATCTCATCAGTCCAGGGCAGGTAACCCGTCAATGCTTGTTTTGTTCTTCGTCGCTCGGTAGTTGGCGAGTTCTTCATCGGTTTTACGTTCGGTCCACTTCTCCAGCAAGTCCCGGTCGCCAACGTGGTCGAAGGACGGCACGGCGAAGCCGCAGGAACTGCTGACACGCGACACGTCGACGATCACCACGGCTCGGGCACCCGGCCGTGACGGAAATAACCCCGCGAGTTCGTCGAAGTTCTCGTCGCCTTGCGTATGAACCGTGCCCTTGCCGTGCAGTCGCACGATGTTCGGCGGCCCTTCGAACGCGCAGAACATAACGACGACGCGACCGTTCTGCCGGATGTGCGCGAGCGATTCGACTCCGCTTCCCGTGAGGTCGAGGTAGGCAACGGTGTGCTCGTTCAGTACCGCGAACGTATCTCGATGCCCCTTCGGAGAGAGGTTAATGTGGCCGTCAGCCTCTAGCGGCGCCGTGCCCACGAAGTAGATGTGCTGCGCCTCGATGAACTCGCGGAGTCTGCCGTCGATGCGCTCGTGAACCTGTCCCACGTAATCGACTATATCAGCGAGATGTGAGACGGCGATCAAGCATCCCACGATTTGGTCGGACTCAACTTATCGGGGAATCTTGGAAGATCATTGTTCATGAACAAACATGAACGCTAGAGCATGAACGATCAAATCCGCCAACCCCACCAATCGTTAATACAACCCTGGGTAAGGGCTATTCATGCCTGGCAGATTCCCATGCATGAATTGCTTGCTTTCGCGTCTCGCCCCAGTAATAACCACCAATCTGGCCACTTTGTTGAATCACGCGATGGCAAGGGATAAGAAATGCAACAGGGTTGTTACCAACGGCAAGGCCCACGGCTCTCGCGGACTTCGGATGGCCAATTGCGCTTGCCACTTGAGAGTAACTCACCACTGTCGCCGGAGGTATCTGTAATAACGCTCTCCACACATTGATCTGAAAATTAGTACCAGAAACGTGCAAAGATATTGGACGACTTAATACCCGCCCTTCTCCGAACATTGCCTGAATCACAGCAAGCGTTGATTGTTGATTTTCATGCAAAATCGCATGTGGCCACTTCTTGTGTAGATCAGACAAATGCTCATTAATTTCTGTGTTCTCAAGAAATGCAAAACTACAAATTCCTCTGGGAGTAGTGGCAAGAAACGCCTTCCCAAAAGGGGTGTCCTGTATGGCATATTCGATGGTTACACCCGTTCCTCTCATCTTGAATTCTCCGGGAGTAACAGCTTCCAATTGGACGAAGTGATCGTATAAGCGCGAACCACTGCTCAACCCCAGGGAGTCTGAAACTTCGAGCACGGATTTCGATTCGCTCAGCAATTGCTTGGCCCGCTCCAGAGTAAGTACTTGCAAATATCTTTTCGGCGTCACGCCGGCCCAGCGACAGAATAGGCGTTGGAAGTGAAAGGGACTTAAGTGCAAGTGCCCCGCTATCTCTTCTAATGTCGGCTGATCATTTACTCGGCTGGTAATGAAAGAAATTGCTTCGGCGATGCGGTCATAATCTGATTTTTGGATACTCGAAACATTCTGCGCCATAAATTATTCTTTCACATTACGGGCCCGGTCAACATCCGGGCTTCGATACAAGGACTCTGAGATTTGCGCCAGTGTTGAAGCTTGCAACTGTGGCCCAAGCCCATAGAACTCTTGAAAGCTCATGATAAGTGGACGCCACTTGTTCGGATCAATCCGGTTAGGTTCTCCGCTCATCAATATTGACTCTTCAACATGCACACGCTGGATACGCACCTCAATACAAACGAGATGTCCACGCTGCCTCAAGTCATCTTCAGCGATCCCGTGTGTAGCTTCGACGACTGCTTCAAGTTGCACGGGGCATTCTTGCACTCGTGGTGCCGCGACTGTTTCCGATGCTATCGGCGTCAATCCAGCAATACCAAACTTGTCGGATTCATACCGGTATCCTTTGAGCGTCTTAGATTCAGGAACGGGATTGGAACCCGTCGTCCTTGCCAGACAATTAACAGCAGCAACTTCCTCTACAGATGGCAAATTCAGTACACACGCACCGGTACGAATCATGTTCTGTGTAGTTTTCGATTTAGCAGATAAACCAAGTATGCAGCGCCAACCAAGCCAAAATGCCGATGACATAGGTGCAAGATTGGAGGTGCCATCTTCGTTGAGAGTGCTAATGAGAATAACAGGGGTTCCAAAATACAAAATCGAAGGTTCGCTTTTTATATGCATTGCTGCTGAATCCTTTGGTTGGAATTTTTCCAGAATGAATATCGCTAATATGGCGGTCTGAACGCCTATTCGCGACCCGCATCTTGCTATGTGCGGTCTGGCCCGCGAAGGTTACTCAACAGAACTCGGCAATCCCGCCAATCGTTAATACAATCCCTGCGATCATTTCCAAAACCGAAGCAACTTTGCGTCGAATTCATTCGGCATGCAGGTGGCAGGGAATCGACTACGCCGTTTGGGCGACGTTCAAAAAGCTTTCAATCAGTGGATGCAGTCCAAATCCCTGAAGTAGCCCCATTTGTGGTTGGAACAAAGTCCCCATATAGAAAGGGTGGGCGTTCAACTCTATGGCCTCGATACCGGCATCCTCAGCAAAGGCAGACAGACGCAAGCCGGCTTTCTCTAGCGCCGCTTGATAGTCGGGGTTGACCCCATAGTTGCAGTAGTGGAATCCCACAAACGGTTCGCTTCCACAAATCTGAGCCATTCTTGTTCCGGATACACAATGGACCAATCGTTCTTCGCCCACCAAACTACATGGCAGAGAACTAATAACTAGGGGCCCGCCGTCACCTGCGGTCTCTTCATGGGAGGCGCTCTGGAGCCCCACCTTATTCCGCGCAAATTCCAAAACCATATGTTGAAACCCACCGCACGTACCGAGAGTTGGACGATTCTCCTCGCGTCGCATACTCAAGGCCTCAAAGACAATTTCCTCATTTTCATACGGTGTTCCAGGAAGCACCCAAAGGCCCTCAACTGCTATGAGTTCGTGTAATGAAACATGCTTGGTCCCTAACCAGGCGGCCTCTACATTCTGACCACGATTATTGAAAAGATCGAGCGCCCTATCAATTGCTTGATGAGTTATGAAAGATGGATTCCGGTCGCCAAGTAATCCGATTGTTATCATCAGGGGATGCTACAGGAGTAGTTATTTTCCGTGAGTGTTTGATTTGAATATGCGACGTGCATCGGCAACCCGGCTTGTGTGTGACCTCATCTCCAAATCAGCCTCCCTCTTATTTTGATTTGGAAGCAATGGGATCATAAAGGCTCTCTGTGCAATATAAATCTTCAACCTCGTTTTTTTGGGATCACCCCGGATTCAAGATCGTTAAGAAGGTTCAAAAGTCCCCTGGCTTCCCATGTTCTATTTCTCTGACCTTGCGATTCACGAATTAGGACACCTGCAAGTTCAAGTTGCGCCATTGCTTCACTGACCGCGGCTTTAGTCCGTCCCACCATCACTACAGCAACGGCCACAGTAATCATCGGGTGAGCCGGCAGTGCCTCAATAATCTTCCAAGCAGCGGCATCGGCTCGGGGATTTGCCGCCGCACCCAGCGCCGCTCTCCATTCTTTCTGGAGCATCTCAACTTCGCCCAGATAGCTGCTGGCTAGATTAGCTGACTGCGTCGCCGCCGCCGCGAAAGTGGTCAACCAGTCAGTAAAATCGCCTTCTCTAAAATTCGACAGACCCCGTACATAACGTTCTTTGCTTGATGCGAGCACAATGCTTATCGGCGGCACGTATTGAGGTGTCATTCCACGGCGCCTCAATACGACATGTATGAGGGCTCGGCCTGTTCGACCGTTGCCATCATGAAATGGATGGATCGTTTCGAATTGCGCGTGAACTAAACCTGCCTGAACAACTGGTGGAAGGTGATCTTCGTTTATCGCTTTGCAAAGATCGGCAAGAAGCCGTGAGACTTCCTCTTGCGGTGGCGGCACGAAATCGGCATCGCAAGGATTGTAATCATTTCCACCAATCCAATTCTGTTCGTTTCGAATCACTCCAGCCACATGGTGATTGGTCGCCGATGCCAAGAGGATCCGATGGATATCGACAATATTCTCTACGGTGATGGTTTCCGCAATGGTGGCATGGTCGATTGCCAATTCCATCGCATCGATATTGGCGAGGATCTCCCGGGCGTTCGGACCGGCCTTTCCGCCCGTTTCGAGTTTGGCTTCTGCTCGAGCCAGATCGCGCGAATCGACCTGCATTCCCTCAACTTTGGAAGAAGCGATTGATTCGGAGCGCAAAAGCAACCGGGCCAAAGGCGCTAGCGCCGGAAGTGCCCGTGCATTCAGTTGGTGTATGGCGGTCTCAGCCTCAGAAACCGCCCCTGCAAGTTCCCCCGTCAGCGGTTCAGCGAAGTTGGCGAGGTCATCTGGAATGAAGGCTTCGTAGTGGCAGGCTCGGCGATAGCCAGGAGGGGCGTAATGAGCGGGGTTGTACTCCCACGTTCGGCGTACAAATTTGCCTCGCATGACCCCTCCCTCTGCCAACTTGCAGTAAAGGCTAGCATTTAAACTATTCTATGGATGACAATTAGTATAGTTTAAGCACTAAACTATACTTAATTTCGTTCTTAGTCCAGGATCGGGTGTCCGGGTTCATCATTTTGTGGCGCTTAGAGTGGTGCAACTCCGGTGATTCGAGGGATCCTGAAGGTTTGGATTTCACCTGTTCCATGATCTCGCGCAATCAGTGAGCCTGCGCTGATGCTAAGTGGGTCGATGATTCGATGAGTGACCGAGCCGTTGTTGTCTGCATATCCGATTGAGAGCGTCTGTCCTTCGACAATGAATTTGTGCAACAAGTCCAGTGTTTCGTTGGCTGTGGTTCGTGGAAGGGATCCGAGGGCGTTGGCGGCGATCTCGCGAAGCGAGGTTTGCTTGTGGCTCGAACGTTCGGCGACGCGAAGCGCGCGAACGGCAGAGGTTAGAGATTCCTCAGAAGGTGTTTCTATTTCGCCAATCACCCGAGGTGGACGGGGTTTTGATTTGGCACGATTCACTTTCTGTCCAGTTATCAAGATGCCTGTGCTCGATTCTGCAGCTGGCATGTATCCGGCGCCGCGAAGAGCGATCATGAATTCGTTCGCGTCAAGATCGCAGACAAGGACTTCGGAGGCGATTCGACGGAGTGGGAATCCCTCTAGTTTTTTGTCGCTGATTATCTGAGTGAGAAGTGTGGGATCCTCGCAGCGAAGGTAGGAGCTCGTATTTCCGACACGGAGTCGGCCGTGACGTTTTGCAACGTCTCCAATTAGATAATCAAGAGGCTGCGGCACCGGTGTTTTGGATGTTTTACGGAGAAAATCCTTTATCTCCTCACCCGTCTTGCCATGGTCCAACCCTCGTCGGATGGATGCTTCGCTGAAGCGGTAGACAGTTGCGCCTCCACGACTTTCGATATCTGCAATGGAGTCCAATACGCGGGCTATACCTATTTCTAGGCGACCTGGGGCGATAGCGGTGTTGTCGCTCTGAATAAGAATATGGTCGATTGGCTTGGGTAAGTCCGAGTCGATTTCACAGTCCTCGCGCCCGCTTAAGAAGGCAAGGCCGTACTTTGACATTGCGCCCTGTCCGGTGATCCCCAGCCATTCGGCTTCTCGAAGGGTCCACCTGACGAGGTCGCTCTGGAATCCGGGGTTTCGCCTTGCCGGTGCTCTCCATTTAATAAGCGCAAGTAGCGCTTCAACATCGGGGGAAATTTCGGGATGTTGGGCGAGAACTTCCAGGGTCAGCCGGCGGGTACTTGATGCGTTGACGCGATCGAGTTCGGGACCTAGGGCCGAGATGTGTTTCGATTCAGCTCGGCCGATCAATCCGCTTACACGCGAAGTAATTAGCCAGAGAGAAACAATCGCGCGCCAGCGTGTCTGCGGGCTTTGCGTCAGCCAGATGTCAAAGGCGTGCGTTGGAAGAACTTGATCGTTTCCTTCCAGGACAACCAAACCGCTCAAATAGACAAGCTCAGCAACGAATGCTGCGCAACTTTCGTCCACCCCGAGATGCTGTGCTGCAGCTTTTAGGTCTCGTACTCCCAGACCTCCGGCACGGAGAGCACTTGGTGGCTCCTCCGACCAGAAGTTCAAAATCTCCTCGCACCATCGCAAGATCGTTGAGATGTTGGCGATTGCTGCTCTATCAGAAACCTTCTGCTGGATTGATCGCCCCGTGAGCACAGGAGGATTGGGTGAGGGGTGTTTGTGGATCTTGCCGCCTCGCAAATAGATCGCGACGCTTCGCGGAAGAATGACGGTGCGTTGATCAAGTGGGACAAGGAAATTCTCTTTAAGCAGCCATGCGATTCCGGGTCCGGGATTGCGGATATCTCCGACGCTTCCGCGCGGAGGACCCCAAGTAAGTTTCTCTAGAACTTTCTTTGCTGCCTCTGGTGCTTCAGCGAGTTTCTTCATCGATAGTTTGGCCATTGAAGCAGGCCCTAACCCGGCTGGTTCATTTCCCAGTACTTCACGAAGGGAATTTGGAAGTCGGTAACCGTCTTTGGATTTGTACAACAGTGCCATATTCGCCAGGTGGGGAATGACGAACTTCGCGGACGAATCAGTTACCGAAACGATTTCTTTCTCGCTCATAGGTTCATCAAGGGCGGCACATGCTTCTAAAACTTGAAACTGCCACTCATTAAGACGCTCAACCGCGCGGGAAAGACTCGGCGCAGAGTTCGCACGGACTGCCAGCGAGGCAATGTCATGAGGGACGGGTGAGACCAAATCCGGCCTGAGCGCAAAAAGTGAGAGTAGTTCGGGGTCGCCTAGCCCACGAAGGTAATCTGCAAAAGAGCGCGTTTCCATAACCGCTCTACATTAGCGGGTGATCTGCTTCGGTGTTTACCTATCTTTATTTCGTCGAGGCGTCAGAAGCACGCCCAGCGCAGCCATCCAACTAGCTACTGGACCGAGCACGCGGTTGAGCGTTTGAGCGCGGCGGAAGTCGTGAATCGGCCAGGACTCTCGCAGGGCGCGGATACGCAGGACGGCGTCCGGATTGATCGCGCTCGGATGGCCCACAGCCATCAGCAGCGGAAGGTCGTTATGGCTGTCGGAATAGGCATAGCACTCCGAGAGATCAAAGCCACGTTCGACCGCAAGCTCCTTTATGGCCGTTGCCTTCTCTTTGCCATGCAGAAGATTTCCAATCATCTGGCCGGTGTAAATCCCATCTTTCACTTCGGCGCGGCTACCGAGGGCGCCGGTGAACCCCAATTTCTGGCAAATAACCTGAGCCATTTCCTGAGAGGCGGCAGTGACAAGCCAGACTTCCTCGTCGTTGCTTAAATGTGTCTGGGCAATATCAATGGTGCCCTGCCAGAGCGCCGGGGATACATGTTCGTCGTAAACTTCTTGAGCTAACTTTGCAATGTCGCTCGCCTTCTGACCGGCGATGAAATTGGTCGCCGCATTCTGCAATCGCTTCATCTCCTCAGGCTTCTCTTTTCCTGAGAACCGGAATCGTAAATTCGCAACCACAAATCGTGAGATGTCGGCCTTAGTGAAAAACCCGCGTTGGTACATCCCTTTACCGAGAAAGTAGAGCGCGGACCCACGTATGAGCGTGTTATCGACGTCAAAGAATGCCGCTCGTTTGGGGGTTGGGGTCATGTTCCTAGAGTAGCGATCAAAGCATCCCTTCGACGCTTTATGCTTTGCCCATGGCCTCAAGCGTTCATGTAATCCGACACGGCGAAGTCGAGAACCCTAAAAAGATTCTTTACGGGCGCCAACCTGGATGGCGGTTGTCCGAGCGCGGAAAAGATATGGCGCTAACCCTTGGCGAATGGTCGAAATCTATTGATCTTGGTGCGTTGCACGCGTCACCGCTTCAGAGGGCGCAAGAAACGGCTGCGCCAATATCGGCGGCGCACAATATCGAAATAGCAACCGATGAGCGTTTGATTGAGGCATCCAATGTTTTTGAAGGCGAGCCTTTTGGAATCGGAGACGGTGCGCTTCGGCACCCGAAGGCGTGGCGCCATCTTTGGAATCCATGGCGACCTTCGTGGGGTGAGCCGTATATGGAACAGGTGACTCGAATGCTCGCTGCGATCTTCTCCGCGCACGAGGCCGCTGGCGAGAAGGACGCGATATGCGTTTCCCATCAACTTCCTATTTGGATTCTTAGAAGCGCGGTGGAAGGTCGCCATCTGATCCACGATCCAAGAAGGCGTGAATGCACGCTAGCCTCGGTGACCACCTTTCATTTCGATGATGAGAACATGATTTCGGGTGTGAGTTACTCAGAGCCCGCCCGCCACTTGCTCCCTGTGAAGAAGTAATGAAGGCCCCATATCGCGTTGCAGTTTTGGGAGTTGCTCTTTCTCTAGTTCTGACTGGCTGCGGTGGAGGCTCATCCACGGGGTCAAGGAGTTATGTTGCCGGTAACGGAACGGTGACCTTTATCGAGCCTGCGGAGAGGCAACCTGCGCCGAAAGTCGAAGGTGCAACACTTGCAGGCGGAACCTTTCACCTAGCCGCTGGCCACATTGCGGTGATCAATGTGTGGGCGTCATGGTGTGCACCGTGTCGCGCCGAGGCCCCAGCGCTCGCGGCTTTGTCGAAGACCTTTCCGGAAGTGAGTTTTGTTGGTGTTTTGACGCGGGACAGCACGGCTACGGCCAATGCGTTTGTTCGACGATTTGCGATTCCGTATCCCACGCTGATCGATGACTCCATCCTCTTGGGCTTTCATAATTCACTAGTTGCGAATGCAATTCCGTCGACGGTTGTGATCGACAAGAACGGGAAAGTGGCCGCACGAATCTCCGGTGAGATCACTGTTGCCTCATTGACAGATTTGATTGATCGGGTGAGAGCCGAATGAAGGACCTATTTGTAAATCAAATAATGGATGGGGCCTTACTCGTTGCATTTCCCTTCGCGATAGTTGCGGGGTTGATCTCCTTTCTTTCGCCATGCGTCCTTCCCCTAGTACCTGGCTATCTTTCCTACGCGGCTGGCATGTCAAAAAGCAGAGGGCGGGTCCTTGCAGGATCGCTTTTATTCATTCTTGGATTTAGCGTTCTCTTTATCTCATATGGCGCTCTCTTCGGCGGTCTCGGTTCTAAGATTCTGAACCACCAAGGTGTGATCACCCAAGTGCTCGGCCTTTTCACGATTGCACTAGGGCTTATCTTTATGGGCAAGTTTCCAATGATGCCCGTGTACAAACCGAAGATCTCAACGGTCGGCGGACTTGTTGGCGCACCCCTGCTCGGATTTCTTTTCGGAGTTGGTTGGACGCCGTGCATCGGTCCGGCGCTGGCGGCTGTGGAAACTCTTGCCTTTGAACAGGCCAGCGCTTGGCGAGGTGCCTTCTTGTCGTTGGGCTACTGCATAGGTCTAGGTATCCCTTTTATTCTCTCCGGGCTCTTCCTGGATCGCTCCGCGAAGTTGCGTAGATTCATCTCAAAGCGAGGCAACGTCATTACCAATATTGGGGGAGTCCTCATGATCCTCATCGGCCTGCTTCAAGTCTTCGGTGTTTGGAATGACATCATGAATTCCCTTCGTTCTTCTATATCCAGCTTCATACCGGTGGTCTAGATGAGCGACCAGAGCGAACTACCCGAGCTTGGCCTGATTAGCCTTCTCCGTTTTGTTTGGAGACAGCTCACGAGCATGCGCACCGCCTTGATTCTGTTGCTCCTATTGGGTGTTGCATCGATTCCTGGGTCTTTGATCCCACAACGTCCGCAGAATCCGATGAAGGTGCAGGACTACTTCGCGAAGGATCCCACCCTTGCTTCGTGGATGAATCGCTTCTCACTATTTGATGTCTACGGCTCGCCTTGGTTTAGCGCCATTTACATTCTGCTTTTCATTTCCCTTATTGGATGTGTTCTTCCTCGCACTTTTGATCATCTCAAAGCCAGTCGGGCATTGCCGCCCATGACGCCGGTAAATCTGGATCGAATGGAATTCTTCCGAACATGGCACGGTGGCGGAGACGAACTATCCAAGGCCAGGAAATGGTTGGAAAGCAAGCATTTCCGTATTCGCGAATTTGAAGGATCGATATCTGCTGAAAAGGGATACTTGCGTGAAACCGGCAACCTCTTCTTCCACCTTGCGCTAATTCTGATTCTGGTCGGAGTCAGTCTCGGCGCTCTTTTTGGAATGAAGGGAGAGGCCATTGTCAACGTTGGCGAACGTTTCACTAACACGCCGACAACGTATGACAGTTTGAGTTACGGCAAACTATTTCGCGACCGATCCCTTTCACCATTTGTTATCACGGTCGATGACTTCCAAGCCAAATATGATCCGGCGACAAATGCGCCTCAGGACTACACGTTGAAGGTAACCGTGGTCGACAAACCAGGGGCCACCAAGGTGAAGAGAATTATCAAAGTGAACAGTCCGATCAGTTTCGGAAGTACCAATGTCTATCTCCAAGCCAACGGATATTCACCCATCGTCACAGTTCGCGACAAGTCTGGTGCGATCGTCCTTAGCGGACCAGTTCCATTCCTACCTCAGGATGCCAACCTCACTTCTATCGGCGCGATAAAAGTTCCCGATTCAACGCCGCAGCTGGGATTTGTCGCGTCCTTCTTGCCCACGGCCGCCCGTGACAAGGTCCGTGGAGGCATCTCTATCTATCCAGAGGCCCTCGATCCACGACTGCTCTTCTCAGTATGGAAGGGTGATCTAGGCCTTGATCGTGGAGTTCCTCAATCGGTCTATCGCATCGACACCGCGAAGATGACCAAGATCGGTCTGGAATCTCTTAGCATGGGTCAGACCTTCACGTTTCCTGAGGGCAGTATTCGATTTGATGGCATCGTTCAATGGGTCAATCTTCAGGTCGTTCGAGACCCCGGGAAAATGTATTCCCTTGCTGGGGGTATTCTGGCGATCCTTGGCTTGCTGGGCTCGCTCTTCACTCGTCGCCGAAGAATCTGGATTCGCATTGCTGGGGACTTGAAAGTTGAAGTGGCCGGACTTGCCAGGAGCGGGGCCCCTGGCTTGGAAAATGAAATTGCATCGCTTGTTGCCGACTTACAGAAGGATGGAAAATGACGCACTCCTCATGGGCCTACCTCTCCAACTATTTGGTCTATTCGGCTATGGGCGTCTATACATTGGCCTTTTTCGGGCACGCATACGAAACCGCGTGGGCAGTTCGGGCGCCTCTCGGCGAGGGCGTGAAATCTGAAGGAAATCTTCTAGTAAAGACTCTTGATTACAACAGAACAGAAAAGGCTGGACGCGTCGCTACGGCCTTCATGATCTTGGGATTTCTCCTTCTTTTCGCCGGAGTCGTGGCCCGCGGCGTTTCAGCAGGTCGTGTTCCTTGGGGGAACATGTACGAGTTCTCGATTACGGGCGCACTTGCCTTCACTGGTGCATATCTTTTCGCCCTCAAGAAGTACGACCTTCGATGGCTAGGGTTGCCGATCGCGACATTTGTACTTTTGATACTTGGAACGGCGATCACAGTTCTATATCGCCCAAGCGCACCGTTGGTTCCGGCGCTTAAGTCGTACTGGTTGGTCATCCATGTATCAGCCGCGATTGTTTCCGGCGGAGTCTTCCTTCTGGCGAACACAATTGCTGCAACCTACCTCTACCTAGATTCGATGGAACAGAAGGGCGAACGAAAGGCGTGGGCGAAGCGTCTTCCATCATTGGAAGTCCTGGACCAGCTTTCATACCGGTTGGTTGCATTCGTATTTCCACTGTGGACCTTCGCTGTAATCGCCGGAGCCATTTGGGCCGAGCACGCGTGGGGGCGTTACTGGGGTTGGGATCCAAAAGAGACATGGGCGTTTATCACGTGGGTTGCCTATGCAGCATATTTGCATGCTCGAGTCACGGTCGGTTGGCGTGGTCGAAAAGCTGCCTGGTTATGTCTTTTTGCGGGTTCGACGTTCCTCTTTAACTATGTCTACATAAATATCTGGGGTACCGGAAAGCACACCTACTCTGGGCTTTAAGTTCGAACCATTTATTCTCTGCGAGGCAGTGAAGAGAATTACTAGTATTTGTAAATGACCCAGCAGAAACGAATTGTTGACTTGAGCCAGACAATTTTTTCCGGCCTTGTTACGTATCCAGGATTGCCGGCGCCAACTATTGCCCCGCATCTGACTCGCGAGGAATCAAAGTCCCACTACGCACCGGGCACTGAATTCGCAATCGATACGATCACAATGGTCGGCAATACCGGAACCTATTTGGATTCGCCATTCCATCGGTACCCAGATGGAGACGACTTATCTGAAATAGATATTAATAATCTGGTTGGTTTGTCCGCAGAAGTTTTTCACCTCACCGATTTCGAAGGTCGTGGAATACCTGTTGAGGTCTTCCTCGAACGGGAATTAGCGGGAACTGCAGTTCTATTGCACACGGGCTGGGATCGCTACTTTGGCACTGAGCAATATGGAAAGGACGCGCCATTTCTGACTGAGTCTGGTGCACGACATTTGGCCGAAGCAGGTGTGAAGCTGGTCGGAATCGACTCAGTGAACATCGACAACACCCAATCGGGAGGTGAGCGGCCCGCACACTCGATCCTTCTTCGGGCTGGAATTCTTGTCGTTGAACATTTGACGAATCTGGATCAACTGCCACTCCAAGGTGCGCGCTTTAGCGCTGTTCCCCCGAAGGTTAAGAATTTCGGCACTTTTCCTGTGCGAGCCTTCGCTGAAATTTAACTGGCGCGCTACTCGGTTTTTGCGAATCGAGCACTTGCCGTTAGGAAGGCAATCAGCACGACTGGCACAAACATCGCCCAGCGAAGTTGCACGACATCGGCGATGAATCCGATCGTTGGTGGCCCGACGATGAAACCAAAGTATGAAATGCCTGAAACGATCGCAACCGCCTGAGATGGCGCTATCTGCCCCCTGAATCTCGTCGCCGCGACGGTTCCGGCCGCGCTAAAGAGCAGTGGAATAACCACTGAGAGCCCCATGCCCATGAAGAACCAGCCGAAGATGACGCCAAAACTGCCCCCGACGAGAAGCCCGATCGCCAGGCCCGCGCTGGCAATCACACCGGCAGCCGAGAGAATTCTCGGCGCGCTGAAGCGATGTGCAAGGCGATCGCCGGAAAATCTGCCGATCACCATGGTCACCGAGAAGGCGATGTAGGGAAGGGCTGAGACAAAATGCGAGGAATGAAAAGTCTCACGAGAAAGGATTCCGCCCCAATCTCCCGCAGCTCCTTCTGAGAGGGCTCCACAGAAACCAAAGAAACCAAGAACCCAGAGGAGTCCTGGGCGCTTATTTGCCTTCCCCTCTCTGGCAAATTCATGCTTGTCGGCATTTGCAGGAAGCCAGCGATGTTTGGAATAGAGGGCGACAAAGGCGATGAAGCTGCCCACAATCAATCCTTGGTCACTGAAGGGAATCTTCGCTTGTGAAAATACTCCGCCGATGGCGCCGCCGAGCAAACCTCCTACCGAGAACATTCCGTGAAAGACGCTCATCATTCGTCTGTCCGATTTGTGTTCGAGTGCAACAGCATGCGAATTCATCGCTACATCTTGAAAAGCCAGTGCGAAGCCAAAGACAAAGAGCGTGAAGCAGAGCCATGCAGTGTTGAAGATGAATCCAAGTAGAGCCATCGCGATTGCGAGAGCGATTGAAGCCCAGAAAGCGATGGGAGCACTTCCGTGTTTGGCAGATAGCCTCCCCGACGGACCAAGGGCAAGGAAGACGCCGATGGATGAGAAGAGAAGAAGCATGCCGAGCGTGGCATTGGAGATATCCAGATGCGTCTTGATGTCAGGGATACGCGCGACGAACGAACCGACCGCCAGACCGTTGGTAATGAAAGTGAGCGTTACCGCCAGTCTGGCTCTCTTCAATTAGAGTTTATTGAGAAAGTCTGGATTGTCATCGGGTGGAAGCATGCGACGTGGCCCACCCAAGTTGAATCCCCTTGCGCGAACGGGGCGACCTGCAATCCAGTAGCCGATAGAACCAAGTGCCATGAATGGTGCGACCAAGAGAATGATTAAGAGCCAACCCCATTTAGGGAGATTGCGCACTTGGGATTGGTCGGTACCAGCACAGTCAACAAGCGTGTAGATAGTGAAGATTACGGGGAGAACAAAAAGGAGGAAGCGCATAGGTGAAGTGTAACCCTTGATTATGAAATGAGGATTGCGGTTGCTAACAGGGCGGAAAAGAGGAGTTGGAGCTGCCCGGTTTTGGCGATCATGGGAATTAACGCAGAACTCTCCCTCTCGCCCTTCACCTCACGTGCAAGCTTTAGCGAAAAGGGAAGGGCCACGAGCGTGATCAGTGCCCAGGGAGTCACAAAGATGGCTGCAACGTGAGCGAGGAGAAGGAGAAGCACGAAGAAATTTCGACTTCCGTTCTCGCCCAATTGGACCGCCAAGGTGTGTTTGCCCACAAGAGCGTCTTTTGCACGGTCGCGAATGTTGTTGATCGCAAGGATGGCGCACGACAGCGCTCCAATTGGAATCGCAGAAGCGAGACTTCTCAGCGTCAGGGTCTGCGTCTGCACGTAGAACGTACCCATCGTTGCGACGAGTCCGAAGAAAACGAAGACTGAGATCTCGCCAAATCCTCTGTAACCATATGGGGTCTTGCCGCCGGTATAGGTCCACGCCGCAATGATCGCCGCGGCCCCTACCAAGAGAAGCCACCACGAACTCAAATATGCAAGAAGAATGCCGGCAACCGCTGCAATAGAGAAAGCGATGAATGCTGCTTTCTTTACGGCCGCAGGAGTTGCAAGGCCGCTTGCCACGATTCGAATTGGACCAACTCGGTCAGAATCGGTTCCACGGATTCCATCGGAGTAGTCGTTGGAATAGTTCACGCCGATCTGCAGAGACAAGCTGACGATCAGGGCAAGTCCAGCACGTGCAAATACCGCATGAGTTCCAGCCAGCGCGGTCCCCACGATCACGGGGGCAACGGCTGCAGCAAGAGTGCGAGGTCTTCCGCCCTTTACCCATGTATCAAGTGAGGTCATCTACATAAGCCTTTCGTTCAAGTACTGCCTGAGCAAGTGCTTTTTGATCGACTTTGCCGACCCCGATCATGGGCAATGCCGAAAGTATAAGGAAACCTTTCGGTTTGGCTACTTCACCTAGAGTCATTTCAAGATATGAAGATATTTCATGCGTTGAGATTGAATGCTCTCCCGCAATCGCGATGTGAAGGGCATCACCCCATTCGGCATCGGGAATTGAGAAGGCAGCAAATTCATTTTCCTTGAATTTTTCATGAAGGGCACTTTCAACTGAACTCAGTGAAATCTTTTTGCCCCCGCTGATGACGACATCGTCTGCTCTACCGTTGACACTGAGTTTGCCATCGACGAATGTCCCGAGATCATTTGTCACAAACCATCCGTCGACAAATGAATTTCTCCACGCTCGCTCATCATTGAGATAGGTGTAGGCGATTGTTGAGCCCTTGATCTTTATTACTCCGTTGCTCGTGTCGACTTCTACCCCCGGAATCGGGCTTCCGTTGTAGACGCAACCTCCGCAGGTTTCAGTCATTCCGTACGTGGTCACGATTGTGATACCTGCTTCGGCGGCTGATTGCTGGATCGATTCAGATAGTGCCGCTCCGCCCACTAGTACTGCGCGGCAGTTCTTGAGATGCTCAAGGAGTTGTATGTCTCCATTAAGGGCGCGGAACAACTGTGTCGGGACGATGGCAGTGAAATCTGCTCTTGGATATTCCGTCGCATTTCGAAGATCAATGGGGGTCGTACCGAGTTCAAGAGAGCGCACGAGGACGTTGACTCCTGCTATATGAGTTAGTGGCAGAAGCAGTGACCAGACCTGGCCGAACTTCGCCCCAAGATATTCGTTTGAGCCCTTGGCTGAAACAAGAAGGGCCTTCGCCGTGATCCCAACTTCCTTGGCTTCGCCTGTTGATCCGCTTGTTGCAACGACTACGGCGACGGGCATCGGAACGTGGGTCTGGGTAATTGGCCCAAAGCACAAGGCCGGCCCCGTACCAACGAATGCGGCCGCTAAATTGACCATCACTTCTGGGATGGGGCTCTCTGCAAGGCAGAGGAGTTCTCTATGTGACGAGTTTTCCATTGCCCACGTAGGCTAGCGCCCATAACCGTGTAGGAGGAAATGTGAGTAAGCCAATCAAGCGTGAGTTCGGCAGTCGGGTCATTCCAGCGTGGACTTCCGGCGCGGGTGGGGAAGATTTCACGGACGTCATCTATGAAGTGGCCGATGGAATGGCGAAGATAACCATCAACCGCCCTACGCGCCGCAACGCGTTTCGCCCTCAGACGATCATCGAACTTCAAGAGGCATTTTCACTGGCTCGAGACGATGAGGAAGTCGGGGTCATCATTCTCACGGGTGCGGGAACCGAGGCGTTCTGCTCGGGTGGCGATATTCAGGTTCGCGGCGATGACGGTTATCTGGGTGATGATGCGCTTGCGAAAAAAGGAATCGGTCGCCTTAACGTTCTTGATTTGCAGGTACAGATTCGTCGGACTCCTAAACCAGTGATTGCGATGGTTGCAGGGTGGGCAGTTGGCGGCGGCCATGTGTTGCACGTGGTCTGCGATCTCACGATTGCAGCAGAGAATGCAAAGTTTGGCCAGACCGGCCCGATGGTCGGCTCGTTTGATGGTGGATACGGAGCTGGTTTGCTCGCAGCGCACGTCGGTCAGAAGAAGGCGCGCGAGATCTGGTTCCTCACTCGCGAATACAGTGCCCAAGAAGCTCTCGACATGGGGCTGATAAATACAGTTGTTCCAGTTGGTGAACTTGAAGCAGAGACCGTCGCGTGGGCCCGCGAGATGCTGCGTCAATCACCGATGGCGCTACGACTTTTGAAGGCAAGTCTGAACGCCGCCGACGATGGGTTGGCAGGAGTGCAGCAGCTTGCCGGGGATGCCACCCTACTTTTCTACATGACAGAAGAGGGGCAAGAAGGCCGCGATGCTTACAAAGAGAAGCGTCCGCCGAATTTTGGAAAGTTTCCAAGGCGTCCATAAATGTTGGATTCAATCCTTGATTCTCTCAAGGTAGTTGCGTTGCCAACGAAGACAGATTTTCGTTCGGTGAAGATGCGAGAAGTTGCTCTGTTTGAGGGACCCCGTGGTTGGGGAGAGTTCTCTCCTTTTGTCGAGTATGAAGCCCGAGAATGTGTTCCGTGGTTGGTGAGTGCTGTCGAGGCTGCAACTGTCATGCCACCGGAGGTGTTGCGCACTCGCATTGAGGTCAATGCGACGATGCCTGCGATCAACGGAAAAGAGAGAATTGCAGAAGTCCTTTCGGGGTTTCCTGGGTGTAAGACCGTGAAAATCAAGGTAGGTGCCGATTTGAAGGAAGATTTGGCTCGCATTGCCGCGGTCTGCGATCTTCTTCCATCAGCCAAGATAAGAGTGGATGCCAATGGTTCTTGGACTATTGGAAAGGCGACCCAAGCCATCCACGCGATCTACGACATTTGCGAACTCGAGTACGTCGAGCAGCCATGTAGTTCGTTAGATGATCTTCGAGAACTCAAGAAACGTGTGGGGATCCCCGTATTGATCGCGGGAGATGAGGTTGTGCGCAAGGCTCAAGATCCGATGTCGGTGGATCTTCACGATGCAATCGACGTTCTGCTGCTGAAGGTTGCACCTCTTGGCGGAATCAAGAGGTCTCTGGAGATTGCGGCACGCCACGGCAAGCCCGTTGTGGTCTCAAGTGCCTTGGACTCGGCCGTCGGTATTTCGTACGGGCTGCGCCTCGCGGCAACGTTGCCCTCGTTGAGTTACGCGTGCGGGCTTGGCACTGGTGCGCTTTTGAGCGCCGATGTCGCGGAACTTCCCATCGTTGATGGGGCAATGTCGGTGACTTCAGTTGTGCCCGATCAGGCCCAAATAGAAAAGTACTCAATCTCACCAGATCGATTAGATTGGTGGCGTACAAGAGTGCGACACCGGCTGCTGCGACATCATCACCGGCGAGCACATGAAGGTGATGAAGGACGGCGCCATCCTCTCCAACATCGGGCACTTCGACAGCGAGATTCAGGTGTCGTGGCTGGAGAAGAACCCGGAGATCCGCGAGGAGAACGTCAAGCCGCAGGTCGACCAGTTCATCTTCCCCAACGGCAAGCGCCTGACCGTGCTGGCGCGCGGCCGCCTGGTGAACCTGGGCTGCGCCAAGGGCCACCCGTCGTTCGTGATGAGCGACTCGTTCACCAACCAGACCCTGGCGCAGCTGGCGCTCTGGGGCGCGCTGGACACCGGCGAGAAGTTCGAGAAGGGCAAGGTGTATGTGCTGCCCAAGAAGCTCGACGAGATGGTCGCCACCCTGCACCTGGCCAAGGTGGGCGTGAAGCTCGAGAAGCTCACCGCCGCGCAGGCCAAGTACCTGGGCGC
>CAWJOR010000010.1:0-149222 GCA_963844465.1 uncultured Actinomycetota bacterium | reverse complement strand
GGTAAGGGTCGGTCCGCTCAAGCCCAAATCCCGAGCCAACTGGGCTCTTGACACTGGTCCGTAGGTGGCAATGGCCCGCAAGACCTCATTTGTACTGTCTCTCATTGCCTCACCTCCCTGATCCCAGATACTTACTTTCTTTACTTACTTTAGTAAGTTGTTGGGGGAACAGTAGATCGCGAAGATGTCCAAGCGCAAGGGATTTGCAGATTTTTTTATCACGGTTTTATAACGTTCATTTCTTCATCGTCGCTGGGCGTGTCGTATATTTCGAACAGGTGTTCGGATACTCTTCTTCTACCCAACCAGAGCGGTTTCCACGATGCCGGCCCATGAGCCGATCCTTCGTCAGTGGCCTTCCGTACCTTCTGGACCGTAACTCGTCGCATATGACGTTTAGTTGAAAGGAAAGAACAGTGGCTGCAGCAGATAAAGCAAATAATGACCGCACTAAAGCCCTAGATACAGCCCTTGCCCAGATTGAACGTCAATTCGGCAAAGGAGCGGTAATGAAGATGGGAGAGCGTGGCAACGTTCTCGTAGAAGTTATTCCAACTGGATCAATCAGTTTGGATATTGCCCTTGGTATCGGCGGTCTTCCGCGCGGTCGTATCGTAGAAATTTACGGCCCAGAATCATCGGGTAAGACAACACTTGCCTTGCATGCAATCGCCAACGCGCAAAAAGCGGGCGGAATAGCAGCATTCATTGATGCCGAGCACGCCTTTGATGCCGAATACGCCAAGAAGCTCGGCGTGGATATTGACGCACTATTAGTTTCTCAACCTGACACCGGTGAGCAAGCCCTTGAGATTATGGACATGCTGATCCGCTCTGGCGCACTCGACATCGTCGTGGTCGACTCGGTCGCAGCCCTTGTTCCTCGCGCTGAAATCGAAGGCGAGATGGGAGATTCCCACATGGGCCTTCAAGCCCGATTGATGTCTCAGGCTCTTCGAAAGATCACTGGCGCCCTTCATCAATCAAAGACCACGGCAATCTTCATCAACCAGTTGCGTGAAAAAATCGGTGTTTTCTTTGGTTCGCCAGAGACCACCACCGGTGGCAAGGCTTTGAAGTTTTACGCCTCAATCCGCATGGATATCCGCCGAATTGAAACCTTGAAGGACGGCCAAGAAGCCGTCGGCAACCGGACCCGAGTTAAGGTCGTCAAGAACAAGATGGCTCCACCGTTTAAGCAGGCCGAATTCGACATTCTCTACGGAGTCGGAATTTCGCGCGAGGGTTCTTTGCTTGATCTGGGTGTAGAAATCGGCATCGTAAAGAAATCTGGATCTTGGTACACATACGAAGGCGATCAACTCGGTCAAGGAAAAGAGAATTCCCGTAATTTCCTTCTTGATAATCCTGATCTTGCCAACGATATTGAGTCCAAGATTCGCGCCCACTATGCACCAACTCCCATTGACCCGGATCTTGTTGCCGCAGTAAACGAGGCAACTGCTGAGGTTGACTTCTAATTTCAATCACGCACATGGACGAAAGCTCTGACCCCTACTCCCTCGCTCAGACGATCGCGCTTATTGCGCTGGCACCTCGAGCAAAGAGTAGGGGCGAGCTATTCGCTCACCTGAAGAAACGAGGCATTGCAGAAGACATCGCCAATGCTGTCCTGTATCGACTTCAAGAACAGGGTTTGGTAAACGATGAGGAGTTCGCCAGAAGCTGGAGCGAATCCCGCCAACGGACCAAGAAGTTATCTAAACGGATGATCATGAATGAATTGCGCGCAAAGGGAATAGATGGCGACATCATTGAGATCGTTGCCTGCGAAATTGATGAGAATCGCGAGCACGAACTTGCTCTTGACTTGGCCACCAGGAAATACCGTCCCATTGCCCACCTCGATAGAGACCTTATTCAAAGGCGAATTCACGGCGCTCTTGCACGAAGAGGCTTCTCATCAGGGCTTATCAACTCAGTAATGCGCGAATTGGGGATTTAGAAGCCCCACTACAATTGCCCAATGACGCGCACCTACACAGTCGAGACATACGGCTGCCAGATGAATGTGCACGATTCTGAGCGTATTTCAGGGCTCCTTGACGAGGCCGGGTACGTGCCCGCGGCAAAAGGCGAAACCGCCGACGTGGTTGTCTTCAACACCTGTGCGGTTCGCGAGAATGCTGATAACAAACTGTACGGAAATCTAAGTTTTCTAGCCCCTATCAAGAAGACTAATCCTGCAATGCAGATTGCGGTCGGTGGATGCCTTGCACAAAAGGATCAGGCACTCATTCTGAAGAAGGCGCCATATGTCGATGTCGTATTTGGTACCCACAATGTCGGTTCGCTTCCGGTCTTGCTTGAGCGCGCCCGCATTGAAGAAGAATCTCAAATCGAAATTCTCGAATCACTCGAGCATTTTCCTTCAACTCTGCCTGCGCGACGGTTCTCGGCTTTCTCTGCATGGGTGTCAGTATCCGTTGGATGCAATAACACCTGCACCTTCTGCATTGTTCCGACCCTTCGGGGCATTGAAAAAGACCGCCCCTCGACCGACATCATGAGGGAAGTTCGAACGTTAGTTGACCAGGGTGTCATCGAAATTACTTTGCTTGGCCAGAACGTCAATGCGTACGGTGTCGACTTTGGCGACCGCGAGGCCTTTGCCAAATTGATTCGAGAGTGCGGGGAAGTTGAGGGACTTGAACGTGTGCGATTCATGTCGCCACATCCTCGTGATTTTACCGACGATGTCATCGATGCGATGGCGCAGACCGCTAACGCGATGCCGCATCTCCATATGCCCCTTCAGTCCGGCTCAAACAAGGTTTTACAGCAGATGCGTCGGTCCTATCGAACGGATCGATATTTAGGAATCATCGAACGAGTGCGGAAGGCTATTCCGAATTCCCAGATAACCACCGACATCATTGTGGGCTTTCCTGGAGAAACAGAAGAGGATTTTCAGGCCACATTGGATCTGTGTACGCAGGCACGTTTTAGCGCTGCCTACACGTATCAATACTCTAAACGTCCCGGGACTCCGGCGGCCACGATGCCCAGTCAGGTCTCACCAGAGGTAGTTGGCGAAAGATACACCCGACTACATGCCCATCAAGAGGCACTCTCGTTATCGGTGAACAAAGAGGCAATCGGTCGCGATATGCACGTACTAGTTACCGAGCACGAAGGACGTCGTGATGCCGAGCGGGGCAGAATGTCCGGTCGAACTGAAGACTTCCGCCTGGCACATTTCTCCTTCGATGCCGACGATATGCCAAGGCCCGGCGACGTTGTTACCGTCAAAATCACCGAGGCTGCGCCACATTTCCTTTCTGGCGTCGGCGTCGGTGTTCGTCGTACTCGTGGCGGTGACGCATTTGAACTGCTCACCGCCGAACGCAAGAGCGAACCTCTCCTACTAGGAATGCCCGCTACCCGTTCATGAGCGTCATTGTTATCTGCGGTGCAACCGCTACGGGAAAGAGCGATCTGGCCGTTTCTCTAGCAACAGATCTCAACGGCGAAATTATCAATGCCGATTCGATGCAGTTGTACAGGGGAATGGATATTGGCACGGCAAAGTTGTCGATTGAGGAGAGAAAGGGAATCCCTCACCACCTTCTGGATGTCCTCAGTGTCAGTGAAGATGCTAGCGTTGCTTGGTACCAAGAAAGCGCACGCGAATTAATTTCTTCGATTGAGTCGCGCGGAAAGAACGCAATCATCGTCGGTGGTACTGGTCTGTATATAAAGGCAATTCTGGATGACTTGAATTTTCCTGACACTAACCCTGAAGTTCGCGATCGGCTCAACGAGATGGCTGAAAAAATCGGCGGCCCGGCTATGCACGAAAGGCTGGCAAAGCTCGACCCCGGAGCCGCTCTGGCAATTGATGCAAAGAACCTTCGAAGGGTAATTCGAGCCCTTGAAGTTATTGAGATTACAGGCAAGCCATTTACTGCCAATCTGCCACGCAAAGAGAGCACGCGATATCCGCAAGCCCGCCAATTCGGATTGGCGATGGATCGCGATTCCTTGGCAACAAGGATTGATGAGCGTGTTGAACGCATGTGGGAGCAGGGGCTCGTCAAAGAGACTCAAGACCTGATCGATTCCGGAATTCGGAATGGCCGCACCGCGCAACTGGCACTTGGCTATGCACAAATATTGAAATTCATCGACGGGGAAATCTCAGAGAATGAGGCAAAGGAGGATACGAAGCGAGCCACACGCCAATACGCCAGACGGCAGGAGACATGGTTTTCGCGAGATAGTCGAATTCAATGGATTTCCCCGAGACAGCCCCGTTTGGAGACCATCAAAGAGCTTTTGACCAAGCCTGCTACCCGCATAAACGGTTAAACTCATAGCAGATATGAATACCTCGCAGAAAGTAATGGCCACGTACGGCCATGGCACGGAGAATGACTTCGTCATAGTTTTTGACCCTGACGACACAATCTCCATATCGCCATCTCAAGTTGCCGCGATCTGCAACCGAACAACAGGGATCGGCTCGGATGGATTGATACGGATTACCAAGCACGATGGTCGCTGGTTCATGGACTACCGCAATGCCGATGGTTCGATTGCAGAAATGTGCGGCAATGGAATCAGAGTCATGGCTCGCTACCTTGTCGAACGCCGTCATCAGGTCGAAGGAATCTTCGCCATTGATACTCGCGCGGGCCTCAAACATTTGCGAGTACCTGCCGATGGCGATATCACCGTGAACATGGGGCAGATCTCCGCAGATGAGGACGAGATCACCGTCAAAGTGCAGGACAAGCAATGGCATGGCTACAACATCGATATCGGTAATCCCCATGCGGTTGTGTTTGTGAACTCGTTAGATGATGCAGGTGACCTAAAAGAGGCCCCTCTCGTTTTACCCAAGGATGCATACCCAGAGGGCGTCAATGTTGAGTTCGTTGAATTTGGCCAAGACCGAGAACTGAAGATGCGAGTCTTTGAACGAGGCGTTGGAGAGACGAGATCATGTGGCACCGGAACGTGCGCTGTGGCACTAGCCGCCTCCATTTCTCGCGGAGAGAAATTGCCGGCTCGATGGGTGATCTTTCCACCAGGTGGTCGCTTGGAAGTTGACATCGATGGACACTCGAATGCGACGCTTACAGGTCCGGCCGTGCTCTTACGCGACCATGACATCACTTCGTTAGTTTCATAGGGCAGGTGAGTGCATGACCAAGCGCGATGACTCCGAAGATCAATTTGAAGCGCTCCTGCGCGAAAGTGCCAGGGTTGCAGAAGAATACGACGCCGGTGAGGAAGGCTCACAGCCTGAGTTAGAACAACGTCAAGGCCTTCGACGAGTTCAAGGATTCTCGACTGAGCTCCAAGATATTTCCTCTGCGGAATATCGCCAACTCCAGCTCGAACGTGTGGTGCTGGTAGGCGTGTGGACAGAGGGAACCGCGCAGATGGCGGAGAACTCACTAGCAGAACTCAAAGCTCTCGCCGAAACGGCCGGCTCGCAGGTTCTCGAGGGGTTGATCCAGCGAAGGGACAAGCCAGACCCGTCGACGTATATCGGCTCGGGCAAAGTCGAGGAACTCCGCAAAGTAGTCGTAGCTACGGGAGCAGACACAGTCATCTGCGATGGCGAGTTATCTCCATCGCAATTGCGAACGCTGGAAGAGAAGGTAAAGGTAAAGGTCGTCGATCGAACTGCCTTGATCCTCGATATCTTCGCCCAGCATGCCAAGAGCAAAGAAGGAAAGGCTCAAGTAGAACTGGCCCAGATGTCATATTTGCTTCCGCGACTACGTGGTTGGGGTGGTTCGCTCTCACGACAAGTTGGTGGACGTGCTGCAGGCGGTGCCGGTATCGGCGGCCGTGGACCAGGAGAGACGAAGATTGAAACGGATCGACGTCGCATTCGCGACAAGATGTCGAAATTGAAAAATGAGATCAAAGAGATGAAAGTCTCGCGTGACACCAAGCGCCAAGAGCGTCGTCGCCACAGGATTCCCTCCGTCGCGATCACCGGCTACACCAACGCCGGCAAGTCCTCACTTCTCAACACATTGACCAACGCCGGAGTACTCGTTGAAAACGCACTCTTCGCGACCTTGGATCCGACTGTTCGCCAGACTCGCACAAGCGACGGCCGCGTCTACACGCTCACCGACACCGTTGGATTCGTTCGGCACTTACCTCATCAATTGGTCGACGCTTTCAGATCAACCCTAGAAGAAGTTGAAGATGCAGATTTAATTGTGCACGTGGTGGATGGTTCGCACCCAGATCCCTTCGAGCAGATCAGAGCCGTTCGTGAGGTCATTGCTGAAATTGGCGGCGCCGATATTCCGGAGATCATCGCCATCAATAAAGTCGACGTTGCCGATCCTGCAATCATCATGCAAATACTCCGAACTGAAAAGAACAGCTACGCTTTCTCGGCGCGCACGGGTTTTGGAATTGAAGGCTTACTCCTTGCCATTGAGAAGTCATTGCCGATCTTGCTCGTCGAGATTGATGTGACGATCCCGTATGGACGGGGAGACCTCATCAGCGCGATCCATCAGCGCGGCGAGATCATCAGCGAGGAATACGTACCCGAGGGAACAGCGATTCATGCGAGGGTGGATGCAGCCCTTGCTCAGCAAGTAAACGATGCGACATAGAATCTTGAATTGAACTTCTAGCCGCCTAGTCTCGTTTTAGGGGTATGGAAAGAAAATTGATGGGCAAGGTGTTTCTACCGCTTCTGACATTGGCTCTATTCGCCGGCGCATCAAGGGCTGAAGCGACAAGCGCGGTGGTGAAGATCGGGTCGTCTCCTCTCGGAAAGATCGCGATCAAGGGTGGCGGACATCAGGTCACCATCAACGGCCGACCCATCTACACCTTCGCCTTTGACACAGCTCCAGGGGATCCCAAGGGACAAGGAGCGCAGGGTGTCTGGTACGTGATCTTGCCAACAGGCAAGGAGATAAAAGTCCTCAAATTGGCTACGAAATCCGCCCCACAGCCCACCAAGGCCTCCGTCTACGGAAGGTCGAATTACTAAAAACCATTGAAAATTGGTCTTTTCGGCTTCTGCACCCTATCTTTACCTCCGTTGAGACCAATCTCCTACTCGTTTTAGGGGAATATTCGCGACACGCCGAAGGTTATACCAGCCGATTGGTGTTAAATGCGCGAATATGCGCGCGCTGCGGTAATTCGCCCTGGCGAGGTTCTACAAACTTAAGAAGGCGAGGGAAGTAGTGGCTACTGACTACGACACCCCCAGAAAAACCGACGAAGAACTCCATGAGGAGTCTCTAGAAGAATTGAAAGCACGGCGCGTTGACGCCCAGTCTGGACAGGTTGATGTCGACGAGGCCGAAGCTGCCGAAACTCTGGAGTTACCCGGCGCTGACCTATCGGGTGAAGAGCTCTCAGTCCGTGTCGTTCCCAAGCAGGTGGATGAGTTCACATGCTCACGCTGCTTCTTGGTCCACCACATCACTCAGTTGGCCAAGGGCGAGGGCTCAACCGCCGTCTGCAAGGAATGCTTCTAGCCTTACGCCTTGCTGTTCAAGGCCTCTCCTAGGCCTTTCGCATTCTTCGAACTGATCAACCAATACGGTGTTGAATCTCGAGGATCGCGTACGCCGATTTTCACTCCCCGTGGCTGCCAGAACCGCAGCGCCAGATAGGCGGCAGGATCTGCATCGCGGCCCCTAGTCAGGCGCATCTGATCGATCGTTAGGACAACTGCGTGGTCGAGATATCTCCGCTCGACGTGCGCTCGCCCAACGCGAAGTTCGGTTGCAGTCACCGTGATGCGAAGAAGCATCGCATTGTTGATCACTGGCAACGCAACGATTGCAAGGATCAGGGCGATTAAGCCGGATCTATCGTCAAAGGCGGCCCAGATGGAAAGGGCAACTGATGCCAGTAGAAACAAGAGGAAGGCAAGGAGCCAAAGGGGAGGGCGCAGGGTTTCTTTGAAGAGGATTCTCTTCTCTTTAACAGGTGGCACAGGACTGACGGTATCGGATTTTCAAGTAACCTTGAGCGTATGAGCAGGGTTCCCAGCACCATCCCGCCAGAAGGCGCGCAAATTCCACCGCGACACCCACAGGCACCCGATATCGGATCCAAGATCCCATCGCATTTCGGTCATTGCTTCGGTTGCGGTGATCTCCACCCAACGGGTCTGCATCTCGTCGCTCACGCGGGA
The DNA here is from genome assembly GCA_963844465.1 of uncultured Actinomycetota bacterium. Taxonomy (GTDB): domain Bacteria; phylum Actinomycetota; class Actinomycetes; order Nanopelagicales; family Nanopelagicaceae; genus QYPT01. The sequence continues at coordinate 141,058 of CAWJOR010000010.1, read as the reverse complement.
GAGGCGGCAAACCTCACCGCCGAATTCACCGTCACAGAGAATCATCAGGGGGCACCTGGGCTCGCCCATGGCGGTCTCCTCTCTTTGGCCTTTGATGAAGCTCTTGGAAAATTGATGTGGCTCATCCGCTCACCAGCAGTTACGGCCAGGCTTGAGACGGATTTCCTCTTACCCGTTCCTATCGGCTCGAAGCTTCACATCACTGCGGAAATTACTGGTCAGGTGAATCGAAAAGTTTATTGCAGGGCTGAGGGCCGCCTGAATTCCATTGATGGGCCTTTGGCCGTGAAAGCCTCTGCGCTCTATGTGATTGTTTCCATGAACCATTTCATGACGAACGCACCCAAGGAATATTTGGCGTATGTATCCGAGCATCCAGAACTGCTGGCCTTTGTTGATCCCGATTTCGAGATCAACCCATGATCGAGCAAAGAGATGGTGAGATAAATCCTTGATGGTCGCAGTGCTCATTAAGCGTTTGGACGATGGAGTACCGCTTCCTACGTATGCGAAAGGCGGAGATGCGGGAGCCGATCTTGTAACGCGTATCGACGTGAGCCTTGCACCAGGGGAACGAGCATTGATCCCGACTGGTATCGCCATTGCACTGCCCGATGGCTACGCCGCCTTTGTTCACCCGAGGTCGGGCTTGGCAATCAAGCACGGCGTATCCATGGTTAATGCACCAGGAACAGTTGATGCGGGCTATCGCGGCGAACTCCAAGTGATTTTAATCAACCACGATCCGCATACGACGGCGACGTTTACTCGTGGCGATCGAATCGCTCAATTGGTTATTCAGAAAGTAGAACGTGCGGAATTTATTGAAGTATCAGACTTGCCAGGCTCTGGTCGAGGCACCGATGGTTTTGGATCGACGGGGAGATCATGATGGAGAGCGACAAGAGCAAGATTATCAACGCGTTGGGTGGCAAAAGGGGTCTGCTTGATTCGGGCCTGCCGTCTTTAGTTTTTCTGATTGCCTACAACATCGGCCATGGGTTGAAGGACGCCATCGTTGCGGCGATGATCACTTCTGCATTCCTGACACTTATCCGATTGATACGGCGTGACACATTGCAGCATGTGCTTTCAGGTTTTGTGGGTGTCGCCTTCTGTGCGTTGCTTGCCCGAAAGACGGGGCACGCGGTCGATTTCTATCTTCCAGGACTCATCATCAACGTCGTGTACGGCGCGGCCTACGCGATCTTCAACATTATCGGTCTGCCCATTCTCGGCCTGCTGCTTGGACCCATTTTGGGAGAGAATCTGGCTTGGCGGAAAGTGCCGGAACGAAAACGCGCATACACTCGTGCGGGCTGGCTTTGGGTCGCGCTCTTTGCCTCACGTTTGATTGTGCAATATCCGTTGTACCGGTCTGGAAATATCAACGCCCTTGGCACAGCGCGTCTGGTGATGGGTTATCCGCTCTTCCTCTTGGCAGCTTGGGGATCGTGGGTGGTCCTGCGTGCAGTGCCAAGCGTCAAACCCGAACAAGCGTGAAATTTCCACCGCAGCACGGGGCGTGGGCATTTCTTATCGTGCCCGCAATTATCGTTTCGTTCCTCGGCGCAGGCAACGGCATTGGCTTAATTTTCTTTCTTACTTGGGTAAGCGGGTATCCGGTTTCATATTTCCTTGGCCGTGCCTTGATCATGCGAATTCGCCGGGGCTCATGGACGGCGAAGGCTAAGACCGAACTTCAAGCGGTCATTCCTTGGATTGTCATTACTTTCTTTGGCGCCTCATACATGGTGGCTCTCAGACCGTGGTTGTTGATGTACGGCATCTTCGTCTTTGGCCTCTGGTCGATAAGCATCTATCTGTCATGGGCCGGACGCGAGCGAGGGATCGCCAACGATTTGCTCCTAGTAGGACTCGCATCAATGGAGCCGGTGTTGATGTACCAAGTTGCCAAGAATCACTCCTCACTGGTTGGAATTCCGCATGGAATATGGGTTGCTGCGATGATGTCAATGCTCTTCTTCACAGGGTCAGTGCTTCATGTGAAGTCTCTTATTCGGGAAGTGAAGAACCGGAATTGGCACATCGGCAGCCTCGTCTATCACCTCGTAACATTGGCCGTGCTTCTTGTATTGGTTAGACCTTGGTACATGGCGATTCCTTTCGCCCTTGCACTCGTGCGGACGATAATTGTGAAACCAGGACTTCGTCCCGGCGTCCTTGGAATCGTGGAGGCAGGCGTTGCACTCTTGATTGTTATCTGTACGGTCGTTGCTCAAGTCCAATCGTAAACTTTGGGGTGAGTGTCATCGGCGTCGTCTTGGGGTGGCGGATACGAAACGTTTGGTGATTGCGGTTGGATCAGTGATGGCTCCGCCGACGACTACGGCGAATGCCCCTAAATCGAATGCGCGCGCCACCTCCTCTGGGGTGGAATATCTTCCCTCAGCGATGACGCGAACCTCACGTTTAGCCAATTGACGCACCAATTCAAGGTCTGGCCGATCATCGTTTTGATTTGTGTACGGCGTATAGCCTGAAAGGGTTGTGCCAACAAAGGAAACTCCGGTATCCCATGCCTGAATACCTTCATCGAGGTTTGAGATATCAGCCATCAGGGGTACTCCGCCAGCTATGGCCATCAAGCGAAGTGTTGCTGGGATGTCATCACACACTTCTGCAGTGGCGTCTACCGCCACGATGTCGGCGCCCGCGGCAGTAAGTTCGACTGCGTGCTTTTGGTGGACGGTGATAACCTCGCGTCGCGCTCCCACTTCCTTATAAAGACCGATAATGGGTAGGTCGGTAAAGGTTCGGATCGCCCGGATATCTTCTGGCCCATTGATTCGCAAACCACCTGCGCCCCCCAAAAGTGCACTTTTTGCCACCCTGGCAATAGTTTCTGTATTTCGCATCGGGTGGTTATCCGATGCCTGGCAGGAGACGATCAGCTTGCCTTCAAGGGAGCGAATCAACTCTAATGAGGCCGAAGTCATCACTGGTGATTTCATTATGTCGTCGCGGTATGTTCGGGGGTTGTTATTTGATGGCGCCGACACTGATTCCACCCACAAAGTATCGTTGAAACAGGACAAAGAGAGTGATCGCCGGAATAGTGAACAACACTGAAGCAGCCATAAGGGGTCCCCAATCAACAGTGTGCTGCCCGAAGAACGCATAGAGACCGATCGACAAAGTGTATTTCGATGGATCGTTCAGATAGATCAGAGGATTAAGGAAATCGGTCCACTGCCACACAAATTGGAAAACGGCTGCAGTGATGAGCGCTGGTTTTGCAATCGGTAAGACAATCGACCAGTAGACACGAAGTTCTGATGCACCATCAACGCGGGCGGCGTAAAGCAACTCGTTTGGTACTGACATGAAAAACTGGCGGATCATGAAGATGAGAAACGGAGTACCAAAGAACATGGGTAAGACCAAGGGAAGGATGGAATTCGTTGCCCCTAGTTTATTCCACATCAAAAAAAGGGGAATCATGGTTACTTGCGGTGGCAACATCATGACGGACATCACGATGACAAGTAATGGACGTTGGCCGCGCCACTTGATTTTGGAGAGTGAGTATGCGACTAGCGGAGAGGCCAGAAGCATCCCAAAAACGGAGAGGCCCGCAATCAAGAGTGTGTTGGCCAAGTAGCGCCAGAAGGGAAGCAATTTAAGAACAGTACCAAAATTTCGGATCGTCCATTCCTTGGGCCATAAACTTGGTGGCGAACTAAATATTTCCGAGGGAAGTTTAAATGAAGTGCTGAGCATTACAAGAAAAGGAAAGAGGAATAGCAACACAAGCGCGAAAACCAGTACGTATTGCAGGGTTGATACCAAGATCCGTTTGTGGGGACGGCCGCGGCGTTTCCACGCGTTTCTGTTTCGAGCTATTGATGGTTCTTTACTATTAACGCTATTCGGAGCCATAGTGCACCCATTTCCTTGATGACTTCAGCAATACAAGCGTTATCAGCAACGTTAACAAGAACAACACCCATGCCATAGCAGAGGCATAACCCATCTTGAGAAAGACGAACGCGTTTTGGTAAAGGTACATTGAATAACTGATCATCGATTCACCAGGGCCGGCGTAAACTCCATTCATGCGAGTTTGCGTCAGCAAGTAAGGTTGGGTAAATATCTGCAAATACGCAATCATCATGACGATGACTTGAAAGAGCGTTACAGGAGAAAGGGTCGGCCACGTTACATATCGAAAACGAGATAGCCACCCAGCGCCATCTAGTTCGGCGGCTTCATACAGATCTATCGGAACATCTTTGAGCGCAGCGAGGTAGATAATCATTGTTCCGCCGATTATCCAAAGAGACATCATGATGATCGCGGGCTTGCCCCAATTGGGTTGTTCGAGCCACTCTGGCTGAGGTAGATGGAGGAGTCCGAGGAAGTAGTTAATGAATCCGTATTGAGTATTGAGCAGCCACCGCCACAGGTAGCCACCCACGACTACTGGAACCACGGTTGGCAAATAAATGAGGGCTCGATACAGCGGTTGGCCTCTAACGGGAAGATTCATCACATGGGCGCCGGCTAGAGAGATAGCGATAGTTAAGGGGACGCCGAATACGGTGAGGAAGAGCGTGTTCGAAAGTGCCTTCCAAAAAGTGGTATCTGAAAGCATATGGCGATAGTTGCCAAGCCCGACAAATTTCGGAGCTTGAAAGAGATTGAAGTCGGTAAAACTGTACCGAGCCGATGCAAGCACTGGGTAAAGAATGAAAATGAGAGCACCGACGATGAAGGGCGATGCAAACGCCAGACCCATGCGGGTCTGGCGTCGCGCATCGCGTCTTACATTGAGGCGGAACTTAGCCTGCACTGTACGATGTTGCCTTTTGCGCAACCAACTTCATTGCCTCGGTTGGGCTCGCGACTCCGCGAAGAATGGAGTCGAAGGCGGTATTGAGGTCGGCCGAGTATTGGGCGCCATAGGTATTGCTGGACTGTGATTTGGCATTGGGGCTTTTTAGCGCATTAAGCCAAATACTGAAGTTCGGGATGGCTTTGTAGACCGGATTTGCTAGCAGCGAGATTTTCGAAGGCAGGTTGCCCAATGCGAGCGTGAAACTGGCCATCGCCTTATCTGACATCATGTAAGCGAGAAATGTTGCCGCTTCTTTCTTGTGTTTGGAGTTGCTCGGGATGAAGAGGGTACTCGTTGACACAAGGGTACTGCCTGCGAGGGCTGGGCTTGCAGCAGGGATGCTCACGACTCCCCAGTTGAGCTTGGGAGCGACCTTTGGAATATTTACAGCTTGCCATTCTCCATCAACGGTCATAGCAACCTTGCCGGTGTAGAAAGGATCTTGCGCCGACATATATTGGCCGAGTCCGCTCTTGAACGCGCTGAGTTTGCTTGCACCGAATTTATTGGTGACGTATTTTGTGTACCAATTTAATCCCTTGATGATATTTGGGTCCGTTGGGGTTGGAGCCTTGTTGTCTTTACCGTCCCATGATCCGCCAAAGGCTTGTCCGAGTTCTATCAATAGTGGATCCGTTAGTCCAAGTCCAAGTTGGGTGATGTTACCTTTCTTGTCTTTTTTGGTGAGTTTTGCAATGGCCGAGGCTAACTGCATCATCGTCTTTGGAGGTTCAATGCCTGCTTTTGCAAGCAGATCTTTGTTGTAAAGCAACTCTACGGTGTGTACTGCGATAGGCATTGAGTAGAGTTTGCCCTGGTAGCGCATTTGGGAAAGGGCCGATGGCGCAAAGTCCTTGAGATTGACGCCCTCTGCACTCATATAGTCGTCAAGAGGAGCCAGAATTCCCTTTGATGCCCAGGAACCGACTCCGCTTCCAAAGTAGTCTGAAATGTCGAAACTCCCGTTGGCTGACGACAGAGAGGTAAGTTGCTTCTGGAAATCTGGGCTAGAAATTCCGGTGACATGGATTGCCGATTGGCTTTTATTGAAGTCGGCTATCGCCGCTTCTACCGCGTTGGCCTCGGGGCCATTGCCGCCCCAAAGGTAGGAGAAAGTTATGTCGGTAACGTCTGCACCGCGAGCTGCACCGCCCCCGACTAGGGTCACGGTGGCCACCATGATGCTTGAAATAGCCACAGCGCCGAAACGGTAGGGCCGTTTCGTCATGCTAAGTTTCATAGGAGTCCTTTTCATCGTTGGAGTGGGATTACTCATGGATTGGTGTACTCCACTTTTGACGTGATGTCAACCATTTTTAGGATTTTGGTTTAGTATTGCGCGTAAGTTTCCATATGACTTTAGAATGGTATTCCCCAATACGGTTCGTTAGGAGCATCCCGGGTGATTGAAGAACATCAGGCAAATGCAGAACGCCTCCGCCAGTATCTTGCAAGCATCATTGATGAGGGCCTAGAACCGCATTCTAAACTTCCAGCTGAACGGGAACTAGCCCTTGAGTTTGACGTGAGTCGGCTGACGGTCCGGCGCTCGATTGACCGCCTCGAAAAGGATGGCCACGTCTACCGCGTGCAGGGTGCGGGCACTTTCGTCGCTCCGCAGCACATTAAAAAGTCGATTGAACTCACTTCTTTTAGCGAAGATATGCGGGCGCGGGGGTTAGTCCCTGGTTCATCAAAAATTGTTACCGAGACGATTCAAGCCGGTCCCCGCCTTGGCGCCAAGTTGGGCATTAGTCCTGCCCTTGATGTGTACCACATTCGCCGCGTGCGAACCGCAGACGGTAAACCAATGGCCCTTGAAGACACGTTCTTCAATCCACAATTCGTTCCCGGCTTAATAGACAGCGTCGGCAATGAATCACTTTATAGCGTGTTGGAAAAGAACTACGGCCTGCGGATGGAACGGGCGGAGCAGACAATCCGCGCCACGGTTCTTGAGCCTGACTCGGCATTTCTTCTCAACGCCCCTACGTTCTCACCGGCATTTCTTGTCATGAGAACTAGTTATGACGCGAAGGATCAAGCAATCGAGTACGCAGAATCCATATACAGGGGTGATCGTTATCAGTACGAGCTTGAGATACATCGATGATGAGTCAGAAATCCACTTCGTGCGAAATTGCTAAACGATGCGAATAGTTCTCGTCCCGCTAGATGAGCGTCCAGTCAACGTCGATATCCCCAGGCAAGTGGCAGCGATCGCTGGCGTCACCATTGAGATTCCAGAAGAATCAATTCTTCCGTCGATGCGGTCATCAGCAAATTTGGATAAGTTACACGAATGGATTCTAAGACAGGTCAGTGATCAGCGCACAAGCCATTTCGTAGCATGCGTAGATACAGTGGTGCACGGTGGTCTCATTTCAGCGCGAACATCGCAAGACTCGATAGCGGCCACCATGGAACGCTTGGAAGTATTTCGTGCTATCAAGGCAATCAATCCCAAACTTTCAGTTTCTGCGGTTTCGCTGATCATGCGAGCCAGCGATTCATACTCAGCTGTTGAAGAGCCCGAATACTGGTCGAGTTACGGGAGAGAACTACATCATTTAGGTGCAGATTTGCACTATGCGATTGAAGGCGAAATTGAAGGGTCCTCGCCACAGCAAATACATGAGACCAAGATTCCAGAACCAATCGTTCGGGAGTTCGAACTTCGGCGTCTCCGAAATCATTTAGTAAATCTCTCGTCAATTGCTCTCCACGAAGAAGGTGTCATCGACACTCTCGCATTGACTGCAGATGACACGGCACCTCACTCAGCGGGCTCAGCGGAGCAATTGTGGTTGCGACATTGGTGTCGAGCGTTACCTGGTGGAAAGTCAGTGCTGATGTATCCGGGAGCTGATGAAGTTGGCGCCGTGCTTGTGGCCCGAGCTCTTACATCGGTTGCTGGTTCACCGTTGTTTTCAATTGCTTGTGGAGAATCCGATGGACTTGACCGGATCCCAAATTTCGAAAATGCTCCGGTGCGTCACAGTCTTATCCGGCAAGTTAGTGCTGCCGGTGGGCGGGTGGCTACCCCGATCCAGCAACCAGATATTGTCCTTGTTGCGCATGCACCAGATCCCGACAAGGGTGATTTTGGAGGAGACCTGCCATCTAGTGATAACGGGGCAACTAACCGGACTATTTCCGAGATTAAGAAAGCACTTGCTGCCGGATATGCAGTAGCGCTGGCGGATGTTCGATTCAGCAATGGTGCCGATCCACAACTCGTGGACCACCTGGCAGAGGAAGGCTTACTTCTGCAACTTTCTGCCTATGGAGGTTGGAACACAGCTGGAAACTCCGTTGGCAGCGCTGTGGCTCACAGTATTGCCCGCTGGGTTGGGGAAAGGCTCGGCACTCTTGATCGTACCGAGGCGGATCGAGCGCTGTTAATGCGAATTTTGGAGGATAGGGCATATCAGAGCGGTGTTCGGCGAGACCTCCATTTCGAGGTTTTCCAGGGTGAGATTGGACCTGTATCTGAAGAGATCCAACGAGTAGCGTGTGAGCGCATCGCTACCAGCCTGCAGGAATACCTTGATTGGATCACTCGAGATTGGCAATCTTGGTCTGTCAAAGAAGTGGCACTTCCATGGTCGCGTAGTTTCGAGATCGCACTTCGACTCGAACCTCAGGTTGGCAACTTTTGAAAGTTTGGTTCAACCGGTCGTTGCACCACCTTGATCTCTCGTGGGGTCAAACACAATGGATACGTGAACCCTTCTCCATCACGCCCACACAAGCAATGGCGGGGCATCTCTTTTCATATTGGAGGCGATCCACTCAGCTCCATCTAGGTGATCGCCTTTAGGAGAGGCAATCGTGGCCTGGGGAATATCAGAAAGCAGGAGCTGGAGTATTTTCCCGGAGTATCCAATATTTCTTGCTAATCCGCCTGTTATAACTACATTTGGGCTTTCATCTTGCGATCCTTTTGCTCCGATCCATGCTGCTGTAATTGTTTTTGCCAGTAGTCGCGCACCTTCATTGCGTATAGCCACTGCGGCAGGAATGCCCTCATCCGCGGCGTTTAGGAGAGTTTTTGCTGAGCGTATTGCAAGAGAGGCCGCATCCGAGCTGTCCTTAATCTTCAGTATTTCAAATTCTTCGACCTCATTCGTGAATCGTTCTAATAGATCATATTGAACGTCTCGTCCTTCGCGAGTTGCCAGTGCGCGAGTTATTCCATTCTTGCCTAACCAGAAACCCCCTCCTTCATCACCAAAGGTGCTGCCTAGGCCATCAATATGGGAGAAATCATTTCCCTTGCCTCCGACGGCTACAACTCCACCGCCTATAGAAAGCGTTACTCCGTCTAAGCCCTGCAAAGCTCCAATGAAGCCCGCGAGGCCATCGTCGATTACTGCAGTCTTGGTTGCGCCAAAGAATTCCTTGCACAATTTTCCAAATGGAGACGGGTCGTGAATTCGCCCATTGAGGCCCGTTAAACTGAGCGAAGTAACGTCAGTTGTCAGAGTCTCCAGAGTTGAGAAGATCGCTCGTAAAGAATCAATAACATTTTCTCCCGCGAGTTTAGCCCGGTCAAATCTAAATTCTTGACCATCGCACCGCAGACGCGCCCCGGATTGCCCGAGATCTACTGCGATCATTGTCACCCCTCAACCGCGCCCGACGATAAGCCCTGTACTAGGAACTTCCGAACTGCAGTAGTGAATATTAGTGGCGGAATCTCACCACTAAATTAGGAAAATTGAGGTACTTATTGCCTTTTTGAGGCTTGCATCTTTTGCAGCAAATAGGGTGAATGCACCTGGTTCGGTTTGCCATCCTTCGTTCCAATGTTGGAATCGACGCGCAGAAATTGTGATGTCCACATTCACTGTTTCACCTGGCTCGGCGGTAATGCGTTCAAACCCCGCCAACCAAAGCGGTGGTCGCGTTACCGCCGTATCGTGCCGGCTTAGGTAAACCTGAACGATCTCGCTGCCCGCACGAGTTCCCGTGTTTTTCATGCTTACGCGGACTCGAGTGGACTGGCCGATCGAAAGTTCTTGTGCTGTAGTGAGATCAATGATTTCCCAAGTCGTGTAACCGAGTCCGTAGCCAAAATAATATGCTGGTCCATTTTCGCACGTAGCCCATGCGCGATAGCCAATGTTGACCCCTTCGCGATAAACCAACTTTGAGTCGACTGGGTCGGTGTCTGTTACGGGTGCATCAGCGAGAGTGGCCGCCCATGTGGTCGGCATTCTTCCTCCTGGTTCGACGTGGCCGAAGAGCACATCTGCGAGAGCATTTCCAAATTCTTCACCTGGAAACCACGTCAACAATACAGCCGCGACTTCATCACGCCACGGCAGTTCAACAGGACCGCCAGCATTAACTATGACGATCGTGTTTCTATTTACGGCAGCAATTGCGCGAACCAGTTCGTTCTGCCGCCCTGGCAGTGCAATCGACTCACGGTCGAAACCTTCGCTTTCTACAAGTGCGGTCGTACCGACGACAACGATTGCGGTGTCAGCGACGCTTGCCACGTCAATTGCATGCTGCCACTCCACTTCCTCAGGTAAGCGTGGTGCACGAAACCCAAAGAGACATGTATAGGCGAAGAAGTCATCAAATCCAGGAGTAAACTCCAATTCGATATCGATCTGCTCCTGGGCCTTAAGTTCAACTTCGACGTAACGTTGGGGAGGGGCAAGTAATGCCACGGCCAGGTCATTATTTGTAAGATCGATGACCGTCTCTAATATGATCAAATTATTAATACGTAAAGCAAATTCGCCAATTCCGGCACCTCCGAAGCGATGGAGACCATCAATTTTCGCAGTGAACGTGGTTCGGGCGATGAGGCGAGCCGCACTTTGTGCTACCGGATCAGATAGGTAAACAAAGAAACTTCCTTGCCTCATCTCCTTGCGTAGTTCGCTCCCATCTTTGGCAAGTAAAGATAATTCGATTCCTTGAACGTCCTGCACATGGCATTGGCTGATTGGCAATTGTTCGAGATCTTCGACAACATGCGTTCCTATGGCATGTGTAACGACGATACCCCCTGATGCCGAATTTTGAAGACCATCAATCGGTGAAACTGTCATAAATGGGATAACGGTTGCGCTTCCGCCGCCCATGATCCGTCCTTCAAGTGCGTGGGCACCGATTACGGCAATCTTTTGCGTTTCTGGATTCAGCGGCAGCACGCCATTGTTTTCGACCAGCACCATTCCTTGGGAAGCAATGCGACGTATTTCTACACGTGCATCGGTAAATGGTTCAGTGCGTTGCGTGTGTGAATCAAGAGCACCTACGCGTTGCGCCAGTCGAAGTAATCGCTCGACTTTGTCATCAATGACCGACTCGGCAACTCTGCCAGCATAAACAGCGTCGACCAGTCCCTTACTCCACGGTGTCATGGGTCCAGGCATCGCCAAATCAGTTCCGGCGTTTGCAGATGTCTCTAAAGTCCGCACCGCGGTCCAATCTGAAACGACAACACCATCAAAACCCCAAGAATTCTTCAATGGCTCACGTAACAACTCATTCTCGGTGAGAGTCGGCCCATTGACACCGTTATACGCGGCCATGATCACCCATGCGTTTGCTTCCCGTACGGCTGCCTCAAATGGGGCGAGGTAGAGTTCATGCATCGTCTGTTCATCAATGATTGCCTCATAAGTGAAGCGTTCATTTTCACTGTCATTGCCCACATAATGTTTCGGTGTGGCAGCAACTCCCTGCTCTTGAACTCCTCGGATGTAGGCCACAGCGAGTTCGCCCGTCAGGAAAGGATCTTCGCTGTAACATTCAAAGTGGCGTCCACCGCGCGGAGAGCGGTGCAAGTTGATGGTTGGTCCCAGTACTACGTCAACACCTTTGCGTCGGGCTTCGGAGGCTGAGATCGCACCGATTGAGTGCAAAGCCGTTCTGTCCCACGTGGCGGCGACACAGGTTGCCGAGGGAAGACTCAGTGACGGGTCGCGCTCATCCCAGAGCGGACCGCGTACCCCTGTTGGACCGTCGGAGAACACCATCTTCCGTAACCCAATTTTTGCCAGCGCATATGTGCTCCATGCATCTTGACCCGAGAGGAGAAGGACTTTTTCTTCAACGGTGAGTTGTGAAATCAGGAGAGCAAGATCCGGGGAGATTGTCGTCATCCGAGCGAATCTAGTTCAAAAACCATTCATATGCAAGGTTTTAATTAGAGTATTGGGAGTACCTGCTTAGCATCACAATCGCGTACTCGAATGCTGGCAACATGTCGAAGTCCGGGTCAAGCAACCATTGAATTTGCAACCCGTCCCACAGTGCCGTCAGGATTTGTGCTTTTAAAATATCCTCTCGACCGATTGTTTCGTCTCCACGGGCGCGCATGAAGTCAGTGGCAAAAAACTCCCGAACTGCGCGATATCGTTCGAGGAAATACTGATGGGCTGGATGCTCGTTATCAGTGGCTTCAACAACAAGACTAGTAAATAGTTCAGTAAGTTCCCTATTTTCAGCGTTTTCTCGATGTGTTTGAAGAACTCGGTCCTGCCATGCGTCTGGGTAGGAGTCTTCCCGAAGCATCTGAATCCGGTCCCGCTCTTGAATCGCAGCTAGGAGAAGTTCCTCTTTAGTGGGGAAGTGGTGGAGTAATCCAGCTTGGCTCAATCCGACGGCGCTTGCGATTTCACGCATTGATGTTGCCCGATACCCATACCTTCCGAAGGCCTCGATTGCCTTTTCCAGAATTTCTGCTCTCTTGGCGGTGCCTCTTGCGTAGGGTCCTCGAGTCGCTTTCTTGGTCATCCACTTCCTATCGTTATCAAATCGTTATTCTAATACCTGTCGTTTGAATGGTATTGGTGGGTATCGTACCTTCCGCAACGTTGACGCGTTGGTAACCGATATCACCTTAAACCAATTGTGGAATTCTGGAGGGAATACATGCGAAAGATTATATTCAAGGCCGTCGCGACGTCGGTTATCTTGACGTTCGTTGCCTCGGCCTTTTCGGTGGCGCCATCACAGGCTGCGGAGAAGAAAATCACCCTTACTTTCTGGGACTGGGGCGAGATGGGCTTCTCCAAGCAGATCAAAAAGTATGAAGCTGCCCACCCAAATATCACGGTGGTGGAGAAGCGCAGTGAGTATGTCGCTCACCACCAGGCTCTAAAGACAGCGTTGGCATCAGGCAAGGGTCCAGATATTACGGGTATTGAAGGCAGTTTTATGCCGATGTTCATACAGTACGCAGATAAGTTCGTCGATCTGCGCTCCTATGGAGCAGCCGCACTTCGTAAAGATTATCTTTCCTGGCGATTCTCGCCCGCGGTTGCAAAGAATGGCGCAATTATCGGTCTTCCAACCGATACTGGCGGCATGGCGGTGGCCTACCGCACTGACCTATTCAGTGCGGCGGGGCTACCGACTAATCCAGCGGAAGTCAGTGCCCTCTGGGCAACGGGAAGTTGGAGTGACTTTGTCAAGGTCGCCAAGCAGTACACCGATAAGACTGGTAAGAAGTTCGTTGACTCTACGCAGTCCATTTTCAACGGGATCTTGGCGCAGAACCCAGGGTCGTTCTACTCACCCACGGGCCAACTTGTCTATGGATCGAACAAGAATGTTGCATTTGCATGGCAGACAGCTGCGGCGATGGCACCGTACTCGGGGAGTGCGAACATCTTCTCGACTGAATGGAACGCCGGCTTTGGTGATGGTTCTTATGCGGCAGTCTTGGCACCAGCGTGGATGCTGGGCTTGATCAAGGGAGCAGCAAAGGAGACAACTGGCAAGTGGAATATTGCAACAGTCCCAGGGGGCGGTGGTAACTGGGGAGGCTCATGGCTCTCCGTGACAAAGGGGAGCAAGCACCCCAAAGAGGCTGCTGATTTAGTCAAATTCCTCTTATCGCCGGCCTCACAGAAGAAGATCTTCTTTGACTTTGGTAACTTCCCGTCAACTCCGGTTGTACTGAGTGACCCTGCCGTTACTGGTTACAAGGATCACTTCTTCCAAGATGCGCCCGTAGGCAAGATCTACGCAAGTTCGATGCTCTCGCTCAAGCCAGTGATCGTAGGTCCGAAGCAATCCTCGATTGATGCTTCATTTACGAATGCACTCGCGACTATCGCGCAAGGTAAAAAATCTGCTGCAGACGCTTGGTCTTCAGCGATTGCCGAAATCGAAAAGAACGTCGGTAAGTCAAGCTGAGGAACTCTGGCGGGGTGAAAGTGATCAACACTACTCTCACCCCGCCAGGCTCTTTTTTCGAGATCTGAGTTGGTCCAAATAAACAATAGATGAAGGGAATTCTCACGTGAGGTTTGCGTCAAAAAGTGGCGGAAAACGTGAGACGCAAGCCGGATACAGTTTTATTTCACCCTTTTTTATTCTCTTTGGAGCCTTCGGTCTCTTACCTATCCTCTTCACCGCATATGTCTCACTCTTCAACTGGGACATCTTGGGTACCAAAGAATTCATTGGCTTGCGGAACTTTACTGATCTGTTGACTGACGATCGTTTTTACGGGGCTCTTAGAAACACAGTGAGCATTTGGGTACTCTCTTCGGGTCCCCAGCTGGCGATGGCTCTTGGCCTGGCCGTGGCGTTGAACCGAAAGACTTTGAAGTTCCGAACTTTTTGGCGTGCGATTGTGTTGTTACCTTTCATCACTTCGACTGTCGCGGTTGCCCTTGTTTTTGGCGCCGTATTCGCAGACCACGGTGGAATTGCCAACTGGGCCGGTCAAATTGCTGGATTTTCGCCGATCGCTTGGCACGCGGATACTTTGCCGAGTCACTTGGCGATCGCGACCATGGTGAATTGGCGTTGGACTGGATACAACGCCCTCATTTATCTTGCGGCTTTGCAATCAATACCCAAAGATCTCTATGAGTCGGCCGAAGTGGATGGGGCTTCAAAGTGGCGACAGTTCATTTCAATTACGATCCCACAAATCCGTCCGACCCTGATTTTCACCATCATCATCACCACAATTGGTGGTCTTCAAATTTTCGCCGAGCCTTATCAATTCGGACAAGCGACTTACAACGGTGGTTCGAATGGCCAGTACCGAACACTCACGCTCTTCATGTTCGACCAAGCCTTCGCTCAATCGAAATTGGGTTACGCCTCAGCCACTGCTCTCGTACTTTTCTTCATTATCGCGATTGCAGTAGGTATCAACTTTCTGCTAAGTCGACGATTGGTAGCGGGGGACTGACATGAAGAACAGGTATTCGTGGCTGCGTCAGCCCGCTCTATACGGCATGTTAGGGATTTCAGCACTACTGTGCACCTTCCCCTTTTACTGGATGTACGTTGTCGCATCACGCGATAACAGCGCTGTCTCGCAGATTCCACCGGCCATGTTGCCTGGTTCCAACTTTGGAAATACCTTCTCGCGAATTACGCAAGTTTTTAATCTCGTCGCGGTATACCGCAATACTCTGCTTGTTGCGGGTGTTATTGCTCTTTCGCAAGTATTTACCTCTACCCTTGCTGGTTTTGCCTTTGCAAAGTTGCGATTCCGAGGACGAGATCCTCTCTTTGTTACAGTGCTTGTTTTTTTGATGATTCCTATCCAACTTGGCATCATCCCGATGTATTTGCTCATGGCCAAACTTGGATGGATCGACACTTTGCAGGCCATCATTCTTCCATCAATGGTGAGCGCTTTTGGCGTTTATTGGATGCGCCAAGCAATGTCATCAAGTGTTCCTCAAGAAATGATCGAGGCAGGAGCTATTGATGGAGCAAGTTATTTTCGAATATATCGCAGCATTGCCTTCCCTCTGGTGAAGGCGAGCGCACTGGTACTTGGTCTTTTTGGTTTCCTGACGGCATGGAATGATTTCGCCTGGCCACTGATAGTGCTCAATAGTCCTGACAAATACACGGCACAGGTCGCAGTTTCACAACTCAACGGATCCCAGATACAGGATTACCCGGGTATCCTCGGCGGCTCACTTGTCACTGCACTTCCATTGATCGTCCTCTTCCTTTTCACCGCTAGGCAATTTGTTGCTGGCGTTATGGAAGGCGCGGTAAAGGGCTAACCCAGAGCCATGATCACTGAAAGTTAAAATGATTCGTCGAAGGAAATCGAGCCCGTTACTCCGACTTGATAGGCGGAAACTCGGCGTTCGAAGAAATTAGAGAGCTCTTGAACGTCCTGCAGTTCCATAAACGCAAATGGATTCTTTGTTCCGAAGATGGGTTCCAACCCGAGTTGCGTCATTCGCTGATCCGCGACGAATTCTAGGTAACTGCGCATTTCACTTGTGGTCATTCCCGAGACTCCACCGCCCAGTAGATCTTGCGCGAAGTGATACTCAGCATCAACAGCTTCGAGCATCATGGCCTTGATCTGTTCTGTCAGGTTGGCATCAAAAAGCGTAGGGTCCTCATGTCGGACGGTATCTATGACATCGAATGCGAATGCCATGTGCATCGATTCATCACGGAATACCCAGTTTGTCCCGGAGGCCAATCCATTGAGGAGACCTCGTGATCGGAGAAAATAGACGTACGCGAAGGCGCCGTAGAAGAAGAGTCCTTCCACACATGCAGCAAAACAGATGAGATTGAGGAGGAAAGTTCGCCGATCGGAAGGGGTCTTGAGTGGACCCATATTCTCTAGTGCTCCGATCCACTTGTAGCAGAACCTTGCCTTGGCGCGGATAGAAGGGATGTTCTCAACCGCGGCAAAAGCCTGGTGTCGTTCGTCTGGATCAGGGAGGTACGTGTCGAGGAGAGTCAGGTAGAACTGCACATGGACGGCCTCTTCAAAGAGTTGGCGAGAGAGGTACAAGCGCGCCTCGGGGGCGTTGATGTGTTCATAGAGGTTAAGGACCAGGTTGTTGGCGACAATTGTGTCCCCCGTGGCAAAGAAGGCGACAAGTCGCTCAATTAGGTGCCTCTCGGCCGGGGTCAGTTTTTCAAGGTCACCTAAATCTGAATGGAGGTCAACCTCTTCCACTGTCCAGGTGTTCTTGATCGCGTCGCGGAATCGTTCGTAGAAATGCGGGTAGCGCATCGGACGCAAGGTGAGATCCAAGCCAGGGTCGAGGAGATTTCCACGGGAAGTAGATGAAACTGTCACAAAGTTTTCAGTAGTCATTATTGGCACGCCTCACAATTTTCTGGGTTTTCAAGGGAACAAGCAAGAGCCTCTACGGCTTCTAAATCTGTTGTAGATACAACTTGAGTAACAGTCGTCTGTCGTATTCGGGTCGCGGGTCTCGAGCGGAGGTAGTACGTTGATTTCAAGCCCGATTTCCATGCATAGACGTACATCGAAGATAACTTGCCAATGCTCGGGTCGGCGACGAAGAGATTGAGCGACTGACTCTGGTCAATGTAGGGTGCGCGGGATGCGGCGAGGTCGATCAATGCCTTCTGGGGCAATTCCCAAGCAGTCCGAAAGATTGCTTGGACATCTGTCGGCAGAAGTTCGAGTCCTTGGACGGACCCCTCGGCCCTCTTGATGGCGTCCCTGACTTCGGGTGTCCAAAGACCGCGGCCTTTTAATTCCTTCACGAGGTATCCATTTATCTGAAGGAATTCCCCGCTCAGTGTCTCTCGCTTGAAGAGATTGGACACTTGTGGCTCGATGCATTCGTAGCATCCTGCAATCGAGGCGATTGTCGCCGTTGGAGCAATTGCGATTAGCAAGGAATTGCGAACCCCGTGCTCGGCGATTTCTTTGCGAAGTTCCTGCCAGCGCTCTTGCCTTTGATTCTCGACATTCCACCCGTCGAAATGCAGGTGCCCTTGGGCGATTCTTGTGGAGTTGAATGCTGGATGAGGGCCGTTCCTTTTCGCCAATTCGCACGACTCTGACAGGGCTTGGTAGTAGATCTCTTCGGAGATCTTGGTTGAGAGTTCGCGCGCTTCGGGGGAGTCGAAGGCCATGCGCAGTGCGAAGAAGACATCTTGCAGTCCCATAATGCCTAAGCCAATGGGCCTCCATCTTGGATTGCTGGCTGCGGCCTCTGGGCTCGGATAGAAGTTGATGTCGATCACTCGATCGAGGAAGCGCACCGCCGTCCGTACTGTGACGGCCAGACCTTCCCAGTCGATGTCGTCACCCACTATATGTTTGGCGAGATTGACTGAACCGAGATTGCAAACGGCCGTCTCGTTGTTCTGGGTGACCTCGATAATCTCGGTGCAGAGGTTGGAGAGATGAACGACATTGTCTTGGTCAGCACTCTGATTGCAGTGACGGTTGGACGCATCCTTAAATGTCATCCATCCGTTGCCAGTTTCCGCGAGTGTTCGTAGCATGCGCGCATACAGATCACGGGCCCCAATGGTCCGGACGGCAAGTCTAGCATTTTCGGCGGCTGAGTATGCTTTTTCAAAATCATCACCCCACAGGTCGGGAAAAGTGGGCACGACTGAAGGGTCGAAGAGCGACCATTGCGCATCATCTTCAACGCGCTTTAGGAAAAGGTCCGGGATCCAATGTGCGAGATTGAGATTGTGTGTGCGTCTTGACTCGTCTCCTGTGTTGTCGCGTAATTCGAGAAATTCCTCAATGTCCGCGTGCCACGTCTCCAGGTAAATACAGGCGGCACCCTTTCGGCGCCCACCTTGATTCACCGCTGAAACGGAAGAATCTAGCGTCTTCAGCCAGGGAACGATTCCATTCGAATGTCCGTTTGTGCCTCGAATAAGGGATCCTCGCGAGCGTACTCGCGACCAAGAGATTCCAATTCCACCAGCGAATTTGGAGAGTTGAGCCACCTGGGCGTACCGAGAGTAGATCGATTCGAGCGTGTCTTCGGGACTGTCGATCAAGTAGCACGAGGACATCTGCGAATGCCTTGTGCCCGAGTTGAAAAGAGTTGGTGAGCTAGGGAGATACTTCAAATCACTCATCATCCGATAGAACTCTATCGCCTCGCCGGCATTGGTGGAGAGGCCGCAAGCGACGCGCATCATGAAATATTGCGGAGTCTCAAGGACTCGTCTTGTTTGTGGGTGGCGCAGTAGATACCGATCGTAGACGGTGCGCATTCCGAAATACTCAAATTTGAAATCATTGCCGATGGCGATTGAATCATCGAGTTTCCGTTGGTGCTGTAGTACGAATTCAGCGGTGATATCCGAAATCTGCCCCACTTGATGGGCCATTGTCACGGATTGAGAAAATGAGTGAATCCCTTGGTTGCGCACCTCTTTGCCTATTAGATTCGAAAGAAGTCTTGCAGCAAGGAGCGAATAACTTGGCTCTTCGCCAATCAACTCAGAAGCGGTGCGAATGGAAAGTTTGTCGAGTTCCTCTGTGGTCGCACCGTTGTATAGGCCGCTTATGGTTTTCGTGGCGATGCGCAAAGGATCGACATCGTGTAGTTCAGCGGAGCAGCGCTCAACTGCCCGAACGATTTTGTTGACGTCAACGGGCTCAGTCGTGCCGTTGCGCTTGGTTACTTTCATGCTCACCCGCTCGGCGGGGGGTGGTGAAATGCGCGTTGCTTCAGTAATTGTCACTGGTCTCTCCTCGGGAGCCTGGTCGGTATGCCAGTGACTTCTAGGAAGATGCGAAAACGATGTGGTCAGAGAACGAGACGCGCATCGTCCGCGCGCGCCCCCTCGAGGCCACAGACACACCGAATAAGTGATTCGGTCAGCAGGCAGGTCTTCGGACTATGGGCGCTCTCTTGGATGTAGCCAAGAAATTTCTACTGGCCGTCGCTTCCCGAGGATTAACTCAGTGCTTATGACGGCGGTCGCTCCCAATTACCGCTGCGGGGCAGTCCCAGATTCTCACTAGGTTCCCTCTTACGACGACGCCACCAAAAGTGGAGTCGAACCAACTGTAAGGGTGAGACTAATCTGTCCCGATAAAATCGTTCAGTATTGCCAGTTCAATCAGCGTGTCGTTGAGCCGACCTAAGCGGTCTGAATAAAGCACGACTTCAATTGAGTCTCAGCATCCGCTGATGCAACAAAGAGAAGTTCATCCCCGGAGCTGAAGACATCGTGAGGCTTTGCCGTGATCACCCGGCCGTCTCGCACGATTGCGGCGAGGGTTGAGTTCTCGGGAAGAGGGACTTCTTCGACCGTCTTACCAACACAGAGTGAATCATCCGGCAACGTTATTTCAACTAAATTTGCCTCTCCTTTCTTGAAGGAGAAAAGTCGAACAACATCGCCGACGCTGACCGCCTCTTCGACGAGAGCAGAAATGATTCTCGGAGTTGATACTGCAACGTCGACGCCCCAAGACGCATCAAAGAGCCACTCATTCTTTGGATGGTTTACTCGAGCAACAACTCTCGGTACTCCGTACTCGGTCTTGCCGAGTAGAGAGGCGACGAGATTGACTTTGTCATCGCCTGTGGCGGCGATCAGGACCTGACACGTGTTGAGTTTCGCATTGTCCAAGGAGGTCACCTCGCATGCGTCAGCAAGAAGCCATTCCGCATCGGGCACGCTCTCTAACTTCAATGCCTTTGGGTCGCGGTCGATAAGTAGTACTTGGTGGCCGTTATCCAGCAATTCACGGGCGATTGCTCGTCCAACATTTCCAGCCCCGGCTATCGCAACTCTCATGAAGCATCCTCGGGTGAGTGGGCTAGAGCGTTCTCGACGATTGCAATATCTTGTTCGCGAACCATGACGTGTATCAGGTCACCGTCTTGCAGCACTGTGTGCTCGTCGGGGATGAGTCCTTCGCCAAGGCGCGTAATAAAGGCAACACGGGCAGGAGTCACGTTCTCGATTCGGTTAACAGGGCTTCCGTACCATGTGGTGTCGATGTGCATCTCGCACAGTTGGATGGCACCGCTCGCGTCGCGCCACTCCGATCGCGATCCCTCTGGGAGCAGTCGGCGCATGATCTGGTCAGATGTCCAGAGCACTGTTGCGACTGTTGGAATTCCTAGGCGCTGATAGATCTCTGCGCGTCCTGGATCATAGATACGAGCGACTACGTTTTTGACGCCGTAGGTTTCGCGAGCGACTCGGGCGGCCAGGATATTTGAGTTATCGCCGTTGCTCACTGCGGCAAAAGCTTCCGCTCGCTCAATTCCTGCCTCGAGCAAGGTGTCGCGGTCAAACCCCACACCCGCGACCGTGTGCCCATTGAAGTTTGCGCCTAGACGGCGAAATGCCTCACGGGACTGATCAATGATGGCTACGGAGTGGCCGGCCGCCTCAAGTTCATTCGCGAGCGAAGAACCGACGCGCCCGCATCCCATGATTACGACGTGCACGGGGAAAACCTACACCCCCGATGCGCATAGGCTTACTACTTATGGAGGGACAACGCGCTAAATCCTTTGAAGTGGGGCAGCAACTCTCCGTTGCCATCGAAAAGGTGGCACATGGGGGTCATTTCATAGCCCGCCACGAGGGCCAAGTCATCTTTGTCCGGGATGTCATTCCCGGTGAACTCGTCGAGGTCGTAATTACGAGCACTGGATCAAGTTTTTATCGGGCTGACGTGGTAAAAGTGCTCCAACCCTCCCAAGATCGCGTGACTCCATCTTGCCAATATTCGCATGCTGGCGGTTGCGGCGGCTGCGATTTCCAACATGTTGATATTGCCCGCCAGCGATCGCTGAAGGCCGACGTGATTGTCGAGCAGTTCTCACGAATCGCAAAGAAGGAAGTCAGCGTCACTGTTGAAGAAGTTGGCGACCCACTGCACTGGCGGACGAGAATCTCCAGTGCCACCGATGACCAGGGGCGCATAGGGTTCTATGCATCGCGAAGTCACACCGTGATCCCGGTGAAGGATTGCCTGATCGCAACAGAGGGTGTCAATTATCCGGAGTTGGCGAATAGGAAATGGCCGAGTAAATCCCGAGTGGAGATTTCGGTGAGTTCTACGGCAGAGAGATCGATAGCAATCGCACCGGCTACACGCGGATCAAGAGCCAGGCTTACTCAGGGTCCGCAAGTGCTCAAGGAACATATCTGGGGCCACGAATTACAAGTTAGTCACACAAGTTTCTGGCAGAGCCATGAGCTAGCCCCAGAGATTCTCACGGCTGCTGTAAGGGAGCATGTTCGTGCAGAGGATTTTGTTCTGGATCTGTATGGGGGAGTCGGCCTATTCACCGCGGCCGTCATCGACTTGATCGGTGAAGGCGGCCATGTAGATCTCATTGAATCGAGTCCTTCGGCCACTGCAGATGCACGACGCAATTTCATGCAGATGCCCAATGTGGCCGTACATGTAGGCGACGTTGAGAAAATGCTGGATCATATTGCCCGCGCTGATGTTGTCATCCTTGATCCCCCTCGCGAGGGAGCTGGAAAAGGGGTACTGACCAAGATCGCGGAACGTGCCCCACGAACCCTCGTGTATGTGGCCTGCGACCCGGCTGCTCTCGCTAGAGATTGCCGCTACCTTGAGGAATTGGGGTGGGCGATGTCGAGTTTGCGCGCCTTTGATCTTTTTCCCATGACCCACCATGTTGAGTGTGTCGCAATCTTTGAACCTTCCCAAAACCAATGAAATGAGGTATCTTGATATCAAGATACTTTTAGCGAGGTGGACATGAGCATCAATTCCTTCAATTCAAAGAGTCAGATAAGCGTTGCCGGTCAGAGTTTTGAGTTCTTTGACATATCGCAGATAGAGGGAGCGGCGGATCTTCCTTTCAGTTTGAAGGTCTTGCTTGAGAACCTCCTTCGCACTGAGGACGGCGCCAACATCACCGCCACCCAGATTCGTGCCCTTGCTGCCTGGAATCCGGATGCGCAGCCCGACACTGAAATCCAATTCACTCCAGCGCGCGTCATCATGCAAGACTTCACAGGCGTTCCCTGCATTGTCGATCTCGCCACCATGCGTGAGGCAATTGTCGAACTCGGGGGAGACCCGGCCAAGGTCAATCCTCTTGCTCCTGCAGAACTCGTCATTGATCACTCTGTGATCGCCGATGTCTTTGGTACCAAGGATTCTTTTGAGAAGAACACCGACATTGAGTACGAGCGAAATATGGAGCGATACCGCTTCTTGCGTTGGGGGCAGGGGGCCTTTGATGAATTCAAGGTTGTCCCGCCGGGAACTGGAATCGTTCATCAAGTAAATATCGAATTCCTAGCGCGCGTTGTCATGACGCGAAAAGTAGATGGCGTGCTTCAGGCCTATCCAGACACGGTCGTGGGCACCGATTCGCACACAACAATGGTTAACGGCCTCGGTGTACTTGGATGGGGAGTTGGCGGCATCGAAGCCGAAGCAGCCCTCCTTGGTCAACCAGTTTCGATGCTCATCCCTCGCGTCGTCGGATTCAAACTCAACGGACAACTTCCGATCGGAACCACCGCGACGGATTTGGCATTGACGATTACGGAGATGCTTCGCAAGCACGGTGTTGTTGGCAAGTTCGTTGAGTTCTACGGTCCGGGTGTCGTGTCGGTTCCCATGGCGAACCGCGCAACTATCGGAAACATGAGCCCTGAATACGGTTCTACATGTGCGATCTTCCCAATCGATGAAGAGACTCTCCGCTACTTGAGACTCACCGGTCGCACGGAAGATCAGATCGCACTCGTTGAGAGTTACTCAAAGAAGCAAGGCCTATGGCATGACCCTTCGCAATCCCCACGCTTCTCAGAGCACATTGAGTTGGACCTGTCGACGGTTGTGCCGTCCATCGCCGGTCCAAAGCGTCCTCAAGATCGAATTTCACTTACCAATTCCAAAGCGGCCCTCGAGAAGATCTTGCCAAGCTATCTCTCGGACAAGAGCAGTAGGGAAGCCATTGATATCAAAGTCAATCAAACGCCGACGACGATTAAGAACGGCGACGTTGTCATCGCATCAATCACTTCATGCACCAACACTTCCAACCCATCCGTGATGATCGGCGCAGCCCTCCTTGCAAAGAAGGCCGTTGAAAAGGGCTTGAAATCCAAGCCGTGGGTCAAGACGACGTTGGCGCCCGGATCCAAGGTGGTCACCGATTATTACGATCGCGCTGGGCTCACCCCCTACATGGAAAAGCTTGGCTTTAACCTGGTTGGCTACGGATGCGTCACCTGCATCGGCAACTCCGGACCACTCCCAGTGGAAGTCAGCAAGGCCGTCAACGAAAACGACTTGGCTGTGACCGCGGTGCTTTCTGGAAACAGAAACTTCGAAGGCCGCATCAGCCCCGATGTGAAGATGAATTACCTGGCGTCGCCTCCGTTGGTCGTCGCATACGCAATCGCAGGGACCATGGATCACGACTTTGAGCAAGATTCATTAGGCAAGGATTTGGACGGCAATGATGTCTATCTCAAGGACATCTGGCCAACCGCCGAAGAAATCGCGTCCGTAATTGAGTCATCGATTTCTTCATCGATGTTCACCAAAGACTATTCAAGCGTCTTTGACGGAGACCATCGCTGGAAGTCCCTTGCAACGCCAACGGGCAAGACCTTCGAGTGGGATTCAAAGTCCACCTATGTCAGGAAACCTCCCTACTTTGAAGGAATGCCTGCCAAGCCACAGCCTGTGAAAGACATCAAGGATGCGCGAGTACTTGCAATCCTTGGAGACTCAGTGACGACCGACCATATTTCGCCAGCAGGAAATATCCGTGCTGATTCACCGGCAGGCAAGTACCTGACCGATCATGGAGTGGATCGGAAAGACTTCAACTCCTACGGTTCCCGACGTGGAAATCACGAAGTGATGATCCGTGGGACCTTTGCAAATATTCGTTTGAAGAATCTTCTTCTTGATGGAGTTGAAGGTGGATTCACTCGTAACTTCCTTGACGGCGGCGCACAGTCCACGATCTACGATGCCTCAATCGCCTACCAAGAAGCGGGGATTCCACTCGTCATTCTCGCCGGCAAAGAATACGGTTCGGGTTCATCGCGAGATTGGGCCGCCAAGGGCACTGCACTGCTGGGAGTGCGCGCAGTAATTGCTGAATCCTTCGAACGAATTCACCGCTCCAATCTCATCGGAATGGGAGTCCTTCCCCTTCAATTCAACGAGGGCGAAACCGCGACTTCATTGGGGCTCGACGGTAGCGAAACTTTCTCGATCTCCGGAATTGAGGCGCTGAACACAGGAGCGACTCCACAGCAGGTGAGCGTGACGGCAAACGGCAAGACATTCAGCGCCAAGGTCCGCATCGACACACCCGGTGAGGCTGATTACTACAGGCACGGTGGGATCATGCAGTATGTGCTGCGTTCACTCATCTAACCTAGAATGTGTCGGTGATCGAATCGATTAAGGGCCCTGAGGATCTTTCCTCGCTGACCCACGCTCAATTGGATGAGCTGGCGGTCGAGATTCGTCGATTCTTGATCGACAAGGTCTCAAAAACTGGCGGGCACTTGGGTCCCAACCTGGGAGTCGTCGAACTCACCATCGCGGTACACCGCACCTTTGATTCGCCCAAAGACATCGTACTTTTTGACACCGGGCATCAGTCGTATGTTCACAAGATTTTGACTGGGCGCGCCGGTGGATTTGATAATTTGCGTCAACGAGGGGGACTTTCGGGATATCCCAGTCGCAAAGAGAGCCAGCATGATGTCATCGAAAACTCTCACGCATCCACGGCGCTGTCCTGGGGCGATGGAATCTCTCGCGGCTTTTCTCTCACCGGACAGAACGATCGCTATGTCGTCGTCGTGGTGGGGGATGGTGCGCTTACTGGTGGAATGTCCTGGGAGGCGCTCAACAACATTGCAACCGCAAAAGATCGAAACTTGATCATCATTGTCAACGACAATGCCCGCTCGTACTCGCCAACCATTGGTGGTCTTGCAGAGCACCTTTCCACGCTTCGAGTGACGCAGGGCTACGAGCGCTTCCTTGACTGGGGCAAAGACATCCTTCACCGCACACCGGTTGTGGGCATGCCAATCTACGAAACTCTTCACGGAATGAAAAAGGGCATCAAAGACATCGTGGCTCCACAAGGGATGTTTGAAGATCTTGGCTTGAAATACATGGGTCCATTCGACGGTCATGACATCCCAGCAATGGAAAAGGCACTTTCGATCGCAAAGCACTTCGGCGGGCCCGTGTTGGTTCATGCGATTACGGAAAAGGGTCGCGGTTACAGTCCCGCAATCGCCGACGAGGCAGAGAAGTTCCACGCGGTCGGAATCGTCGATCCTGAAACCGGTATTCCGATCACCAATGGCGGTACATCGTGGACAAAGGTGTTTTCCGAGGAATTGGTTGCTGCCGGTAAGGAGCGCTTGGATATTGTCGCCATCACTGCCGCGATGATGGGCCCAACGGGACTGGACGAATTTCAAAATCTCTTTCCGCATCGAACCATCGATGTCGGAATCGCAGAACAACATGCGCTCACGAGCGCTGCTGGCTTGGCTTTCGCGGGTCTCCACCCAGTTGTCGCCTTGTATTCGACTTTCTTGAATCGTGCATTTGACCAACTTCTCCTGGATGTTGCCCTGCACAAGGCAGGCGTCACAATTGTGCTCGACCGATCAGGCATCACGGGCGATGACGGACCTTCTCACCACGGAATCTGGGATCTTGCCCTTACCGGCATCATTCCGAGCATTCATGTGGCTGCCCCACGAGATGGCGCGCGACTTCGCGAGACTTTCCGTGAGGCGATCGACATTCACGATGCACCATCGGTCGTGCGATTTCCCAAGGGCGCCGTGATCAAAGACATTGACGCTCTCGAGCGAATTGATGGGGTCGATGTCCTGTATCAGGATAAGAACGCAGACGTGTTGCTCGTGAGTGTCGGTGCACTTGCCAATCTTGCGGTTGATGTAGCCGTTCAGGTCGGCCGCGAAGGAATTGGCATAACGGTTATCGACCCACGATGGGTCAAGCCTCTGCCTGCGTCTTTGCTGAAGATGGCAGCTCGATACCGAAGCGTGGTTGTTATCGAGAATGGAATTCGCCACGGTGGAATTGCCAGCACTCTCTCGGAAGAATTCCGGGACGCGGGTCTGTCGATCCCTATCCACTCGATTGGCGTGCCTCTGGAATTCATCGAGCATTCAAAGCCTGCCGAGATCCTTCAAGACTTAGGAATCAACGTGCAAGACCTGTCACGATCAATCGTTGAGTGGCATAGTTCTAAGGAAGAGATGCAACCCCGCGAGGATGAAAACGTTTTCCGCAGACCGCTTCACTGATTCCCGCTGAATCCAGGTACGGCAGAATTCCACCGAGTACCAACGGCCAGCCGCCTCCCAGGAGCATGCAGAGATCGATTTCGGCGGGTGTCGCCACCACCCCCTCGTCTAACATCATCCGTGCCTCCTCCGCCATCGCTCGAAGTGCGCGGTCGCGAACTTGCTCTGCCGTCGAAGGCTTATTTCCCTTTTCAAGAAGAGCAACTGCATCAGGGTTAGGAATGTATTTGCCGTCTTCGCCCTTGATGTAGAAGTATCGAACCCCTTCCTTGACCATTCGCTGTATCGTCGGCGAAATTCGATAGCGGGGTCCAAGGTTGGCGTTGAACGTCTCAGAGACATGGAGCATGACAGCAGGACCGACGAGCCCAAAGAGTTCGAAGGGCGACATCGGAAAGCCCAAGCTGCGCAATGAATTGTCAGCAACCTCTACTGGGGTTCCCTCATCGATTGCGTCCGTCACCTCTCCCATAAAACGGGTAAGAAGCCTGTTCATGGCAAAGCCTGGGGTATCTGTGGTGATGACCATCGTCTTCTTGAGCTCCTTGCCGACGGCAATCGCCGTGGCCGTGGTTTCATCATCTGTCTTGCTGGTTCGCGCCACTTCAAGGAGCGGCATGACTGCTACCGGATTAAAGAAGTGGAAACCGATCACGCGTTCGGGGTGCTTGAGACCCTCTGCCATCGATTCCACGTGCAGAGATGACGTGTTTGAAGCAAGGACGCATTCGGAGGAGACGATTTTTTCGAGATTCTTGAAAAGCTGTTGCTTGAGAGATAGTTCTTCGAAGATCGCCTCGACTACAAAATCGCAATCGGCGTAGATCTTCTGATCCGTGGAGCCAGTAACAAGGGCAATCAGGCGGCCCGCTTCTTCTGGCTTCATCCGCTTCCTCTCAACAAGTTTGTTGATTTCCGCGTGGACCCAACCAACGCCTTTATTGACTCTTTCTTGATCAAGATCTGTCATTACGACAGGACACTTGAGGTTTCGCACCATGACAAGAGCGAGTTGAGAAGCCATGAGCCCTGCACCCACTACGCCGACTTTTGCCACTTTGCGGGCAAGGTTTGCCTTAGGGGCACCTTCAACCTTCTTACGTTTCTTCTGTATCAAATTGAATGCATACAGAGACGCTCTCAGCGAGTCCGTCATGGTCAGATCAGCAAGAGTCTCGTCCTCTGCATCAAAACCGCTGCTGCGAGTGGCTGTACGGGCAGCCGAGATGAGTTCGAGCGCGCGCCGCGGTGCATCGATATCTGCGCCGCCATACTTCTTTAAAGCAGCGGCCTTTCCTGTGGCAATTGCAGTCTCCCAGTTGGGGTCATTTGAATAATCGGCGCGTTCGATCTTCTTGGTGCCTTTGAGAATGCTGGCTGCGAAGGAGACGGAATGTTCAAGGAAATCTGCTGGCTCGTAAACAGCATCGACAACGCCAAGTTCTAAAGCATCTTTGGCTTTCATCATCGTGTTGTTGTTGAGCGGATTAAGAATGATCACCTTCACGGCTCGTTCTGGGCCGATGAGTTTTGGAAGCAGTGTCGCACCGCCCCATCCTGGAACGAGACCCAAGAAGACTTCCGGCAGACCGGTCATCGCCGTCGAGGCCAAGGTACGGTACATGCAGTGCAGTCCGACCTCGAGGCCACCACCCAACGCCAGTCCATTGATAAACGCGAAAGTCGGAACTTCCATTTCACCTAGTCTGCGAAAGACTGCGTGTCCCATCTTTCCAATCGCCAGTGCCTGCTGACGCGAAGAGATGTGGGCAAGGCCGGTGAGATCAGCACCTGCCGCGAATATAAATGGTTTGCCTGTCACGGCGATGGCAGCAGGCTTGCGGGATACGGCTTCCGTGATCGCCGCATCAAGGGCTTGCAGCGATTTCAACCCAAATGTATTTGGGCGGTTGAAATCAAGGCCGTTGTCCAAGGTGATGAGCGCAAGGCTTCCTTCAAAGCCGAAAGGTTTGAGATCGACATCTCGAACGAAGGCGTTGGTGACTACTTCTTCTGGGGCAGCTTCAAGTTGAGTGGTCATTCTTATTCCTCTCCGTTCCAGTGTGGGTTTTCCCAGATGACAGTGCCGCCCATACCAAGACCGATGCACATTGTTGTTAGTCCGAAGCGGACCTCGGGGTGTTCTTCAAATCCATGCGCAAGATTGAGCATGAGGCGAACTCCGGATGATGCAAGAGGATGGCCAACTGCAATCGCGCCCCCGTAAAGATTCACGCGGGGATCGTCGTCGGCCAATCCGAAGTGATCAAGGAAGGATAGAACTTGAATGGCAAAGGCTTCGTTTATTTCCATGAGACCAATATCTGAAATGGCTAGTCCAGCTTTCTTCAGTGCCTTGATTGTGGAGGGGACTGGTCCGTATCCCATGATCTCGGGTTGCACTCCCGCAAAAGCGAAGGTTACAAGGCGAGCTTTGATAGTCATTCCGAGTTCTAATGCGCGATCCTCACTTGCAAGGAGTGCCGCTGTTGCGCCGTCATTGAGCCCGGCTGAGTTGCCGGCCGAGACTCGACCTGCAGGCCTGAATGGAGTTTTCAGTGCTGCTAGTGCTTCGAGGGTTGTTGTGGGTCGTGGCGGTTCATCCACTGTTGCCACACCCCAACCCAAAGCGGAACTTCGAGTTGCGACGGGGATGAGATCTCGCTGAATTCCGCCGTCCTTGTAAGCCTTTGCAGTCTTTAACTGTGAGTTGAGCGCGTACTTGTCGGCGCGCTCGCGTGTGAGGTGGGGAAAGAGATCATGAAGACGCTCTGCGGTGTTGCCCATGGCAAGGGCATCGCCTTCGACGATCTTCTCGGCGAGATAACGAGGGTTTGGATCAAAAAGATGTCCGATTGGATGATTGCCCATGTGTTCGACGCCGCCGGCAATCGCCAAGTCGTATGCCCCCATGGCAATTGCCCCTGAAATTGTTGTTACCGCAGTCATGGCCCCAGCGCACCAGCGGTCGATCGAATATCCCGGCACCGTATTCGGCAGTCCCGCAAGCAGAGCCACACTGCGCCCGATGTTCATGCCCTGGTCGCCAGTTTGGGTGGCAGCGGCAATGGCAACATCGTCGATTTCGCTCACGTTGAGTTTGGGATTTCGCTCGATGAGTCCGCGAAGGACCCGGACCATCAAATCATCTGCGCGAACTTCCGCGTAGAGGCTTCCGGCTTTTCCGAATGGGGATCGAACTGCATCAACGAGGACTACGGAGCGCGACATAAGAGATTCCTTCTACTGGAATGCACTGGAGTGTAGAAGGTTACTCGCGAGTAGGAGAAAAAGGTACTGCGGCCTAAGCCTGTTTGTTCACTGGTTTTCGCGAGTTGGAAAGATACGAGGGGAGTACCGTCATGAGATAGACCGCCCAGACGCCGACTTGAACCCATGTCATCGTTGTCGAGAATCCAATCGATCCACCCAAGACACTTGCAATAAAGGAATCGGGTGACATCCACGAATCAATCTGCCAAGCATTTGTCGTACCTCCAGGCAGCCATCCTGCACTCTGAAGATCGCCCACCCCATTAGCCAGGACTCCCGCCGCCACAATGATCAGGGCAACTCCGGTGATCTGAAAGAACTTGGCCAAATCGAAAGTTATGGCACGTCGATAGAGGAGGAATCCAAGACCGATTGCTGCAGCAAGACCCAAAATCAGACCGATGGAAGGAGCGGCTGACGTCTTCACAGTTTTGAAATTTGTATAAAGGAAGAGCGCTGTCTCCAAACCCTCTCGTGCTACGGCCACGAAGGCGGTGACTGCAATGGCAACCGAACCAACATGAAGGGCGTCGTCAATCTTGCCCTCCAAATCGCTGCGCATGCTTCGGGCTGTCCGCTTAAGCCAGAAAACCATCCAGGTCACAAGGGCGACGGCGACCACTGCCATAGTTCCAGCAAAAATCTCTTCGCCATGTTCGCCTAGCTCGCGGGAGGTAAAACTCAATACGGCGCCTAAAGCCAAACTCAACAAGAGCGCCAAAGTGACGCCTATCCAGAGCGGATTGCGCAAGTGGGTGCGGTTGGTTTTCGTGAGGTAGGCCAGAAGGATGCCGACGATGAGCGCGGCTTCTAAGCCTTCGCGTAAGGCAATGATGAATGTGCTTAACATGCGGACAATCTAGAACCTGAAAAGTAATTACGCAACTTTAATGTTGCGTAATTCTGATCACATATCACGCTTCAACGCGTGGGGAAGTTCGGCCACTACTTGGCGCATTTTCGGCCAATTCCTCTAGCAGCGTGCCATCGCGACGAGGAACTCTCTCCGTCAGGGCAATTTCGGTGCGGGTTCGAACAACGCCCCCAAGATCCAAGATCGCCTGGATGACCGCCTCGAGATCCCGATTATCGCGCGCCACCACCCGGCAGAGAACATCGGCATCTCCGGTCACCGAGTGGGCTTCAACGACCTGAGCAACGCTTGCCAGGTCACGGGTGAAGGTTTCAAGGCTTCCTTGTTGCAACTGAATATGTATGAAGGCAAGGACGGGGAACCCGAGGGCGCCATGGTTGAGTTGAGGTGCGTAATCACCAATCACACCCTGCGCCGTCAGTCGATCGAGCCTAGCCTGCACTGTTCCGCGAGCGAGCCCGAGGGTTCGGGCATAGTCACGAACACCCGCACGCGGTCGGGCAAGCAGCTCGCTAAGGATGGCGCAGTCAATTTGGTCAAGAGCCATGATTTCACCTCTCGTTGACTATGAATTCTGTCATTAAATAGACCAACGGTCCAGCATAGTCCGACACTCTTGTACCTATGGGCTACCCGCAGTTAAAATCGTCACAATTATTTCCGACACTTCTCCTTGAGTGCACTTCGGAGGCCTGATGGACCAGTTCGATGACCTAATTCAACTTCTTGATTGCAACGGCACCAGTGTCGAAAACTCGCGATACACCTCCACGTTGGATGACGCCACGTTGCTTGGTTTCTACCGAGATATGGTCCTTGTTCGACAACTCGACATGCAGGCAACGGCCCTTCAGAGACAGGGAGAACTCAGTCTCTGGGCGCCATCCCTTGGTCAGGAAGCCGCGCAGATTGGCTCGGGGCGAGCGCTGAAGGCGCAGGATTTCGCCTTCTCCACCTACCGGGAGCACGGTATTGCCTGGTGTCGGGGAGTTGATCCGGTCCAGATGCTCCGATTCTGGCGTGGCACCGTCCACCAATCCTGGGATGCGAACCGCCATCGTCTTTACGGATATCAAATCATCATCGGCGCACATGCATTGCACGCCACTGGGTATGCGATGGGTGCCCAGTACGCCGGTCGGGTCGGAACTGGCGACTCTGACCAGGCGGTCGTGGCCTACTTTGGTGATGGCGCAATGAGCGAAGGAGACATCAACGAGGCTTTCGTATTCGCCACCGCATACCAAGCGCCGGTGGTCTTTTTCTGTCAGAACAATCAATGGGCGATTTCCGAACCAACCAAGCGTCAGAGTCGTGTTCCGCTTGCACATCGAGCGGATGGATTTGGCATGCCCGGTATACGCGTTGACGGCAATGACGTCATCGCATGTCACGAGGTAACCGTCGAGGCGCTCGATCGTGCCCGATCTGGTCAGGGTCCAACTTTGATCGAAGCTGTCACTTACAGGATGGGCGCGCACACAACTTCCGACGATCCCACCAAGTACCGCGATGGTGCCGACGATGAACTCTGGCGCACTCGCGATCCCATTGAACGTCTCCGAATATATTTGACGAACAAAAGCGTTCTAAACGAAGACATCGCATCTGATCTTGCGCGTGAGGCAACTTCTCTTGCTGAACGAATGCGCGAAGGTTGTCGACAATTCCCCGACCCAAATCCATTATCAATGTTCGATCACGTCTACGCAGGCCCCGATGCACGGATCGAGGCACAGCGGGCAGAAGTGAAAGCGATCCTTGCCGAAGAGGGGGCGAACTGAGATGGAAGAACTCACCATTATCGGAGCCATCAATAAAGGACTTCGGCGCGCAATGGACTCTGACCCCAAGGTTTTGTTGATGGGAGAAGATATTGGCAAACTTGGCGGTGTCTTTCGTGCGACCGAGGGCCTGCAAAAAGACTTTGGCGAAAATCGCGTTATCGATACTCCACTAGCCGAATCGGGTATCGTCGGTACGGCCATCGGCCTGGCTCTCTATGGATATCGACCAGTCGTCGAAATTCAATTCGACGGCTTCGTGTATCCGGCTTTTGATCAAATAGTTGTCCAAGTGGCCCGTATGCGATACCGCACGGCTGGCGTACTTCATCTCCCCATCACAATTCGAATGCCATACGGCGGCGGAATCGGATCCGTCGAGCACCACGGCGAATCCCCAGAGGCATACTTCGCCTCGACCCCCGGTTTGCGGGTTGTCACCTGTGCCGATCCATCGGATGCCTACTGGATGATCCAACAAGCCGTTGCGAGTGATGACCCCGTTATCTTTCTAGAACCGAAGAGGCGCTATTGGCAGAAGGGTGAAGTCGATACGACCGCAGATCTTTCCTCGGCCGTGCCAATGAATGGAGCCAAAATATTGGTCGAAGGTTCAGATTGCACGCTCATTTGTTATGGCCCAACAGTCGCTACAGCTCTTGAGGCGGCTGCGGTTGCGGCAAAAGACGGGGTCCATCTCGAGGTCATCAACTTGCGATCGTTGAGTCCATTGGATTTAACCACATTGAACAACTCGGTAATGAAGACCGGTCGGGCGATTGTTGTGCACGAAGCCTCTAGCAGCGGCGGAATTGGCGGCGAGGTCGGTCAGTGTTTGATGCAATCGTGCTTCTATCATTTGAAGGCTCCTGTCCTTAGAGTGACCGGGTATGACACCCCATATCCGCCAAGTCGAACCGAAAATAGATACCTACCCGACGCCGATCGCATTCTTGACGCGGTCGAGAAGAGCATGAGTTATTGATATGACATCAAATTCCGCGTTCGACTTTCTACTTCCTGATGTCGGCGAAGGCTTGGAAGAGGCCGAGATTGTTGGATGGAAAGTTTCCGTCGGCCAACAGATCGAAGTCAATCAACCAATCGTCGAAATCGAGTCGGCAAAATCTCTTGTTGAGTTGCCGAGCCCATTCGCGGGCACTGTACTCGAGATACTTGCGAAAGAAGGAGAAGTCGTTCGGGTAGGAACGGTGATCATCCGAATTCAATTGAGTGATTCCGAGCAGGGCGGCGCTAAAGCCGACTCGGGAAGAACAGAGTTTCTCGTCGGTTCCATATCGAAAGGCGAAGAAAGTCGACGACAAAGGCGCGTACCGCGCAATTACGGCAACACCGCTGGAACGAGCGAGTCAACAAAAACAGTTGAAGCGCCAGCCCCGGTTGTGAGCAAACCTTCAGCCGGATTGGCATCACCGCCAGTGCGCAAACTTGCTCGCGATCTCGGAGTCGATCTGACTGGCTTGATCGGCAGCGGTCCCCAGGGCTCGGTGACCCGTGAGGATGTCATGGCTTTTGCCGAAAAAGGCAACGGCAAGCTAACTATTAGTGAGAGGTCGATTGACAGTGCCCGAGAGAGTCGAACTCCGATACGCGGAGTACGTCGGGCGATGGCCGAGGCCATGGTGGCCAGCGCATTCACCGCACCTCACGTCACCGAATTCATAACGGTGGATGTCAGCGCCTCCATGCGTTTGCTCGACCAACTTCGCACTCAGCCGAAGTTTGCTGGCATTCGACTTTCGCCATTGACCTTGCTTGCGCGCGCTATGTGCCTTGCAGTCCGCCGGACACCAGAGATCAACAGCTTCTGGGACGAGCGCGCGCAGGAGATCGTTACAAAACACTACGTGAATCTCGGTATCGCGGCAGCGACGGACCGCGGCCTCTTGGTTCCCAACATTAAAGATGCAGATCAACTAACTTTGAAACAGTTAGCCCTTGCAATTTCCGAAGTGGTAGATGCGGCCCGTGAAGGACGCACCGAGCCAGCGCAGATGATAGGTGGCACGATGTCTATCACCAATATCGGAGTATTCGGCATTGATACTGGAACTCCGATCTTGCCGCCGGGTGAATCGGCGATTGTTGCTCTCGGCGCAGTTGTGCAGCGTCCTTGGGTGGTTGGTGGTCAGATCATGGTGCGTGATGTGACGACCTTGGCTTTGTCATTCGATCATCGTCTAGTCGATGGCGCGCAAGGTTCGAAGTTTCTTTCTGACGTCGCCATGATGATGCACGAACCAGCGATGTTATTAGCATGGATATGAAAACACTAAAACCTCGAGATATTCTCTCGAGGTTTTAGTTAGTAACTCAACAAACAGAGTTTGTTGCGCCCGCAACGAAGTTCTGAAACTGTAGCACGAATCCGAATTCACTCGCTGTGCTTTGCGAAATACAGATGATTACTCTCTGTGACTTTTTCCTTTAACCATGACAAGTTCCCCACATGTTCCCGCAAGGCAGCAAATCGTCAAGGCCCCATCCTCTAATTTGCGCGAGGTGCCTCTGTAGCTCAACGGATAGAGCGCGCCCGTAACGAAGGCGGGGATACGGGTTCGAATCCCGTCAGGGGCACATCACCAGAAAGACCCTACTCAGTTCATCACTGGGTGGGGTCTTTCTTAATGCCTACGTCAAGGCAGATTTACCAAATCCGTTAAGAGTCTCGAATCTGGATCAACCAATGCGGGTCCGAAGGGATGAAACTGGGCACCGGGAGAGAGTTGTCTCACTAAAGGATTAACCAAAGGATTCAGGCTCGCCAGGCAGTAAATTCTCTGAGTCCTGAGAACTTAGGAGTGGGTTTTAGGTACCCTCCGGATTGGGCAGGAAAACAGAGGATGGATCAATACGTCGCAGACGCGTCTCCAAATCTTTCAAGACCGCGCTGAGCGTCGCCTCCTTCGTGGGCGCCATGCCCATACTCACTCGATCCATAACGCCCAATGATTCAATTTCTCTTCGAATCTTTAAAATCTCTTTAATCAAAACATCTCGATCTGCTTGATCATTAGGGCTCAAGACTGATTGTTTCGAACCAACTCCGAATTGAATCTGAGGGGTCCCACCCTCGTTCCAAGTGATTTGTGGAATCGGCGTAGTTTTGAATCCAAGGACTGCCATATTGTGGCCCCATTCCGCACTACTCCGAATAATTCTTTCTACAGTATCTCTCTTGAGCGTCGCATCAGAATCTTGAATAGGGTTCGTAACCACATCTAGTGATGATGACATCTCATTCACGGAATCATTCGCCTTTTGAGCAACCACAGTAGCGCCCTCGACTGCCAGATTTTGAGACTCCTCAGTTCCGATAGACATATTGCTTCCAAGTATTTCTAGTCGCTTAATATTCTTTAACAAACTTCGTATCTCGCTTTTAAAAATTGAGAGAAATAAAAGAAAAAATGTTGGCCAAATGAAAACCTTGGCATACGCAAGAAATAGTTGTGCATGGTAATTCACAAAATAGGCAAGAGTCGCAAAAAGGAAAATACTGAAGGTGATTGACCTCCATCGCTTTGTCAGCAGAACCAAAGAAGCACTCAACGCGATTTCCTCTTCCTACTCGTTAAACGGTGGGCCAACGCTAAGGCAAGATTTAGACAAATGAAATAGGGTCAGTTTTGCGGCTCGTTGCGCGCCAGAAGGGATTCGAACCATCCAAAGATGGTTCTTGTTAACGGCCTTGCCATCGAGGTGAACGCTTCTCTTTGAAAGCGCGCGGCCCTTCTTGCGCATCCTCACTGAGATAAACCGGAGCCCAAATCTTGTTTGCTCTTTGACGTGCATCTCCAAGAACGTCATTAAGGATGTCACGCACCATCGCCTTTCCTGCTGCAACTGACAGGGGAGCATTTGCGGCGATCTGTTGGGCAAGAGATCGACTCGCCGTACTAAGTTCTCCCGATGGAACGACGTAATTGACCAGACCTACATTCTGGGCTCGAAATGCCGTGATGGGCTGTGCGGTAAGCAGAAGCTCCATTGCGACCCGTGGTGGGATCATCAGCGGAAGCGGGGCAGCCCATGGTGCACCTCGACCGTGCCGCGCCTCTGTGATGCCGAAAGTTGCATGGCTGGCAGCGATGACAAGATCGGCTTGCTGAGCGAGGAAGAATCCGCCCCCAAGAGCAACTCCATTTACAGCAGCAATGACTGGTTTGTGAGTGGCCAAATCAGGAATGAAATCATCGGGTGGAATCGTGAGGTGCTGCTCAGACATTTCTTTAAGATCAGCACCTGCGCTGAAGGCAGTTTTGCCCGTCGCAGTAATAATCAGGACCCTTGCTTTGTCATTGCTGGTGAAGGAGCGAACTGATTCGCGAATTCCTTCGCGGACATTAGAGTTCAAGGCATTGCGCGAATCCGGTCTGTTGATGGTGATGGTGGCGATGCCATCAGCGACTTCGTACAGCAATTCATCGTTGGTTGTCATTCTGCGTTCAACCCGAGGCTGCGGGCGATCAGCATCTTCTGCACTTCACTGGTCCCTTCTCCGATCTCTAGGATCTTGGAATCGCGGTAATGTCTTGCGACAGAATATTCGTCCATGAAGCCGTAACCACCGAATATCTGCGTGGCAGCGCGTGCGTTGTCCATCGCTGCATCGCTTGCCACGAGTTTGGCTATGGATGCCTCAGTTTTGAAATCCTTGCCATCGGCTTTCAATGCCGCTGCATGGTAGTAGGCCAAGCGCGCAACGTGTGTACGCGCTTGCATCTCCGCAATCATGAATGCAATTGACTGGTGCGCACCGATCGTTTTTCCAAATGCCTTGCGTTCTTTGGCGTAACGCACTGATTCATCGATGCAACCTTGTGCGGCTCCCACGGCAAGGGCAGCGATGGCAATGCGACCATCGTCTAGTGCGTGGAGGAAATTGGCGTAGCCGCGCCCCCGCTCACCCAAAAGATTGCTCGCAGGCACACGAACATCGGTGAAGGAAAGTGGATGGGTATCGGAGGCATGCCAACCGACCTTGTAATAGGAAGGCTCTACTACGAAACCGGGAGTTCCATTTGGCACGATGATCGTACTGAGCTCCTTGGACCCATCCGCCTTTGTCCCCGTGATGCACGCGACGATAACCAGGGAGGTTATTGAGGTGCCGGAATTTGTGATGAAAGTCTTTGCGCCGTTAATGACCCACTCATCGCCTTCTAGCCGAGCGGTCGTGCGAAGACTGCTGGCATCACTTCCTCCGTCAGGTTCGGTGAGGCCGAACCCTGCAAGTGCTTCACCGGTCATAAGTGCTGGAAGATATTTCTTCTTCTGCTCTTCGCTTCCGGTCTGAAAGATCAGCATCGATCCCAGCCCGACACCGGCCTCGACGGTGACGGCAACGCTCTGATCAATTCGGGCCAACTCTTCAATAGCAAGACAGAGGGAAAGGAAGTCACCACCCATGCCGCCGACTTCCTCGGGGAAGGGCAGACCGAAAATCCCCATTGCTCCCATCTTCTTTATGACCTCGTACGGAAAGGTCTGATCCCTGTCATGTTTAGCGGCAACGGGCGCGATAACTTGGTTGGCGAAGTCTCGGACTGTTTCTGCCAAGGTTTGATGATCGTCGGACAATTGCATTAGGGCTGAATTCATTTCTTTTCCGCCATTCTCTTATCATTTGCTAGCGCGATCGCCGTTTTCGATCGGATTGTCAATCCGGTTGTCTTGCCAAGCCATCGGCTTGTTTCGAGTAGTGCATTGAAATTAATGCCCGTAGATATCCCGAGTCCGTGCAACTGCCAAACGAGATCTTCAGTGGCAAGATTTCCTGTTGCGCTCTTGGCGAACGGGCACCCGCCTAAGCCTCCGATAGAGGAATCAACCGTTGTGATGCCTTCAAGGAGTGCAGTGAGTGTGTTCGAGAGGGCCTGGCCGTAGGTGTCGTGAAAGTGGACTGCGAGCAGTGACCGGGAGATTCCGCGGGCATCCAATGTGTTCAGCAGGTCTATGACATCTCCGGGTGTTGCGACTCCGATCGTGTCGCCCAACGAAAGTTCGGTGATTCCGTCGGCGAACAATCTTTCTGCGACATCGGCTACTTGAATCGTGGAGACCTTTCCTTCCCAGGGGTCGCCGAAGCACATTGAGATATATCCGCGAACCGGCAGGCCCGCATCGCGTGCGTGCTTGATGACTGGGCTGAAGTTGTCGAGAGAACCTGCGACGGTGTTGTTGAGGTTGGCTTTTGCAAATGACTCGGTCGCGCTTGCAAATACCGCGACCTCGCGAACACCAGTTTTGAGGGCGCGGTCAAGGCCCTTTTGATTTGGAACCAGCGCACTCGTTCGATGGTGGGCAAGAAGGGGAGCCAATTCGGCAAGTAACTCCTCTGCATCTGCGAGAGCAGGGATGAGGTCGGGCCGGACAAAACTGGCGACCTCGATTGCTGGAATTCCCGCACTCGCAAGTCGTTGTATTAGGTTCGCTTTCACAAGGGTCGGCAGGATTTGGGTTTCGTTCTGCAATCCGTCTCGGGGTCCTACCTCGTAAACGGTGACGGACTTGGGCAATCCGTTGCGATCAAACATCCTCAACCACCTCCAACAAGAGTTGTCCGACTCGAACTTTGGCGCCGAATACAACGTTGCATTGCAGGACGTGGCCAGGACGCCTTGCACGTACAACATGCTCCATCTTCATGGCCTCAATGACGACGAGGGGATCGCCGACGTCAACGTGATCACCCATCGCAACGTTCACGGCGATCACCATCCCCGGCATCGGACTCACGATTTCATCGCTGAGTTGATCGGCCGAAATCCGCCGGTCGCCTGTCTCCTTTACGAGCCACGTGCCGAAAGATGGATGGTGGAGCCAGCAGTCATCATCGTCACGCCAGGAATCTACGACGAGTGCCGAGTCGTCATCGACCGGCACGTCATATCGCACGCCATCGATATACGCGGCCATCGTCGCAATCGGCATTCCGTTAAGGCGCCATCCATCGGCACGCCACGACCCCGCTCTCAAAGACGCAGTTGCGATTGCTGCGTAAGCGGACAGGACGGACGATGGTGGATGCACCCGTTCAAGTTCTCGTGCCTCGAGATACTTGGTGTCGTAGTTGGAATTTCGAATCTCAGCCAGATCCAGCAGAGCAATTAGGAAATCGATATTGGTAGTCACGCCGAGGAGAACCGTCTCCGACAGCGCATCTCGCAAGC
The DNA here is from genome assembly GCA_963844465.1 of uncultured Actinomycetota bacterium. Classification (GTDB taxonomy): domain Bacteria; phylum Actinomycetota; class Actinomycetes; order Nanopelagicales; family Nanopelagicaceae; genus QYPT01. The sequence goes on along the minus strand of CAWJOR010000010.1, from coordinate 101,002 downwards.
GTGCCAACGCGAATGGACGGTCCCTGCCCCAACATGCGATCTTGGCCAGCATTGGATCAAATGAGGAGGAGACCAGCGCGCCATCTTGGATCGCAGAATCCGTCACAGTGTCAGAAGAATCGGGTGCACTGAATTTGCCGATGACGCCCCCTGTTGGGAGAAAACCGTTGAAGGCGTCCTCTGCATAGATGCGTGCCTCCATCGCGTGCCCTTTGAACTCGCGAACCGGTATCACATCCCCAAGCGGTTCTCCTGCAGCAAGACGAAGTTGGCATTCAACGAGGTCCAACCCCGTAATCATCTCAGTAACTCGATGTTCCACCTGAAGTCGCGTGTTCATCTCCATGAAATAGAAAGTCTCAGGAGAATCTGCATCGACAATGAATTCAATTGTGCCCAGATTTTGGTAATCAATAGCCGACGTCAAGGCCAGCGCCGCAGCGCCCATGATTTCGCGGTTGGCTTCAGAGAACTTTGGCGCCGGTGCTTCTTCGACAACCTTTTGATGGCGTCGCTGAAGCGAGCACTCGCGTTCTCCTAGATGCGTGCTGTCACCGTGGTTGTCAGCAACGACTTGGAACTCAATGTGCCGAGCGCGAAGGAGGTACTTCTCGACGAGCAACGTATCGTCGCCAAAGGCTGCTAACGACTCTCGTCGGGCACTCGGTAGCACATCACGCAGTTCGTCGAAATTGTGGGCGACGTGGAGGCCCTTGCCGCCACCGCCGGCGGCTGGTTTCACCAACAACGGAAATTCTAGGCCTGCGCAGGCATCGAGCAGATCGTCATTCGACATCTGCGCATCACCCACACCTGGCACTACAGGAACTCCCGCATGCATCGCGTACTCTCGTGCCGAGATTTTTCCGCCCATCGCAGTCATTGCATTCGCGGGCGGACCGATAAAGATCAATCCCGCCTCCTTGCACGCCTTAGCGAACTCGGCATTTTCGGCGAGAAATCCATATCCCGGATGTATTGCCTGGGCTCCACTTGCTTGCGCTGCTTCGATCATCTGCTGGATGTCGAGATACCCCGTTTGATCGCCATCATTCAAAAGATAACTCTCTGGAATTCGTTGGACATGGAGAGAGCCGCGATCGTGGTGGGTATAAACGCCGATGGCGCCGATACCGAGTCTTTCAAGTGTTGCGTTTACCCGTAACGCGACTTCTCCGCGATTTGCGATAAGAACTTTTGAGAATGCCATTACATACGGAAGATTCCGAAGGAGCTTGCAGGCAATGGAGACAGACCAGAAACGGACAGTGCCAACGACAGCACTCTTCGTGTATCACGCGGGTCGATAATTCCATCGTCCCAAAGCCTTGCAGTCGAGAAGTAGGCGCTGCCCTCTTCCTCGTACTTTGCGAGGATCGGGGCCTTGAACTCTTCGATCTCCTGCGTTGTCCATTCCTCGCCACGCGCTGCCAATTGGTCCGACTTAACCGTTGCAAGAACAGAGGCTGCTTGCTCGCCGCCCATTACTGAGATGCGCGCGTTGGGCCACATCCATAGGAATCGGGGGTCATACGCTCGTCCACACATTGAGTAGTTGCCGGCGCCAAAGGATCCGCCAATGATCACAGTGAATTTCGGTACCCGGGTGCAGGCCACGGCAGTCACCATCTTTGCGCCGTGCTTTGCAATTCCGCCGGTCTCGTATTCGCGCCCGACCATGAAGCCTGAAATGTTCTGAAGGAACACAAGGGGAATCTTTCGTTGGTCGCAGATTTCGATGAAATGCGCGCCCTTGAGGGCGGATTCGCTGAAGAGAACACCGTTGTTTGCGATGATTCCCACGGGGTAGCCGTCGATGTGGGCAAACCCCGTAACAAGGGTCTCGCCGTACTCTGCCTTGAATTCGAGGAATCTGCTTCCATCGACGATTCTGGCGATGACCTCGCGCACGTCGTACGTCGTTCTTGTGTCGGTTGGCACGATGCCAAGGAGTTCCTCGTCGCTGTAAAGCGGTGGCTCTACGTCTGCCTCCGGCGTCAGCCAACTCTCGCCATGGGGGAGAGTGGAAACGATAGAGCGGACAACCTTCAGTGCCTCGCCTTCGCTTTCGGCTAAATGGTCGGTGACTCCCGAAACGCGCGAGTGCATTGCTCCGCCACCCAAGTCCTCAGCTGTGACTTCTTCTCCTGTTGCAGCCTTCACGAGTGGCGGACCGCCCAAGAAAATATGACCCTGCCCGGCGACGATCACATTCTCGTCGCTCATGGCGGGAACATATGCGCCTCCGGCGGTGCAGGCACCGAGCACCGCAGAGATTTGAGGAATGCCTGCCGCACTGAGTTTCGCCTGATTGAAAAAGATCCGGCCGAAGTGGTCTCTATCTGGAAAGACTTCATGTTGAAGCGGTAGAAATGCGCCACCTGAATCGACGAGATAGATGCACGGGAGATTATTTGCCATCGCAATGTCTTGAGCACGCAGATGTTTCTTCACTGTCATGGGGTAATACGTCCCGCCTTTGACCGTCGCATCATTTGCAATGATCATCGATGCACGACCGCTGACGATTCCAATACCGACAATCAATCCGGCCCCTGGCGCTTCGTCGTCGTACATGCCATGTGCAGCCAACGGTGAAAGCTCAAGAAAAGGCGAACCTGGATCTAAGAGATGAGTCACGCGATCTCGAGGCAGCAACTTTCCGCGCTCTTGATGACGGATGCGTGTGCCCTCAGTCCCGCCGAGAGCCGCACGAGTCATGTGCGTGGTGAAGCGGTCAATGATGTGGCGGAAGGCAGTATCTCTCTCCCGGAAAGAAGGGTCACGAATATCAACTGTTGTCGATATTCGTGGCAGATTCATGATCCTCCGCTATTGTTAGTGGTCACTAACATTATTAGGATAGCCGCATGGTCATCGAAATTGGAAGACCTCGAGGGATAATTTTGATTCGGAGGAGCGATGGGGACTCGCGAGCGGCTTCTTGAGAACGGCGCTGCGCTCTTCGCCGCCAAGGGTTTTCACGGGGTCGGCGTTGAGGAACTAGGCGAATCGGTCGGACTTACGGGCCCTTCGATGTACCGGCACTTCCGCACCAAAAGCGCCCTGCTTGCGGAGATGCTTATCACCGTCAGCCTGTCTCTACTCGAAGGAGCGACTGAAGTGATTGAGGAGGATCTCGAGCCGGAAGAGACTCTCTCGGCCCTCATTAACCGTCACGTTGAATTCGCGATCGCCTACCCCGATCTCATCAGAGTTCACGAACGCGACTTCGGTAACCTTGAGGAAGAGGATGCACGTCAAGTTCGGCGTCTCCAGCGACGATATGTCGAACTCTGGGTCGATCAAATACAACGCGTACGGCGAAATGAAACACTAGAGTCGGCGCGAACCATGGCTCACGCAGTTTTTGGTTTGCTCAACTCAACGCCCCGATTGCGTTCCAATCAGAGACGAGGTGAAGTGGCTGAGCTCATGGAAGGCCTTGCGAAGAGAGCCTTGCTGGGGAATCTTTAATAGTGATCGCGAAGTTGTAGAATAACGACGGTTTCACCGTGAATTTCGTACACGATCCGGTGTATGTGGTTGATACGCCTTGACCATACTCCAGAGAGTTCGTATTTCAGCCTTTCGGGTTTACCTATTCCGTTCGTCGGATCGACAAGAATTGACTCAAGAATGGTGCTTATCCTCTTAACGATTTTTGGATTCGTTTGCATCCAATATGCAAGATCCTCACGGGCCGTTGCTGTTAGGAGAATTTTCCTAACAGGCTTTCTGGGTGGCATCAGACGAAGGTCTTCTTCTTAGCCTTTTTCACTGCCGCCTTCTTCGCGGGCTTTGCAACTTTCTTTACTGCCGCAATCTTCTTTTTCGGACGTGAAGGTCTCTTTCCTTTTGATGCTTCTGTGATTGGAAGCTCATACTCATACACATTGCCCGCGAGGACTTCCGCTCGGCTTCTCGCCAGCCGTTCTCGATTGGCGGGCGTCCGGAGTAAATACATGGTCTCGACCATTGCTTCCCACTCGCTCTCAGAGACCAAGACGGCATTGCCCTTTTTGGACGTGATGATTACCGGCGCGCTGTCGTTATTGACTTGTTCGATCAATGGAAAAAGCTGAGATCGCGCTTCTGAGGCGGTGATAACCATGAAGATCCCCTTTTCTAATTCAGAATGGGAGGTTACCATATCGTACGAGATGTTGTACCACTTTCCTAACCTGCAAGAGTGCTGTGATGGGGTGGGGGATGTTCGAAGGTATAGACCTGGGAGATAGAGGTCATCTTCTCCGTTGCTTTTGTAGAGCGACATTGTCAGCTGCTCAAACCCCGTGAAGCGTCCAAAGCGCCCTTTGTCAACGACTCTGACCGTTCCATTCACTGATTAGGAAGTGGTCCGTAAGTAAAGTCTTGGGAGCATCACGCCTTCCCCTCGATGAATCGGGGATTAGTTATGGAGAAATCGACAAAACTTGTACATTACTCAATCGTATTGACTCTATTTTCTCCGGTTGGCAGCTCGCAAAGGTTTGCCCGAAATTTCAATACGCAATCTCACTTGTTGACGACTTAGGTAATTAGTGGCTATTTCTAACCCACTAAATGTAACCTGAGTACATGGGTTTCCTAAAGAAGACAAAAGAGGTCTTTGGGCGCCTCGATCGAGAATATGCTGGAAGCGATCAAGCATTTATGGAAGCGATTGAAATCGCAACAGAATTGGCACGTAGGTCAAACTACACTTGGGTGGAGGAAGCATTCCAGAAGCATTTGGAATGTCTCGCCCAAACGGGAAATAAGGTAAAGGATGAGGACTTTTTGTTTGTCTCTCAACGTCTTCCGATTCTGTGGTCTGATTTTCAGGTAAATGCAAGACTTGAGAATGCAATCAGTAATTACACACCAGAGACTGGGTTTCGATTGGCGAGTATCTTTGTGAAGGAATTCGAAGCATTCCCAACTCAATATGTAGGGCCAGATAAAGAGAGAGCCAACGTTGCAGCACTGCTGTCAGGTTGTGTGCGGATCTGTATTTTGGAGAAGCCTTACCTTATGAACACTATGTTTGAAGTTGTACTGATTTTGTGGTGCCATTTCCTCAATTTGACACGAGGTGAAGTGTCTTCGTTACTTGAATTCACATTGGACTTAGAGTCTCATAGTGTGATTAACCCGCCGAGTACTCTTGATAGAGACAAGGCCAAATTTGATTTTTTTTCGGTATTGGAAGGAACGCCCGAAAGCGACATGCAAATATCTATGGCCGGCTTGTCGGTTCCTCAGCAAGTAGAGGACGCACTATTTCGGTTTGGTACAGTTGAGCCCTCTTTTTTGCTGATCGGACTTCGCCCTTACAAAACTGTTCATGGTCTTGCTATGACAAGAATGATTAGGCTCGTTGCGGGTTGTTATACAAACCTTTCATCACAACTCGATAGGGAATTGCCCTTTGATGATGTGAGTTTAAGTGTCATGAATAAGGTACTCGAGGCAAGTTCTGGAATGTTACTCGCGATCAAAGATGAGCTAATTTCTAACGAGAACCTTAAAGGGGATTTCTACGAGCCACTGAAGTCAGTTGTGACACTAGATATGACTCTGAGAGAACTAGTGCTCGAAGAAATGCGGCGGACGATCGCGTATCTGAACATGCGGAGCACTGGCTTGGAGGATGGAAAGTGATCGGGCTTCTTTGGGGATTAAGTCTCCTGGTCTCCTATATTGGACAGGCATGGGGAGGTGACAATTCACTCTCTGGATTAGGTCCGGCACTGACATTCTTTGGAATCAGCACGCTAGTGGGCGTCTCATTTTTTCCTCGGACTATCGGAATGGCGTTGTCACCGATGTTCATGGCCACGCCAATTGCATTCGTAATCTCATTGTTTAGACATAGCTTCGCGTATTCGATGGCAATTCTCACCGTAGGGATTCTTGCTGGATTGGCGCAAGCCGTGGTCGCTAAAGTACGCCCAGAGTCTGCTTATTGAGTTTGTGAAGTTAGTTTTTTCGGCCTTCTTCTCTCCGTTCAAGTAACACAGGTGCCTTGGATTTTTGCCTTCGTGTAAAAGGACTGGATGGGTCCTAAATATCCGATTCCTCCTGGAAATCGAAAGATCGAAATTGCCCAGTTTTTAAGTGAACTGGTGCGCTTGAGGGGGTTCGAACTCTTAAGAAGCCGATCTCGGAAGTTCGCAGTTTTAAACCTCGGGAGCACCTTCGACTTCTTCTGTAGCGATCACTATGGGATTGCGTTCCAGCAGAGCAGCGGCAACGAGGGGGCCAACGATGTCGGCTTGCCATTGTCGCGCACCTAGTTCGACAAGGCTGGCTGTGACTGCATCTGTTCTTAGAGTCATCGTTGAACCCTCTGGCGGACTCCAACAAATTCTTCGAACCAGTTCGGGGGAAATGAGATTCTCTGGTGGAATAGAGAGTTTCTCTGCTTCTGTTTCGATTGCTGCCCTTGCGTGAGAGAGCGGAGCGAACTTTGTGGGGAACTTATCGCGCCAGATTTTAACTGGCGGCATAGCGTTTGTATCTGCCCGCATCTGAGGCCAATGGCTCTCTGGTACGGCTTTGCCTGCATTGATGGCGTTCAACCACTGCGCGGTATGTTCGAACCACCGTGCTCTTGCGCCAATTGGCCGTAGTACTTTCTCCATCTCGGCTCTCGTTTTTGGAACGTGGAGTGCGAGTTCCAAGAGGGCGGCATCTGAGAGGAATTTGCCGGGGGCTATATCTGCTTGGCGGGCCAAGTCATCTCGTTCATGCCATAACGATTTGATGATGGCCAACTGATCTCGTCGTTTTACTTTGTGAATACCGGAGGATCGTCTCCACGGTTCCTTGCGCGGAGGCGAAGGAGGCGATTGAAGTATTGCGTTGAATTCCTGTGCCGCCCAACCGGATTTTCCTTGGGCATCGAGGAGCTCGCTTATCTTCTGGCGGAGTTCGACAAGGAGTTCGACATCAAGGGCGGCGTAGGTGAGCCATTCTTCTGGAAGTGGTCGATGCGACCAGTCGACAGCACTGTGCTCTTTCGCAAGGGAAATGCCAAGGAGGCTCTCGACCAACGCACCTAAGCCAACACGGGGAAGTCCGGCAATCCTTCCGCCCAATTCAGTGTCGAACAATCTCGAAGGATGAAGTCCTACTTCGCGAAGACAAGGGAGGTCTTGAGTGCTTGCGTGGAGGATGACTTCGTCAGTGCGAATCAATTCGTTGAGTTCGTGAAATAGCGGATGTATCTCGAATGGATCTTGTTGGTGAAAGGGAATCGGGTCGATGAGATGAAGACCACCATCGGTGCGTTTGATTTGAATGAGGTATGCCCGCGAGCTGTACTTGTAGCCGGATGCTCGCTCGGCATCAATTGCAAAGGCCCCGCTTCCGCTTTCAAGTATTTCAAGGGCGTCGTCGAGTTCTTGTTCGGTGGTTATTACCGAGGGCGTCCCACCTATTGGCTTAAGAAGCGGTGTGGCGCCTTCGCTTTCCTGGATTTGCTCGGTCATTGATTAGCGACGGCCGCGATTATTGGAGTTGGTCTGTGAATTGATTGCCGTGACGCCGTCGGGAATTGGTGGAAGGCCTGATAGCTCGGCAAGAAGCGTGCACCAACCTTGAATGTGCGAGCGGATATCTTCAGCCGACGTAATCAGTGGCGTCCATGAGGCTCTTATTTCAATCTCTGCTTCATCACTGCGTGGCGAGAGTTTTCCGAAAGAGGCACTCGCAACCCGTGTCACCGTTCCGCTTGCGGCAACGTACTTGCAACCCGCGAGTGAGAGTGATTCCAAGAGCCAGTTCCAACCGACCTCAGGAAGCAGCGGATCTTCTTGCATGATGACATCGACATCGGCCCGAATGTAAGTGACGCATCTGAATTCGCCTTCCCAGGTCTCCTGACCACCGGGCTCGTGAAGCAGAACAAAGCGACCGGAGGCAATTTCGTCCTCGGCATCTCCAAGAAGGCCATTGCTCACATCGGCAGAGAATGCGTAGGAAAACGCAGCCAACTTCTGCGGTGGGGGAACTTCTTCGAGAAGAATTTCTGCGCGAGGAGTAAAGGCACGCAAAATGTCGACAACTTTTGCAAAACCCTTTGCGTCCACTGCCTCAATCTATGGATATCTCAAGGCTAAATGTGGGAGGCGGGGCGGTAGCCTTCGGCACATGGCCATTTTCCTTTCGCTATTTTCATCTTTGCTGTGGGGGAGTGCAGATTTCGAAGGCGGCCGATTGGCCAAACGACTGCCCGCCATAGCAGTGACGGGGATGTCACAGGCAATCGGATTGATGTTCGGATTGATCATTGTGATCGCTACAGGGCAATGGAGAGCCCCTGCCTTCGGTCACGATGGTTATTTCTTCTACGGTGTGATTGCTGGAGTCACTGGATATCTTGGATTAGTTCTTTTGTATGCTGGGCTGGCAACTGGACGTATGGGTGTTGTTTCACCGATTAGCTCGCTCTGCGCAATAGTTCCGGTGACAGTGGCTCTTCTTACTGGTGAGCACGTTCCCTCCCTCAAGGCAATAGGTATCGCGATTGCCATAGTCGGGGCCTTTTGCGCGAGCGGGCCGGAGATTTCACAGGGTCTGCCGCTTCGGCCGGTGCTGCTTGCAGTCGGCGCGGCCGCGGGATTTGGCACCGCGCTTGTATTCATGGCAAGAGGGTCGGCGTCGAGTGCGTTGATGACGATGGTGATGATGCGAGCAACGACATTTCTTGTGACCTCTTCTATCGCTATCAAATATCGAAGTATCGGAGGAATCCAAAGATCAGATGTGCCGAGATTGCTTTTCATCGGAGTTGCGGACTTTTCAGCCAATCTCTTTTTGGGAATCGCTTCCACGCGCGGTCTGGTATCCGTCGTCATGGTTCTTGGTTCGCTTTTTCCGATCATGACCGCTGCACTTGCATTCAAGATTCTGCACGAGCGGTTGCATCGGGTTCAATATGCGGGAATCGTCCTTGCAATCGTCGGGGTCGCGATTATTTCTGGGTCCTGATCGGGAACGTGCACGTATGAAAGATAGTTCCCTCTAGTTCTTCTGTTTCGATCTTCTCAAAATGGGCTAGGAGATCGAGATAGTCCACTTTGTTTTCTCCCCCAACATGCGAGGTGATACTCAGTTCCAACTGGGAGATCAGGCACGCATCCAGCAACTCCGAGATGAAGGCGATTCCGCCTTCGATGGAGAGGGTGTTGCCGAATTCCCAGCGAGCTCGAGCCACCGCCTCGACGGGGGAGAGCAACCACCAGTGCGCTTTCGGGTTCTGGTCAAGCAAGGCCGGGCGCGTATGAGACAAGATGACGAGTGGCACAGGGGTCTTCTCGTAGCGCTCGTTGCGGGCCGTATTTCCCCCGATGAGAATCGCGTCGCAAAGTCGTCGGCGGGCAAGGAAGCGCTGACGGTCGATCGGCGTGGTGACGGTGTCGGAGGTTCCGAAAAGCGTGCTGGAACCGTCGGCTGCGAGGACGAGGGACGCAATCACAGCCATGCGCGAACTCTAACTCGCGCGCTATGTCAGTGGCCCTTGCTAGCGTGCCATCATGATCATCGACTGCGATACCTGCATCATGCGCGATATTGCTTGCCAAGACTGCGTGGTCACCTCTCTTTTGGCGCCGCAGGATGACGTCAGCGAGAAGACCGTCCAAGCCATCGGATTGCTCTCCTCACGCGGGATTGTGCCCCCCATACGCTTCCAGAGGGCGGTTCAGGGCTAATTCCAAGGTTTGCCACGCGCCTCTCGGGTTGAGTCGACACGGATGCCCCGTTAGCCTGACCAGATGAAATCCGCCAAGGTCGCCCGGGTAGGCCTTGCCCTGGCAACCTTGATGGTCACCGCGATAGCTCCAGCGCAGGCAGCACCATCCCTGCGCGATGTTCAGCGCCAGATTGTCGCCCTCCAAGAGCAGGCCGCCGCTTCGGCGGAAGGAGCCCAGGCGGCCAAAGTTCAACTCATGCAACTCAGCCGCACCCTCAGCGGAATTCGTCAGCAGGCAGCGGTGCAGGGGGCGAGCGTGGCCCAACTTCGAAAATCCCTCGGCGCGATCGCCATCTCCCAGTATCAATCGGGTGGGCTAAGCCAGGGCCTCGAATTGCTCTTCTCCTCAGATCCCACCTTGTACCTATCCTCCGCCGGATCTCTTGATGCCATCACGAGGCGCAAATCCCTCCAGCTTCACCGGTATGCCGCTGCGCGACAGCGACTTGATGCGACGACGCTAACGGTGAACGACAAACTGGCGCTGGTGCGCGCCACCCAAGCGCGTTTGGCTGCCCAGACTGCACTTGCCAATTCCAAACTCAAAGATGTCGAAAAACTTCTTTCGAAACTGAAAAAGGCCGATCGAATCCGTCTTGCCAAACTCAATGCCCAAGCCAACGCGGCAGACCAGAAGTCATCGCTGGCATTTGCAAAGGGAGTTGGTGGGGTCTCAGGACGCGCAGGAATCGCGATCCGATTTGCTCTTAAACAAATTGGTGATCGTTATGTGTTCGGCGCAGCAGGAATGGTCTACTGGGATTGTTCAGGTTTGACCATGCGCGCCTATCAGGCGGCGGGGGTATCGCTTCCCCACTCAGCGGCGGCACAGGCGAACTACGGCAGGAGGGTGCCACTAAACCAACTTCGCCCAGGAGATCTCGTCTTCTTCGGATCGCCGATATCGCACAACGGAATGTATCTTGGCGGAGGGAAGATGGTGGATGCGCCGCATACGGGCGCCCGCGTTCGTGTGGAATCTTTCGGAAGGTATTTCGGAAATCTGCGACTAGTTTCTGCGCGTCGTTTCTAAATGAAGAAAATACTTTTCGTCACAAATGACTTTGGTCCTCGTAGCGGAGGAATTGAATCCTTCGTCATGGGGCTGATCGAGCGTCTTCCAAGAGATTCGGTGACGGTGTTCACCTCATCGCAGGGGGACACGTCCGACTACGACGCGAAGTGGCGACACGATTACGGTGTTGATGTCATCCGCGATCGCTCCACAATGTTGCTTCCAACTCCGCGTGTTGCGCGTGCCCTCAAGAAGATTGCAAAGCAGGGCAATTTCTCGGCCGCCTGTTTCGGCGCGGCGGCCCCTCTGGGACTTCTCGCATCGACTCTCCGCAAAGCAGGAATTCCACGGATCGTTTCTCTCACGCACGGCCACGAGGTGTGGTGGGCCAAAGTCTTTCCGTTCTCGTGGGCTATACGGCATATCGGCGACCGCCTTGATGCGATGACATATCTTGGAGACTTCACAAAGGGCACCATCTCTCGAGCGCTATCGCCAAAAGCCCGTGAATCAATGGTTCGAATCGCCCCAGGTATAGATGTCTCTCATTTTTCGCCTGACTCATCGCCAAGTGATTTGCGCGAGCAGCTTGGACTCAAGGAGAAGGCTGTCATAGTCAGCGTCGGCCGTTTGGTGCCTCGCAAAGGACAGGATCGACTCATTCAAGCGCTTCCTCTCATTCGAAGGACAATCCCAAATGCCCACTTGCTCTTTGTGGGAGAGGGGAATTACCGAAAGAATTTGGAGAAACTGGTTCAAGACAACGACGTGAAAGATCACGTCACATTTGTCGGCAGAGTTTCTTATACGCAGCTTCCATCCTACTTCCGGTGTGGAGATATTTTTGCAATGCCCTCGAGGTCTCGGATGGGCGGACTCGAAGTTGAAGGCTTGGGGATCGTTTACTTGGAAGCCAGCGGGTGCGGACTGCCAGTGATTGCCGGAAACTCGGGAGGCGCACCTGATGCCTTAGTTGACGGAGTAACTGGAATAGTCGTTGATGGAACGAACATCAATGAGGTCGCAGGGGCCATCGTCCGCGTGCTCTCTGACCCAGCAAAAATGAAGACTATGGGCGCTAGGGGTAGCGAGTGGGTTACATCTGGTTGGTCGTGGGAAATCTGGTCATCGAAATTCGCCCAGCTTCTAGGTATCTAGCCAACCAATCCGTGCCTGATTCCTTGAGCTACTGCTTCACTTCTATTGGCCACTGAGAGTTTGCGATAGATGGAGGACAGGTGAGTCTTGACTGTCGCTTCACTGATAAAAAGTTCTGATGCGATTTGTGCGGACATCATTCCTTTGGGCAGCAGTGCCAAGACCTCCAGTTCGCGCGGGGTAAGGCCGAAGCCGTTTTCTTTTCGCGACATCGCGGCACTTAAGCCCTTTCCCGAGAAACTTCGGGGGGATACGTAGGAGTGTGCAACGGCTGCGATGACTTCTTTAACTGGGTCGCTCTTGAGGACATATGCGCTCGCACCAGCGTCCAGACAAGCAAGCAAATGCGCGTCATCGTCATTGAGTGTAAGGACCACAATCCCGATAGTCGGGGACACATGTCTGGCCCACGTGATCAATTCGAGCCCGCTGCCATCAGGGAGATTCAGATCGACAACGATGACGTGCGGGTCCTTATGGGCGATCTGAGCGAATGCCTCATTCTTCGTAGCCGCCTCGCCAATGACGTTGAAACCCTCGATCAACAATGCCGCTCTAAGACCGTCGCGGACAACTTGATGGTCGTCTATGAGTAGGACTGAAATTAGATGATTATCAGTTTGCATGTTTTTCAAGTGGCACTCGGAGAGTCACCCTCGTGCCATTTGTGTCGGACCGGATCTTGACGGATCCATTCAAGGCCATTGCACGATCACGAATTCCCTGGAGTCCGTATTGGGTGGTCGATTCGGCGGCACCACCCACTCCATCATCGGAAATCGAAAGTTCGATTTCGTCTTTCCTTTTGTGCAATGAAATCATGACGTTCGCTGCTCGGGCATGAGCAGTCGTATTGCGAAAAATTTCTTGCGTAATTCGTTGCACTTCGTACGAGAGTTCCGAGTCCAAAATCAGCGGTGCATCGTCGATATCCAGAGTGAGGCCGAGTTCTGGGAGGAGTTCTTGGGCAGCCAGCCTGATGCTTTGGGAGAGGGACTGGTGGGACGGTTGGCGCAGGAAGTAGATCTCCCGTCGCACCTTGTCGATCAATTCTGTGACCGTGAAGCGCAGAGTCCTCAACTGCGAGCGAGCCTCTACCGTCGCCTCAGGATTGGCCAGCAAGAGATCCAGCGAATAGCCCACCCCAACAAGGTCTTGCGCGATGCCGTCGTGCAATTCACGCGCCAAACGCGCGCGATCGGCAACTATCTCCGGATCACTGTGCATCATCTCGCCGCTCTAGTTGTAGAGCGCTTCTATCTCGTCGGCGAATTCCTTTGCAACTACGTGTCGTTTTATGGATAGTTTCGCTGTGAGTTGCCCGCCTGCGATAGTGAAATCAGTGGGGAGGATGGTGAACTTTCGAACTGATTCGGCACGGCTCACCGCCTTATTCGCCTCATCAACACCAGTTTGAATGACTGCAATCAAATCCGGATCCTTTGCCAACTCGGCAACTGAGGTCCACTCTTTCTTATGAATTGCAACCCATGGTTTCAGTGCATCCAGATCAAGGGTGATGAGTGCGGCAATAAACGGCTTGTTGTCTCCGACTACCACGCATTGGCTTACGAGCGGATGGGCGCGAATACGATCTTCGAGGATTGCTGGGGCGACGTTCTTGCCCCCAGATGTCACGATCAATTCCTTTTTTCGACCGACGATGAACAAGTACCCTTCGTCATCGAGTCGTCCAAGGTCTCCTGTCTTGAACCAACCATCTTCAGTGAATACTTCCGAATTTGCCGCATCATTTTGCCAGTAGCCGCGCATGACAATCGGGCCTTTGATGAGAACCTCACCGTCATCGTCGATGCGAATTGATGTTCCGGGAATCGGACGACCAACGGATCCAATGCGGAGATGATCGCTCAAGTTGAGGGTGGCGCCAGCGGTGGTCTCGGTCAATCCGTACCCCTCAAGGATCCGAATTCCCGCGCCGCGATAGAAGTGTCCAAGTCGCTCACCCAGAGGGGCACCTCCAGATATCGCCGCCTCTACACGTCCACCCATGCCGGTGCGGATCTTGGAAAACACCAACTTGTCGAAGAGGCGATGTTGGATCATGAGGGGTAGGGGAATCTTTCCTTTATCCATTGCTTGGCTGTAGGCGATGGCGACGCCCGCTGCCTTTCGGAAAATGGCGCCCTTGCCGCTGGCTTCAGCGTGTGCCTCAGATCCGTTGTAGATCTTCTCGAAGATACGGGGCACGGCGAGAACGAAGGTGGGTTTGAAGGAGCCAAGATCGATTGCAAGACGAGTAGCAGGATCCCCGCAATGAGCCATGTGCAACCCCGCACTGACGGCTCCGATTTCAACCATGCGGCCAAAGACGTGCGCGACAGGCAGGAAAAGGAGGGTCGATCCGCCAGGTTTTAGAAAAAGATCTGGCGCACCTTGGACAACATTGCCGCATTCTGAAAGGAAATTGCCGTGGGTGAGTTGCACACCCTTGGGCTTGCCAGTCGTACCTGATGTGTAAATCAAGGTTGCAAGAGTGTCTGGCACCAATGCGTTTCGCCTACGGTCGATTTCTTCGTCAGAAACTCCCTCTCCGCTCGTGGCAAGAATGTGCATCGCCTCTTCGGTGATGGTCCACACCTTCTTGGTGTGAGCGGGAAGCACACTCGATACTAATTCGCGATGTGTAGGTGTTTCGACGATTATTGCCACGGAGCCAGAGTCGCTGAGAATCCATTCGACCTGCTCTGCCGAGGATGTTTCGAAAATTGGAACCACGCAGCCGCCCGCAAACCAAATCGCAAAATCAAGGATTGTCCACTCATATCGCGTGCGAGCCATGATCGCGACCCGATCGCCGATTTGCACTCCTGCGGCAATGAGGCCCTTAGCCGCTGCTCGTACCTCAGAATCGAATTCGCGGGCGCTGACTTCCTGCCATCCCTGGCCCAGCGGTCGCGACAACATGATCCGTTCCGGTTCAAACCATGCCCGCTCGGCAACTAGGTTTGTAAGATTTCCAGCCGTGGCTGCGGGAACAAGGGCGGGCACCGTCATTTCATTCATGCCTCCAACGCTAGCGCGACTGGAAGATTAAAGGGAGGGGGTAACCTAGGGATATGACCGATACATCCACTGGAAAGATTTCTATCGAGGCCCCACTTTCGAAAGTTGAGGGCATTCTTTTTGACCTTGCCTTGTATCCCACATGGTCGAGTGCAATTAAGTCGGTCGCAGTCCTCAAGAAAGACGAGAAAGGCCGCGCAATATCGGCCACCCTCACCATAGATGCCGGGATGATGAAGGATCGGGTCACACTCGATTACGACTGGAGTCAGGCGCCAAAACGGTTGAGTTTCACCATGACAGATGCCGACCTTTTGACGGCAATGGACGGCGCATACATAATTACTGCCCAAGATGAGGACACGACTGAAGTTACCTATGAACTTCACGTCGAAATTTCAATGCCTATTCCAGCCATGATGCTCCATAAAGCGGAGAAGGCGACCATAGACATGGCCCTGGAACAGCTCAAAACTTACGCGGAGAAATAGATGGCATTTTCAATCGGTGTCGACGTCGGCGGCACCAAGGTTCTTGGTGGAGTCGTAAATGAACACGGGACTGTTCTTGCCCATGCTCGCCGGGATACGCCTCGCCAGGGCGGTTCGGCGCTGACTCAGGCCATTGCCGACGTAGCCCTCGAACTCATGCGGGACTATGAAGTTGAGAGTGTGGGCATCTCTGCGGCGGGTTTTGTTTCATCCGACCGAAAGACCATGTTGGCCACGCCCAACATTGCGGGCTGGAACGGCGTCAATCTCGATAAGGAACTTGGGGCACTCATCGGCCTACCTCTGGTCATTGAAAACGATGCAAACGCGGCAGCGTGGGGAGAGGCCCGCTTTGGCGCGGGGGTAAACGAGCGTCACCTCATGATGCTGACGATTGGCACGGGGATCGGTGGTGGAGTTGTAGTAAATGGCCAGCTCTACAGAGGCGCCTTCGGGATTGCGGCAGAGTTTGGGCACATGAGGGTGGTTCCCGATGGGCATCTGTGCGGATGTGGCGCTCGCGGATGTTTCGAACAGTACGCATCAGGTAATGCTCTACTCAGACACGCGCGGGAGGCGATTAATGCCTCTCCGGAAGTTGCACGCAATCTGCTAGCTCTAGGCGATGGCACGGTGGCAGGCTTAACCGGAAAACACATCACTGATGCGGCACGACAAGGCGATGCAGTGGCGCTTGCAGCATTCAACACGACGGCACAATGGCTTGGAGCCGGCATTGCCTCACTGTCAGTTGTCCTAGATCCCGCTTGCGTCGTAATCGGCGGCGGAGTGATCGATGCCGGCGAAATTCTGCTTGCCCCGACAAGGGCCGCAGTTGAACGGAACATGCCATTTGCCGGCAAACACCCATCTCCTCGGATCATTGCAGCGGAACTAGGCAATGAGGCTGGACTTGTGGGAGCAGCGGATCTAGCTCGCGCCTGAGTTATTCCATTGGAAAAGTGAGTTTTATCGATTCTCGGATTTTGTCCATGGATCCCATGATTTGCAGAGTTTCATCCAAGGTCAGTAGTGAGGATTCTTTTTCTCCGCGACGAACGAGGTTTGCAAATTCGATTGCCTGTTCGCGAAGGCCGTGACCCTGATAGTCATTGGGATATTCTGCGGCTGATTCGTCGTTTAGCACTACGCGCATTGCTGTTGGATTGTAAAAGGTTCGATCTATCTCGATTCGACCCAAAGTTCCAGTGATGACGGCTTTGCAAGGACTTTTTGCAATCATGTTCGCTGTCAGAACGGCTTGTGCGCCCGAATCGTAGTCAAAGATGACACTCGTCTGGCTATCTACACCCTCGGTGGTGAACGCCGCGGATGCAGTGATCTTGTCCGGTACACCAAGCACCATGTGGGCAAATGAGACGGGGTAGATTCCCAAATCAAGAAGTGCTCCACCCGCGAATTCTGGCAACATCAATCGTGGAATTTGGAGGGCCGCCAGTCGTTGCCCGTGGTCTGCTTCAACGCAGATGATTTCCCCAATGGTTCCGCTGTTCAGTATCTGCCGGACCATCTTGATGTGGGGGAGAAAGCGGGTCCACATTGCTTCCATCAATGTCAGGTTCGTCTCTCGCGCTGTGTCGATCATGAGTTTTGCCTCGCGTGAATTTACTGCGAAGGGTTTTTCGCACAGAACCGGCTTACCGGCGCGTAATGCAAGCAAGGTGTCGGACACATGCGTTGGGTGAGGGGTGGCGACGTAGATACCGTCAATATTCGGGTCGGCGACAAGTTCTTGGTAGCTTCCGTAGGCAAGGCAATCGGCAAACTCAGAGGCGAATGCATGGCCCTTGTGGGAGGACCTTGATCCCACTGCTGCCACTCTATGATCAGGCAGCCTTTGAAGGTCGATCGCGAACGCCCTAGCGATTCCACCTGTACCGATAATTCCCCATCGAAATTTTTTGTTCATATCCGAGAGCCTAAAGGTGACTAAAGAATTGCGCCATCATCATCGTTGTTGCCATCGCGCAGGTGGTAGAAAAATGAGGCGAGACCCCCGACAAACAAAAGGACCCCTGGCCACGGTTCGATACCGAAAGGATTGAAGCCGGTGATGGCAGCCCCAATTGCATATACAGGCCCGATGAGCATTGCGAGAAGTGCAGTGCGTTTGGAGCGATCGTGAATTGGCTCGAGTGCGGGATTGGGTCTTTGGAAATGATCTTCGGGGTCTGGTCTATCCAGATCGTCGAGGAAACTTGTTGGCTGCGATTCATCTAGGGAGAGACCCGCGATGATCGATTCAAACTCTGCATCAATCAGATCGTTGTCATTGGTTTCAATATCAGTAAGCCAGAATCCGTTTGCGACTTCATTGATGAAAGACGTTGCCTCGTCGAGGATAATGGGCAAGTCATCGAATGAGTTTACTAAAATGATCTCACGCACAAATGGTGATGTAACGCTATTTGAAATAGTCAGGGCGTTCTCGGAGTATTCGGTATTGGCCTGTTTTGAGTAGAGCATGATCAGAGGTTGTTCGACTAAATAGAGTTCTTCATCAATGGTCCTCCAGGCCTTCCGGAGAGCAAATCGATTTTTCGGCAGTGAGGGTTCCAATAAGATGACGCCGTCAATTTCTTCCCCGAGCAGTTCAGCAAGTCGGAGAACGATCGTGCTAGCCATCGAGATACCAATGAGGAAGACAGCGCTGCACCGATTTTTTAGAAATGCAAGTGACTGTTCGGATATTGTCAACCAATCCTGAAGGTTGTCAGAATTAATTTCCTGCCATGTGACTGGTTTTCGCGCCAGCACTGGAAGAGCGACGCTCATGCCGGCATCGTGGAGAGTGTGAGCCCAGGTGAAGGCCAAATCAGTGGAAGTTGCTGCCTCGTGGAGGATGAGAACCCCGACGTCGCCCGCGAGCAACTCCAAACCTTCCAAGTTTGGGTTCTCCGTCACATTCCCATAGTGTCACAGAGGGCCAAGACCCACTAAATTGGTCCTCTAGGAAAGCGGACCCCGAAAACCATCAGGGACTCGTTGTCGAAAACTAGATTGAGGAGTGTCACGGTGAATCTGCCTTACGGCCTCCTTCGGGCTTTTTTGACCCCTTTCCTTATGGTGCTCTTTCGACCCAAAGTAACCGGCCTTCGAAATGTTCCGGTTACCGGTCCCGTGATTCTGGCCTCCAACCATCTCTCGTTCAGCGATTCGATCTTCATGCCTTTGGTGGTTCCAAGGAAGGTGACCTTCTTAGCAAAGAGTGAGTACTTCACGGCACCAGGACCTAAAGGTCTGCTCAAGAAGCTCACCTTTCTTGCTCTAGGACAGGTTCCAGTGGATCGCTCAGGTGGGCGTCGAAGCGAGGCCGCTTTAATTACGGGTCTGAAAGTCTTATCCGATGGCAACTGCCTCGGCATCTATCCAGAGGGCACTCGATCTCCGGATGGACGCCTCTACAAGGGTCGCACCGGCCTGGTTCGACTGGCTCTTGAATCTGGAGCGCCGATCATTCCCGTCGCGATGTTCGATACCGACAAGATTCAACCAACGGGCAAAGTGATTCCAAAGATCATGAGAGTCAAAATGGTTTTTGGCGAACCCATCTATCTCAAAGGTGACTCGACTAATCTGCAACTCTTGCGTGATCTCACCGACGAATTGATGCGAAAAATTCAGGAGCTTTCAGGCCAAGAGTACGTGGACATATTTGCAACGAAACGTAAAGCAGAGATCGACGAAATCGAGTAAATCGAACTAATTCTCCAGTGCAAGCCGTTCAATCAGATAGTTGCATGTGGCGCAGGTTGGCCCCGGCATGGGGAGCGGTCCCTCTAGGACATTGATGAAGTCACCGATAACGCTCAGGAATTTGTCGTGGTCACGGGGAACAGGAACGTAGGTCTGACTAACGCCAAACGCATATTCCTGCGAATTGGCTCCAATGACCTTGTTCGGGTTCCAGACCAGAAGGCCCATGCTAGCTACATCGAGTGCTTTGCCGGCTGCTGGGTGTTCCATCGCAAAGGCATACGCCTCAAGCTGGGGAGAGTAGAACTCGCCGGAATCCCGTGCACTGTCGGAGACTTTGCAATCTATCAGGGCGACAGTGCCGTCTTCGTTCTCTGCGACGAGATCATATTTGCCAAGGATGCGCCACCGTGATTCTTCGCCATTGACCAGAAGGGGCTTGCTCTTTACCCATTCTGCAAGCTTGGTCACGCGCCCCGGCCGAAGGGAAGAATCAATGTCCTGGGTTGCCACACCTCGGAAGGCTTTCTCCTGAAGAGATGAGAAGGTCCCGACCAAGGGGAAGGCTCCTGGCATTATTACTTTGTGCCAGTACTTGATCCACAAACATCTCTTGCAGGTTGAAAGTCCGAATGTCAGATCGGAAGGGGAGATGTTTTCGCGCGCTGGAATCGCAGGTTTTCTCATAGCCCCATTGTGCCCATCTTCAGTCGCAGTGACCACGCACCCAGAAACACCACGGGTATCGCGGCAATGGCACAGAGCCACCCGTAGCTCAAGATTGCGATGATCACGCCGGCTAAAGCGCCCCCAGCAGCACCGACAAGGTTCATCATGAGATCTGAGGCCCCTTGGGCCGAGGGGAGCATTGCTTCGTTGACGGATTCGGATAGGAGCGCTGATCCGGCAATCAACGTGCATGACCAACCTAGTCCCAGAAGAAACAATCCAATTCCCAGAGGAATGGCGCTCGTTCCGGGAGAGCGTCCAGCAACCAAGCAAGCGAGAAGCAGAATGAGTGCGCCGACTTGAATCACCCTTTTGCGACCTAGGGAATCGCTCAAGTAGCCAACAATGGGCGACAGGGCGTACATCCCGGCCACGTGAACGCTGATGACAAGACCGATCACCGTAAGGGTGACGTCAACGTGTGCCATATGGACGGGAGTCATCACCATGACCGAGACCATCACGATGTGACCCACTGCAATCGAGGCGATCGCAAAGAGAGCCGAAGGGTTCTTTGCGATTATTTTCAATGTCGAACGGGTCGATCTCCTACTCTCTCGTTGGGAGGTTTCGGGCAAATAGCTCATTGCAGTGAGGAAAGGATCTGGTTTTAGAAAGATGGTGATGACGACTGTTGCAAGCGTCAGTGATACCGCGGCTATGAAATAAGGTCCCACAAGTCGAGGAAGGCCGATCGCGTGGGACAGATTGCCTGCAGGTTCCATGAGATTGGGACCTGCAACGGCACCGACTGTCGAGCCCCATACGACCATTGAGAGGTGACGTGAGCGGGTCTCGTTTGTGGCCAGATCCACCGCCGCAAAACGGGCCTGGTAGCCGGCCGCTGATGCGGCGCCCACAAGAAACGTGCCCAGTAGCATCAAAGTCAGTATTCGAGTCGATCCTCCAACAATCGCAAGGATTGCCCCTGCGACACCAACCAAGTAGCCGACAGACAAGGCCATCCGACGCCCGCCGCGAATGGTCAAACGCGACAACGGCAGTGCCATGGCAGCAGCGCCAAGGACCGCACTCGTTTGAGCGAGACCCGCGAGCGATTCAGACTTTGATATTGAAGAAACGAGAAGGGAGCCGGCGGCAACAGTTCCGGCCGTACCAACTCCATTCAGTACTTGTGCCGAAGTGAGAACTCTTACAATGTGTTTTTCTATTGAACGTTCCATCACATCCTCGGTCTACGTGAAAGCATGTTCGATGGCGGAGGCAACGACGAATAAGCCAAGGACGATCATGACTACGCCTCCTGTGGTTCGGAGTCTGAGTAAGCGCTCGGGGTCGGTTGCGAGCCACTCGCGTGCAGTTCCCGCGAGAAGCCCCCAACTTCCGTCTGAGATCATCGCCATGATCGCAAAGAGAGTGCCCAACAGTAGAAGCTGGAATGTAATCTGTCCTCGCTCGCGATCAATGAACTGTGGGAGAACTGCAGCAAAAAAGACAAGCGTCTTCGGGTTGAGCACACCGACCCAGAAACCATCCCGCACAGATCGAAATGCGCTCGGAGCGGTTCCACTTTTCACCTGCATATCGGCCGCGTGGATCCGACGGTGGCGAAGCGCATCAACGCCTAAATAGATGAGGTAGGTGCCTCCTCCCCATTGCACGGCCGTGTAGGCAAGGGTGGAATGCTGCAGAATCGGACCCAAACCAAGTGCGACGAAGACTGATAAAAGAAATGCACCACTAACATTTCCAATCACAGAAAAGATGGCCGTCTTCCGACCCCAGGCAATTGCTCGCGCGATGATGAAAAGGACGCTTGGTCCCGGCGCAATAATAATGATGATCGACGCAATCGCATACTGCCACAATCGCGTAGGAATGATCACTGCGCGATCCTATCGTTCAGTGAGAAATTGTTGTTGCCGTTAAATAAAAAATAGAAAGGAGTTAGGGCAAGGCCGGCGAGCTGAAAATCGAACGCTCGCCTAACCTTCCCTAACTCCTTTCTAGTCGAATGCGTTACGCAATCACGCCGCGGTGTTGCCTCGCGCGTTTGAGATCATGTGCAGCACCTGATATCCGATTACGGCTACGAGTGTTGCGTTGACGATTCCGGTGAAGGTGTACTGGCCGCTTGTCCATGACATGTCGGCAATGCCGATGACCAATGCTGAGGCAGCGATGATGAGGTTGGTTGAGTCGGCGAAGTTGACTTTGCCTTCGATCCAAATGCGTGCACCAAGAACTCCGATCATGCCGAAGAGCGCCGTCTCTACTCCGCCCAGTGCGCCGATGGGGGTGGCTAACAAGACCGCCCCGAACTTCGGGGAGAGCGAGAGGATAATCGCACCAAGGCCTGCAATCCAGTACGCCGCAGTGGAGTACACGCGAGTTGCCGCCATGACGCCAATGTTTTCGGCATAGGTTGTAGTGCCGGATCCGCCACCTACGCCAGCAAGGGTGGTTGCAACTCCGTCTGCGAAGAGCGCCATTCCCATTTGGTCATCAAGATTCTTGCCGGTCATTGCTGCTACGGCCTTTACGTGGCCAACGTTCTCCGCAATGAGAACGAGCACCACGGGAAGAAAGAGAACAATTGCACTGATCTTGAAAGAAGGACTCGTGAAGTGAGGAGCGGCCAACCATTTGGCCGCAGAAATGCCTTTGGTGTCTACGTCCCCGCGAACCATGGCAAATAGATATCCAATGACCAAGCCAGCAAAGATGCTTATGCGCCCAAGGAAACCGCGGGAAAAGGCGGCGATGATCGCAACGGCAGCCAGGGTGACAATGGCATCGAGTGGTCCTTTGGAGAAATTGTTCTTGGCAGCTCCTGAGAGATTCAAGCCGATGACCATGACAATGGTTCCCGTCACAACTGGAGGAAGTAGAAAGTTGATCCATCCGATTCCAGCGGCACGAACGATCAAGCCGATGAGCGCCAAAATTACTCCTGTTACAACCACTCCGCCAAGTGCCTGCGACATCCCGCCTTTGGAGACAGCCGCAGCGATGGGAGCCAGGAAGGCGAACGAGGATCCCAAATAGCTAGGGACCCGGTTCTTTGTGATGATCAGGAAGAGCATCGTGCCGACGCCTGAGAAGAACAGGGTCGTCGTCGGTGGAAGTCCTGTGATGAGCGGGACAAGGAAGGTCGCTCCGAACATTGCCGCAATGTGCTGAAGGCCAAAACCTATGGTGCGTGGCCAGCTCAATCGCTCATCAGTGGAGACGACCTCACCGGGGGAGATAGTTTTTCCGGTGCCATGGAGTTTCCAAGATAATAAGGACATTTATGATCCCTTCCTCAGTAGTGATGAGCCGCGTCGGCTCTAAAACCTGCGGGGAAGGCGCCTCAAGGGTAGGGCGCCCCACGCTCAAATCGGCCCTTAGGGCGAATGCGCCACGCCGAGAGCGCAGATTTGCCAACATCGGATATATCCGCTTGACTATGCATTCGATATATCGAATAGATATATCCATTCGATACTCGGAAGGATCCATGCGCTCTCGATCTGAATCTTTGGAGTTTGCCCTCCTCGGGCTCCTCTCCAAAGACGATCTGCACGGTTACGAACTGCGCAAGCGCATGAGTGCCATCTATGGCCCTTTTCGAGCACTCTCCTTCTCGGTCCTCTACCCGCAACTTCGGCGGATGTTGGACGCTGGGCTCATTGAGGAGTCATTCGGCGAAGATGGCGGACTCTCTCGTCGTTCCCGGATCGTCTACCGACTTTCTACGACGGGCAAAGCACGCTTTGCCACACTGACCGAGACCGTCAGCCCCGACACATGGGAGGACGAAGGCTTCGAGATCCGTTTTGCCTTCTTTGGCCCAACATCTCGGACAAACCGCGTACGCATCCTTGAGGGTCGTCATCGCCGACTCAAAGAGCGCGCAGAAATTCTTCGTGGTGAATTGGAAAAGTCACCCGTAGGCATTGATAAGTACCTTGAAGAGTGGCGACGTCATTCTTTGGAATCCGCCGAGCGAGAGATCGCCTGGTTGGAAGACATGATTAAAACCGAAAGGAAATAGCGTGACCATCACAACTGGCAAAGGCGACATTCGTGTTGCAATTATCGGCGTAGGCAACTGCGCCAACTCACTCGTTCAAGGAGTTGTCTATTACAACGACGCTCCCGTGGACCAGGAGATTCCAGGTCTCATGCATGCCGTTGTTGGTGGCTACCACATCAGCAACGTGAAGTTTGTAGCGGCCTTTGATGTCGATCAGAAGAAGGTCGGACTTGACCTCGCAGATGCGATCTGGGCCAGTGAGAACAACACCATCAAGTTTGCCGATGTTCCGAAGTCTGGTGTCATCGTGCAGCGCGGTGTGACACTTGATGGACTCGGTCGCTACTACCGAGAGACCATTACGGAGTCCGAGGCTGCACCAGTCGATATCGTGAAGACTCTTAAAGACAATGCTGTTGATGTTCTGATCTGCTATTTGCCAGTTGGATCAGAAGAGGCTGCCAAGTTCTATGCACAGTGCGCAATCGATGCAGGTTGTGCTTTCGTAAACGCCCTTCCAGTCTTTATCGCTTCAGATCCAGTCTGGGCGGACAAATTCACCAAGGCCGGTCTACCCATTATTGGCGATGACATCAAAAGCCAGGTCGGTGCCACAATCACCCACCGAGTCATGGCCAAGTTGTTTCAGGATCGCGGAGTTCACTTGGACCGCACCTATCAACTTAATGTCGGTGGAAACATGGACTTCAAGAATATGCTCGAGCGCGACCGTCTTGAATCAAAGAAGATCTCCAAAACAAATTCGGTAACCTCGCAACTAGAGCACGATCTGGGAGCGCGCAATGTTCACATCGGACCTTCGGACTACATTCCTTGGCTCGATGACCGCAAGTGGGCCTACGTTCGTCTTGAAGGGCGCGCCTTCGGCGATGTTCCGCTAAGCCTTGAATACAAGTTGGAAGTTTGGGATTCACCTAACTCTGCTGGCGTCATCATTGATGCCCTTCGCTGCGCCAAACTGGGCCTTGATCGAGGAATCGGCGGGCCGTTGCTTTCGCCTGCGAGTTATTTCATGAAGACCCCGCCAGTGCAGTACACGGATGATCAAGCTCAAGCACGCACCGAAGAGTTTATTTCTGGCTCGATAGATAGGTAAGGAAATTGCAGTAAGAAATTCGGCAATGAAAAACACCCCCCGATAAATCGGGGGGTGTTTTCTTCACCCTCACGGAGAGTAGAGGGCTAGATCGTCGCGTCTTCTGGAGTGCGACGAAGGTGTACCCATCCAGCTACTGAAAGTATCAATAGAAGAATTCCTCCGACTAGCGAAGCCAACGCGCCGATCTTTGCAATTTGGCCGATCTGCCAGAAAGCGTATGCGTTAAGCAACATACCGCGCAGGCTCTCACCCTTGAATACGGTCTCGACAGTATTAGCGGCCGAATCAGCTTTTGCCTGCAAGTCAGCGTTTGTGGGATCCGCGGCAAGAGCGGCCGTTGCAGACCTGTTAGCAGTGGACGCAGCTGCGTAGGTCGGCATGTTCGATAGATGGAATGCGATGAAGTAATCCGCGTACATCTGGGCTTGCTTTCCGTTGGTCATCAACTTGCCACCGTTGTCTTTGAAGAATGCTGTTGTGGATGCATCCTCTTTGGCGTCTCCCGTTGCTCCGGGCATCGTGATCTGCTGCGCTGAAAGTTGAGACTTTACAGTGTTGTTGGTGAATGAGTAGCCCCAGTTCATCAAGGCAGCTGCTACGAATAGAAATACGCTAAGACCGACACCGACTATGGTGACCATCTTGTCGAAGGTGCGACGTTTCATGATTTTCTCTCCTTTTATGTCCTTTTATTAGGAACAGTCTTATTACACACGGTTATGGATGAGATTGGAAGCAAATGGAGAGAGATAGCCCTTGGAAAAGTGTGATAAATGTTAACGAGTTATGTGTGTCACCTGAAGTTGTCCAGATCACAATGGATTGTTAGATTAGAAAATATAGTGTGCGGCGGACTAAATATGACGTGAGCAAATTGTCTTTCCGTCGGCCATGACTTCCAAATGTTGGCATGCAACTCCAAGGCGATCAAATGCCTTGTCTCCATAATG
This sequence comes from uncultured Actinomycetota bacterium, assembly GCA_963844465.1. Lineage (GTDB taxonomy): Bacteria > Actinomycetota > Actinomycetes > Nanopelagicales > Nanopelagicaceae > QYPT01. The sequence goes on along the minus strand of CAWJOR010000010.1, from coordinate 75,071 downwards.
GGTGCGATAGGCCAGCGCCAGAAGAACTCGAAGGTTGGTGTCGCCATCTGCTTTAATGCCGAAAGTCTTCGCAGTTCGGCTGACGGTGTTTTCAACGACCTTCTCGGTGTGTGAGGTTTCATGGGCTATAGCGGCATTTGACTTGCCTTCACAGAGCAGGTCCATGACAAGGCGTTCAAAAGGCGTCAATTCTCTTGCCAATATGGTGATATCTGCGGTCATCGCTTCACCTTGTCTCCCCGAGGCTGTGTTAGAGATTGTCCTACATTACTTTCTCTATTGCCACCCTTAAGATTGCCAAATGAATGAAATTCTGGCAACAAGCGACGGAAGTGTTTTGACTCTCACTCTGAACCGGCCTGCAAAGATGAACGCGCTCACGCGAGGTATGTATTCCAGCCTCGCCGAGCATTTTAGGCGAGCTGCGGGAGATTTCGGGATCCGCTGCGTCCTTGTCCGAGGAGAAGGTGCGAACTTCACGGCTGGAAATGACATCAACGACTTCATCGAGTCGTCGGGCAAGGTTCTCGAGTCAGAAGGCTTTGACTTTCTCACCGAACTCCGCGATTTCCCCAAACCGATTGTCGCCGTGGTGCAGGGACAGGCAATAGGCATTGGCACCACGATGTTGCTGCACTGCGACGTGGTGGTTGCCGACGCGACGGCAACTTTTTCGATGCCTTTTGTCAATCTTGGATTAGTGCCGGAAGCGGGCTCTAGTTACCTATTCCCGCAGTTGGTTGGGTACCAACGTGCGTCTCATATTTTCCTGACAGGAGAGAGCTTCGGAGCGAATGAAGCGATGCAGATGGGACTTGTCACCGTTGTGGCAGATGACGCTACCGAACGAGGTCAGGCGATCGCGCAGAAGATTTCCAAACAACCGCCGACGGCGGTGCTTCACACTAAGGCTTTGCTAAAGAGCAGATCCCATGATGCCGTGAAGGCAGTAATGAATGCCGAAGCAGAACTTTTCTCGATGGCACTTCAATCCCATGAGGCGAGAGAGGCGTTGATGAATTTTGCCACGAAGCGGGGTAAGCAATGAGTCTTGAGGGAATGAGAGTTTTTATTACTGGTGGGTCTCGAGGTATCGGACTTGCAATCGCCCTTCGCGCCGCGCGAGATGGCGCATCTATAGCCATAGCTGCGAAGACGGCCGAGGTAAATCCGAAATTGCCGGGAACAATCTTTACGGCGGCTGACGAGATTCGTGCCGCGGGCGGGACTGCTTTCCCGATTCAATGCGACATCAGAGATGAAGAGCAGATCGCTCACGCAATTGCGGAGACGGCGAGTGAATTTGGTGGCATCGACATTCTGATTAATAACGCCAGCGCGATCAATCTCACGCGTACCGAGCAGACTCCTGCCAAGCGATTCGATCTCATGTTCGACGTCAATGTCCGAGGAACCTTCCTGACATCGCAGGCCGCCATCCCGCATCTTCGCAAATCAGCCGAAGAGGGTCGCAATCCTCACATCTTGAATTTGTCGCCCCCACTATCTATGAATCCGAAGTGGTTCAAAAACAACTTGGCCTACACCATGGCGAAATACGGTATGAGTATGTGCGTTTTGGGCATGTCGGAAGAGTTCCGTCGAGAGGGGATTGCCGTCAACGCCCTCTGGCCACGTACGGCCATCGACACGGCGGCTCTGGCGATGATTCCAGGGGTCGATTTAGGCGCATGTCGCAAGCCTGAAATCCTTGCCGATGCTGCGTATGCAATTCTCAATCGACCATCAAGTCAATGCACCGGGAATTTCTTCATTGATGATGAGGTCCTTGCATCTGAGGGAGTCACCGACCTTGACAAATACTCAGTAGTACCTGGCACGAAGGACTTCCTTACCGACTTTTTTCTCGACTGAGAAGCAAGCGACGTATAATGCGGATACGTCATCACTTTTGTGGTGTTGGAACTAAATGAACGTACGCATCGTGGTGAGGACTCGTTAGGACGCAATGCTGAACATGCCGGCAATTGATCTGGTGCTTTGGGTGATAGGTGCCTGGATTGCCTTGGGGTTGCTGGGGATTGTTGCACTTCATAGGTTTGCATTGGTCGCAAGGGTGTTCTTCCCCTTGGGTGCCGTTGGCGGGTTGATCCTTGCCTTCGCTTCCATTCGTTCACTTGGCAGCGGGATGGTTGAGAGTAAGCAACTTTCATTGGGATTGCCGCAACTTCCTTTTCATCTGCGCTTGGATGCCCTTTCGGCGTTCTTTCTCCTTGTCATTGGGATCGCGAGTTTTGGGATTTCTCTTTTCGCCGCTGGATATTTCCGTGCAGGGGAGGGCACCGCCCCAGGATTGCTCTGTCTAGAATTTCATTTCTTCCTGGCGAGCATGGCACTGGTCCTCATCGCAGATGACGCTTACGCCTTCATGGTCGCATGGGAGAGCATGGCTCTCACCTCGTATTTCCTTGTCACTGCCAACCACAGGCTTCCAAAAATCCGTGCTGCTGGATTTCTTTACCTGTTGATTGCACATATCGGTGCCATTGCCATTCTTCTCTGCTTCGGTGTGTTGCAGGCGAACACAGGTGACTACACATTCGCCAACATGAGAGTTCAAAATCTCTCCACTTTCTGGGCGTCTGCGGCATTTCTGCTTGCAGTATTTGGCTTCGGGGCAAAGGCAGGAATCCTCCCTCTGCATGTGTGGCTTCCTGAAGCCCACCCAGCGGCCCCATCGCCGGTTTCAGCTCTCATGAGTGGGGTAATGCTCAAGATGGCCATCTACGGCTTGCTTCGAGTCACTTTCGACCTGTTGCATCTGCATATCTGGTGGTGGGGCGTCGTACTTTTGGCACTCGGCTTAGCTACAGCGATATTCGGAGTGGTCTTTGCCGCCGTTCAGGTCGAAATGAAACGCCTGCTCGCATACTCCTCCATCGAGAATATCGGCTTGCTCTTTGCGGCTATGGGCCTTGCTTTGCTCTTCCGTTCCTATGGCATGAATGCCCTTGCCGCCCTTGCATTGACGGCTTGTCTTTACCATGTACTTGGCCATGCCCTTTTTAAGAGCCTTCTATTCTTGACAACCGGGTCGGTATTGCACGCAACGGGCGAGCGAAATCTTGGTCGTTTGGGCGGCCTTATCCGGTTCATGCCATGGGTTGCGTGGCTTGCGCTCATAGGAGTATTGGCAAGTTCAGGGTTGCCTCCATTTTCAGGCTTTGTCTCGGAGTGGTTGCTTCTTCAGAGTTTCCTTTTCACCCCCGGCCTTCCGCAACCGTTCTTGAACATGTTGATTCCGATCGCAACTGCATCGATTGCGTTGACAGCGGCTCTTGCCGGCTACGCGATGGTCAAATTCTTCGGGGTCGTTTTTCTTGGACAGCCACGCGAGGAGAAGTTGAGCCAAGCACATGATGCAGGGAAGTTCGAAAAGGTCGGAATGGGTTGGCTAGCGCTCTTAACTATTGGACTGGGAATCGCACCTAATTCCGTGCTTCATCTCATCGATCCGGTGACGAAGGGTCTTGTAGGTATTGGACTGGCACATAAGGCAAGCGCCAATGGGTGGTGGCTGTTGACCCCGACTTCGATCGTTCGCGCAAGTTATGGGCCGTTGTATTTCCTTTTCGGAGTGATTGCGACCTGCGCCATCGCATTTGTCCTGGTGCGCCTTCTCTACCACGCACGACTTCGCCGCTCTGCCCCTTGGGGTGGTGGACATCCTTGGCGGAATTCGCGAATGCAAGACACCGCTGAAGGCTACGGTCAACCGATTCGCCAGATATTTGAACCCTTCTTTCGCATGGATCGCCATCTTCCAAAGCCTGATGACTTAGAACCTGAATATCACGTAGTTGTGACAGACAAGTTTTGGGACGGTATGTACATGCCAATCGCACGGGCGACGGAGTTCATCTCAGCCAAGGTTGGCAAACTTCAACAAGGAAGAATTTCTATCTATTTGTTGTATAGCTTCATCACCCTTCTTGTAATCCTTCTACTAGTTCCGACGGCACGACCATGACCAGAGCATTTTCCCAACTGATCTCAGTGCTGACTCCGCTTCTTCTTGCACCTCTGCTCCTCGGATGGGTAAATCAGGTTCGTTCGTGGCTTACAAACCGCAAAGGTGCCGGAGTTCTTCAGCCGTATCGGATGCTCCATAAACTCTTCAATAAAGATTCTGTAATGGCTGACACAGCCTCTCCGCTGTTTCGCTTCGCGCCGTACGCGGTCTTTGGATGCATGTTGTTGGCAAACGCAATCATTCCCACTCTCTCCACGGATCTGCCAATTGCCTCCGCGGCGGACGCGATTGCCCTTGTCGGGCTCTTTGCTTTGGCGCGCATTTTCATCTCTCTTGCAGCAATGGATATCGGAACCGCGTTCGGGACTTTGGGCGCAAGGCGCGAGATGCTCGTGGGCTTTCTTGCCGAGCCAGCGCTTCTCACCGTTGTCTTTTCGGCCTCGCTGATTGGCCAGTCGACGGCATTGACAACAATTGTTGAGGCCGTAGTCCATGAACGCTTCGCTATCTATCCCAGCCTTGTATTTGCGAGCATGGCGTTTATTCTCGTATTCCTAGCCGAGAATGCTCGAGTACCTATTGATAATCCGGCGACTCATTTGGAACTGACGATGATCCATGAGGCCATGATTCTTGAATATTCTGGTCGCCATCTCGCTCTTATGGAATGGGCGGCGTCACTTAAATTGTTCGCGTATTCGACTTTGGGTATCGCCCTCTTTCTACCGTGGGGAATCGGTCAAAAAGCCACTTCATCAAGTTTGCTCTTATCCCTTCCATCCCTCGCCTTGAAATTGATACTTATCGGGTTCGCTCTTGCCCTTGTCGAAACTTTCTCGGCAAAGTTGCGAATATTCCGCGTGCCAGAGTTCTTAGCAACATCGTTCCTCCTGGGGGTCATCGGCATGCTTACCCACATCCTGTTGGGGGCATAGACACATGACTACGTTAAGCATTCAACTGGTCAACCTCTTTGCGGCGTTTCTCCTCATGTTGGCATTTGCGATGTTGGCTCAGAGACGGGTCCTCACGCTCGTGAAACTCTATTCGTTGCAGGGCCTGACCGTCGTTGCGGCCACGACGGTGGTTGCTCACATGACCCATCAGGAGCATCTCTACTATTCGGCCATTCTCACCTTAGTTCTGAAAGTCTTCTTAATTCCGTGGGTTCTCCACCGCTTGATCAAGCGACTCAACGTGCGATGGGATGTTGAGACTTTGATCAACATCCCGAGCACCATGTTGGCCGGAATTGTCCTGGTCGTGTTTGCTTTCAACTTGGCATTGCCTATCTCAAAACTTTCCTCTTCTGTTGTCCCTGGAACTCTCGGAATAGCATTGGCATGCGTGCTTCTTTCATTCATGATGATGATTACACGATCGAAGGCACTGCCTCAAGTAATCGGTTTTCTTGCCATGGAGAACGCGCTCTTCTTTGCAGCGACCTCGGCGACATACGGAATGCCCATGGTGGTCGAGTTGGGTATCGCACTTGACGTACTAGTTGGTGTCTTCATTCTTGGGGTCTTCTTGTTTCAAATAAGCGAGCAGTTCGAAAGTCTGGACATACATAATCTTGAGAATTTGAAGGAAGACTAGATGAGTCCACTAGTGCTCGTTTTCGTATCTCCGCTTCTGGGGGCGGTAGTCCTTGCCTTCCTTGGGCATCGGCCCAATGGACGCGATATCAACGTCATATTTAGTTTCTTCACCTTCCTGGCATCGGGATTTCTGACCGCGAGAATTGTCGCCCATGGTCCCGTCTTTGCCTTGGATAGGCAGTTCTTTATCGATTCTCTAAACGTCTTCCTTGTCACTCTGACGGCTTTGATCGGATTCACGACCTCAATCTTTTCTCGTCCATATATGAGAATTGAAGAAGAGCGTGGGAAGATGACGCCCAATCGCATGCGTCTCTATTTCAGCATGTACCAACTCTTCAATTTCTGTATGTTGCTTGCTTTGACTACGAACAACATGGGCATCCTCTGGGTGGCAATGGAGGCGGCGACTCTGACAACCGTTTTGCTTGTTTCGGTCTACAGGACTCCCGCAAGCTTGGAGGCCGCTTGGAAATACTTCATCCTCTGTGGCGTCGGAATCGCCCAGGCTCTCTTTGGGACGATCCTTCTCTACATGGCTGCTCAGCGGGTGATTGGCCACGGTTTAAATCCGCTGCTATGGACCAACTTGAATGCGGTTAAGTTCCACTTGAATCCGGTGATCATGTCCCTTGCCTTTGTCTTTCTATTGGTCGGTTACGGCACCAAAGTGGGGCTCGCACCTCTTCATAACTGGTTGCCTGATGCGCATGCAGAAGGCCCAACACCAATTTCTGCAGTTCTATCCGGACTGCTTCTCAACGTTGCTTTATACGCGGTGATTAGGTGCAAAGTGCTCACCGATGGCGCACTCGGAAATCACTTTGCTGGCCATTTAATGATCGGTTTCGGACTGCTTTCAGTCTTGGTGGCGGCATTCTCCCTGCTTCGCCAAAAAGATATTAAGCGGATGTTTTCGTATTCATCGATCGAGCACATGGGCCTGATGACTTTCGCATTCGGCATTGGGGGACCGATCGCGAACTTCGCGGGGCTTCTTCATATGACTGTTCACGCACTCACGAAGTCAGCAATCTTTTACGCCGTGGGACACGCGGCACAGAAGGCCGGTTCTCAAATCATGGATCAGATCCGCGGCTTGATAAAGATCAGCCCCACGGTTGGATGGGGCCTCATGATGGGAACCTTGGCTATCTTGGGCATGCCTCCGTTCGGAGTGTTTGCAAGCGAATTCCTCATTCTGACCAGCGCGATGCGGCAATTGCCGTGGGCCACGCCCATACTTCTCTTGGGGCTCGGGGTGGCCTTTGCGGCTATTTTCAGCAGGGTCCAACCGATGGTTTTCGGCGAGACCAACGTGAAGCGATTACCGCATCCTCCCGCCTTGCTTCCCGTCTTCATCCACCTTGGACTTGCTCTGATGCTTGGTCTATATATTCCTACGTATCTCAACACCTGGTTCCTTCAGGCGGCAAAGATCATTGGGGGTTAGCGCCATGAACATTAAGGATTTGGAATTGAACGTCACGGCGATGCCGGCGGTGTTTCCAATCTGGCGCGCCGAGGTCGATGCGGACGAATGGGCATCCGCTGCTCTCGCGATTGCTGAAGGTCACGGAATTCTTGTCACTCTTTGGGGTAGTGAGAGGCGACGAGGACAGTTCGTTGTCTCGTCGGTTTTCGACATCAATGACGGCGAACTTCTCTGGCTTGATCTGCCTTTGTCCAAAGGTGGAAACACCTACCCAGATATATCTGCGTTTTTCCCGGCAGCTACACGAATGCAGAGAGCAATCAAAGATTTGCTGGGTCTTGATGCCGATGGATCAGACGACACCAGGCCATGGCTTCGCCATGGCGCTTGGCCAGAGGATTACTTCCCACTTCGCAAAGTCAATACGGGCAAGGAGAACGCGTGGACGGATCAGCTCGATGATTATCCATTTGTGTCTGTTGCCGGCGAAGGAGTGCACGAGATTGCGGTGGGACCAGTGCACGCCGGAATTATCGAACCTGGACATTTCAGATTCTCCGTCGTGGGCGAGAAGACCCTCCGCTTGGAGGAGCGCCTTGGGTATGCGCACAAAGGAGTGGACAAGATCTTTGAATCTTTCTCCGCAGTGGAGGGATATCGATTTGCAGGGCGCGTTTCTGGGGACTCCACCGTGGCCTATTCATGGAGTTACTGCATGAGCCTTGAAAATATCTGGAAGTGGCACATTCCCCGACGTGCGCAGTGGTTGCGCGCGATATCTCTTGAGCGTGAAAGAGTTGCCAACCATCTTGGTGACCTTGGCGCCATCGCAAACGATGCCGGGTTTGCGTTTGGCCTCTCGCAGTTCATGCGCCTGCGAGAAGATTGGTTGCGTGTAAATAAATCGGTGTATGCCCATAGATTGATGATGGATTACATATGTCCGGGTGGCGTAGAGCGAGATGCGAACAGCGAAGAATTGGCGAAGATCCTCACTCAGTGCCATGAGATCGAGGAAGAGGTCCGCATTCTTCAAGGCATCTATGACGACCATTCCGGGCTCCAGGACCGCTTCCTCACAACTGGCACGGTTTCCCAAGAATTGGCCATGAAGTTGGGCCTCATCGGGCTAGCAGGACGTGCAAGTGGGATTGCCCGTGATGTGCGGGCAGATGCAGCATCTGAGCCCTACACGGAAATTCCTGTGAATATTTCTTCCCGAGAAACTGGTGATGTCTCAGCCCGTGTGGACGTCCGCTTCGATGAGATATATGAATCGCTTCGTTTGATTCGTTACTTGGTGGACAACATTCCGGACGGGGCAATTCGAAAGGAATTCGTCCGTCGTGGACCTGCCGGTTGGGGCGCGGGATGGATCGAAGGTTGGCGCGGGGGAATCTTCACGGCTCTTGAAGTCGACGCATCCGGACAAGTTGCGCGTTGCCACGTGCATGATCCGTCTTGGCAGAATTGGCCGGTGCTCGAGTACGCGGTCATCGGCGACATAGTTCCCGACTTCCCATTGATTAATAAGTCATTCAATTTGAGTTATTCAGGACACGACCGATGATGTGGCCACTCATTCGACAGATCGCAAAGGTAGGAATCGGAACCGAGAGTCCACCGGTGGCACAGGACATCCTCGATGCGGGGCTCATTCACGATGAGATCCGTCGAATCCTTGGCCGTGCGCTGACCATTCGTGAAGTTGATGCGGGCAGTTGCAATGGATGCGAACTCGAACTCAATGCGCTTGGAAACCTCTACTACAACTTGGAAGGTTTGGGTATCAAGTTCGTCGCGAGCCCTCGTCACGCCGACATGCTCTTGGTGACTGGTCCCGTGTCGAGAAATATGTCCCAAGCTCTGGCAATCACAGATGAGGCTATGCCAGACCCGAAGATTGTTGTAGCCGTGGGGGATTGTGCAATAAACGGTGGGATATTCGGGGAGAGTTATGCCTCAATGGGGGGTGTAGCAAAGGTTTTGAAAGTGGACTTGGCGATTCCTGGATGTCCACCGGAGCCGATCGTGATCTTAGAAGGTATATTGACCGCCGTTCGATACCGGCTGGGAAAGCGCTCTAACTAGTTGTCATCCCGCCAAGATCGCCACAATTCCGAGTAAGGACCCTCTGCAAGCATCAGGTCCTCGTGTGATCCCCATTCGGTGATCTTGCCATCCTCAATCACGGCAATGATGTCTGCATCGTGCGCAGTCTGTAGTCGGTGAGCAATTGCAATGACAGTTCTGCCCTCCAAGACTGCCGAGAGAGAAGACTCAAGATGTCGTGCCGCCCGTTGATCGAGAAGAGAGGTCGCTTCATCCAGGACGAGAGTATGAGGATCGGCTAGTACAAGACGTGCCAATGCCACCTGTTGTGCCTGAGCAGGGAGAAGACGTGCCCCGCCCGTGCCTACGGCGGTAAGCAAACCATCGGGCAAGCCGGACGCCCATTGTCTCGCGTCAACTGCATCAAGTGCCGACCAAATTTCATCATCGGTGGCAGTTGAGTTTGCGAGTTTCAGATTGTCTTGCAGGGTACCTACGAATATGTGGTGTTCTTGGCTCACTAGAGCAACGTGGGATCGAGCTTTCTCCACGGGTAGGTATCCAACGTCAGAGCCCCCGATTGTCACCCTTCCGCTACCTGGCGGTTGAATTCCTGCGAGCAATTTCCCTAAGGTGGATTTACCGGCTCCCGAAGGACCGACGATTGCAATTCGCGTACCCGGTTCTACCAGGAAGGAAATTCCTTTGAGGACCTCCCGACCCTTCTTGTAACTGTATTGAATGTTCTCTCCGCGCACTTCAAACCCTGCTGGATCCGAATCCTTGATCTCCCTCTCCTCGATTTCGTGGATTCCAAGGAGACGGGAGAGTGAGGCCTTGCCTCCCTGAAGTTCATCGATCCACCATAGCAATCCTTCGAGAGGGTCGATCATCATCTGTGCGTAGAGAAGTGATGTCGTAATTTGCGCGATGCTAAGTAAGCCCTGATTGTAGAAATGTGCACCAACCAGCAATACGACGCCGATTGGAACGATGTAACTGAATTCGACGAAGGGAAACCATCCAGTTCGCAGACGCAATGTATAACGTTCCCACTCAACCCAACGACCTAGGGCGGAGTCACTCCGCTCGATTCGATCCTCGCCTAGACGCAGCGCGTCGATGGTTCGTCCAGACTCTGCTGATTCGACCAAGATGGAATTCATGAGTGCGTACGAAGAAGACTCGACCCGATAGGCCTGTGGGGACTTGCGAAGATATCTACGCGTGATGGCGAAAATAACCGGCGCGCTGGCAAGCACAACCGCAATGAATACTGGTGCCGTGAATGCGATTGCTATAAGAATGCTTGTTAGCTCTACCAGACATATTGTGATGATTGGAAATGCATCGCGTACGGCCCACGTAATGTGATCGATATCGGTAGTCGTTCGGGCCAATAATTCCCCGCTACCGGCTCGCTCGATAATGTTCGGGGGGAGTTCAACCACTCTTTCCAGGAAGCGTTCGCGAAGAGATGACAGAACGTATTCACCCAGAACCGATGCTTTGACCCGTGTCCAATATGCAAAGAGAGTCTGAACCACGAGAGCAACTCCGGCAACCAGAATTGCGCGCTTAATGTGAACGTTATGCGCATCGGAACCAAGTTGTCCAAGCAAGTTGCCAAAGACCCGTGGCGTGACGAGCGCGCTTCCAACGGTGACGAGTTGTAGGAGTGCGACTAGGAGAAATCCCTTGAGGTGTTTTCTTACAAGAGCCACCATCTCGCCGTTTACCGTCTTCGTGCTGGCAATTGGCAGACGAGAAGATGAGCGCTCAAGGCCAAAGTCCTTTGGAATACGTTCGGTACGTCGAGGCGGGGACTGGAAGGCGCTAGGTGGGAGATGAGACGGGCTGACTGGTTTGCCTTTCATGCGCCCCTCATCACTAGCGCACGATATTCAGCGCTCTCTGTTAGTAGTTTGTGATGGCGCCCTTCGACTTGGAAGACGTCGTTCGAGAGAAGAATTATTCGGTCCGCCTTATCCAAAATTAAGGGGGAGTTTGAAAATACCACTGTCGTCTTTCCACGACGCAACTCGAATATGCGCGATGCAATGCGCGCTTCGGTATGGGCGTCGACAGCACTCGTAGGGTCATCAAGTATGGTGATTGGCGCATCGACGTAGAGAGTGCGAGCCAGTGCGAGACGCTGGCGCTGTCCGCCACTGAGAGTGCGTCCGCGCTCGACAACTTCCGCAGACATGCCCTCGCCTTCGAGGGAATCGAGGATGTCTTGGCCCGATGCCGCGTCGATGGCTTCCGAGATAGTGACCCGACCCGAGTGGGGAACAGAAAAAATAGACTCAATGGTTCCTGACAGGATTGCCGGTTCCTTCTCTTGAGCATAGATCGTGCGTCTGATCGCTTCACGTGTGAATGTGGTTAGAGGCTTTTCGTCCAAGAAGACAGTGTCGGCGTCGGTATATCCGCCTAGACGGTCACACAAATTGTCGGCCGAAAGCGGATTGTCGCTGACAATCACTAGGAGTTCTCCCGGCTGTACGACTATTCCCGACTGTGCATCTGTCAAAACGCCTTCTGCATTCGGCGACTCATCGTCGCCCCATTGATTGAGCGTTCTAACGGACAGAAGGGTGACAACTCGGCTTGCTGAAACTGCCGCAGAGGTCATGCGTTGGGCGGTTTCGGTGAGCACACGAAGAGGAAGTACTAGGAACGCGCTGTAGCCGTAGAAGGAGAGAAGATCTCCCAACTTCATCTTTCCGTCGATGACCAAATTGCCGCCGATCATTATCACCACCAGAACCAGCACTCCGGGCATGATGATTTGCAGAGCCTGCAAGAGTGACCGAATTTTCGCGGTTCGCACTGCAGCCCTTCGCACCGCTTGGGATGCATCTCGAAATCTTGAGAGAAAGAGTTCTTCTCCTCCTATGCCTCTCAACACCCGCAGTCCAGCGACCGTATCCGCCGCAAGATTTGAGGACTCACTTAACTTCTTGCGTTGTTCGGCTTCCCTGGCTTGCAAGGGTTTGATTATGGGGGCGACGAGAAGGCTCATGAGGGGCACGCAGACGACAACGAGAAGACCGATTTTGGGAGATGAGCGTATGAGCAGTACTGAGACATAGAAGAAGGAGACGATTGCGCCAATGAGACGGGGGATGTTGTCGAAGCCGCGAGCGATTCGCTCAACGTCGTTGTTATTTACTGAAACTACTTCGCCGGTCGAAACCAATCGAGGGAGATCTGCGCCAAGTTCTGATGCCTTTCGGGCGATGATCTGCTTAAGACGGGTAGCTGCCGAGATCCAACTTCCGACGCCTCGACGATGGCGTGCAATTGACGAGAAGGACTGTATAGCGCCGAGGGCGATAATTGCCAGAGCCCATCGATTGAGCGCCGTCTGGTTATGGTCGGCCATCGCCTGCACCGCCCTACCTAAGAGTCCGGGCATTGAGGCGAGGCAGGCAAAACTGAGAATTCCGAAAAAGGATCCTGACAAGATGATCCTGGACTGGTTTCGCCCTATCCAGAACAAGAATGCGAAAGTGGAGGAGATATCAGGCTGGCCCGGCTCGTAGTAGGGAACGTGATCAAAAGGGGTACGGGGCGTCGCAATTCCACGCAAAATCGCCTTTGAATTCACTTCGGCAGGTTACTCCAAGTGCAACTTCTCGTGTGTCGAATAAGTAGACTAGCGCGACTTCAAAGGAGAGAACGTGCCGATTTTTGATATGAACCTTGAAATGAACTCGATCAACTTCATCGAGGAGGGTGAGCGAGGAGGCAAGCCCAGTTCCCTTTTCTGGCCTTGGTGTGGGGCCAATGTCTCTCTATTGGCGCTTTCTTACGGAGCTTTCTTTCTGGGCTTTGGAATCTCCTTTTCTCAGGTGGCCATAGCCGCATTCCTGAGCGTTGTTCTTTCATTTGTCCTAGTTGGCGTTAGTTCCCTTGCCGGTAAGCGGTCCAATGCGCCGACGATGACCCTTTCGCGCGCGGCCTTTGGGGTGCGGGGCAACGTCGTTCCTGGTCTTCTCTCATATCTGATTTTTGTTGGCTGGGAGACTGTTCTGGTGTCGCTTGCCACTTTGGCAACAGAGACCATTTTTGCCCGTCTCGGACACATGGATCACAATCTTGCTCGAATCATCGGATTCGTAATTGCTGTAAGCCTGACTGTTTTTGGTGGCGTACTTGGCTTTCACGTCATCATGAAATTACAGAAGTGGTTGACCGTTGCAACGGCAATCATGACCGTTGGATACATTGCCTTGACCGTTAGTCATGTTGATTGGGGGATGGTCTCCTCCATTCATGGTGGAAGCTTTCAAGCTTTTGTTGGCGCCGTGATTTTTGGAATCACAGGGGTCGGACTTGGTTGGGTGAATTCGGCAGCAGATTACTCGCGCTATCTCCCAAGAAACTCGTCAAGCAAAGCCGTAGTCGGGTGGACCGTCTTTGGCTCATCGTTGGTACCTGTGATTCTTATTGTCTACGGATCGTTACTGGCGGGAAGCAGCAAAGATCTCAACGATAGAATTATGGGCGATCCCGTAGGAGCGCTAACCACGTTGTTGCCCACGTGGTACTTGATTCCCTTTGCAGTTGTTGCGGTACTCGGACTTATAGGCGGAGCGATTCTCGATCTGTATTCATCGGGCCTTGCTCTGGTCTCAATCGGTTTGCCCGTGCGGCGCCATGTTGCCGCATCCATCGATGCGACAATCATGCTAGTTGGGACGATCTACATCGTCTGGCATGCTTCTAACTTCATCGGCCCGTTCCAAGGATTTTTAATCACTTTGGGTGTTCCTATTGCGGTGTGGTCTGCGATCTTCGTCGCTGATGTGATGATGAGAAAACGAGATTATGCGGAAGCCGAATTGTTTGAATCAAGTGGCCGCTACGGCGCATGGAACTTTCGATCAATCGGACTTACCGTCGTGGGTTCGATCATTGGTTGGGGCTTTGTCACCAACCCGATGGCATCCTGGCTTTCATGGCAGGGCTATTTCATGGACGCCATTGGCGGCAAGAGCGGAGCGTGGGCCTACGCAAACCTCGGCGTGATCTTCGCGCTAGCAGTCGGCTTTTTCGGCCATATTTTCCTCTCGCGCAAGGCGATCAAGGCGCAAGAAGCGCGCCCCTAGCCCTTGAAAACCTCGGTGAGTGGTGGCACTCTCTTTGCATGCCAGTAGTAACCGAGCATGCACAGGGAATGCCGTGTTGGATTGATGCAAGCGTAAGCACGAGCGTGCAACGAGAAGGCCTTATTGATTTTTATAGTGCCCTCTTCGGGTGGACTTTCGATGTGGGCGCGCCTGAGACGGGCTTCTATTCCATCGCGCGTCACAATGGCAAAGCGGTCCTTGGCATTGGTGAGCAAGCAGATGGACAGGGGCGTTGGGTTACATATTTTTCAACCCCCGACATTGCGCGAACCGTTGAACGCGCCATGACAAATGGAGGCCAAGTTTTCCTTCCGCCTATGCAAGTTATGGATGTTGGGTGGATGGCTTTGGTGTTGGATCCCACCGGGGCAGTGCACGGATTTTGGCAACCGAATACCTTTCCTGGTTTCGAAGTGGTGTACGAGCCAAATACTCCTGGATGGTTTGACCACGTTTCCGAAGATACTGCGAGAGCCGCGAATTACTATGAGAATGTTCTAAGCAATGGAATCGAATCGGATTTGCATGAGGGTATGACTATCCTTCGCCGAGGAGAACAGTGGTTTGCAAGCCTTTCTCATGAAGACAGCTCCAATCAGCCGCCGCAATGGACTCCGGTTTTCGTAGTCGATTCTCTCGATCGAATCAAGAATCGAGTCAGGGAGTTGGGTGGAACGATTGTTGTGGAAGAGATGCCTGTTCCAGGTAGTGCAATTTCGATATTTCAAGATCCAATCGTGGGAGCGTATGTCACAGTGATGAGAGCGGGGGACAGTTCAGGCTCTTGAGAATCTCCGGAGCATGGCCAAACCCAAAATAGCTGATGCCAATGCAGCCACAATCAGCCCGATCTTTATCTGCGCAATTTGAGTCGGATCACTGGTCGCTAGTTCTGCGATAAAGAGCGACACGGTGAGTCCCATTCCCGCCAGGGCGCCAGCGCCAGCAATGTGTTTGAAAGAAATTGCCTCAGGTAATTTCGCGATTCCTATCTTCACAGCCAGCAATGCGAAAAGCGTGATCCCAATTATTTTTCCGACCACACGTCCGATTATGATCCCTGACGAAATAGGGGAGGAGATTAGGTCGCCGAAGTGCTGGAAATCCACGGAGATCCCGATATTTGCCAAGGCGAATACAGGGATAACTAGAAAACTGCTCCACGGATGAATGATCGAAATCAGGCGATCAGTGGAAATTGGCGATTTCGTTGGCAACACCCAAGCGAGGAAAACGGCGCCGAAAGTGGAGAGAATCTTGTAGGGGCTGATCCCCGACGAATAGAAGAGACCCATAACCACCAGAGACCCAAGATCATCGGCAATGGCGAGGGTAAGGAGGAATATCTTTATCGCAGGATCCACTTTGGATCCGAGCAAGGCAAGTGCTCCGATTGATAATGCTATGTCGGTCGGCATAGGAACGGCCCAGGCGTGCAATCCAGCCCCTGAGTGATTAATCCCCGCATAGATCAGCGCAGGCGTCAGCATCCCGCCTAGCGCGGCGATGATCGGCAGGGCGGCAGATTTCGGATTTCGTAGATCGCCTTGAACGAATTCGCGCTTTATCTCAAGTCCAACAAGAAAGAAGAAGATGCTCATCAAGCCTTCGCTGATGAAGGCCTGTCCAGGCCTCCAGAAATCCGCATAGCCCTGACGAGCAGGCGAATTGGCGAATACAAGTGCCACTGTGGCTGCTAGAACCAATGCAATGCCACCTGCGCTTTCGGTGGCAAAAAACACGCGCATCGATTGAGGAATTCGGCGGACCATGCGGCAAGAGTAGCGAGGGGAAAATATTCTTGGCGCCTCCGCATCTAAAAGCGTTATCGTGTCCAAATGTCATTGGCGCCGAAGAAGACACTAATCCGACTCAAGAATGCGGCTCTTCCGAAGGAAAGTGCCATCAGGATCCTAAGTCTTGCCACGCTCATCAATACCTTCGGCAATGGCCTCTTTATGACCATCGAGGTCATTTACTTCACCTTGTACGTGGGCCTAACGCCCGCTCAGGTGGGCCTTGGGCTCTCCCTCGGTGGCGGAGTGTCGTTGCTATTCAACATTCCAGCAGGTCACCTTGCAGACAGATTCGGGCCAAGAGACATCACTGCGATTGCCTATGCCGGTGAAGGTCTTGCTCTTGCAAGTTTTGTCTTCATCCATTCGGTTATCCCTTTTCTCATCATGTCCGTGGTGATGGGGGCGGTTGGCGCCACTGGTCAAACTCTTCGAATGGCGACGATTGCCAAGTTCGGCGTTGGCGAAGAACGGGTGCGCATTCGCGCATACACGCGTGCGGTTACAAACCTGGGGATCGGGCTAGGTGCAGTCTTTGCGGGCTTCGCACTCGCGATCAACACGAGATCCGCATACGTCACGATGCTGGTTCTGGATGCGGTGACTTTCTTTGGAGCAGCCCTAGTGTGGAGGCGTCTGCCTTACGTCGCTCCAACTGTCAGCAAAGGAGAGCCGTTCTCATTTGTTGCCTTGAAGGATAAGAAGTTTGTGACGGCGACTCTTCTAAACGGCATCATGAGTCTCCACTTCATCATCCAAAACGTGGCAATACCGCTCTGGATCGTGCACGAAACTAAAGCTCCTAGATGGTGGGTCGCTGTCTTGATGCTGATAAACACGGTTTCCGTGGTTCTCTTTCAGGTACGTGCCAGTAGAGGCTCTGGTGACGTGAAGACCGGTGCTCGCATGTATGCACGCGCTGGTTTACTCGTGGCCGTTGCGTGTCTTCTTTACGCTCTTTCATCGGGTGCGTCGAAAATTGTTGCAAGTGCCATATTGGTGGTCGCTGCTCTCGTACATGTGGCGGGGGAGCTCATTGGCTCTGCTGGCTCGTGGAGCATTGGCTTCGGATTGGCCGACCAAGCCCATCAAGGGCAGTACCAAGGGGTCTATTCAATGGGATTTGGTCTCGGCGGGGCAATCGGGCCAAGTGTTGTGACTGCTCTTGCCATCGGAATGGGAAAAGTCGGCTGGGTGATTCTCGCTGCGATTTTCCTTACAACTGGCGTACTAATGCGTCGTCTCGTGACTGGAACGTGGTTAGCGAGCCAGTCACGAGACTAGACAAATCACTACAGATTATTTTCCTTGTAGTAACGCTTCCAAATCAATCGATGAATTGGAATTAATCGAGGTAGGCGATTGATGAAGGGAATCTTCGGCATAAAGATGAAGCCCAACGTAAGAAGCATCAAGAGTGCAAATATCTCAACATCTGCATTCTCTGATGACTTAAATGGTTCCACCTGATATCAGAGCGAGAAGAGCCACAGCCAGGATCGATGAAAGATATTCCCTCTTCGATAGTCATGGCAGTTTCCTGGCTGCGCCTATCAGTCTAGATCGCTTTTGCGAGGGGTCGCACAATCCAGTGTATTTTTCGGATGGGCGGAGAGGCAGACAGTGGGATCTACCAGTGATTGTGGTGAGTCCCCAATGTAGATGACGTTCTTCGAAGCCAATTCCAAATGGTCGACGGTTCGCTTCGATCCTGCGCGCCAGGCGATCGTCCTCGCATCGCCGGTGTACTGATTCACATGAAGTTCTCATAGAACCTCAATGGGTGTTAAGTCGCAGAGTTGGTTATTTCGCGGCGCCTTTAGGAGGAATATTCAATATCGTCCATGCTCCACGAATTTCTATTGTGGCTTCGAGCCTGCTCCCATTCGCGATCATTCCTGTTTGCTCAAACAGAGCGCCTTCGGAACTCCGTCCGATTGATGCAAAATCTGAAAAGCCTGCTGCATCGATCGAAACGCTCAAGGTTGCAGTTCGCGATACTGGATTCTTGAATTCGTTCCAGATCGCATCATCCTGATCCAAGAGGTTTATCACGTGGAGAGTAATGCCTGTGTGACCCCTGAATACTCTTATCCAGAGGCTGCCAGGTGTTGCTTCTGGACTGCAGTTAGCATCTGAAGTGAATTGGATTTCGGTATTGACTCCGAAAGCGTCTATGCGCGAGACGTCCACTCTTGACGGGTCGTAAAGCAAATCTCCCGCAGCGACTATAAAATCGTAATAGTTTCGGAATTTCCTGAGAGGGGATCCTGATGCTAGATAGTTCGTTACATAGTAGGCGTGGTACAAAATCCGTCCGTCGCCTCCTAAAGCGAGATGAGAGGCGCCGCCCGAGGTGATGCTCGCGCAAGTCAATTCGAATGAGGCCATTGCCTTGGCTAAATCATCCTCGGAGGAGATTTCTCCGAAACGTTGCAAATAGGCTGAAAGAATTATCGGTTTCGAAGAATTGAGTTCCCGGGTCTTGGTAACCAGATTTGCCAAGGTGCCATAGGTCGAGTGGGGATCCCAAACCTCAATATATGTCGCATCTTGGTTAGTTCTTGTCGTCCTCCACGTCGGATAATCATTGACATTGTTGAAAATATGTCTGCATTCTGGAACTGATTCAACGATTTGCTCCAGCATTTTTGGGAATTGGTCGGCAAGATCGACTCGGCTGCCATCAGATTTCATAGCAATTCTCGGGTATCCGTACTGGTCTAAGTGAAAAGCGGGAAATCCAAACTCACTCGCTTTGCGAAGTTGTGTAATCAGGTGTTCAAGCCAAGCGGGATCGGCGGGATCCAGTACCCGTAGGAAGTCATCGCCGAGTTGATAGGGGGTACCCATGGAGTCGTAAAGACCTGCATCCTTCCAGCGGGTCCAACCGTCCAAGTCGACTGCGTAAACTGCAACATAACCGCAAGGCGTTGCACCGACTTCCTTATACGCAGAAATCAATTCTTTGATTTTCGCCGTGGAGATCTCCTGGCCCAATGGGTCGTCGTAGTGTGTTTTGTCGGTTGTTACGAATTCATGCTTCCAAGCCCAATCGTAAAATTGGATGGCAGAAAGGTGTAGTTTCCTAGCCCAATCTTGATAGTCCTCCGTAACGACTGCATCGCTAAACTCTGCCACGAATCCGTACCGGAGCCTTGCCCATGAATCATCCAGGACTTCAAACGCCGAGGAAATTGTCTGCGTTCCATCCTTCCAGGCCACGGAATACCCGCCTTCAGCGAAAGTTCCCAAATTGAATCT
Organism: uncultured Actinomycetota bacterium; assembly: GCA_963844465.1. Taxonomy (GTDB): domain Bacteria; phylum Actinomycetota; class Actinomycetes; order Nanopelagicales; family Nanopelagicaceae; genus QYPT01. The sequence goes on along the minus strand of CAWJOR010000010.1, from coordinate 55,788 downwards.
ACCTTGGCATTGAACAGTGGAAAGAGGAGTGCCAAGATGATAAGTGGTCAGATATCCTGAGTTTGGTGCTGTGCCAGTAACGTCATCAGTAGGTTGGTAGGAGACTTTGTCGAAAACTAGATCCATTTTTGTTTCGCTCCTTCGTGAAGCATCAGTAGGTACATGGCATGCGACCAGAGAAGTGGATGGGCGGAAGTTCCCCATCTTTCTTCCCACTGGCTTACCATCGTTGGCTCTTGTACGTTGTTGAGAATTTGTTCCGGCAGTAGATAATTCTTGTCCGCAATGGAAGCGAACCAGCCACGGGATTTCTCCCAGAATTCTCGGTTCCCGCACATGGCTTCATTCCAGGCCAGAAGACCTTCCAACAAAACCCAGTCGCCGCCGCCGTAGTAAGAGTCTCCGATATACCGTTTAACCCCGCCTTGTGGACTGCGCAATTCTTTCTTTATGGCCTCAACAGTGCCCAGAACGATGGAATTGGATGATTCGTAAACATTGTGGGGGAGAGAAGCCCACGCCAAACTGGCATCAATTCTCGGATCGCCGATATGTTTGACGAAATGACCATCGACAACAAAATCGCGTTCGAGGATGTTGAGGATCTTTTCAAAATCAGTCAAGTAGAACGGATTTCCTGTAATTTCAGCCGCGGCCTTCAGACCACCAGCCACGGCAAGCAATGTTGAGCCGTGCAGAAGATCTCCGCCCTCTTCCCAGCAGTCATAACTTGGACTTGACCAAGCCAATGCCAGGAAGTCTGCAACTGTTCGAACGGCGTCAAGGAGTGATCCGGAGTATTCAGTCTGAGTTTGAGATAACACCGCCAACCAAGTTCCGTAGCCGTCCAATTGGTAATTGGGCCAAACTTCGTGATGATCAATCTCCACCGAGCCATCGAGGTGAAACCTAGTGGGTGGAGCATTTTCGGCAAGAACTCGTTTGCCATCTTTGAGTCTCAATCTCGCCTCGGTAAAGAGATTTTCGTATGTGAGAACCGCCGTGCCAACCCATTCGTGGAATTTTCTTGAACTTTGTGGGTATCCCGAAACATGCATCGCAAGGGCACAGAAAGCACCATCACGTAACCAGGCATATCCGTACTGCGAGAAAGTTGGGCTGGCCACGTATGAGCCACATTTATCTTGCCATTTGAGTATGAGTTCAATACTTTCACGGGCTAGCGGATCTTCGGTCAGATACGAATAGTTCATCCTTTAACAGCTCCTAAACTCAATCCCTGGACGAAATGCTTCTGTGCAATGAGAAAAACGATGATGATCGGAACGAGCGCGATAAGGGACGCCGCAAAGACCAAGCCCCAGCTTGTTGCGTGTTCGCCATGGAAGAGTGCAATGGCAATCGGCAAGGTTCTCTTGTCTTCCGAGTTGATAAGCGTAATCGCCCAGGCAAATTCATCCCATGAGGCCAGGAATGAGAAGAGGGTGACAGTGGCCAGAGCTGGACGTGATAGGGGAACATAAAGCTTGATGAAGCGAATCCATGCGCTTGCACCATCAACTTTCATTGCATCATCTAGCTCTCTTGGAATATCTTCCATGAAGCCGCGCAGCAAGAAAGTATTCAGCGAAAAGTTCATACCAACGTAGAAGAGAATCAATCCTCCGAATGAGTCCACCAAGTGCAAATGTTTTGCAATGACAAATTGGGGAATGAGGAGAACTATTCCAGGAACGACTAAACCCGTAAGAAGTAATATGAACAACGCCTTTTTTCCCGGAAAAACGAACTTGGCAAAAGCGAATGCCGCCATCGAGGCAAAAGCCACCGTAAGAATGGTGCTGATCGAGGTGACGAATAAGCTGTTGAAGAAATACCTTGAGAAATTGCCAGTGGTCCAAGCTTGAACATAGTTCTGAAGCGTGGGCTCTTTGGGGATAAAACGAGGGGGAGATTCAAAAAGATAGGTGTGCTTCTTTAGACTGGTCGAAACCATATATAGGAACGGCAATATCATGACTAAAGAAAAAAGACAAAGAGTCACAAACCGAGACGTTGTTAGAAGTCTTGTGCGCTTCTTGCTGCCTACAATCATGCGTCGTCTCCTGGTCGGAAGAATCTCCATTGCACTCCCGAGAACACAAGGATGATCGCGGTAAGAAGGAATGCGATTGCAGATCCATAACCGAAATCGAGGTAAGAGAATGCCTGCTTATACATGTAGGTAAGGAGAACCTCAGTGGCGCCCATCGGGCCCCCTTGGGTCATGAGGTAGACCTGGATGAATACATTGAAACCGCCGATGACGAGCATCATGCTTATGAACGTCGTTGTCCTTCTTACAGCAGGAATCGTCACAGCAAAAAATCGACGTGTCGGTCCGGCGCCATCGATAGCAGCTGCTTCAATCAGTTCAGGATTCACGGATTGAAGTGCGGCGAGGAAGATGATCATCGACCATCCAATGCCCTTCCAGATTCCAAGAGCCGCCATGGCGATCATTGCTGGCCATCGACTTCCGAACCATTGGACATCCTGGTTTACGAGATGGAGTACATCCTTGAGGATCCAATTGAAAAAGCCGCCATCACCCGAAAAAAGGTAGAGGAATAACAGGGTTACGACGACCCAACTGGTGATAACCGGAAGATATATGAGTACGCGAAAGGTGCTGCGACCGCGGATCTTATTGTTTAGCAACATCGCCGCTAACAAGCCCAAGACAATTTGAGGAGGTACCGTGACGAGCATATAGAACCCTGAGTTCACTAATGCGCGCCAGAAAACAGGATCGTGAAGGGCACGTGAATAGTTTCCAAAACCAAGAAATGGACTTGGAATGCCTGGCAGGACTTTCCAGTTGTAGAAGGAAATCTGTATGGACTTTGCAATTGGATAAATGACAGTCAGTAGAAAGACTGAGATTCCTGGGAGTAAGAAAAGGTAAGCAGTAGCGTGATTTCCCAACGACTTTGGTCGACGGGAAATCACGCTACTTGTCGGATGATTGGATGAGGAGAAGATGGAAGCCCGGGGGTTAGTCTTCTGTTTCCTCACTACACCCATATCTTTCCTCCGTTACTTTGTTGGTTGATCGATTGACGTGCTAGTAGGGGTGTTTCAACCCGCGAGTAGTGGATCGATGGATTTTGCAGCTGAGTCCAGCGCAGCCTTGACGGTCATCTTGCCTGTCAATGCTTTCTGCATTTGATCGTCAAGTATTTGATCGATCTTCTGCCAGTTCGGAGATGGAATTCGCGGCTTTGCAGTCTTGAGCTGTTCGGCGAATGTTGCGTAGTAAGGCGCGATTGAGGTAAGAATTGCGCTTACATCCTTACGAACAGGCATTTGTCCGACCTTAGCCATGGATAGTTGCCAGTCAGAACTCAACATGTAGCGAATGAACTCAAGTGATGCCTCCTTCTGCTGTGTTGTCGCCATCATTACGACGTCTTCACCACCGACAACGCTTACGCTTCCTCCGGGACCCGCAGGTACCAAAGCCGTCGTTGGTTTAAAGTTTGGATACTGCCCAGCCATGATCGGGAACATCCAAGGACCATCGAGAATGGTGCCGTACTTGGATTTAGCCAATCCATCGCCAGTTCCGATAGCACTCTTGTTCTTGGTGATCAGATTAGGTATGTATCCAGCTTTATACATATTGACAAGCATTTGCACCGTAGCGATGTTTTTCTTGCTGTTGATGTATCCGCTTGATTTGGTAAATTTGGAATCGGTAATGTCACCGCCACCAGACCAGATCCACGGCAAGATGCTCCATCCGCCCGTACCGCTTTCTGCATATGCACTCACTCCAATTTTCTTCAATTTTGGAGCGTCCTTGAGAAGGTCCGCGAAAGTCGCAGGTGCCTTGGTAATTCCAGCTTTTGCGAATGCAGCCTTATTCCAGAACATGACCCGCGTATTCGTGTCTAGTGGAAGCCCGTAATACTTGCCTTTGAAGTAGTTCGTGGCCAGTGGCCCAGGAAATACCAGACTTGAGTAGGTTTTGAAGTCACTCATTTGACTGCTTAGGGGTGCAAGCACTCCCAAATTTGCTAGTTCCGGGACCCAGGCAAGGTCAGCCCTAACGACATCTGGAAGATCGCCTCCTGCGGCGGCTACAAGTAGTTTCTGGTGCAGGCTGTCATAAGGAATGGCGACCTGCTTAACGATGATTCCTGGATGTTCGGCCTCAAAACGGGGAATCAGGAGCTTTGTTATGGTCTTCACTTCATCGCCATCGGCACTGTAGGCATGCCAGAAATTGATGGTTACTGGATCGGCCGCCGAGGCCACCGTTAGTCCAGAGGTTAAGCCTGTGACCAAGAGTCCAAGAGATAGCGCAGTGGCTGCCGCCGAACCCCATTTAGTGGAAATTTTCAATGCTTTTCTCCAATCGTTACTGGGACAGCCGGGGAGCTGCATGTCGAGAGATGGTGTTGCTGAATTAATTTTATGACGGAAGTAATTACGTGTCAAGAGTCACCTAATAGGCAGAATTCGAGGGCGTTTTGTTCATTGAAGAAAGTAATTAAGTATGACAAGGTTGGGGCAGCAAGCAACTGAGAGGGTGTACACGTGCGAATTGCAACCCCACCCTGGACACCCGAATCGGGGGTGACCCAATCTGTTGCCCTTGAGGTGCTCCTGAACGGTCCGATTTCCCGATCCGAGATAGCTAGGCGATTGGATCTTTCTCCAGGCTCGCTCACGCGCCTGAGCACTCCGCTCATCGATAGCGGGCTCCTCATTGAAGTTGAGGAACGTACTGATGGTCGGGCTGGAAGGCCCTCTCGTCCGCTAGATGTTGTTGTTGATTCCCAGCATTTCATCGGCATGAAACTCACCGGCGACCAAGTGGTAGGCGTCACGACGGATCTTCGAGCCAACGTGCTTGCTTCGGCATCAGTCTCCCTTTCTTCGCGCGAACCCGACGCGGTAGCCAAGGTCATCAGTAATTTGGCGAAAGAACTTGCCGAGCACGTTCCTTCGGTTACGGCATTGGGTGTGGGGATCGGTGGATTGATTGATGACCATACAGTAGTGACGAGTGCTCCTTTTCTTGGATGGTCCAGCGTTCCGTTGGGTTCGATGCTGGAAAATCTAACTGGCATTCCGACGGTGATTGAAAACGATGTCATAGCGTTCACAGAATTGGAGCATTGGTTTGGCGCCGGTCGTGGGTTGGATCGCTTCGCCGTTCTCACTCTCGGCGTCGGTGTTGGCTATGGACTGGTTATTCATGATGACATCGTTGTGGATTCCGATTCAGGAATAGGACTTGTCGGCCACTGGCCTCTCGATCCCTTCGGTCCGCTCTGTCCTTCGGGCCACCGAGGCTGCGCACGCAGCGTTCTTACCCAAGAGGCCATCAGCGGAGCCGTCTCCACGGTTTTGAATCGCCAAGTCACTTATGACGAAGCGTTGAATTTAGCCGAGCAAGGTGAACCAGCTGCAAGGCGAGTGGTGGATGATGCAGGACGAGGCCTTGGTCGAATGCTCGCTGCAATCGCGAATTTAACGGCACCTGAGAGAATCATTCTCGGTGGCGAGGGAGTCCATCTCGTGGATGTGGCTGCAGATGCAATTCAAGAAGGCATTCATGCGGATAGAGATCCCCGCGCTCGCAAATTGGATTTGGTTACCACTTCAGGGGATAACACTGAATGGTGTCGTGGCGCTGCAGTCATTGCTATCCAACGCTACGTTCTTGGACGTCGCCTTTAACACATTTTTATTCTCTCGATCTCGGAGTAGCCTGACAATTACAGAACCGTAGAGGTGCTGCGGTTCTCGAAAACGAGGCTCATTATGACTGCCATTGAAGGATTCAAGAACAAGAGCGTAATCGTGACAGGGGCCGGTTCGGGTATTGGTCGAGCCGCGGCAATTCAGTTCGCCAAGCAAGGAGCAAAGGTTCTCGTTGCCGAACTCAATGAGAAGACGGCAAGTGCTGTTGTAGACGAAATCCATGCCTTAGGCGGAATTGCCACTGCTGTGACTGGCGATATGAGCGACCAATCAGTTGTCGACAAAGTTGTCAATGTGGCCATCACCATCCACGGCGGTTTGGATGTACTGGTGAATAACGCAGGCATCATGGACAGCATGAGTGCCAACGATGAAGTCGGGGTGGAGGAGTGGGACCGCGTAATCCGCGTGAACCTCACAGCCCCATTTCTGCTATCGCGCGCGGCACTTCCGCACATGCTTCTGCAGGGTAAAGGCGCAATCGTGAATACGGCTTCCGAGGCAGGCTTTCGAGGAAGTTGTGCCGGAACTCCATACACGGTTTCTAAACACGGTCTTATCGGGCTGACCAAGTCGGATGCAGTGATGTATCGAAATCGAGGCATTCGAGTAAATGCCGTGGCACCTGGAGGAACCAAGACGAATATCTCTGTCGTGCCCATTCCTGGCAAGAAGGGGCCCGAAATCCTTGGGGCGTATATGCCCAACGTAGGAAGGATTGCCGATGCTGATGAAGTGGCCGCCGCAATTCTCTTTCTCGCCTCCGACGCCGCAAGTGATATCACGGGAGTTGTTCTGCCCGTTGACGGCGGCTGGTCTGCTGTTTAATGGCAATATGGATGCCGAAGGCGAAAGCATTCGTGCGATCCGCGCCAGGAACCTTATCCACGATCCGATGCGCGTTCTTTTTGGAAGCGCTTTCTGGGTGTCGACTCCCGTATCCGCAAATTGGGGTCATGCATTTGCCCTCGCCATAGGCTTATTGAGTTATTCCCTTATACCCAAGCGAGTTCGAAAGCGGCACAAACCTAAGTCTTCTTACGTCCCTTGATCAACGGCATGTCCGATATCGAAGTTGGATTTTCCAACATCTTGTAAATAGGCAATTCGGCAGCACCGACCATCAATAGGTTCGCGTTCAATTTGCCTGGTGTAACTACCACTTCCTCTTGTGAAGCGACCAGCGCGTGCTTCCTGAATTCTTCAAGTAGACGGTCGTGATCGAACTTGAAAAGCGAGGCAAGGAATCCAGAGAGTATGACAATTTGAGGGTTAAAGATATTGACGAGATTGGCAACACCTACTGCAAGCGCATCAATCTGTTCTTGGAATTCAGCGATAGCTTCGAGTGAATCAGTCTCCAAGATTGCCGTCTCCAACTCATCCTCTGTTGCCATTTTGAGGCCAAGGACTTTCAATAAGCGGTCCCGGCGCACCGCGGCCTCGAGGGTGCCAACCAAGCCGGAGTAATCTTCCCGGTTCGAATCGGAGATTCGAATATGGCCTAATTCGCTAGCAAAACCTGATGCACCACGGAGTTGTTGGCCATCAATGACAACACCGCCGCCTACACCGTTGGTGCCGCCGAAGAGATAAACGATGTTGGAGAACTTGCGCGCACTTCCCATAGTGCGCTCAGCCAAACATCCGAGACTGGCATCGTTATCAATGAAGACGGGAAGACCAGAGAGCTTGTTCAGCATTGGTCCAAATGGCGCATTGATCCAATTAAACGCAGGAGCAAAACGGACGAGCCCTTCGGCCACCCTGACCTGGCCAGGAATTGCAACACCGATTCCAATGATTCGAGTTCCCGGTGCAAGTTTTGCGCGCATGTGAATGACCAAATCGTTGGCTATTTGGACCGCCATCGCGGGGGTGAGGTTAGCGGGATTTGGTCTGCGCGCCTTCATCAGAACCTGTCCCAAAAGATTTACGACGCCGACCGTGGTTGCATCGAGGGCTGTGTTGACTGCAAAGGCGACAACATCAGCACTGAGGGAGACCATCACGCTTGGGCGACCCACGCCGGTCGGACCAGCAGATTGAGATTCATAAACCAAGCCGAGGTCTTTTAGTTCAGAGACCAGATTTGAAATCGTGGTTCTGTTGAGGCCCGTGCTTGAGGTGAGCTGCGCGCGTGAGAGCGTGCCAAATCTGTGAAGGAGTCCGACGAGTGCGGACAAATTGTGCTCGCGGAGATCCTCACGGTTTCGTCCACGATCTGATGCCGTTGAGAGCAGCGAAGTCGGCACCGCATACCTACCTTTCATGAGCCTGCCATTGACAGTTCTGCCATAATAGGGTAAATTGTCAATTCAAACAACAAACTCACCCCAAGGAAAATACATGTCGCTCACGCCAACCCGCGAAGATAAGTTCACATTCGGATTATGGACCGTTGGCTGGCAGGCCAGAGATCCCTTCGGTGATGCAACTCGTGCCCCGCTTGATCCAGTTAGGACAGTTCAAGAATTAGCCTCCCGTGGTGCTTATGGAGTGACCTTTCACGATGATGACCTGATCCCTTTTGGCTCGAATGAGGCCGAACGCGAGGCCCACATTGCGCGTTTCAAGAAGGCGCTATCTGACACCGGGATGAAGATCCCGATGGCGACGACGAATCTTTTCTCCCACCCGATTTTCAAAGACGGTGCGCTTACTTCTAATGATCGCGACATCCGCCGCTTTGCCCTCAAGAAAGTCATGCGCAACATCGATCTTGCCGTCGACCTTGGAGCTGAGATTTATGTCTGTTGGGGCGGACGCGAGGGCGCAGAATCCGATGGAGCGAAGGATGCCTACGTCGCGCTAGAGCGTTACCGCGAAGGATTCAACATCCTTTCTCAATTTGTGATCGATCGGGGATACTCGATCAAGTTCGCAATTGAGCCAAAGCCAAATGAGCCACGGGGCGACATTTTTCTGCCGACTATTGGCCATGCGATCGCCTTCATCAATTCCTTGGATCATCCCGAAATGGTTGGAGTGAATCCAGAGGTTGGGCACGAACAAATGGCAGGCCTCAATTTTGTTCACGGAATCGCCCAAGCCCTATTTCATAAGAAGTTGTTCCATATCGATCTCAACGGCCAGCATGGGCCAAAGTTCGATCAAGACCTCGTCTTTGGACATGGAGATCTGAAATCTGCTTTCTTCCTCGTTGACTTGCTGGAGCGTTACAACTACCAGGGTCCCAAGCACTTCGATTACAAACCCGCGCGAACCGAAGATGACAAGGGTGTCTGGGAGTCCGCAACCGCAAATATGCGTACATACCTTCTCTTGAAGGAACGTGCCCTGGCCTTCCGCAATGACCCAAGGGTCAAGGCGGCCATGGCTGAGTCCCACATTGATCAACTTGAAGTGGCGACACTCGCGGTCGGCGAGAGTTGGAAGGACATTGAATTGGATTCAATCGATGTAGAATCTGCGGGCGCGCGTGGCTATGGCTACGAGAAGATCGATCAACTCGCCATTGAGCACCTGATGGGAGTTCACGAATAGGAGACGGCGTTGTCTAATGAGTCTGTTCTTGTTGCCGGCGTCGATTCCTCAACACAATCTGTAAAGGTTGTCATTCGGGATTCGGTGACCGGTGACCTGATTCGTTCGGGGCGTGCGGCCCACCCTTCCGGAACGGAAGTGGACCCTGAGTCGTGGTGGCTTGCATTACAGGAGGCGATCGCCGCGGCTGGAGGATTGGATGATGTTGCGGCCATTTCCATTGGCGGTCAACAGCACGGAATGGTCGTGCTGGACATCGACGGTAATGTCATTCGCCCGGCGCTTCTCTGGAATGACACGCGATCGGCCCAAGCGGCAACGGATTTGAACGACGAATACGGGAAACTCCATGATGGTGAAGCAATTTCCGTTGCGGTGGGCTCTCGATTGGTTGCGGCATTTACTGCGAGCAAAGTGCGGTGGCTGGCCGACCACGAACCAGAAAATGCTGACCGCGTCGCTGCCATAGTTCTTCCTCACGACTGGCTTTCGTGGAAACTTTCTGGATCATCCAGTCTTTCCGAGATATTTACAGATCGTTCCGATGCATCAGGGACAGGCTACTTCGACCCAGTGGAAGGCGAGTACCGTCGAGACATCTTGGCACTTGCTTTGAAGAGTGATCGAGAGATCATCTTGCCAAGAGTCCTTAGCCCCTTTGAGATCGCTGGCATGACACCTTCTGGAACAGCAATCGGGGTCGGGTGCGGTGATAACGCTGGCGCAGCACTTGGTGTAGGCGCGGAAGCCGGAGATGTAGTTATCTCCCTAGGTACATCGGGCACCGCATTCTCGGTATCTACAACGCCCACTCATGATCATCGTGGCTACGTCGCAGGCTTTGACGATGCCACAGGCAAATTCTTGCCATTAGTTTGCACACTTAATGCGGCTCGGATTCTTGACGCGGGAGCAAAGATTCTTGGTGTTTCTCTCAACGAATTCGGCCAAAGGGCTCTGGCGGCGAAGCCCGGGGCAGATGGACTTACATTGCTTCCGTATTTCGAAGGTGAGCGGACGCCGGATCGACCTGATGCAACCGGTGCATTGACAGGACTAACTCTTTCGAATTCTACCCCTGAGAATTTTGCGCGCGCGATGATCGAGGGAATGCTTTGCGGGATGGTCGATGCGGTGTCCCAGTTGGAAACACAAGGGGTGCAGGTGAAAAGGATTCTCATTATCGGGGGAGCAGCGAAGAACCCTGCGATTGCGCAGATCGCGTCTTCACTTTTCGGTAAGCCGGTCTATCTGCCCCAAGAAGGAGAATACGTTGCAGATGGTGCGGCAAAACAGGCCGCATGGACTCTTCTTGGTTTTGAACCACAATGGACAAGATCATCGATGGAAGTTGTTCAGGCTGAATACGCCCCAATCGTCATGGAACGTTATATGACCTTGGTGGAGCGCACAAAGTTCTGGTAGTCACAATCGGTCATTCGCCTTGCCTTACACGGTGGCGGGGTTCTATTCTCTAAGCATGCTCTACGCAACGATATTCGTAGCTTTGATATTGGTCTCCTGCACCGTGCGAATCTATTTCCTTAACTCCGAAATAAAAGAACTAGATATCGGTGCAAAGAAATTCCTAAGCCGGGTTGAGAATTGGGCGTCGACCTCAGCCAAGGGAGGCGTTGCTGTTACTCACGACGTGCCCAAGGACGTCCAAGAGGCACAGACGGAATACGAGTGGGCGATAAACGCACGGGACTCAAAGAAGGAAAGCCGCACTATTTGGCTAGGAGCCTCGGCGATGGCATTGATCGCGCTGGTTGCCGCCATCGTGGAGTTGTCTCACGACTCCTTCTAGTTGAAAGTTTCCTATCCTTGCTCCTTATGCGTTGAGCTCCGAGAAGACTGTCTTGCCACTTGCGCAATATTTCGTTGCATACCGCCGAAGACAAGACCGTGAAAAGGTTTGATCAACGTCCAATAAATCCCTCCGGCCGGACCAAGTGGATGGAACAGTGCCCTCTGTCGAAAGAGCGTTCTGCCTTCGGAGTCTTTGTCAACGATCAACTCGAGCCAAGCAAGCCCTGGCAATCGCATCTCGGCTCTCAAGCGGAGAAGGTGCCCCTCTTCAAGTTCTTCAACGCGCCACCAATCGAGGGCGTCGCCAATAATTAGATTGAATGGGTCTCTTCGCCCGCGTCGCAAGCCTGGTCCTCCGACAAACCGGTCAAGTAGCCCACGGGACCACCAGCCAAATCGCCAGGAGTACCACCCGTGTTCTCCGCCGATACCCTCAATGACATGCCACAGTTGCTCGGGAGTGCTTTCGACGATTCGTTCTCGCTCATCGACATAAAGAGAACCGCCAGCCCAGTCGGGATCGCTTGGCAGTGGGTCACTTGGTGCACCCACGTGGGTGGCAGATGCCCAGCGCGTTGTTACTCGACCATCTTGAATCCTTTGAAGTGCCAACTCGACCGCGCGATGAAAACCCACTAGTCCTTCCTCGGGATCAGGTATGAACTGCGAAATGTCGTTCTCTTTGCATACGACTTCGTTGATCAGGCTTTCCATCAACGGCCGTGCGATTTTTTTTGGGACTGGCGTTATCAGCCCGACCCAATGACTTGAAAGGGAGGGACTCATAAATGGCAAGGACATAATCCGGCGAGGTTTGAGTCCAGCAACCCGCGCGTAGACGATCATCATCTCTCGATAGGTCAACACATCAGGGCCGCCAATGTCGAAACCGCGGGTGACTTCAGAAGGCATGCTTGCTGACATCACCAGGTAATTGAGTACATCTCTAACAGCGATCGGTTGGATTCTGCTATCTACCCAACGTGGAGTCACCATGATCGGCAAACGTTCGGTGAGATACCTGAGCATTTCAAATGAGAGAGAACCAGAGCCGATGATGACTGCAGCGCGCAGGATCGTTGTTGGAACGCCGCTTGCTAGCAGTATCTCTCCCACCTCTTTTCGCGATTGAAGGTGGGGGCTAAGAATCTCTTCCTTCGGATAAAGGCCTCCCAGATAGATGATTCGATCGACTGATGCATTCCTCGCAGCTGCAGCAAAATTCTCGGCCGTTGCTCGATCCAAATCTGCGAATTTGGAGCCTGCTCCCATAGAGTGAATGAGGTAATAAGCGACCTTCACACCACAAAGTGCTTCGGTCAGACTGGAAGGATCTTCCGCATCGGCTTGCACGAATTCAACATGTTTATACCATTCACGGTCCGCCATGTTTCTTTGGTTCCGTGCCATGACTCGTACGCGGAATCCGGCTGATAGCAATTCAGGAACAAGTCGGCCGCCGATATATCCCGTCGCTCCCGTGACAAGAACGAGATCGGCGAAGCGTGGTGAATTTTCGCTCATCATGGTTCGCCTCAAGAGTCTCTAAATCCTTTCGACTAATCATCCTCTCGAAGACCATGGAAGGGAAGCAATCTCGGCGCCTTGTTGACTCCTGGAATTTTGGGAAAGTACAGGGTCAGCAAGCAAATGATGAGAAGAATCGCGAAGACTTCAATGTCTGCGTTGTTGGAAGTAGACAATGGCTTCACGGAATACCAGAATGCATAGGGCGTTAACCAGAATTGTCCTGGAAACATTTTCGTGCCGCTCGCAACGGCCATCCTGCTCCCATCAAGAAAAGCTGTCTGCCCTTCGTGATCCAGGTAAGTACCATCGCCTAGAAATAGAGCCGGCATCGTGAAGTCACTTGGGTAGGGACTAAATTGCGTCGTTAAAAGTCCATCCAAAGTTCCCGACTGTGCCAAGAAGAGCAGGGCATCGGTCAGTGTCTTCACGGGACCGAATGATGGATCATCGACAAGAGACTCTCGGCTGTTCGTGCTCCCCAATACATCTATGTAATTGGCCGTCCACTCTTTCTGCTGGTGCAAAGTTGCCAAATCCCATCTTCCAAGCGCTGCATCAATTGCCTTGCCCTGACCTTGAACAAATCCTTCGATAAGACGCGTCTGCGCCTCGGCGTTGAGTCCTCTGAACTTGCCGATGGCCGCATAGACGCCTTCTGACGTGCTGGCCTGAAGCGGGTAGATTACAAAGTCGTTTGCCGGATCAATTGGCGTGCCTAGACCAGTGTGATTTTGTGGATCGATCGGACCCAGTGACTGACCTTCTCCCAACCTGTTGTATGGGGGACCGTTACTACCTTTGCCTTCCGCATTGGAGAGTTCTCTCGCCGCCGTGAGGACGAAGTCCGTGGGAGAAGCAGTAGCCCAGTCTTGGAGTGAGCGCTCACGAGACTGGGGCGCTTTGAAGAAGCCCGCACAAAGGATTGTCAGTGCGAGAACGGGAATCAGCGCCAATGCAGTCTGTCGATATAGTTTTGCAGGACCGCAGAAATTTCCCCCCTTTAGAAATTTTCCAAAGCTACCTACGGGGGCAATCATTCTTCAACTTCCAAAATGGCCGGAGGATTCCATGGTAGACGGAAGAAACGTTGCTGTGCAACGGCTATATGCCAGACGCTAAGCGTGGCAACGACAATCGGAAATATGGCAATATGAAGAGTGAGCATCTGGCCAACGTTTAAAGGGTTAAAAAGGCTACCGACGCCTATCGAATTGAAAACATTCTTGGACTGAAGGGCAATCCATTGGGAATTCAAGTTGCTGGCCACTAGACCGCCGGTGTAACCAGTGAACATGCACGTGAAAAATGTGACGACACCGCTTGCCCACATCGCAAATCTCCGGCCCTTCCAAGCGGAGCGCCAGAAAATGAACATGAAATGCAAGATGATGGATATGAAAAGAATCTGCACGGACCAGAAATGCAATCCATGGACAAAATGGCTCACATTCGAGGCATACAACCAGGAAAGACCGCGCGATGCCATCAGTATTCCAGAGGCGAAAACAACGATCAACGCTGCGAGCGTCACCGAGTTATTGACCAGCCGCCAAGTCGAGATGAAATTTGGAGTGGTGTTTTCTAGTGAAGTCTGCGAACCCTCGCCTTTCTTGCGCAGCTTTCGGATCTTTATAGAACCAACAATCATTGGCGTGAAGAAGAGCAGCAGAATTAGAGAGAACATGAAGAGATTGGGGATCGAGATGGTCCAAGGCCCGACGTTGACAAACCGAGCGGGATTATTGAGTGTGATTGACAAATCATTCAACTTGAGTTAACTCCTCGTTGTTGTCCATAGTCACCAAGTCCAGCGAAATCGAATTGACAAAAATAGCATTTTTATTGTCGGCATATGCTATTTATCGTTCCTAAGTTTCCGAAAGTCAGGTCAGAGATCGACGAATCACTCTGCAAGTGTTCTTACTAAGTAAGAACACTTAACGGCGCCAACTCTACATATTGATTTTTTTAGTGGAGGTCTCCGTGAACGACGAGGACGGGACACTTAGCATGTTCGGCACACGAGGAACTCACTGAGCCGAGCAAGAGACCTTTAAAGCCGCCAAGCCCACGAGAGCCGACGATCAGCATTTCAGCTCCTTCGCTGGCATCGAGTAATACGAATGTTGGATGGCCTTGACTGATGCTTCCTTTTAGTCCTGCTGGCCGCTCTTTGCCGAATACGGAATCCAGAGTATTACTAAGAATCTCCTTCGCAGTCTCGTCCGGCTTCCAGATTCCCGGTATTCCGCCTTCTAGTCCAAAAACAATTGGGTACTCCCAAGCCACTATGGCGTGGATTGTCGCGTTCAAGGAAGGCGCTAAACGTGCCGCCCATCGGAGTGCATTCTTGGAAGATTCTGAACCGTCTACGCCGACGATAATCACGTGTTCGGCATCCTCTATTTTTGTTTCCATAGTCGTTGCCTTCCGGAGAGTTACATGATCTCCACCTTTACTTTAGACCTGTGATTCGGCGTTGAATAGGACACCCTGAGCGTGAGTTTCCTTTGTGGTGAGAACTGCCCCTAGCGCTTGTTTTTCGTCGGCGTATTATCTTGGAATGCGGAGGAATCCACCTCTAGTAAAGGAATACGACTATGGCTACAAAGGAAATACAAGTTCAAAAACCCGCACATCTGCGGCCTCTTTTAGACTTTCCAGTTTTGATGGATTGGTTCGACGACTTTGTACCTTTTAGTTTCTCGCTTCGCAGCGAGGAAACACATCCAATCAAGATCGAAGAGTTCATGAAAGACAATGAGTTGACGGTTCGTGCCGAACTCCCAGGTGTCGACCCCGACAAGGACATCGAGGTCACCGTTGGCGAAGGCATGCTCACCATCAAAGGAGAGCGCCGTGAGGAACACAAGGGCGCCGAGAGATCGGACTTCCATTATGGAAGTTTCATCCGCTCGATCGCGCTTCCAAGTGGAACCGACGAGAAGAGTGTCCATGCAACCTACAAAGATGGCATTCTTGAGGTCAAAGTTATGCTCCAACCAGTCGAGAGCAAGATGACGAAGGTCAAGGTAGATCGCGCAAAGTAACCTCGTATGTACCTGACTGGCTCCTCTCTCCAAGACATCCGTCATCCTGCGAGACTATGGGAGCCAGTCATCTATTTCAGATGCGTGTTCGCGTAATCGACTCCAGCGACTGTAATTTTGAAAATCCCATCGGAGACTTCCTCGATGAATTCGTTTGCTAAGAGTTGGATCGTGGCATCTTCCCAATCGGTCGTCGAACGACTTGAAGCCGGATCGTTGAGCGTGTGGCCGTTAGCTTCGAACTTTATTATGCGATCGTGCACTGTTCTCGAAAATTCGCCAGTCGGAGAATTTGAGAGTTCTTGTAACAACTTCAATGCTTCTCTTGTTAGGTCTAAGTTCATGAGTGGCTTCCAATTTAGAGTGTGACTTCTTCAGTGTAATCCTGGAATGCAAACTGTGCTACGTTGATGTCGTCTCACTTAGCAAGGAAGGCTTGGAGATGATTCATGCCGTCAAGTCCAGCATTCAGGAGATAATTCGCCGTGAGGCGATAGCACTTCGTCGCGATGAGATCTCCGATTATGACCCGCTTCTCAATTATGTAGGGGATGCGAGATTCGTGCTGATCGGCGAAGCATCACACGGAACCCATGAGTTCTACCGCGAACGTGCACAAATTACAAAAAGGCTGATAAACGAGAAGGGTTTCTCGGGCGTCGCGGTTGAGGCAGATTTTCCGGATGCCAATCGAGTTAATCGTTATGTTAATGGAAGCGATGAAGACGTGGACGCAGTTGGGGCGTTGGAGGGATTCCAACGTTTTCCTGCATGGATGTGGCGCAATGCTGATGTCTTGGACTTCATTGGATGGTTACGCAGCCACAATGATGATTTACCCGTTGGCGTGCAGAAGGTAAGTTTTCACGGGCTGGATTTGTACAGCCTTCATTCGTCAATGGAGGCAGTTCTGACCTATTTGAAGAAGGTGGATCCAGAAGCTGCCGGTCGCGCGCGAGAGCGCTACTCGTGTTTTGATCACTTTGGTACCGACTCGCAAAAATACGGCTATGCAGCCGCCAAAGGCTTAGCGGATTCATGTGAAGATGAGGTGGCGAAGCAATTGGCCGAACTGCATGAGCGTTCGTCTGAACTGGCCCGTCGAGATGGTCGTGTTGCGGCAGATGACTTCTTTTTCGCAGAGCAGAATGCCCGACTCGTGAAGAACGCTGAGGAGTATTACAGGATGATGTATCGAAGCGACGTCTCTTCGTGGAATCTCCGCGACATGCACATGATGGAGACTCTAATCGCTCTTGACAACCACCTCTCAGAGCCAAAGAAAAAGGCCAAGATTGTCGTTTGGGAACACAACTCGCATTTGGGAGACGCCAGCGCGACCGAAATGGGCACACGAGGGGAATGGAACGTCGGTCAGTTAACGAAGCACCGATTCAGAGATGAGGCTGTATTGGTGGGATTCACCACCTACAGCGGAACAGTCACCGCTGCCTCCGATTGGGGCGGGGACGCCGAGCGTAAGCGAGTTCGTCCTGCGCTTGCCGGCAGTTACGAGAAGTTATTCCACGACACCGGACTGGAGCGTTTTCTTCTCCTCATGAGGGAGGGGAGTCAAGCAAAGGAATCTCTTAGTAAGCCCCTTCTGGAACGCGCCATTGGTGTGATCTATCGTCCCGACACTGAGCGTCATAGCCATTATTTCCAGGCCACTTTGTCGCGTCAGTTTGACGCGGTGATTCACATCGATGAAACCCGTGCCGTAGAGCCTCTTGAGCGAACCGTGAAATGGGAATCGGGCGAGGTAATGGAAACGTTCCCTTCGGGTATTTAGCCGTGAGACATCAGCCTGGTCCATTAACCCTCAGCGAGAATGATCGGCGAATATTGGCGGTTTGGGCCGCCGATTGTGCCGAGAGGGTTTTGCCGATTTTTGAAGCCGCCTCTCCGCTAGATACAAGGCCTCGCGATGCGATTAATGGTGCGCGGGCGTTCGCCCGAGGTGAATTGCGAATCGGGCCGGCGCGTACGCTCTCTGCGAAAGCGCATGAGGCGGCGAGAGAAGTTGGCAATCCGGCCGCGACCGCGGCAGCGAGAGCAGCAGGACACGCAGCAGGTGTCGCTCATATGGCTGCACATGCTCGGGGAGTGGCATATGCATCAATTGCAGCAGGACTCGCAGCTCCGACAGATTCGAGTGCCACCGTTCAAGAGGCGCAGTGGCAGGTGGATCATGCAGCGCCACTCGTGCGAAACGTAATGCGCAAGTTGCCCGCACCGAAAAGATCTGGAGGAGCACTTTCAAGATTGACCTCCGACATGCACGGGAAGTTCGCGCGGAACTCGAGACCAATTAGGAATGGTGAGAAGTGATCGATCCTAGATTTAGAGATAAGGCGCGCACGCCATGCTTCCGAGGATCGCTGCTCCGGTGAGGTCACCTGCCGCGAAATCGGTTGGTCCTCTTCCCGATTCGGGGAACATCAATTGTCCTGCATCGATAACATGGGCAAGACCAATCAGATGTCCAAGTTCATGCAAGATCACTGCATAGACCAATTCCGCCCCCCTTGGCATCGTTAAGGTTTGGGCCAGTTTTGTCGCATCAAGTTCAATACTTCCGCTCACGTAAGTCTTCGGACCGCCGTTTTGAGATACCGCAGATGGCGCCGTTTCACCTTCAGTGTTGGTTGCAAAATCCGGATTTTCAGTTTCTGTTACCCACGATATGAGTACAGGCGCCCAACGGTCACCATAGGCATTAGGTTGATAACTCAAACGCCTAAAGGATGGGATCTCCGAGGTAGGCCCATCGTTAATGAACTGAAGACCCGTCACTTGTGAAATTCGGGAGATTGCGGCGATGAGGACTTGGTCACCACTAATTGGCTCGTTCAAGGTTCGCTCGACGAAGTGAATCGGTCGACACGGATCCCATGCCACTGGCGTGGTGTTGTCTGCTTGGTAATCAAGGAACTTGTAAGAGTTGCTTGTCGGCACGACCGTGATAGGTGCTGCAAGTGGGTTCGTAGCCTCTTCCCTTCCGGGAGTTGGACCATTCCGAACTTGGGGAACTACGGGAGATACTGAGATGGCATTGTTAGAACGGTAACCACTTGGATTCACCTGTGAATTCGTTCGAGAAACTATCGACACAAGAACAAGGGTCAGAATTACGAGTACGGGTATTGCGCGTTGATTGCGACGTCTGCGTTGTTGACGCCTAGAAGAGAGCATCGATCCAGTTGCGGGAGCTCTCCAAGGTTCTGGATCAACCCGCTTGCCTAGGGCCTCATCCGTTACCCACTTGGGAATTCTGCCTGTGGGAGAGTGCGGGATGTCTTTAGGATTCACGAATCCAAAGTCCCTCTTGGTCATGAAGTCCTTTCCTCGGACCGAATATCCGCAACTGAACTTGTTATTCTTTCGAGTATTTTCAAGCCATAACAGAGTTCAGACGTAGATAGATGTGGGACAGACATTCTCGATGGGCTAGGTTCTTCCTCCGAGGATTCTAAATAGCCATCTTTGAAAGGCATTCGGAGGTTTTGTTTGAGATGATGCTCTCCCAGAGTTGCCAATCAATTCAGCCTCGGCACGGGAGTTAACGATCGCAACCGTCACGTTCATGTACATGAGATTACCCATAAAACTCTTGCCTGCGCTCACAGCTGGTTACCTAGTCTCCGTGGCACTGTGGTGACAGAGACTGCGATCAACGTCATAACTTGGCGTCACGGCCAGGAATACCCACGCTTTTCGCCTATTTGAGTTCATCTTCATCTCCGAACTCTCGGTAGTCAGTCACTCAAAGTTAGTCCTTTGGCAACCTACTGATTGGTTCGGGTGTGAGTGCCTGACCTTCACCTATATAGAAATCAAAAGACAAAACCCCCGCCAATTCTGACGAGGGTTTTGACTAGAGATTTCTAGAGGTCGAAGTAAAGTTTGGGTGTTCGAAACTACGCTCATTTACTGGCAAAAGTTCTTGTTGGGGCACCTTAGGGGCACAAAGAAACCTAAAGACCATTCCTTCTTGCGCAAAAGTCGCTCAACAATGTTGTTGCTCTACTTCTTTCGTTTGCTTGCTTACTCCCAATTGTTGGAGAGTTTGCAGCAATCTTGGCGGATGCCAGCGCGAGATCTTGATAGTTTCCGTCTAACCAAGCCGCTCTTGTGAAATGCAAAAGAACAAAATATTGATCGTCCGAGGACAAGGGGCCTTTACTATTTTGGACGATTTCGCACCCGCTACGCAGGGCTTGGTTGGCTTCCCAAGGCTTCGCTACTGTCGCGAAAGTGAATTTGCCAAGAAGCAAAGTGGCTAATATCAAGCCAATCCCTAATGATGCGCGCCTCCGAGGTGTCACTAGCCCAGGCTAGCGACTAGCATGCGCAACTTTGCATAAATCGGGGGCGGCCCGCTGAGGCAAACCAACAAAATGAGAAACGGCGGGAAATGAGGCGAGTCTTCTGGACTCACCCGCACCTCTCGCCGTTCTAATTGGCTTGAGAAGCTATGGCCTATAGATGGAAGTACAACTTAGGCATCTGGAATTGCGCCCATTCCTGGACGAAACGGAGGTTTGGGGCACAACGGGGGCACGAGAAAAGTTCTTGATCAGATTTTGGCGAAATTGCGGATAGTTAAATAGTAAGGAATTCAATCAGTTTCCACATGTCGGATCGCGGATCCTCGGGGAAGTCCTTGCCCCCCGTAGTGTTCGAATTATGAATCCATTTGGCATTTTTGATGGCAATTGGATATTTTTCGAAAAGAATTTCAACTTGTTTCGGGTTGAGGCGTTTTTTACTTTGCCGGGGATCTCCTGAAGGAAGCCACCCATCGGACTTCGATTGAATTACTGTCCTATGCTCGGATTTGTCATAACGCTCGAAATGCAGGACTATCCAAAGTTCGAAGCAGGGCACAGAGAGTAGGTACTGGATTTTCTTTGCGGAAGCGCGCTGCATCTGATCGTGAAGTTCTTGCACGTTCCAATCATCACGATCACCCACGCACCAGACCAAAGGCGTTTCTCCCGGATAGGTTTTGCTGAGCTTTATGGCCGAAGATACGATCTTTTCGGGATTGGTCCCATCTGCTTGCCTAACTACAAGTCGAAGGTTCTTACCTACTTCCTCAACCCAGCGATCTAGATAATCTTCCTCGGTTTCGCCGTTCACAGGACCACAATGACCAATGGGGGAAGAACTACACGTTTTCCTTGGCTTGTTGAAATTGCCTGGCAGTGAAACTCTGAGGTCATCCAATTACCTGAGCAGTGTCTATGGAATTCTGAAAAGCCTCCGAGATTGAGATCTGGCTGTCAATTTCAATGCTGGTAAGCCTCCATAGATTCCTTCCATATATCTCTTTGCCAATGCCTCGTCGTTAATCTAGCTACGTCCGAGAGAGGGTAAATCGAGACGAACCGTAAAGATCCTTATCTGCGATCAATATTTGGTCACGACGCAAGGCGAGATCATGTCTCTTGGAATCCAATAGTGAAATTGAGTGGCTGTTAAATATTAGTTGGGCGAAGTTCCTATTCACTTCCGAATTTTGGAACAGACGGACGGCCTCTTGCACTAATAGAGGATGGAGGCTCGAATCCAATTCATCGATCAATAAAACCTCGCCAGAAAATCAACGCCGAGAGAATCCACCCAACCAAACCAAAACCAACAGACGTGCCTTGTGACTCCTCCGAAGGTTCTAGGGCAAGCTTTGCATCTCCGAGCTGGTGGAAGAAACTCGACCGTCTCATCGGGCTGAATCCGCTGCTCGAGGGGAATCTCCTGCAATTTTGATCCGGAATCGTCCCTGATCGTAGGGCTTCTATTAATCTTCGAGCTATCCTCCTCTGCTCGGGATCTCCGGTTGAATTTCGATTTTGGTGATGCCCAAATCTGCAGCTTGGACCAGTTTCATTAGTTGATCGGCAGTTTCGCTTTCGCGAAGCAAATCAATCGACTGCTTTGTTCCAAATTGTTGGTTCATTTCCGTAACAAATCTTAAGTTTTCCCTAAACCACGACGCGATCTCTTCAGTACCCTCTACTCGGACTTGAGCACAAGTGGATAAAAACAAGGCGTTGTCTCGCAAGAACTTTTCAGCAACTAACGTCATATCGCGGATAAATTGCCGCCGCAATAGTTACCTCTAAGCCTTCTCTTTCAAAAATCTTGGTCCGAATTCCTGTCGGATAGAAATAAGCCCATTCACTTACGATCTTCTCATCTGTGGCTTGGAATCCGTAGATGTATCTAATGCCCTTTCTTAGAAACTCGACCTGGTAGAAGGAAGGATCATCTTGGGCGATTTCCTCGAAAGGAAATCTGGGAATGCTGCTTTCTGGTGGCGCAATGAAGGAAGTAGGTACGAGATGGCGCATCTGAGTAAGGCTTTGAGTGCATTAAAATCTGAAGCATTTGCGTGGAAATACGCTTAATACGGGCAACACTTCATGAGGGCTTTTCTTCCGCTTTTCGGATCCGGAACGTGCTCGGAAAAGTTTGGACAATTAGGTCATCCGAAGCGATCGATGGTCTTAAAATGAAAGAAATAACTCATCCTTAAATGAGCCGACGTTTTGTGCTTTGAATTCAATTAAAGCGGAGATTTTCTTCAATTTCATAATGGAATTCTATGGGTTTTTCCAAAATAAGATAGATGAATTGTTAAATATTCACTTTTGAGAGGATTATCTCTTTTCTCGAGGGACTCATTACCTTGTCTGCGCGAAGGAGCTACATCTCGGTAGTGGGGGGGTATCCCACAGGCGGTCGGCTCGCGGGGTTGCTTTGATCCCGAGCAGGGTGCGTTCCCTGTAGCACAGCACCTGCAATAGGTTGCCATGTCCGAATTGTACGTATTATCCGAAAAACCGATACGGAACTTCGGACACGGGGCACACGAGAGTTCAATCAGCGAGTTCTTTGCTTCCTGTAGAGAACGCACGGTCGGAGGGGATCTCCGAGCTTCGTATCCGGATGTAAGAAATCATCGGAGACGTTCCTTTGCATTTCCAGCTTCTCCATCACCCGGCGGGAACGTAGTTTCAAGCCAATTCATGCAACTTGCGCTCCGCAAGTGCCCAATTCATTATGGCCAAAGCGCCTTCAGCGTAGCCGGAACCCCAATGCTTGTGAGCGAGTCGCCAGCCGATTTGATGCTGGAGCGAAGTGAGATTCAAATTTGCATTGCGCTAGACCGACAAAACCGATCGGTTTCAGTGATTTCACGGCAAAGCTCGTCGCCCTTTCAATCATGGCTCGATTTTCTTTTTTCGCTTATAACGGGCCCGATGAACTCCATGACTTTCGGGTCTTGATTCATCGCCGTCAGTGAAGGGGATTTTTCACTGGCGCAGAAAAAGTGAGTCTTAATTGAGATCTCATCCATGGTTTAGAGAGTCTAGCTGACCAATGCAAAAGAGCCTCCCGATTTCTCGAGAGGCTCTTTTGGAAAGTCTTAGAGGTCGAAGGACAACTCGAACTCTGCTGGATGTGGTCGCAATCGAACATAATCAACCTCCTGAGTGCGCTTGAAATGGATCCATGTGTCGATCAGATACTTGGTGAACACGCCACTGCGGCTTAGCAAGTCGTGGTCGCGTTCTAGGTTGTCGAGAACTTCACCAAGTGAACCTGGAACCTGTGGAATTGAGGCGGCCTCTTCGCCGGTAAACTCGTAGAGATCCTTATCGACTGGGACAGGTGGCTTCGTACTACTTAATGATTCCATCAAGACCGGCCATCAACATATCAGCGAATGCTAGGTATGGGATTGATGATGGAACGGGGCAACGGAACTCGATGCGCTCGGCCTTCGGGTTGGGTCCCGCTAATCGGAATTCGGAACATGCCGATCGGTTACGTGCCGAGCAAAACAAGGTTTCACCGGTGCTTCGTAGCTGGAACTGAGGGGCGGTAGAGTTGACCCTTGGGTCGGTGAATGCGAGAAGCGATGGTGCGTGCTTCAAGAGCCCGCCCAAATGTACTAACGAGCCATGTCGGACAGACTCCGTACCCTTCACCGAAAAATTGGAACTCCATCTTTCCAGAGGGACTGGTGGACGTGCATACCTGAACAATGCTTATCGCCGAAGAGTTTAGGCATGTAAATTTCGGTCTTCCCGCCCTGCCATGCAGTGTTCCAACGACGTACTGAACTTCATCATGTCATCGCCTGCATGAAGAATGTCGGTGAAGCGATAGTTGATCTTCATCTGCCTGCGGTTCCAACTTCGTGGTGTGAACGTTCACACTCAAGCCAACTTGCCGAGCTGCATCACCATTTCATCGCGAAGATCGAGGAACTGATCGGTTGGTGATACTGGGAAATATCCACCCTTAACGCGAGTCGATAACCGCGGTTCGGAGCGCCGTCCGCATCCTTCTATGCCGGAGTTCCATGCGCCTTCGTACAGTCGATCTGGTGGTATGCAGCGTTGATTTCCGTTGAAAAGGAACTGCGTCAAATACGTAGAACCCTGCCTCAGGTGCGGAGATGCAGTGTCGGAGATGCCGGTTCCACGCATGAACTCAACAGCCTTGGCAACGACGCTGCGTGGTCGCGACTGTATGGTGAATTGTCAACTGGATTGTGAACAAAGAAGACAACAATCATTGTCTTCTTTGCGATATGGATCAAGAACGCCACTCTGGAACTGGCAAGAAGTTTCATGTCTGATTCGTGAATCGCCTGGAAACCGCGAATCGATGAACCGTCGAACATTAAACCATCGGTGAAGACCGCTTCATCAAATGACCCGACTGGAACGTTGAAAGTGATGCTGGATTCCAGGAAGATCAATGAAGCGAACGTCAACTAACTTGATATCTTCCTTCTCTATGAAAGCAAAAATCTCTGCCGAGTTCTTAAACATTTTTCTCCCATGCACCGATATCCGCTTTTTGCGGAAATACTCGATTGGCTCGCCATCTGAGCTCTCAACTTGGGCGTAAGACTAAGACTGCCGAGTGAAAAGGTCATAACCCGCGTGTTACAGCCATGTTACTGTAAAATTGAGGCCCGATTGAGGGTTAGGCTTCGCGGGTGCAATTCATCAGGGTGGGGCTGTGGCGGGTTTTTGCCCTCATGATCGACTGGCTCATGTCCCTTGCGGTCGCAAGCGCCTTCTTCCATTCCTCAAGCGGTTATGATACCTTCGCGCCCCTCGGAGTCTTCTTCATCGAGGTATGGGTCTTGACCTCGCTCCTTGGAGCGAGGTCAAGACCCATACCTCGATGAAGAAGACTCCGAGGGGCGCGAAGTTGTCGTAACCGCTTGAGGAATGGAAGAAGGCGCTTGCGACCGCAAGGGACATCAGCCAGTCGATCATGAGGGCAAAAACCCGCCGCCACAGCCCCACCCTGATGAATTGCACCCGCGAAGCCTAACCCTCAATCGGGCCTCAATTTTACGTAACATGGCTGTAACACGCGGGTTATGACCTTTTCACTCGGCAGTCTAGTCTTACGCCCAAGAGTGAGAGCTCAATGGCGAGCCAATCGAGTATTTCCGCAGAAAGCGGATATCGGTGCATGGGAGAAAAATGTTTAAGAACTCGGCAGAAATTTTTGCTTTCATCAAGAAGGAAGATGTCAAGCTCGTTGACGTTCGCTTCATTGATCTACCTGGAATCCAGCATCACTTCAACGTTCCAGTCGGATCCTTTGATGAAGCGGTCTTCACAGAAGGTTTGATGTTCGACGGCTCGTCGATTCGCGGTTTCCAAGCGATTCACGAATCAGACATGAAACTTCTTCCTGTACCTGAATCAGCATTCATTGATCCATTCCGCAAAGAGAAGACACTGATCATCAACTTCTCAGTTCACAACCCAGTAGACAATTCGCCATACAGCCGCGACCCACGCGGCATCGTTGCCAAGGCTGTTGAGTTCATGCGTGGAACCGGCATCGCCGACACTGCATTCTTCGCACCTGAAGCAGAGTTCTACGTCTTTGACGCAGTTCGCTTCTCAACGGGAATCAACGAAGCTTTCCACCACATCGACTCATACGAAGGCGCTTGGAACACCGGCATAGAGAAGGATGCAGACGGCACTCCAAACCGCGGATACCGTACTCGCGTAAAGGGTGGCTACTTCCCCGTTTCTCCAACAGATCAGTACGCCGATCTTCGCGATGAAATGGTGATGAAGCTCGAGCAAGTTGGTTTGAGTGTCGAGCGCGCACACCACGAAGTTGGAACCGCAGGGCAGATGGAGATCAACTACCGATTCAGCGACATCCTTCATGCCGGCGATGACTTGATGAAGTTCAAGTACATCATCAAGAACACTGCATGGCAGGGCGGGAAGACAGCAACCTTCATGCCTAAGCCACTCTTCGGCGATAACGGTTCAGGTATGCACGTCCACCAGTCACTCTGGAAAGATGGAGTTCCACTCTTCTTCGGTGAAGGCTACGGAGATCTTTCAGACATGGCTCGTTGGTATGTCGGCGGACTCTTGAAGCACGCACCATCGCTTCTCGCATTCACCAACCCAACCGTCAACTCATACCGCCGCCTCGTTCCAGGCTACGAAGCACCAGTAAACCTTGTTTACTCGGCCCGTAACCGATCGGCCTGTATCCGAATTCCGATCACAGGATCCAACCCGAAGGCCAAGCGCATCGAGTTCCGTTGCCCAGATCCATCATCAAACCCATACCTAGCCTTCGCAGCTATGTTGATGGCAGGCCTTGATGGAATCATCAACAAGATCGAGCCACCACTTCCAGTCGATAAGGATCTCTACGAACTTACCGGCGAAGAAGCCGCCTCAATCCCACAGGTTCCAGGATCCCTTGGTGCCGTACTCGACAACCTTGAACGCGACAACGACTTCCTAACCCGCGGTGGCGTCTTCACGCAAGATCTAATCGACACATGGATCCACTTCAAGCGAACTCAGGAAGTTGATTATGTACAACTGCGACCACATCCAGCAGAGTTCGAGTTGTACTTCGACCTCTAAGACTTTCCAAAAGAGCCTCTCGAGAAATCGGGAGGCTCTTTTGCGTTGGTCGCTAGACTCTCTAAACCATGGATGAGATCTCAATTAAGACTCAGCGACTTCTTCTGCGCCAGTGGAATGATTCCGATCTCCCTTCACTGACGGCGATGAATCAAGACCCGAAAGTCATGGAGTTCATCGGGCCCGTTATAAGCGAAAAAGAAAATCGAGCCATGATTGAAAGGGCGAGAAGAAGTTGGCAAGATCATGGCTACGGACGCTTTGCCGTGGAAATCACTGAAACCTCTGAATTGATCGGTTTTGTCGGTCTAGCGCAATGCAAATTTGAATCTCACTTCACTCCAGCCGTAGAAATCGGCTGGCGACTCGCTCACAAGCATTGGGGTTCCGGCTACGCTACCGAAGGCGCTTTGGCAGTAATGAATTGGGCACTTGCGGAGCGCAAGTTGCATGAATTGGTTGCGTTTTCGTCCGCTTTGAACTTACGTTCCCGCCGGGTGATGGAGAAGCTGGAAATGCAAAGGAACGTCTCCGATGATTTCTTACATCCGAATCTGAAGCTCGGAGATCCCCTCCGACCGTGCGTTCTCTACAGGAAGCAAAGAACTCGCTGATTGAACTCTCGTGTGCCCCGCTCGTGCCTCCAAATCAGGTCCGTATCGGTTTCGGATAATACGTACAATTCGGACATCAAGTATCTTGCAGGTGCTGTGCTACAGGGAACGCACCTGCTCGGGATCAAAGCAACCCCCGCGAGGCCCCAACCGCCTGATCGGCGGGATCGGATACCCCGCTACCGAGATGTAGCTCCTTCGCGCAGAGCAAGGGTAATCATCCTCAAAAAGAGATAATCCTCTCAAAAGTGAATATTTAACAATTCATCTATCTTATTTTGGAAAAACCCATAGAATTCCATTATGAAATTGAAGAAAATCTCCGCTTTAATTGAATTCAAAGCACAAAACGTCGGCTCATTTAAGGATGAGTTATTTCTTTCATTTAAGCCGTCGATCGCTTCGGATGACCTAATTGTCCAAACTTTTCCGAGCGCAAGTTCCGGATCCGAAAAGCGGAAGAAAAGCCCTCATGAAGTGTTGCCCGTATTAGGTATTTTAGGCGCAAATGCTTCCGGGAAAAGTAATGCACTCAAAGCCTTAGCTCAGATGCGCCATCTCGTGCTTACTTCCTTCATTGCGCCACCAGAAAGCAGCATTCCCAGATTTCCTTTTCGAGGAAATCGCCCAAGTGATCCTTCCTTCTACCAGGTCGAGTTTCTAAGAAAGGGCATTAGATACATCTACGGATTCCAAGCCACAGATGAGAAGATCGTAAGTGAATGGGCTTATTTCTATCCGACAGGAATTCGGACCAAGATTTTTGAAAGAGAAGGCTTAGAGGTAACTATTGGGCGTCAATTTATCCGCGATATGACGTTAGTTGCTGAAAAGTTCTTGCGAGACAACGCCTTGTTTTTATCCACTTGTGCTCAAGTCCGAGTAGAGGGTACTGAAGAGATCGCGTCGTGGTTTAGGGAAAACTTAAGATTTGTTACGGAAATGAACCAACAATTTGGAACAAAGCAGTCGATTGATTTGCTTCGCGAAAGCGAAACTGCCGATCAACTAATGAAACTGGTCCAAGCTGCAGATTTGGGCATCACCAAAATCGAAATTCAACCGGAAGATCCCGAGCAGAGGAGGATAGCTCAAAGATTAATAGAAGCCCTAATTCAATCAGGGACGATTCCGGATCAAAATCCCCAGGAGATTCCCCTCGAGCAGCGGATTCAGCCCAATGAGACGGTCAAGTTCTTCCACCAGCTCGGAGATGCAAAGCTTGCCCTAGAACCTTCGGAGGAGTCACAAGGCACGTCTGCTTGGTTTGGTTTGGTTGGGTGGATTCTTTCGGCGTTGATTTCTGGCGAGGTTTTATTGATCGATGAATTGGATTCAAGCCTCCATCCTCTATTAGTGCAAGAGGCCGTCCGTCTGTTCCAAAATTCGGAAGTGAATAGGAACTTCGCCCAACTAATATTTAACAGCCACTCAATTTCACTATTGGATTCCAAGAGACATGATCTCGCCTTGCGTCGTGACCAAATATTGATCGCAGATAAGGATCTTTACGGTTCGTCTCAGATTTACCCTCTCTCGGACGTAGCTAGATTTAACGACGAGGCATTGGCAAAGAGATATATGGAAGGAATCTATGGAGGCTTACCAGCATTGAAATTCAGCCAGATCTCAATCTCGGAGGCTTTTCAGAATTCCATAGACACTGCTCAGGTAATTGGATGACCTCGAGTTTCACTGCCAGGCAATTTCAACAAGCCAAGAGAAAACGTGTAGTTCTTCCCCCATTGGTCATTGTGGTCTGTGAAGGCGAAACCGAGGAAGATTATCTAGATCGCTGGGTTGAGGAAGTAGGTAAGAACCTTCGACTTGTAGTTAGGCAAGCAGATGGGACCAATCCCGAAAAGATCGTATCTTCGGCCATAAAGCTCAGCAAAACCTATCCGGGAGAAACGCCTTTGGTCTGGTGCGTGGGTGATCGTGATGATTGGAACGTGCAAGAACTTCACGATCAGATGCAGCGCGCTTCCGCAAAGAAAATCCAGTACCTACTCTCTGTGCCCTGCTTCGAACTTTGGATAGTCCTGCATTTCGAGCGTTATGACAAATCCGAGCATAGGACAGTAATTCAATCGAAGTCCGATGGGTGGCTTCCTTCAGGAGATCCCCGGCAAAGTAAAAAACGCCTCAACCCGAAACAAGTTGAAATTCTTTTCGAAAAATATCCAATTGCCATCAAAAATGCCAAATGGATTCATAATTCGAACACTACGGGGGGCAAGGACTTCCCCGAGGATCCGCGATCCGACATGTGGAAACTGATTGAATTCCTTACTATTTAACTATCCGCAATTTCGCCAAAATCTGATCAAGAACTTTTCTCGTGCCCCCGTTGTGCCCCAAACCTCCGTTTCGTCCAGGAATGGGCGCAATTCCAGATGCCTAAGTTGTACTTCCATCTATAGGCCATAGCTTCTCAAGCCAATTAGAACGGCGAGAGGTGCGGGTGAGTCCAGAAGACTCGCCTCATTTCCCGCCGTTTCTCATTTTGTTGGTTTGCCTCAGCGGGCCGCCCCCGATTTATGCAAAGTTGCGCATGCTAGTCGCTAGCCTGGGCTAGTGACACCTCGGAGGCGCGCATCATTAGGGATTGGCTTGATATTAGCCACTTTGCTTCTTGGCAAATTCACTTTCGCGACAGTAGCGAAGCCTTGGGAAGCCAACCAAGCCCTGCGTAGCGGGTGCGAAATCGTCCAAAATAGTAAAGGCCCCTTGTCCTCGGACGATCAATATTTTGTTCTTTTGCATTTCACAAGAGCGGCTTGGTTAGACGGAAACTATCAAGATCTCGCGCTGGCATCCGCCAAGATTGCTGCAAACTCTCCAACAATTGGGAGTAAGCAAGCAAACGAAAGAAGTAGAGCAACAACATTGTTGAGCGACTTTTGCGCAAGAAGGAATGGTCTTTAGGTTTCTTTGTGCCCCTAAGGTGCCCCAACAAGAACTTTTGCCAGTAAATGAGCGTAGTTTCGAACACCCAAACTTTACTTCGACCTCTAGAAATCTCTAGTCAAAACCCTCGTCAGAATTGGCGGGGGTTTTGTCTTTTGATTTCTATATAGGTGAAGGTCAGGCACTCACACCCGAACCAATCAGTAGGTTGCCAAAGGACTAACTTTGAGTGACTGACTACCGAGAGTTCGGAGATGAAGATGAACTCAAATAGGCGAAAAGCGTGGGTATTCCTGGCCGTGACGCCAAGTTATGACGTTGATCGCAGTCTCTGTCACCACAGTGCCACGGAGACTAGGTAACCAGCTGTGAGCGCAGGCAAGAGTTTTATGGGTAATCTCATGTACATGAACGTGACGGTTGCGATCGTTAACTCCCGTGCCGAGGCTGAATTGATTGGCAACTCTGGGAGAGCATCATCTCAAACAAAACCTCCGAATGCCTTTCAAAGATGGCTATTTAGAATCCTCGGAGGAAGAACCTAGCCCATCGAGAATGTCTGTCCCACATCTATCTACGTCTGAACTCTGTTATGGCTTGAAAATACTCGAAAGAATAACAAGTTCAGTTGCGGATATTCGGTCCGAGGAAAGGACTTCATGACCAAGAGGGACTTTGGATTCGTGAATCCTAAAGACATCCCGCACTCTCCCACAGGCAGAATTCCCAAGTGGGTAACGGATGAGGCCCTAGGCAAGCGGGTTGATCCAGAACCTTGGAGAGCTCCCGCAACTGGATCGATGCTCTCTTCTAGGCGTCAACAACGCAGACGTCGCAATCAACGCGCAATACCCGTACTCGTAATTCTGACCCTTGTTCTTGTGTCGATAGTTTCTCGAACGAATTCACAGGTGAATCCAAGTGGTTACCGTTCTAACAATGCCATCTCAGTATCTCCCGTAGTTCCCCAAGTTCGGAATGGTCCAACTCCCGGAAGGGAAGAGGCTACGAACCCACTTGCAGCACCTATCACGGTCGTGCCGACAAGCAACTCTTACAAGTTCCTTGATTACCAAGCAGACAACACCACGCCAGTGGACATTCCTAGCTTGGTGCAGAGTTCTCCTTTTCCGTTTTCAACTTATGGGAGATTGCATTGCCATGGTGATTATCACGCAAAATTACTAAGTAAAAACTCCCTCCGAGGTGATGTCGCATGTGACATTGTGTAGCCCTGGTACATGAGCTACATCGCGTATCTGCGACCTGAAACCCACCCATAGACGACTCCACGGGAGCATGAAAAAAGCCACCCGAGCGCCGGCCGGCCTACGGGGCCACGACACCACTATGTGTGCACGCGCTCGCATTCGGCCGGGCTCAGGGACATCTGGCGGGCGATGAAGACCTGCTTGCCCGGCGCCAGTGCCGCGCGCAGTTCGGACATCCGGGCCTGCCCGCCGTCGCCGGTGGCCTGGGCCAGGACGGGGCTGGACAGCCCGAGTGACAGCAGCAACACAAACATCAGTCGAAACATGGGTCAGCCTCCTTCCAGGTGGACCGCCACCATACCCCGCCCAACCGAGGGGCGGCACTAAACCGGCCCGTGGCTCAGTCGTCGCCGCGGGGCGCGGTGCGGGCACGTCGCGGCCCGGCACCTGGTGCAGGCGCAGTTCGGGGTCCAGTTGCAGCGCGGTGAGCTTGCCGCCCCAGACCGCGCCGGTATCGATGGCGTGCACGCCCTGGCCGATGAACAGGCCCAGCGTGCGACCAGTGCCCGCAGACCACCTTCAGGTCGCGCGGCGGCGCGGCCGGGCACCGCGAACCACGGGTACAGGCCCGGCTTCTGGCGTGCCGGGGCGGCCCTTGTCCTCGAAGGCGATGCGGCCGCGCGGGCGTGCAGTAGCGCATGCGGGTGAAGATGTTGATGATCGCGCGGTCGCGGTCGGGGCCGTTCAGCTTGGGCGACCAGTCCGGGCTTGTCGCCGTACATGTTCTTGCAGCAGCTTGCGGTAGTCGTCGCCGTGCAGCTGCTCCTCGACCTCGCGCGCGCGCGTCTCGGCCAGCTTGAGTCGTCCACTTCGGCGCCAGGCCGGCATGCACCATCATCCAGCCGAGGTTGCGATCGACGTGCAGCAGCTTCTGCTGGCGCAGCCAGTCGAGCAGCATCGTCGCGATCGTCGGCGAACAGCACGCGCTGCAGGTCGGCATTGACCTTGCGCTGGTCGGCCTCGGCGGCGCTCGGCGATCGCCAGCAGCGACAGGTCGTGGTTGCCCAGCACCACGGTGCTGTGGATCGCGCAGCGAATGCACCAGGCGCAGGGTTTCCAGCGACTGCCCGCCGCGATTGACCAGGTCGCCGCAGAACCACAGGCGGTCCACCGCCGGGTCGAAGCGGATCTTCTCCAGCAGGCGCTGCGGTGACGTCGTAGCAGCCCTGCAGGTCGCCGATGGCCTAGGTGCTCATGGCGTGCCGCGCTCAGTGCAGCGTGCGCGGGATGGACAGCGTGAACGGCGGGATCGGCGCGTCGAAGCGGGTGCCGTCGTCGGCCAGCATGTCGTAGCTGCCGCGCATGGTGCCGATGTGCGGTTTCCAGCACCGCGCCCGAGGTGTATTCGAAGCCCTCGCCCGGGCGCAGCCACGGCTGCTCGCCGACCACGCCTTCGCCGACGCACTTCCTGCACCTTGCCGTTGCCGTCGGTGATCAGCCAGTGGCGGCCGAGCAGGCGCGCGGGCACCTTGCCGCGGTTGCGGATGTGGATGGTGTAGGCGAACACGATAGCGGCCGTCCTCCGGCGCCGACTGGTCGTCGAGGAAGCGGGTGTCGACGTCGATGTCGAATGGCGTAGTCGGTGGTGCTCATGCCGTGCATTCTAGCGGCAATCGCGCCGCGCGCATCAGCGGCACGCGGACGCGCGAGCAGGTTGGCCAGCGCGCACGAAGCCGGCCACCTCGACCTGCTCGGCGCGCGCATCCGGGCGCAGGCCGGCGGCCTCGATCTCGCCGCGTCGGCGCACAGCTGCTGCAGCGCATTGCGCAGGGTCTTGCGGCGCTGGCCGAAGGCGGCGCGCACCACGTCGGCGAACAGCGCGCGGTCGGCGATGCCGATCTGGTCCGGCCGGCTTCGGCACCAGGCGCACCACCGCCGAATCGACCTTCGGCGGCGGCCGGAACGCGCCCGGCGGCACCGTCGAACAGCGGCGTCACCGTGCAATAGGCCTGCAGCATCACGCTCAGGCGGCCGTAGACCTTGCTGCCCGGGCCGGACGCCATGCGGTCGACCACTTCCTTCTGCAGCATGAAGTGCATGTCGCGCACCGCCGGCGCGTGGTCGAGCGCATGGAACAGGATCGGCGAGCTGAGAGTTGTAGGGCAGGTTGCCGACCAGGCGGATCTGGCCGGTGCCGTCGCGCGGCCAGCGTGCTGAAATCCACGCTGCAGCACGTCGCCTTCGATGAGGTGCAGGTCGCCGATGCTCGCGCGCGGCCGCCTGCAGCGGCGCGATGCAGGTCGCGGTCGAATTCGATCGCGGTCAGCGCGCCGTGCCTGCGCAGCAGCGGGAAGGTCAGCGCGCCCTGGCCGGGGCCGATCTCGACGATGCGCGTCGCCCGGCTTGCGGATCCACCGCCAGCACGATCTTGTCGATCACGCTGCGGTCGTGCAGGAAGTTCTGGCCGAGGTGCTTCTTGGCGCGGTTCGGTGAAGTGGCTCATGCGGTCGCATCCTGCCGGCGCGCCAGTCGCGTGCAGGTGTCGGATCGCGGCGAACAGGCTGGACGGATCGGCCATGCCCGTGCCGGCCAGGTCCAGCGCCGTGCCATGGTCGACCGCGACGCGCGGATAGGGCAGGCCCAGGCGTGATGTTCACCGCATTGGTCGAAGTCGCCGTACTTGAGCACCGGCAGGCCCTGGTCGTGGTACATCGCCAGCACCGCATCGAAGCCGGCGCAGCTTGCTGCGGCAGGAACGCGGTGTCGGCCGGCAGCGGGCCGACCAGGTCGCATGCCGTCGTCGCGCAAGCGTTCGCAGCGCCGGGCTCGATGATGTCGCATTTCCTCGTCGCCCAGATGGCCGTCCTCGCCCGCATGCGGGTTCAGGCCGAGCACGGCGATGCGCGGCGCGGCGATGCCGAAGTCGTCGCGCAGCGCCGCGATCGCACGATGCGCAGCGTGCGCGTCGAGGCCGTCGGCGGTGATCGCGTCGGCCACCGCGCGCAGCGGCAGGTGGGTGGTCGGCCAGGGCGACGCGCAGCGATGCGGTTGGCCAGCATCATCACCACGTCGCAGCCGGCCTGCGCGGCCAGCAGTTCGGTGGTGCCGGTGTAGGCGATGCCGCCGTCGTTGATCGCGGCCTTGTGCACCGGGCCGGTGACCAGGCCGTCGAATTCGCCATCGAGGCAGGCCGCGCGCGGCGCGAGCAGGGCACTCGATGACGGCGGCGGCATTGGCCGGATCGGCGTGGCCGAAGCGGCGTCGGTGCGGGTCTGCGGCCGGGACAGCAGCGCCGAGCTCGCCGGGCTGCGCGTCGTCTGCCCGGCTCGATGCAAGGCGCAGCGGCAGGCCGAAGGCCCGCGCAGCGCGCCGCAGGGTGTCGGGGTCGGCGATAGCGACCAGCGTCGGCGTCCCAGCCCGCTGGGCAGGCGCACGCACAGCTCGGGGCCGATGCCGGCCGGCTCGCCGGGAACCAGGGCGAGCCGGGGGCGCATCGGCGGCTCAGGGCGCGGCCGGAGCCGCCGCTTGCTGTCGACGTAGGCTTCCCAGCGCATCTCGCGCAGGAAGCGTTCCACTCTTCCTCGGCCTTGCGCTGGCCGATGATCTCGCGGACCTGGGTGCGGCGGTTCTCGCTCGGTGACGTCCTGCTGGCGGGTGCCGGTGCGCTGGACGATGTGCCAGCCCACGTCGGTCTTGAACGGCGGCGAGAGCTGGCCGTCGGCCAGCGCTGCGACCTGGATGCCGATGGCGCGTGCCCTAGGTGTTGGCGGCGAACCAGCCCAGGTCGCCGCCGCGGCGCTTGGTCGGGTGTCGTCGGAGATTCCGCTGGCCACCTTGGCGAAGTCCGCGCCAGCCGACGATGCGTGCCGCGCAGGGTCTCGGCCTTGCTGGCGCGCGGCTTCCGCCGGCCGGGTCGGCGATGCGTGACCAGGATCCTGGGCCTTGAACTGGGTGACTTGCTGCGCTGGCCGGCTGCGCGGGTTTCGACCAGCTGCAGCAACTGGAAGCCGCTGGGGCCGCGGATCGGGCCGATGACCTGGCCGGGCTTCATGGCTGCGAGCATGCCGGCGAACGCCGGCGGGATCTCGTCGAGGCCGCGCCAGCCGAGGTCGCCGCCTTCCAGCGCATTCGGGCTGTCGGAATAGCGCACGGCGGCGGCGGCGAAGGTCATCTCGCCCTTGGCGATCGACGGCCTGCACGCCTTCGATCTTCTTCTGGGCGATGGCGATCTGCTCGGCGTGGCGCCGTCGGGCAGTGCCACCAGGATGTGGGCCAGGTGGAATTGCGGCTGGCCGCCGACTGTCGCGGTCGCCAGCAGCTGTCGACTTCGGCCTCGCTGACGCTGACGCGGCTCTGGGCGATAGCTCTGGCGCAGCGTCTGGAGTGACGATTTCGTCGCGCAGGTTGTTGCGGAACTCGGTGAACGGCATGCCGTCCTGGGTGCAGGCGCTGGCGCAACTGGTCGACGGTCATGTTGTTCTGCTCGGCGACGCCCTGCATGGCCTGCTCGAGCTTCGTCGTCGCTGGCATTCGGATGCCGGAGTCGGTGGCGCGCGCGAGCTGCAGGCGCATCAGGATCAGGCGCTCCAGCACCTGCCGTTCCAGCACGTCGGCGCGGCGGCAGCTGGCTCGGCCTTGGCGGCGTACTGGGAGCGGATGTTGGCGACGGCGCGGTCCAGTTCGCTGCGCAGGATCACGTCCTCATTGACCACCGCGGCGATGCGGTCGACCGGCGGCTGCCGGCTAGCCTGGGCCTGCGCACGCGGCGCGGCCGGCGGCGCGACGCGACAGGATGCGAGCGGCACGGCCAGCGAAACGGGGCATGGAAGAGGCGTATCGGTTCATGCGGGTTCGGCTGGCTCCGGCGCGGTCTGCGGCGGCACCAGTACAGGTCATCGCGATTGTAGCCGAGGATGGCACGGCGCAAGGCGCGCCTCGTGTCCTGGCCAGCAGCCAAGGCCCTTCAGTTCGATCTCAAGATACAGTGCCGTTGCTGAGGTCGCCGCCGATTGTGCACGTAGCGGCGGCCGACAAGCCGAACGGCGACACAACAGCTGTCCCACTGGAAGCCGGCCAGGGTCTCGAGGGTCTTGTTGTCGTGCAGCGAGTAGTAATAGCGGCCGACCATGCTCCAGTTCGGGTTGATCGGGTACAGGAACGACAGGTCGGTCTGTTCCGAGCAGGTCGCGCGCGGTAGCGGTAGCCGGCGTTGAACACGCCGTCCGTCGGCCGAAGCGGTAGCGGGCGCGCACGCTGGACAGGTCGGTGCGTTGGCTGTCCGGGTCCCACTGGTAGGAGGCGCCGAGGGTCCAGCGGTCGGTCGGCGCGTAGTTGGCGTCGGCGACCCAGGCCGAGCCGTCGTCTGCGGTGATCGGCTCGCCCGGGATGCGTACCCGCGAGCTCGTCGAAATAGCGGATCTGGCCGAGGCTGCGCGGAGAACGCTCGCGGCCGTCGGCGGCGGATCATGCGCGTGCTGAGGGCCAGGGTGAGCTGGTTGGCGTCGGCCTGGCGGTCGGCGCCGGAGATAGCGGTTGTCGCGGAACAGCTGGCCCCAGCCGAAGGTCAGCGGCTGGGTGTCGAACAGCGGCATGTCGTCCTGGTCGCGGTACGGCACGTTCAGGTAGAACAGGCGCGGCTCGAGGGTCTGCAGGTAGTCCTTGCCCTTGACCACTGGTGTCGCGGTCGAAGAAGGCGCCGGCATCCAGGCTGAAGATCGGCAGGCTGCGCGATGGGGCTGCTGTCGCCGCCCGCGGGCACCAGGCTGTCGTCGAGCGAGTAGGCGGTGTAGCGCCAGGCGCAGTCGGGCGCACGAACCAGGAGTCGCCCTCCAGCGGCAGGCTGCACCAGGGCTTCAGGTCGACGCGCGAGCCGGCGTCGCAGACTTCGTGCTCGAAGCGCACGGCTTCGGCGTCTGATGCCGGCCACGAAGCCACGGCCGACCAGGCGCTGCTCCCAGTGGACGTAGCGCGCGCGGCAGGCGGTGGTAGGGCTCGGTGCCCGGCCGCAGATGGAGTTGGCGATCTGCCAGGGCTGCGCGGTCAGGCTGGCGCGTCCAGCCCTGGCCGCGGCCGTACATGCCGATGTCGCTGTCGAGCAGCGACATCGACGAGGCGGCCAGG
This sequence comes from uncultured Actinomycetota bacterium, assembly GCA_963844465.1. Taxonomy (GTDB): domain Bacteria; phylum Actinomycetota; class Actinomycetes; order Nanopelagicales; family Nanopelagicaceae; genus QYPT01. Next base: position 18,364 of record CAWJOR010000010.1, on the reverse strand, counting down.
ATGTCGCTGAAGTCCTCGAAGTAGCGGGTGTCGCTGATCTAGTTGAGGTTGGCGCGGGCCTGCCAGTGCGGGTCGAGCGTGCTGGAGTGCTGGAACGCAGGCAGGCTGCGGTCGCGATCGCGTGACGTCGTCGTCCGGCAGCCAGGTGGCGTCCAGGGTGCCGCGGCTGCCCTCGACCAGGTAGCGGAACTCGCCGCCCAGCAGCACGCCGCGCTTGGACATCCAGCGCGGGTTGAGGGTGGCGTCGTAGTTCGGCGCCAGGTTCAGGTAGATCGGCTGCCGTAGTCGAAGCCGTTGCGGTCGTCGTGGCCGAGCGACGGGAACAGCAGGCCGGTGCGGCGGCGGTCGTCGGTCGGGAACCTGAACCAGGGCAGGTACAGCACCGGCACGCCGCCCAGCCGCAGGGTGGCGTTGCGCGCGGCGCCCATCGCCGTTCCTGGTCCGACGTCGATGCGGCTGGCGGTGAACTCCCACTGGCGCTGCCCGGGCGGGCAGGTGGAATAGGTGGCGTCGTCGAGGGTCGCCGGTCTTGCCGCCCATCATCACGGCTGTTCGGCGCCGCCGTTGCCGAGGTGCGGTTGAACTGGTAGCGCACGTCGTGCAGGCGCATGCGGTCGTCCTTCTGGTCGCCCTCGGCGCCTGTCGGCGGTCAGGCGCAGGCCGTCGGTCCTGGTAGCGGACCTGGCCCTCGGTGGAGAAGCTGCTCGCTGTCGTGCCGTGTAGGTGAGCTTGTCGGTGCCCAGCAACTGGTCGCCGCGGCGCAGGTCGACGTTGCCCGAGAGCACCGTGGTGTCGTTCTCGGCTGCCCGTCGAGGCGTTCGCCGTCGATGTCGGTGGGCAGCGTCGCGTCGTCGGCGGGCGCCAGGCGTTGGCCAGCGGCCGGAACATCGGCAGCGATCGCGGCACCGGGCACAGCTCCCAGTTGGGCGGCATGCTCCTGGGCGAGGGCCGCCCGTGCGTGCGACGGCGCAGGCGATGGCCAGGCAGGAGGGCAGCAGACGCAGGGCTGGGCGGGCACGGATGGTATCCCGGGCAAAGACGACCGATAGCTTGGCCCACGGCGCCTGACGCGGGTCGCGACGCGGCCAGCGCGGCGCTGGCGGTCAGGTCAGCCCAGGCCGTCCAGGTGGGCCACGCTGCACTCGCGCAGTGCCGCCAGGTCGTAGCCGCCTTCCAGCAGTGGAGACGATGCGGCCGCTGCGCATGCCGCTCGGCCAGCGCGACCAGTTCGCGCGTGATCCAGCGAAAGTCGTCGGCTTCCAGCCGCAGCTCGGCCAGCGGATCGCGGCGATGGCCGTCGAAGCCGGCCGACACCAGCAGCAGTTGCGGCGCGAAGGCGTCGATGCGCCGGCAGCAGGGTTTCGCGCCACGCGTGCCGGAACGGCTTCGCTGCCGGCTGCCCGGCGGCAGCGGCGCGTTGACGATGTTGCCGACGCCGATTTCGTCGCGCTGCCCGGTGTCCGGATACAGCGGCGACTGGTGCGAGCTGGCGAACAGCACGCGCGGGTCGCGCTCGAAGATGGCCTGGCGTGCCGTTGCCGTGGTGCACGTCGAAGTCGACGATCGCCACGCGCTCCAGCCCGTGCGCGCTCGAGCGCATGCGCGGCGGCGACGGCGATGTTGTTGAACAGGCAGAAGCCCATCGCCGCGTCGCCGGTGGCGTGGTGGCCGGGCGGGCGCACCGCGCAGAAGGCGCGCGTGATCTCGCCGCGCCAGCACCGCGTCCACCGCGGCCACGCCGGCGCCGGCGGCGCGCAGCGCGGCCTCGGCGGAGCCGGTCGACATCACGGTGTCGGGATCCAGGCGCAGCGTGCGCTCGGCGTGGGTGTCGAGCACCGGCGCGCACCAGGTCGCGGGTGTGCACGCGCAGCAGCTGGCCGCGGCGTGGCGCGCGGCGCCTCGCGCCAGTCCAGCGCCGGGCAGGCCGGCGCGCAGCGCATCGGTCACCGCACTCAGCCGCGCGGGGCGTTCGGCATGGCCGGGGCCGGTGTCGTGCGCCAGGCAGGCGGGGTGGGTGTAGACCGCAGCGGATCGCCTGGCAGCCGTCGACTGTGCGGCGGTCGTGGTTCCAGAGCACTTCGCCGTGGCCGCTGGCGCGCGCCAGCACCCGCGCCAGCACGAACAGCAGGTCGGACAGCCGGTTGAGGTAACGGATCGCCTGCGGGCGCACGGCATCGTGGCGGGACAGCGTCACGGTTCGCGCTCGGCGCGGCGCACGATGGTGCGGGCCAGGTGGCAGCGCGCCGCGGCCACGCCGCCGCCGGGCAGGATGAAATCCTTCAGCGGCGGCAGGTCGGCGTTGTAGTGGTCCAGCGGCGCTTCCAGGCGCGTCGATGTCGGCGTCGAAGATCGCCGCATGGCCGGGGATGCACAGCTCGCCGCCGAGGTCGAACAACTGGTGCTGGACCGCACCAGCAGGTCGCGCACGTCGTCCGGGATGCTCGCAGGCCAGCAGCAGGCCGATGCCGGAATTGGCTTCGTCGACGGTGCCGTAGGCGGTGACCCGCGCCGAATCCTTGGCGACGCGGCGTGCCGTCGCCGAGGCCGGTGCTGCCGTCGTCGCCGGTGCGGGTGTAGATCTTGCGAGAGGCGGTTGCCCATGGCGAGCCGGTGTCGGATCAGGCGGTTCTGGCGGCGCAGCGCGGGACGCGCTGGCGCAGCAGCGCGCAAGCTGCCGAACAGCCACAGCGCCAGCGTAGAACAGATGCCGAGCACCGTGCACAGGAGAGAACGGGAAGCCAGTCAGCGTAGGTTGCGCGACCCAGCCGGCGAGCGTCGGGTTGGCCACGTACGTCGCTGAGCCAGTAGAAGCCGCCGCTGCGAACAGGTGGCAGCCACGATCGAACACCAGGAGCCGGCCAGCAGCAGGCCAGCGCGTTGCGCAGGCGCCGGCACCGTACTGCGGCGCAGCAGGCAAGCCGCCGAGCCACATGGCACAGGATGCGCCGGCACCAGGAACCAGTAGCCGGCGACACGCAATAGTGGCTCCAGAAGCTAGATGCCGCCGGTGATCACGGCCCAGTCCACCAGGCCGACGGCGCATCGCCATCAGCGGCCGGGAAGGCCCAGCGCGGGCATGCCGCGCAGGTAGAAGCCGGCGACGAAGAACAGCGCCCAGGACGCATCGGCGAGATGCGCGCCGAAGTGGTTCACGCGGGTCGCCGGCCATGAGCGAGTCAGCGCCGAGCAGGATCAGCGGTCGCGCGGCGGGTGGTCAGGGTCATGGGGGCGTCTTCACGTGGCAGGATTTTCATTCTAGCGGAATGCGGGCCCAGCGTGCATGCGTGGCCGTGCATCCGCGACGGCGTATCATCGCGCCATGGCCGCACACGACGTCTTCGATCACGACATCCTGATCCTCGGCGGCGGCCTGGTCGGCAGCAGCCTGGCCTGCGCGCTGGACGGCTGCGGCTGGCGCGTGGCGCTGGTCGAGGCCAGCCTGCCGCACGACGGCGCCGCCGGGCTTCGACGAGCGCAAGCTCGCGCTGTCGCCGCGGCCAGCGTCAATGCGCTGGGTGCGCTGGGCGTGCTGCCGCGGCTGGCCACGCCGCCGGCACCGATCCGGCGCATCCACGTCAGCCGCGCCGGCGACTTCGGCGCCGTCCGCCTGGAGGCGCCGCCGACCATGGTCGCGAGGCGTTCGGCGGCGTGGTGCTGGCCCGCGAGCTTGGGCCAGGCGCTGGAGTCGCGACTGGCCGCAGCTTGCCGCGCTTGACGCGGTACCGCGCCCGCGCACGGTGTCTCGGCGCTCGAGCCGACGCCGATGGCCCGGTGCGCAGTGACGCAGCGGACGGCGAAGGCCGCAGCACGCCTGCGCGACGCGCCTGCTGGTGGCGGCCGACGGCACCCGATCGCTGGCGCGCGAGCGCTTTCGGCATCGGTGCCGACGAACACGACTACGGCCAGACCCTGTTGGTGTGCAGCCTCGCGCACCGACGCGCCGCCCGACGGCACCGCCTACGAACGCTTCACCGACGCAGGGCCCGGTGGCGCTGCTGCCGATGGCGGGCGGCCACTACGGCGCCATCTGCGCGCGTGGCGCGCGACGAGGCCGACGCGCGTGGCGGCGCTGGACGATGCGGCGTCTATCGCGACTATTTCCAGCAGCCGCTTCGGCTGGCGCGCCGGGCGCATCCTGCGCGTCGGCAAGCGCAGCGCGCTATCCGATCATCGCGCGTGCGTGGCCGAGCGCATTGGTCGCGCCGCGCGCGTGCTGATGGGCAATGCCGCGCAGACCCTGCATCCGATCGGCGCGCAGGGCTTCAACCTGGGCCTGCGCGATGCGCTGACCCTGGCCGAAGTGCTCGCCGGCGGCGACCCCGGCGCGCAACGCGCTGCTGCGCTGCCTACGCCGAGCGCGCGCCGCGAGGATCGCGAACGCACGCTGGCCTTCAGCGACGGCCTGGCGCGGCTGACGGCCAACGATTCCTTCCCGATGCACGTGCTGCGCTCGCTTCGGCTTGCTGGCGTTGGCGCACGCTGCCCGGCCTGGTCGGCGCCGCTGGTGTCGGGCGCGATGGGTTTCCGCGGCGACGTGCCGGCGCTGTGCGCGGGGACCGCGCATGAGCCGGCGCGATCTGCTCGATGCTGGTCGTGGTCGGCGCCGGCGTGGTCGGCAGCGCCGCGGCGCTGGCTGCTGGCGCGCGACGGCCTGCAGCGTGGCGCTGGTCGAAGCGCACGCGCCGCCGCCGTGGCGGCGCGAAGCGCCGACCTGCGCGTGTATGCCTTCGCGCCCGACAACCAGGCGCTGCTCGACGACCTCGGCGCCTGGGCCGGCGTGCGCCGCGCGCGCGCGCATCCCTATCGCCGCATGCGCGTCTGGGATGCCGCCGGCGGCGACGAGCTTGCCTTCGATGCCGACGCGCTGGGCCGCCGCAATGCCTGGGCCACATCGTCGAGAACGCGCTGCTGGTGGATCGCCTGTGGCGGCGCTGCTGGCGCGGCCGGCGTCCAGCGCGCATTGCCCGGCGCGCTGCTCGAACGCTGGAACAGGACGACGATGGCGTGCGCGCCGTGCTGGCCAGCGGCCAGCGCCTGCGCGCCAGGCTGCTGCTGGGCGCCGATGGCGCCAGCTCCGCGGTGCGCGGCCTGGTGGGCCTGCACGGCGCGACCGGCCACGACTACGGCCAGCGCGGGCTGGTCGCCTACGTCGGCACGCGAACAGCCGCACGAGGACACCGCGTGGCAGCGGTTCCTGCCCACCGGGCCGCTGGCGTTCCTGCCCTGCGCGCGATCGGCCGCTGCTCGATCGTCTGGACCCTGCCCGACGCCGAAGCCGAGCGCCTGCTGGCGCCGACGACGAGGCCTTCCGCGCGCGAACTCACGCGCGCCTTCGATGCGCGCCTGGGCGAGGTGCGTCTCGGTGTCGGCGCGCGCGGCGTTCCCGCTGCGGCGGCAGCTGGCCGAGACCTACGTCGCCGGGCCGCGTGGTGCTGGTGGGCGATGCCGCGCACGTCGTGCATCCGCTGGCCGGGCAGGGCGTGAACCTGGGCCTGCGCGATGTCGCCGCGTTGCGCGCGCATGTCGCGTGCGCGCGAGCGCGGCGCCGACATCGCCATCGCCGCATCGGCTGGCGCGCTGGGCGCGCGACGCGCCGCAGCGAGAACGCCGTCGCCGCCTATTCCTTCGAGGCGATCAACCGCGTCTTTCAGCAACGACGCGCTGCTGCCGACGCTGCTGCGCGGGCCGCTGCTGGGGCTGGTGGGGCGGGCAGGGGCGTTGGGGCGTTTTTTTGCCAGGCGGGCTGCGGGGATCTAGGGCCAACGTACCAGGTACATTTAAATGCAAACGGCTTGGGCCATGGCCCGAGCCGTTTGCATTTAAATGTACCTGGTACGGGGCTTTGCCCGATCAGGCCGCCTCGGCCTGCGCCTTGCGCGGCCCCTTGAGCAGCGCATGGCGGACGTGCGCGACCACCAGATCCACTTCGTCGCTGGTGACGCCGAAGTGCGGCGTGAAGCGCAGCGAGTTGGTGCCGCCGTGGATCACGCCGATGCCGTGCTCGCGCATGAATTCCTCGGTGGAACCGGTGCCGTAGCACTTGAAGCTCGGGTCGAGTTCGCAGGAGAACAGCAGGCCGGTGCCCTGCACCTTGGTGATCAGGCCGCCGCAGTTCGTCCTTGAGCGCGTTGAGCTTGTCGAGGAACTCGCTGGCCGCGCTCGCGGATGTTGGCGCGCAGCGCCGGCGTCAGCAGGCCGAGCACCGCGCAGGCGACGTCCATGGCGCGCGGGTTGGTGGTCATGGTGTTGCCGTAGACGCCCTTGCGGTACAGCGCCGGCGGCGCGCTCGTTGACCGCCAGCACCGACAGCGGGTACTGGCCGGCGTTGAGCGCCTTGGAATAGGTTTCCATGTCCGGCGCTTCCAGGCCTTCGAAGCCGGGGTAGTCGACGATCGACAGCACGCCGTGCGCGCGCAGGCCGGCCTGGATCGAGTCGACCAGCAGCAGGCGTGCCGTGCGCGCTGGGTCAGCTCGCGCGCGGCGGCGTAGAACTCCGGCGGCACCGCGCGGCCCGGGTCGCCTTCGCCCATCACCGGCTCGAGGAACATCGCCTCGATGATACCAGCCGTTGGCATCGGCATCGGCGAACGCCTGCTTGCAGCTGCTCGATGGAGTAGGGCTCGACGGTGATCAGGCTGTGTCTCGTCGCGGATAGCTGGCCAGGTGCTGCGCGTAGGTCTTGCGGGTGGAATCCGAATACAGCGCCGGGCGTTCGGTGCGGCCGTGGAAGGCGCCCTTCACCGCGATGCGCTTGATCGTGCTTGCCGGCGTGGCGGCCGCCCGGATCGGTCGTGGATCTTGGCGTTGACGTCGGCGATGCGGCCGGCCAGCGACACCGACTCGGAGCCCGAATTCAGGCACAGGAAGCGCGCGTAGGGGCAGCCGCCGCGGGTGTGGCCGATCTCGCGCGCGCAGCGCGCGTTCGCGAAGCGCAGCTGCGAGAGGTTCGGCGGTCATCACGTTGGCCATCACCTGCGGCTTGGCCATCGCCTCGATCACCGCCTGCGGCGTGTGGCCGAAGCCGAGCATGCCGTAGCCGCCGGAGTCGTGGATCACCGCGCCCTTGAGCGTGACCACCCACGGGCCGCGCGCGGCCAGCGCCACGTACGGGTTGACCGCATCGTCGGCATAGAAATTGACGAAGCCGGCCTGCATCGCGTCGATCTGCGCCTGCTCGTCGAGGTCGAGCAGGTCGGCGAACTCGGCGCGGACGGCGTCGTACTGCGCGACGGCCGCGTGCGATGGCGGCGACCAGCTCCGGGAAGCGGCGGCCAGGCGCAGCACGGTGGCGTCGTCGAGGCCGGCGGTGCGGACGCTTGCCGGCGTGGCTGCGCAGGGGCTTGAGGATGTCGATGCAGGTTCATGGCGCTCTCCGGACCATGCCAAAGACGCGAGGAAGGCCCTCGCGCGGCTGGTTCTTGCGTTGAAAATCAATTACTTGGCCGGATATTACCACCCGGGCCGGGGCCGCGTAACCCCCAGGCGTTTGAATCGGGCCGCCGCGGGGTGACAGCTGTCAGGCGCGATCGCTGACGGGGCCCACTGATGCGCGCAGGCGGCGGACCGGACACTGGCGTCGACCCAGGAGGAACGCCATGACCACCGCAGCCACGCCCCGCGCACGCCTTGCCCTGCTGTCCGCCGCCAGCAAGCGCTACGGCCCCGTGCTGGCCCTGGACGCCGTCGACCTGGAGGTGCGCGCCGGCGAAGTGCTGGCCGTGCTGGGCGCCAACGGTGCCGGCAAGACCACCGCGCTGGGCCTGCTGACCGGGCGCTTGAGCGCCGACGCCGGCAGCGCGCGCAGCTGTTCGGCGGCGACCCGCGTGAGCCGGCGGCACGCCGCGGCATCGGCGTGATGCTGCAGGACGGCGACCTGCCCGACACCCTGCGCGTGGCCGAGCACGTGCGGCTGTTCTCGAGCTATTACCCGTCGCCGCGGCCGATCGCCGAAACCCTGGCCCTGGCCGGCCTCGACCGATCTGGCCCGGCGCCCCTACGGCGCACTGTCGGGCGGCCAGAAGCGCCGCGTGCAATTCGCGCTGGCCATCTGCGGTCGACCGCCGCTGCTGTTCGTCGACGAGCCGACGGTGGGCCTGGACGTGGAATCGCGGCGCAATTTCTGGCGCGTGCTGCGCCAGCTGCGCGACGAGGGCACCGGCATCGTGCTGACCACGCACTACCTGGAAGAAGCCGATGCATTGGCCGATCGCGTGGTGCTGATGGCGGCGGTCGCGTGCTGGCCGAGGACACGCCGGCCGGCATCAAGTCACGCGCCGCCGGCAAGCGCGTGCGTGCGCGCAGCGGAGTTGGCCAGCGGAGCAGATGGCGCTGTGGCCCGAAGTGAACTCGGTGCAGGCCAGTGAGGGCGTGATCGAAGTGCGCAGCCCGCGATGTCGAAGGCCTGCTGCGCCGCTGGCTGGCCGCCGACACCGGCCTGTCCGACCTCGAGGTGCGGCCGCTGAATCTTGAAGAGGCCTTCCTGTCGCTGACCGCGCCGGCATGCGCAGGCCGCCGGCACCACCACGGAGAACGTCGCATGAGCACCCATCCCATCCGGCCCTGGCCGGCATCGGCCAACCGTCGCTGCTGCGCATCCACCTGCACCGAAGCCCGGTACGAGCTGCTGCGCGCTGCTGCGCACGCCGGCGTTCGCGATGCCGACGCTGGCCTTCCCGCTGGTGTTCTACGTGATGTTCGCGCTGGTGCTGCCGGGGCAGTGGGGCGGCTACCAGAAAGCGACCTACCTGCTGGCCACCTATGGCGTGTTCGGCGTGATCGGCCCCTCGTTGTTCGGTTTCGGCGTGGGCCTGGCGATCGAGCGCGCAGCAGGGCTGGCTGGAGCTCAAGCGCGTGTCGCCGATGCCGACCGGCGCCTATTTCTTCGCCAAGATCTTCGATGAGCCTGGCTGTTCGGCGTTACCGTGGTGTGCCTGCTGACGCGTGGCCGGGGTCTGGTTTGGCGGCGTGCGAATCGGCCTCGCCACCTGGCTGCTGCTGGTGGCGACCCTGATGCTGGGCACGCTGCCGTTCTGCGCGCTGGGCTTGTGGATCGGCACGTCTGGTGAAAGGGCAGGCGGCGGTGGCGGTGGTCAACCTCGTATACCTGCCGATGTCGGTGCTGTCGGGGCTGTGGATGCCGCTGTTCGTGTTTCCGCCGATGCTGCAGAAGCTGGCGGCGTTATGGCCGGCGTGGCACCTGGGCCAGATGGCGCTGGGCGTGGTCGGCCAGGTCGAGGGCGTGCGCTACGGCCTGCATGCCGGCGTGTTGCTCGGCGATGACTGCTGTTGTTCCTGTCCCTGGCCGCGCTGCGGCTGCGCAAGAGCTGAGGCCGCCATGAAACTTCTGCATGGAGTGATCGCGGCCAGCGTGTTGGCCCTGGCCGCGATGATGTACACGCTGGTGCCGGCGACGCCGGCAAACAACGGCAAGCCGGCGAAAATCGAAGACAAGGCTGAGTTCGTCGTGCGCGACGTGCGCGTGTTCGATGGCGAAAAAACCTGGCCGCGCGCCTCGGTGCACGTGCGCGATGGCCTGATCGTGGCCATAGGCGAAACTCTCGTCGTGCCCAAGGACGCGCAGGTGATCGAAGGCGCCGGTCGCACGCTACTGCCGGGCCTGATCGACGCCCATGTGCACACCTGGGGCGATGCCCGCCGCGATGCGCTGCGCTTCGGCGTCACCACCGAACTGGACATGTTCAGCGACCCATCGGCAGTTGGCGGCCGCCACGACGCGAGCGCGCCTCGCTGGCCGCCACCGACCGTGCCGACCTGTGGTCCGCCGGCACGCTGGCCACGGCGGCGGGCGGCCACGGCACCGCAATACGGCATGGCGATCCCGACGCTGTCGGCGCCCGGCGAAGCCATCGCCTGGGTGGCAGGCGCGCAAGGCCGAAGGCTCGGACTACATCAAGATCGTGCGCGAGGACCTGCACGTGTACCGCGGCAAGCCCGGCATGCCGACGCTGGACGACGCCACGGCCGCGGCGGTGATCGAGGCGGCGCATGCGCAGGGCCTGCTGGCGGTGGTGCACGCCTCGGCGCAGGCGGCGGCGCGCGAGTCGCTGCGCGACGGCGCCGACGGCCTGGTGCACGTGTTCCAGGATGCGCCGGCCGACGACGCTTTCGTGGCGCTGGCCCGCGAGCGCGGCGCCTTCGTGGTGCCGACGCTGACGGTGGTGGCGGGCTTCTGCCGGCGAACAGCAGACGCTCGGCGGACGATCCGCGCGTGGCGCCCTGGCTTTCGGCCGACCAGCGGCAAACGCTCGGACGGCGCATGCCGGATTCGCAAGGCGCCAACCCCGCACTGCTCGCGCAACGCGCGCGAAAGCGTGCGCCGCCTGCATGCCGCCGGCGTGCCGATCCTCGCCGGCACCGACGCGCCGAATCCCAACACGGCGCACGGCGTGTCCCTGCACGAGGAAATCGCGCTGGCTGGCGAGTGCCGGCCTGACGCCGCGCAGGAAGCCTTGGCGGCGGCGACCTCGGTGCCGGCCAGACGCGTTCGGCCTGCGCGGACCGCGGCCGCATCGCGGCCGGCCAGCGCGCCGACCTGCTGCTGGTCGAAGGCGATCCGTCCGTCGGTACCTGGGCCACACGCTGGCCATCGTCAGCGTCTGGAAGAACGGCCGTCGAAGTGGATCGCCGCGCCGTCGCGGAAAAGGCGGCCCGTCGCTGGCAGCCGGGCATGCTCGGCGATTTCGACGCCGGCGGGCTGGGCAGCCGCCTGGGCGGCGACTGGGTCGCCACCACCGACCGCATGGTGGGCGGCCAGTCCGACGCGGCGCTGGAGCGCATCGACGGCGGCGCGAACGGCAGCGCCGGCGCGCTGCGCGCGACCGGTCGCGTGCATCGGCGGCGGCTCGCGCCGCCTGGGCCGGCGCCTTCCTCGGTCGCTGGGCGAGGGCAACGATGCCGCCGGTGGACGCCAGCGGCTGACGCGAACTCGTCTTCCAGGCCCGCGGCGACGGCCGCGCGCTGTCGGTGATGCTGTTCTCCGGCGCGGAGGCACGTCCCCGGCAGCCTGGCCGGTGCACGCCCGGCGGCGCAATGGAGCGGAGTTCCGGCTGCCGCTGGCGGACTTCCCGGGGCCGACCTCGGGCCGGCTGCGGGCGATCGGCTTTACGGTGCGTCGCCCCGGCGGGCGAGTTCCGGTTCGACCTCGACCAGGTGGAAATCCGCTAATGTCGGCCACCGGGAAGGTCAAGGATGCGAGGGACGAGGATCGGCGCACGAATACGACGACCTGCATGGGCCGGCCCTGGATGGGCCTGGTGTACCTGGTCTTCGTGTTCCTGCCGCTGCTGTTCTGGCGCCGACGCCGGTCCAGCCCTGGCTGGTGTAGCGCACGCCGGCGGCCATGCGGTGTTCCTGCCGCTGTACTTTGCGTTCTTCCGCTGGCGAGGCCTGCGCCAGCGGGCGCTGATTCGCGGTGGCCGCGCTGGGCTATGCGTTGATCCTGGTCAACCCCGGCGGCAACACCTTCATGATCTACGCCTTCGCCATGGTCGCCACGACCCTGCCGTTGCGGCCATGCGCTGCTGGCTCTCGGCCCTGATGCTGCTGCTGATGGCGCTGGTGTTCTTCTGGGTGATGCCGCACGCCGATCGCGCTGGCCTACATCGCGATGGTCGCGGTGATCGGCAGCATGGTGATCGCCGGCGTGCTGCTGTCGCGCGCCCGCGCGCGCCGCAACGCCGAGCTGCGCCTGACCCAGGACGAAGTGCGGCGCCTGGCCGCGATGGCCGAGCGCGAGCGCATCGGCCGCGACCTGCACGACCTGCTGGGCCACACGCTGTCGCTGGTCGCGCATCAAGAGCGAGCTGGCCGGGCAGCTGCTGGATCGCGATCCGCGAAGCCGCGCAAGCGCAGATCGGCGAAGTGGAGACCGTCGCGCGCCAGGCCCTGGCGCAGGTGCGCGAGGCGGTGGTCGGCATCCGCGCCACCGGCCTGCAGGCCGAGCTGGCGGCCACGCGGCTGGCCCTGCTGTCGGCCGACGTGCACCTCGACCAGCGCCTGCCGCCGGTGGCGCTGGCCGACCGACGCGGAATCGGTGCTGGCCATGGCCCTGCGCGAAGCGGTCACCAACGTCCTGCGCCACGCTGCGCGCGCAGCCGGGTCGAAGTGGAACTGCGTGCAGGACGGCGACGGCGTGCATGCTGGGCATCAGCGACGATGGCCGCGGTGGCGTCGCTGCCGCCACGGCAACGGCCTGGCCGGCATGCGCGAGCGCATCGCCGCGGTGCGGCGGCACGCTCGACGTCGACAGCGCGGCGGGCGGCGGCACGCGCCTGCACTGTGCGCTGCCCCGCGTGGCGCCGAAGGAGCCGGACGCATGATCCGCATGGTGCTGGCCGAAGACCAGGCCATGGTGCGCGGCGCGCTGGCCGCGCTGCTGGGACTGGAACCCGATCTCGAGGTGGTGGCCGAAGCCGGCGACGGCGAAGCCGCCTGGGCCGGCCGTGCAGCAGCAGCCAGCCCGACCTGCTGGTCACCGACATCGAAATGCCCAGGCTGACCGGCCTGGACCTGGCGCTCCGCGTCCAGGAGGCCGGGCTGGCCACGCGCGTGGTCATCGTCACCACCTTCGCGCGCGCCGGCTACCTGCGCCGGGCGCTGGATGCCGGCGTGCGCGGCTACCTGCTCAAGGACGCGCCGTCCGAGCAGCTGGCTGCGGCGTTGCGCCAGGTGCACGCCGGCGGCCGCGCCATCGACCCGCAGCTGGCGGTGGCGGCCTGGGGCGAAGACGATCCGCTGACCGAACGCGAGCGCCAGGTGCTGCGGCTGGCGGGCGAGGGCGTGAAGAGCGCCGACATCGGCGAGCGCCTGCACCTGTCGCACGGCACGGTCCGCAACTACCTGTCCGAGGCCATCGGCAAGCTGGGCGCCGCCAACCGCATCGAGGCCTATCGCAGCGCCCGCGCCAAGGGCTGGCTGTGAGCCTGGCCGGCGCGGTCTGCGCGCCGCCGGCTGAGGCCCGCGGCGCGGTTTGAGCGATAATGCGCGCCCGTTGCCGTGCCGCCCGCCTTGAAGAAGTCCGACTTCCACTACGAACTGCCGCCCGAGCTGATCGCCCAGGCGCCGCTGGCCGAGCGCTCGGCGAGCCGCCTGCTGGTGGTGCCGCCGGGCGCCGCCGCTTCGACGACCGCAGCGTGCGCGACCTGCCCGAGCTACCTGCAGCCGGGCGACCTGCTGGTGTTCAACGACACCCGGGTGATCCCGGCGCGGCTGTTCGGCAACAAGGACACCGGCGGGCGCGTCGAGATCCTGCTCGAGCGCATGCTGCGGCGCGCACGAGGCGCTGGCGCAGATCGGCGTCAGCAAGTCGCCGCAAGCCGGGCGGCCGCATCGCGCTCGATGACGGCGGCGAAGCTGACGGTGCTGGGCCGCGAGGGCGAGTTCTACCGGCTGCGCTTCGACATCGGCGAGCCGCTGGAGAAGCTGCTGCTGCGCGCCGGCCGCATGCCGCTGCCGCCCTACATCCAGCGCGAGGCCGGCGCGGACGACGCCGAGCGCTACCAGACCGTGTTCGCGCGCGACACCGGCGCGGTCGCGGCGCCGACCGCCGGCCTGCATTTCGACGAGCGCGCTGCTGGCACGCGCTGCGCGAGCGCGGCGTGCGAGTTCGGCCACGTCACCCTGCACGTCGGCGCCGGCACCTTCCAGCCGATGCGCGCCGAACGACGTGCCGACCACCGCATGCACAGCGAGTGGCTGAACGTCGGCGCCGAGCTGGTGCGAGCAGGTCGCGCGCACGCGCGCCGCCGGCGGCCGCGTGATCGCGGTCGGCACCACCGTGGTGCGCGCGCTGGAAACGCGCGCTGCGCGACGGCGAGCGTGCAGCCGTTCGCCGGCGACACCCGCATCTTCATCTTCCCCGGCTTCCGCTTCCGCAGCGTGGATGCGCTGCTGACCAACTTCCACCTGCCGGAATGCACGCTGCTGATGCTGGTGTCCGCGTTCGCCGGCACGCGAGCGCATCCTCGCCGCCTACGCGCATGCGGTGCGCGAGCGCTACCGGTTCTTCTGCTACGGCGACGCGATGTTGCTGTATCCGCCGCAGGAGCGCCGCATGAGCCGCATGTCGTTCGAGCTGCTCGGCCACGGACGGCGCGGCGCGCCGCGGCCGCCTGACTTCCCGCGCGGCACGGTCGAGACGCCGGCCTTCATGCCGGTCGGCACCTACGGCACGGTCAAGGCGCATGCTGCCGGAGGAGCTGCGCGAGCTCGGCGCGCGAGATCATCCTCGGCAACACCTTCCACCTGTTCCTGCGGCCGGGCCTGGAGGTGATCGAGGCGCACGGCGGCCTGCACGCTTCTGCGGCTGGGACGGGCCGATCCTCACCGACTCCGGCGGCTTCCAGGTCTGCTCGCTGGCGCAAGCGCCGCAAGATCACCGAGGAGGGCGTGACCTTCGCCTCGCCGACCGATGGCGCCAAGGTGTTCCTGGCGCCCGAGGAGTCGCATGCAGATCCAGCAGCGTGCTGGGTTCGGACATCGTCATGATCTTCGACGAATGCACGCCGTACCCGGCCACCGAAGCAGCGTGGCGCGCGACGTCGATGGAGCTGTCGCTGCGCTGGGCCGAGCGCAGCAAGCGCGCGCACGAGGGCAACGACGCGGCGCTGTTCGGCATCGTCCAGGGCGGCGTGCACCACGACCTGCGCGACGCGCTCGGCCGAGGGCCTGCAGGCAGATCGGCTTCGACGGCTACGCCATCGGCGGCCTGGCCGTGGGCGAGCCGAGGCCGAGCGCAACGCCATGCTCGAGCACACCTGTGCCCGCAGCTGCCGGAGGACCGGCCGCGCTACCTGATGGGCGTGGGCCGGCCCGAGGACCTCGTCGAGGCGGTGGCGCGCGGCGTCGACATGTTCGACTGCGTGATGCCGACCCGCAACGCCCGCAACGGCCACTACTTCACCGCGCGCGGGCCGGTGCGCATCCGCAATGCGCGGTACGAGCAGCGACCTGCGGCCGATCGAGGAGGGCTGCGCCTGCTACGCCTGCGCCAGCGGCTACAGCCGCGCCTACCTGCGCCACCTGGACCGCTGCAACGAGATGCTGGCGCCGATGCTGGGCACCATGCACAACCTGCACCACTACCAGCAGCTGATGGCGCGAGATGCGCGCGGCCATCGAGGCGGGAACCTTCGGTGCGTTCCGCGGAGTCCTTTTACGCCGCGGCCGCGATGCCGAGCCCGTAGCGGAGGCTCAGGCCGCGAGCCCTTGTCGTGACACGGCGATCCGCGAAATGCTCCGCGGCATGGCCCTTCTCGGGCCAGGCGGCTGGCACTCGCACTCGCCTGACACGGCTTAATTCCCGCTATGAACCCGCTTGAACCCATGTCTCTGCTCGATCTGCTGGTTTCCCCCGCCGCACGCCCAGGCCGCCGCCGGCCGGCCGCAGCGGCCAGCCCAGCATGATGTCACCCTGCTGTTCCCGATCATCCTGATCGTCGATCATGTACTTCCTGATGATCCGCCCGCAGATGAAGCGCGCAGAAGGAACACCGCGACCTGCTGGACAAGCTGGCCAAGGGCGACGAAGTGATCACCAACGGCGGCATCGCCGGTCGCGTCGACGACATCGGCGAGAGCTTCGTCACCGTCGAGATCGCCGACGGCGTGCAGCGTGCGCGTGCAGAAGGGCGCCATCGCCAGCGGTGCTGCCCAAGGGCACGTTGAAGTCGGCCTGATCCGTCCCTCGATGCCGATCCAGTCGCCGGCCCTGACGGGCGTCGCGCGGCGGTTGTCGCCATGCTTCGAATTTTCCCGCTGGAAATACGTCCTCGCTGCGCTGATCGTGCTGCTGTTCAGCGCGTTCTATGCGCTGCCCAACCTGTTCCCGCAGGATCCGGCGGTGCAGATCACCGCCAACCGCGGCGCGCGTGGTCGATGACGCGCTGCAGTCAGCGGGTCGAGGCCGCTGCTGACAAGGCGACGGTGTCGTGCCGAAGTCGATCGCGATCGAAGGACGGCAACCTGCTGGTGCGCACTGGCCGACGCCGACGAGCAGACCAAGGCCGCCGACGTGATCCGCGCCGAACTGGGCGACGACTACATGGTCGCGCTCAACCTGGCGTCGACCGTGCCGCGCTGGCTGGCAGGCTGATCGGCGCCAAGCCGATGACGCTGGGCCTGGACCTGCAGGGCGGCGTGCACTTCCTGATGGAAGTCGACCAGAAGGCCGCGCTCGACAAGCGCATCGAATGCCTTCGCCGAGGATATCCGCGGCCTGCTGCGCGACGGCGAAGTCCGCTACAGCCGGCGTCGCGCCGCAGCGGCAAGGGCATCCGCGTCGAGCTGCAAGGACGCCGCCGACAGGCCCGCAGCGCGCGCCATCAGCCTGCTGACGCGCCGACCTGGCCGCCTGCAGATCGACCGGATCGGCCGACGCAACGTCTGATCGCGCGCATGCCGCGACGCCGAGATCAAGACGATCATCGACGGCGCCATCGAGCAGAACATCGGCACGCTGCGCAACCGCATCAACGAGCTCGGCGTGGCCGAGCCGATGATCCAGCGCCAGGGCAGCAGACCGCATCGTCGTGCAGCTGCCGGGCGTGCAGGACACGGCCGCAGGCCAAGCGACATCCTCGGCGCCACCGCGACCCTGGAATACCGCGCCGTGGTCGACAGGCCGAGGCCGCCGAGGCCGAGCGCCACCGGCATCGTGCCGCCGGAGGCGCGCCTGTACTACAGCGCGGACATCGGCCCCGACGGCAAGCCGCGTCCCGATCCTGCTGTCGCGCCGCGTGATCGTCTCCGGCGACCAGCTGGTCGACGCCACGTCCGGCTTCGACACGCCAAGGCGGCCGCCCGGCGGTGCAGCATCAAGCTCAACAACGCCGGCGGCAAGCGCATGTTCGACTACACGCAGCGAGAACGTCGGCAAGCCGATGGCGGTGGTCTACATCGAGCGCATCCCGGAAGTCCGCAAGTGTCGACGGCAAGGAGGTGCGCACCGTCCGGATCAACGAGGAGGTGATCAATGTCGCCACCATCCAGGGCGTGTTCGGCAAGGAATTCCAGACCACCGGCCTGGAGAGCCTGCAGGAAGCCGACCGACCTGTCCCTGCTGCTGCGCGCCGGCTGCGCTGGCGGCGCCGATGGATTTCGTCGAGGAGCGCATCATCGGCCCGAGCCTCGGCGCCGAAAACGTCGCAGCGCGGCATCCAGGCGGTGGCTGTTCTCGTTCATGTTCGTGCTGGTGTTCTTCCTGCGTCTACTACCAGATGTTCGGCATCGTCACCAACCTCGCGCTGCTGCTCAACCTGCTGATGGTGGTCGCGGTGATGTCGCTGCTCGGCGCCACGCTGACCCTGCCGGGCCTTGCCGGCATCGCGCTGACCGTCGGCATGTCGGTGGACGCCAACGTGCTGATCAACGAGCGAATCCGCGAGGAGCTGCGCGACGGCAACACGCCGCTGTCCAGCATCGCCGCCGGCTACGACAAGGCCTCCGGCACCATCGCCGACGCCAACGTCACCGCGCTGCTGGCCGGCATGGCGATGGCCGCGTTCGGCTCCGGCCCGATCCGCGGCTTCGGCATCACCCTGATCATCGGCATCCTGACCTCGATGTACACCGCGGTGTCGGTGTCGCGCGGCATCGCCACCCTGATCTACGGCGGCCGCGCAAGCAAGCTCAAGTCTCGATCTCGATCTGATCGAGCATCGCGCATGAAGCCGGCGTTGGAACTGTTTCCCGTCCAACAGCAATTTCAACTTCATGCGGCTGCGCATGGTCTCGCTGGGCGTCGCGGCGTTCGATCATGCGTGGTCGGCCTCGGCGCGCATGGCGATCAAGGGCTTCAACTACGCGCTGGACTTCACCGGCGGCAACGAGCACCGAGTTGCGCTTCGAGCAGCCGGTGGACGTCGAGACAGGTGCGCAGCGCGCCTGGAGGCGGCCGGCTTCGAAGGTGCCGCAGGTGCAGACCTTCGGCTCGGGCAACGACATGGTCGTGCGCCTGCAGCCGAGGCGGCGAGGCAAGGCGGCGCTGACCGGCGAGCAGGGCGGCGCGGCGATCTGGCGGCGGCGCAGACCGCCGAGCAACCCGGCGCGCTGCTGCGCAGCGACTTCGTCGGTCCGCAGGTCGGCAAGGAGCTGGCGGTGAACGGCATGTATGCCGTGCTGTTCGTGGTGCTTCGGCTTCCTGGCCTACATCTGGTCGCGCTTCGAATGGAAATTCGCGATCGCGGCCATCATCACCACCCTGCACGACGTGGTGCTGGTGGCCGGCTGGTTCGCGCTCACCGGGCACGAATTCGACCTGACGGTGCTGGCCGGCATCCTGTCGGTGATGGGCTACTCGATCAACGACACCATCGTGGTGTTCGACCGCGTGCGCGATACTTTTCAG
>CAWJOR010000009.1:0-23946 GCA_963844465.1 uncultured Actinomycetota bacterium | reverse complement strand
CCGGATCAACGGCACCGTGGTCGGCGGACTGGTGGGTCTGCTGATCCACACCGTGACCGTGCTGGTGAGCTGAGGTCCGGCTGACTGCCTGCGCATGGTGGTCAGGGGCCGACCACCATGCGGATCCGTCGGCGCTGGCCCGAACGGTGGACTCCATCTCCGGACCTGTCCTGCCGATGACTGCTCCGTGTATGCCCAGGTCTTGTTGTCCGGATCAGCCCCCCCGCCCAGCAGCTGACGCTCCCGCTCACCCAGGCGGCCGACCCAGCGTCGGCGACGCCGGTCGTCGTCGTGGTCGCCGTGGCCGTGGCGCTGCTGCTGCTGCTCTTCGCCGCGGCGGTGTGGTTCCTGCGGCCGGCGCTGCGCGTCCGGCACGCCCGGTTGGACGGTGCCACTCCAGAGCAGGCCATGTTGCTCGGTGAGCTTCCGCCACATCTTTGGCTTTAACGCCCGGTAAGATATGTAAGTCCATATAGATTGGCATAATAAAAAATGAGCTTCCTGAAAAGTAAATAATTACAAAGTAAGTTACAATACTAAAATAATGTTTTTCGCTTTTTTACATGCTTCCTGCTAACCTGAACAGGCTCTTAAAAACAAGAACAGTTACATAAAAACGGTTGCTCATCTATTCTTTTACGAGCACTCCCCCTTTCATCACCAGTTTTATTATCCTGATATTTTTGATATCCACGGCAGGATCAGCTTCCACAACAATGATATCTGCAAGCAAACCTGCTTTTATCCGCCCGATCTTATCGGCATAACCAAACAGATCAGCATTTATACTGGTGGCGGAACGTAACACGTCCAAAGCCATCGGAAAGGTCCAATCAACGCACCAATACCGATCATGAAACCGAAGAACCATCCGATCATCGATAACAGCACGTACTGATCTTGATTCGTCTTGATGTAAGACCCTTCGGTGTTTGCAGGAAGAATTGCCTTTGCTAGGTACCAGAAGAGAATCGCCCCGATGATGCCAAGTGCAAATGCCGTGAATATGTTAAGCCTCTCGATGAGAGCCTTCTTTGGTGCCGAGTGCCCTTGGGCTGACGCTGGATGGTCCATCATCGTTGTCATCAGGCTTGACCTCCCTTGCTATTAATCCAAGCGTCGTAATCGGCCTGGCTTACGACATGGACCTTCGTCTGCATGAATGCGTGGTACAGACCGCAAAGCTCTGCGCATCGAAGGTCGTAGATGCCGATCTTGTCCGGAGTGACTGAGGCTTCGGTGGTGTAACCGGGATTCGCATCAACCTTGACGCCCATCTGCACTATCCAGAATCCATGTATCACGTCCTTGCTGGTGACATGGAAGACAACCGGTTTATTCACAGGCAGGTAGAGCTCGTCACTTCGTGCGAGACCATTGTCAACGTAGTCAAAGTTCCAAGCCCACTGTTGTCCTGTGACGTTGACGTTCATTGCATTCGCATCAAGAAGTGCGGCGTTGTCCTTCTGCAAGACAATCGTGCCCCATACAACTGCGAAGAGGCAGAGCACGGAAGAAACGACCAACCACGTCGCGGCAAGTCTTGGACTATTTCGAACCTGATGATCTGCCTCCTCCGGCGGAGTATCACCGAAATGAAGTTTGGAGATCAAGGTGGTCGTCGCCATTGCCGCCACGAGTGCGGCAACGGGCGCTGCAACCCACGTGAAAACTCGCATCATGTGAATGGTTGTTGACATGGTCTCTGATGCAGCGACCCCCATGGAGCGAGCCTGAATTTCAGAGACGACGTATCCGATGATGGCGGTGAAGACCACCCACAGGAATACGGTCTGCTTTACATCCTTGCGCTCAAACACTGAGGGACGCTTCTGCGTTTCTAGATCAGACATGTATATTCTCGCCCCCTTATGCGTTCACGACGGTGAAGTTGCCGGCCATATAACCCTGCGTAGACATCGCACCACCGAAGCGAGCGGTGGTGCCGTCGCCACAGGGGAATTCGCAGTTCCAGACGTAAACTCCTGCATCACCAGTAATGAATGAGAATGTCACAACTTCTGGTGTAGATGTGTAACCACTCTCTGGAACTTTCTCATCGGGTACGGCAGGCAAGGGAACACTCACAAAAAGTTGAGATTTGGCATCCGATAAGCCATGAAGTGTGAAGGTATGTCCGACGGCTTCGGGATCGATTTTTTTAACTGACGAACCGTTGATAGTCGCCGTTCCGTCAACTGTTCCATGAACCGTTGCAAAGAAGTCATTGGTGATTCGCTCGCCGCCGTCGTACTGCTTAATTGTTATTGTGATGACAGAGTGCGCTGGGACTTGAAAGTTCGTCACCGGACCGTATGTGACCCAGTCAGGATGAGGGCCACCACTTGCGCCATGACTGCCAGCCATGCTGTCCGGATATGAATCCATCTCAAGTGTGTAGTGGGGCAAATTGCCTTGCGGTGTATCCATCGTTCCCGCTGGTGTAGCCACCAACACGCGAGAATCATTCTTGGCAGATGCAACGTAAGTCCCAATACCGGCAATAACTGCCGCGCCAAGAATCACCGTGCCTAGAGCCCCCAACAAACGTTTGTTCATCCCTACCCCCCATCGCCTCACATTGAGAGAATGTGAGGACAGTCACAAGCCCAGTGGCATGAGGGTAAAGGCAAAAGCGCCACATTCCAAGGACTTTCTGGGGACTTTCTGGGCTTTTTCATCGCGAACTCGCAGGTTTTCCACCCCTATCCCCAATCGCACGGCGGGGCTACTCTCTCCCCCCACATGACAATGGAGAGCACGAGAAGTTTCTGGGCGACCTGGCAACTGGTCCCTCAGATCTGCCTTGCCCTCGTGGCTATCGAATACCTTTATCTATCGCGGACGATGGGGCCTGATTCGACTCGAAGGCAGCGGCGCTTCTTTCTCTCAGGCCTGGCCACCATCGCCTTCGCCGTGTGCACCCCATTTGGAGCCCATGCGACCACGCTTTTCTGGTGCCATATGGTCCAGCACGTCACCCTCATGATGATTAGCGGTCCGCTGCTAGTCCTTGGCACGCCGACAAATTTCCATCCAAAAAACACCATTTTCCGGACACTCACTGGCCCAGTTCTTAGCTGGGTTCTCTATGCCGGAGTCATGATCGGGGTTCATCTTCCTGGTCCTCACCAATTCATCATGAACAACCCATGGATTCATTCCTACGTCGAAGTGCCCGTCTACGTGGCAGTGGCATACCTCTTCTACTTCAACCTTCTGGATCGAAATCTCATCGGACGAGTCATCTCGCCGGCGATGTCGGTGATTGCCCTTTTCCTCATGATGGTGCCCGAGACCTTGACTGGATTCTTCATCTACATCGCCCCAAAATCTATCTACGACGGGATGTTCGAACTACTGGATCAGCGCCGCGGCGGCTCGATCATGTGGTCTGGCGGAATGATTGTCGATACGGTCTGGATGTCCTTCGCGGTCTACCACTGGATCAAGAGCGAAGAGCTAGCTTCCCAGATCGCCGATGATGAGCAGGTCGATGAAGAGATGGCAAGCAGCACATGAAAGATTTCGAGACCGACGAGCCCGCGTGGATCCATGAGGCTCAATCAACTCAGGTGACCCAGAAGCAGAAGAAATGGTTCACAATCTTCATGCTTGTCTCTGTTCCATTCTGCCTCTGGGCTGGATGGTTCGAATTCGGGCGAGCCGAGCAAGGAAACTGGCGCGCATGGGTTTACACATTCGAGTGGCCATTCTTTGGCGGCCTTGCGATTTACCTATGGCGCCGATTGATGAAAGGCGATGTGCCCAAGATTCCAAGGCCTGATTTCGCAGCTCTAGCTAGAGAGGCGGACGAATCAGTGGAAGGTAAACCAGATCATGCAGGCGATGCAGATGGCAACCATTCCGATAATTAGGACGTAGAGACTCTGCATCCGCTTACCTGCGCGGTACTCGCCCATCAATCGCCTGTCCCGCGAAATTCCAAACATGTAGCACAGCAGTGGAAGAAGCAATATCGCATTGAGCACCTGCGTCCAGAGCAGGATGGTGATGAGCGGGGCACCCGGGAGCAGAACGAGTACGGCGCTTATAACGGTGATCGCTGCGAATGTTCCGTAGAACAGCGGAGCCTCCGCGTAACCGTCATCGAGAGCTGCGGGCCTGCCCGTAAGATCGCTGACTGAGTACGCAGTTGATAACGGCAAAATTGAAGCGGCAAGTAAGGCTGCACCGACAAGCCCGACTGCGAAAAGATCTTGGGCCAATGTTCCCGCAAGAGGCCTCAAGGCAATCGCCGCTTGCGATGCGTCGGTAATGTTGAATACACCCTCGCGATTAAGTGTCGCAGCACAAGTGACAACGACGAAGAAACCGATCACTCCTGTTAAAAGTGAACCGGTCCATACGTCAACCCTCAGCAGTCGAAGATCATCGCGAGTCAATCGCTTATCAACTGCATAGGACTGAATGAACGCAAGTCCCCAAGGCGCAAGAGTTGTTCCAAGAGTTGCAGTCGCGATAAATATTGCATCCTTTGTGAACGGCATCGTCGGCACAACCATGCCATGGAAGGCTTTCCCCCAATCTGGGTGGGCAAGTATTCCTGCCAAGACATAGGAAAGAAATACTGCCGACAGAATGAAGAAGACTTTCTCAACCCGACCAAATGATCCGCGCAGAACAAGAAAAGTGACGAGCAAGGCCGCGATAGGTACAGAAATAAATTTCGACAGACCAAAGAGTTGACCTGCTGCTGCAATACCTGCAAACTCCGCAGTCATTGTTCCGATGTTTGCAAGAATCAAGGAAGATGCGCTGAACACACCAGATCGCGCCCCGTACTTCTGTCGAACCAAGCCGATGAGACCTTGGCGCGTGACAACTCCGATCCGTGAACCAAGATCTTGAAAAAGTATTAAGGCAAAAGTTGAGAGAACTAAAACCCATAACAACCGATACCCATATTTGGCACCTAGTTGCGAATAGGTCGTGATGCCTGCTGGATCATCATCAGAGAGGCCAGCGATGACGCCGGGCCCCATCACAGCAAGGAGCGCAGCAACGCGAATCTTTCGATGGGAGATTGGCGGCACTTTGACGCTCTTGGCCGACTTCTTTGCGGTGGCCACTTTCTTCTCGGTCATGTAAGAGCGCCGCTTCCCTGCGCAAATCCGCGCTTTCCACTGCGCGCCACCAGCGCGTCAACCAAGTCATCCGCCATGATGCGCCCGACTGGTTTGTTCGTCGAATCAATAACAATGATTGAAGAACCACGGTTGTTGGAGAATTCTTCAATTACTTCATCCAGAGGCGTGTCGATGTGCACCGCGGTAGGCAGAGGCGCGCCGATTAAATCCAAAAGTGCAGCGGCTGGCTTTGCCGAAACGAGTTCAATCATTTGAATGTGGTCGAGCAATTTACCTTTCGAATCCACCACCACAACTCCGTCAGAAATATCCCGCTCCTTATGTTTAACCAACTGCGAGAGCGCATAAGCGACTGTGTCGGTTTCCCTACAGATTACCGAGTGTGTCGTCATAACACCGCCTGCGAGCGCCTCGTCGAAAGTCACCAACAATCGAAGTGTCTTCGCGGCATCAGGTGCCATCGCATCAAGAATGCTCTCGCGGTGTTCATCATTTAGATCACGCAAGACTTCGGCGCTCTCATCAGGTTCCATCAATGTGAGCAACTCGGCCGCGCGTTCTGCTGGAAGGCCTCGAAGCAAGCCCTGGAGATCGTCGTCCTCCATCTCTTCCAACACGTCTGCAGCCAAGTTCGGATCCAACAGTTCGATCAACGCGCCTTGTTCGCGTCCGACTAGGTCTTCAATCAAGTCTGCTAGGTCAGCCGGGCGCAACTGCGCGAGCGCAGAACGCGGACCTGCTGTGCGGACTGGACCTCCACTGTCAGTAAGGGAGGCAACCGTTGCCCAGTCCACCACGCGATCAGGAGTTGCGCGACGGCGCAACGTTCCAGGAAATACTCGGCGTAGGAATGAAGTGAAGGAAACGTCCACTCCGACGAGCCGAATCTCCTTATCCAGTGGCGCGAGATAGAGATCGGCAGATCGCACAACGCGAAGACCATTCACGTCAACGATCTGGTGGTCGATGACATCGGCATCAAGGAGGGACTCACCGGGGCGCCTGGTGTATTCCTTCAAATTTATCTTCGTCGAGGAAAGTCGTATTTCATCCCTTGTTAATTTGGAAATTCTTGCCCCGTCGATAAAAGATGTGCGGCCACCGATCTTCACAATCAGTCCAGATACCGCCGGGTATGTCTCTTCACCATGTCGGACAACAACATCGACGAGCTTTCCGAGATCGCGGCCGTCGTTGTCGCGGACCGGGCAGCCGATCAGCCCAGCCACCGATACAAGGGATTCTCGGATGTTCTTCCGGGCAAGGACTGAATCTCGCCTTCCAACAATTCGCTTAGCCACGGTGTTGATGGCTGGAACTGCTGGCGTTTTCACTCTTGGATTTTAGCCGCCACGACCCTTTAATCTATGCGATTTGCAGCGGTTCGATAGACATCTTGTTTTCCGCGGCTTCCAACCGCGATTACTAGAAGGACGGGCGGATCGTCAAATACTTCATATATCAAGCGATGTCCCGATTTCTTCAACTTAATTCTGTATAGCCCTTTAAGGTCCGAACTGAGTTCGGCGCTCAGAATTCGAGGTTCGATCTGCCGACGCTCCAAGACGCTAAGAAACCTTTCTCTGATCCCTTTATCGAGTTCAAACCACTCTTTTTCTGCACGTTCATGAAATTTCAAGGCATGCACGTGATTCACATGTTCCGAAGCTCTTCGATCGTGAAGGTTCTCGATTTTTCTTTGCTTGCGAGCCTCTTTTTGATCTCAGGGGTTATCTCCAACTCCCAGATCTTCTCAAGTAACTGGTCATAGTATTTAGGTGACATCACATAGAAACTTGCCCTGTTATTTGTCAGCACG
Source organism: uncultured Actinomycetota bacterium (assembly GCA_963844465.1). Taxonomy (GTDB): domain Bacteria; phylum Actinomycetota; class Actinomycetes; order Nanopelagicales; family Nanopelagicaceae; genus QYPT01. The sequence continues at coordinate 17,016 of CAWJOR010000009.1, read as the reverse complement.
GCAAAGGGTCTATTTTTGGCTTTCTTAACGACATCATTCGGATTCTTCTTGAACTCCGAAATCGTTGTCGTAAGTTCAGTAAAGATTTCATCCATCCTCTCCTCCTTCCTTGTGGATCTAAATTTAGACCTAAATTTAGACCTTGACAAATGGAGGTCGGGCAAGAGATTCAGAGAGAGAGATTCCATCCCTCATTCTTAAGGCCTACCTGCGACAGGCCGACCGTGGTAATCCACACTAGGAATCCACGGTAAGATTGGCCTCGTTGATTCATCCGAAACAACGATCTTTCCCCTAAAGCGCAGTATTTGCGCTTACTTGCGAGTCTTATCACCACCTGACAGGCCACACCGAAATACCGTTAGAAATTGGCCTGTTATACCGAGACGCGCTAGTCGTCTCGATTGGTATAGCTAACTCATGTCATTACAACCACGCTCTAAATCTGCTGCGCCCACAAAAGGCCCCAAAGTTCACCGCAAGGGAACCTCGGCCAAGGCCGTAGAACGCTCATCTGCTGAACCCGCAACCAAGCCTGCCTACGCAAAATCAGGCAAGTCTTCCTTTTCCAAGCCCGGAGCAACGTCCAACACTCCTGCCAAGAGGGCGAAGAACAAGCCTCGCTCGATAGAGCGCGCCAAGCGGTTCGCAGAATCCAAGGGTTCGACTTTTTCAAGCGAGCGCACCGAGGAACGCACTGCTCCCCGTGCCACGAATACGGCAAAGTACGCACCCGCTCGTCGGGATGATCGCACTTCGGCTCGTCCAGACACCCGCCCAACCACCCGTCGTGATGCCCGCATCGCCGATGCAGCACGCGGAGACGGTCGCCCCAATTTTGTACCCCGTGAGCGCACTAAGTTCATCCCTGGTGGAAAGCGCACTGCTGCTGCCTCAACCCGTAGCACCCATAGCGGTACGGCCTCTGCTCACAAGAGCACTTTCAATCGCCCGAGCACTTCGCGATCCACGAACAATTTTGCAGCGCGCCCTGACTCAAACAAGGGTGGCCGCAACTTCTCGAACAGCCAGTACAGCGAAGATTTCGGTGCTGACGATAACTACATCGTTGATGTCGAACAAGAGAGCACTGTCGAGGCTTCGCACCATACGCCCAATGAGACAACCACTAAGACTTTCGCTGAACTAGGAATCTCACCTGAATTGGTGGCACTTCTTACTAGCCAAGGCATCAACTCCCCTTTCCCAATTCAGGTAGCAACCCTTCCTGATGCGCTCAAGGGGCACGACATCCTTGGTCGCGGACAGACCGGTTCAGGCAAGACACTTGCCTTCGGCCTTGCAATGCTGACCAATCTTCATGGCAAGCAAGCTGCTCCTCACAAGCCGCTTGGACTTGTACTCACCCCAACACGCGAACTCGCACAGCAAATCAACGACGTACTTACGCCGTTGGCTAGGGCGATTCGCCTTGATTCTGTTGTCATCGCAGGCGGAATGCCATACGCAAAGCAGATCACTGCGATGCGCAAGGCCTGCCCGATTCTTGTTGCAACTCCCGGCCGTCTCATTGACCTTCTCAACCGCGGTGAAGTTCAACTCGATGATCTACAGATCACCGTTTTGGATGAAGCTGACCAAATGGCAGATATGGGATTCCTTCCCGTTGTAAAGGAAATTCTTGATCAGGCACGACCAAACGGCCAGCGCTTGCTCTTTAGCGCAACCCTTGATCGCGGTGTGGATTCACTCGTCAAGAAGTATCTCAACAACCCAAAGACACATTCGCTACAGAATGATCGCGCCTCAGTTAGCACCATGGAACACCACGTTCTCGTAATGCTTCCTGGCGACAAAGACGAGATCACCGCGCAAATCGCATCTCGCGAAGGCCGCACCATCCTCTTTGTTAAGACACAACGCGGTGCCGATCGTCTAGCCGACAAACTTGCAAGCGTCGGCGTTCCAGTTGGCGCCCTTCACGGCGGAAAATCGCAAGCAGTTCGAACTCGAACCCTTGCTCACTTCAAGGAGAATCCAAACTCAGCCCTTGTCGCAACCGATGTTGCTGCTCGTGGAATCCACGTTGACGACGTTTCCCTTGTCGTGCACGTAGATGCTCCGACAGATCACAAGGACTACCTCCACCGCGCAGGCCGAACAGCTCGTGCCGGCGAGGCGGGAGTTGTTGTAACTCTGGCTACCTCCAAACAGCAAAGCGCAGTCCGCGGACTGACTTCACGTGCCGGCGTCTATCCCAAGTTCGTAGACGTGCGTCCGCACCACGATGAATTGGTCTCCATCACCGGCTCAAAGCAGCCAAGTGGAATCCCATACATCGCGCCAGTTGTCGAGAAGCCCAGCTTCGGTGGCCGCCGCCCTCGTCCGAACTCAGATCAGAGACGCCGTCGCCCTAGATAATTTCTGCTATATTTTCTTCAACACCCCCAGTCCCTTCGGTGGCTGGTTGCGAAATCCCGGCTTCGGTCGGGATTTCTGCTTTCACCAAGACTGAGGTTTTGTAATCGTCCCATGACTGTCATAAAGAACCTCAGGTAGCTGGGCAACGACTAGCGCTCCTTCACGAATTTGACGAATGATCTGCGGATCAACTTTCAATAATTCCAACGAGGGCGTATCAGTTGGCAAGATGAGACCAATAGTCTGTCCTAATTGATCTTTAGCTAATCGAAGAGGTTCAGCCAGATCTGAATCATTTGTTAATACGACAAAAACATCTGCCTTCTTGGTGAAAATATCGAATAGAAAATATGTTGCGAGATTTACATCAGAACCTTTCTCTTCCGTCTTTTTGACTTTCACAGTCTTTGGCCGTCCATCTGCTTTGAACTCCCAAGGATGCAGTGGCATGAGTCGAGCGTCTGATCTGAATTTCCCCAAATGAATCTTGATCTTGTGGTTCACTTTCAAGGCACGTAAGTAAACCTGCTGTCTCTGCCCTTGGGAGAGATCGTTCGGCATGGGAGAAATATGCGCGGTGAAATAACGAACAAGGATGACGTCATACTCATAAAGAAGTTCCGAAGTTAAAGCAAACAGATCAAGCCACTTATAAGGTGTTCCTTTCAGTGTCCTTCGATATAAATTAAACCCGTCAACATAGACAATCGCGGTTGGCTTACCCATATCTGAAAGGGTAAACGAGCTCTTTGGCGCCTACCTTAAAAGATCCGCTGCTCTTGTGGACATCCTAGTTATCGTTCTTAAAAAGTTCGTCGCAAACATATTCGGCGATGGCCAGATTCGAGGTTGCCCCCGGCGATGGGGCGTTTCGAACAGCCAATACATTGCCCAATGAGGCGAGCCACCGCAAGCCCAATAATGCCAGCACCTATCACCGCAATTCGCTCAGAGGCCATCGCTGATTTCTTCGCCTATCTGATTCAGTAACCGCAAACTCAGGTCTGAATCATGTACACATCGCGAATCCATTTGATCGAGGGTAAAGACGCGCGATATTCCAGCACTAACTAAGTCCTCGTCCCTCAATCGACATGTTCCAACCACTGCATAGACTGGAATGTTCAGGGCTCGCGCCCTTCTCGCCAGAGCAATCGGCAACTTGCCAGAAAGTGATTGCTCATCCAGTGCGCCTTCCCCGGTAATAACCAAATCGCACTCTGGTAGCAGGTCATCGAGTTCTAGTAAATCGAGAATATAGTCGGCCCCAGACACTCGAATTGCTCCAATAAGAAGCGCCGCAAAGCCTAAGCCGCCTCCAGCGCCCGAGCCAGATGCGGTGGATGCGATGCGATTTCGCTCGGTCCAATATTTTGTTCCACTTTTCAACACCTTAACTAAACGACTTAAACCAAGCTCTAAAACCTCAACCTGCAATGGGTCAGCGCCCTTTTGAGGTGAGTAGCGCCTTGCTGCACCTGCTGACCCAAGTAGCGGACTGTCTACATCTGAGGCAAGAATCAAATCGACATCAGAAAGCCTCGGATCCAAACCAGAGAAATCTGCTTTGGCAAGGATAAAGAGACCACCACCTCCCAGCGGAATCATCTCGCCAGTCTCGTTGAAGAACTTAACGCCTAATCCCATAAGAAATCCGGCGCCACCATCGGTGCTCGACGTCCCGCCTACCCCAAGCACAATCGTGCGAGCCCCCAGATCCAATGCTGCTCGCACGGCCTGCCCAATACCGAGTGTGCTCGCCCCTAGCGGATCTAGTGGTCCGCTGACATAACGCAGTCCGCAAAATTCCGCCGACTCAACAAAGAAAACGTCGCCCTTGCGGGCAATCTTTGCCGGCACTCCGGTGGCTGATTCGATGGCAGGATCCAACTCGATCACTTCGAATCCAGCCGCTGCTATCGCATCAATACTTCCGTCACCGCCATCGGCTAACGGAATAATTTTCACGTCGGCTTTAGCAATCAGCCCAGCAGCTAATGCATCAGCAACCTCTTTGGCAGTGAGTGTCCCCTTGAACTTATCAGGAGCTACAAGTACCGAAATGCTCAACCGTAAGCTCCTTTCGTTGTAAGACCATCTTGACACATGAAATCGGGGTTTGGTATCCGCCCAACCGATAACCAAGTGCTCGTCCTTTCGCGACGAATGGACAGGTCTAGATAGCGCGCATAACATTCAATCTGACTCCTATCCATGACGTGGACGGATTAGTCAACTTGGTAAGGGGGCTTTCGTGTCTAAGGTGTATGAAAATATTGCCGAGTCGCTTGATGGAGTGATGAAGGACGGCATGGTTCTAGCCGTTGGAGGCTTCGGTCTCTGCGGAATACCCTCAGATTTAATCGACGTTGTTAAGGCATCAGGAGTGAAAGATCTCGTCGTCGTCTCCAATAACATGGGTGTCGATGGCAAAGGGCTCGGACTTCTACTTGAAAATGGCCAAGTCCGAAAAGTTATAGCCTCCTATGTAGGTGAAAACAAACTTTTCGCGGAGCAGTTTCTCGATGGCAAACTAGAAGTTGAATTCAGTCCGCAAGGAACATTGGCTGAGCGTTTGCGTTGCGGTGGTGCCGGAATCCCTGCGTTCTACACGAAGACCGGCGTCGGCACACTGGTCGCAGAAGGCAAGCCCCACGCAGAATTCGATGGGGAATTGTACGTACAGGAGCGCGCAATCGTTGCAGACGTCGCTCTAGTCCATGCCTATCAAGCCGATACTGAGGGCAACCTTGTTTACAGATACACGGCTCGCAATTTCAATCCACTTGTAGCGACTGCCGGAATTGTGACTGTCGCGGAGGCAGAACACATTGTGCAACCAGGTGAGATAGACCCGAACCACATCATCACGCCCGGGGTTTTCGTACAGCGACTTATTCACACTACGAATCGAACAAAAGACATCGAACAGCGCACAGTGCGCCCAGTTGCAGAAAAGCAAGGATAAAGACCATGGCTTGGACACGAGATGAGATGGCTGCGATCGCTGCGACTGAACTCAAAGACGGCGATTACGTGAACTTAGGCATCGGGATCCCAACACTTGTCGCCAACAATTTGCCAGCCGGAGTATCCGTCACGCTTCAGAGCGAGAACGGAATCCTGGGAATGGGGCCATTCCCCTACGAAGGCAAGGAAGACGCCGATCTGATCAACGCGGGAAAACAAACTGTCACTCTTCTACCAGGGGCGGCAATCTTCGATTCTTCTATGTCGTTCAGCATGATCCGAGGCGGACATGTGAAGGTCGCAATTCTCGGAGCCATGGAAGTTTCTGGAACTGGAGATCTAGCCAACTGGACCATCCCGGGCAAGATGGTGAAGGGCATGGGCGGTGCGATGGACTTGGTAGCCGGAACGCCGCGAGTTGTTGTCTTGACCGAGCACGTCGCCAAAGATGGCAAGCCGAAAATTGTCAACAAATGCTCGCTGCCGCTCACCGGCGTGAAGGTTGTCGATCGAATCATCTCCGACCTCGCGGTCTTTGATATCACCGACAAGGGACTCGTGCTTCGTCGCCGAGCCCCTGGGGTAACGGTTGAGGAACTCCGCGACAAGACCGAACCAGATTTTTCGGTTGAAGAGCAGTAGATCCCCAGCGCTAACGCTTGAAAATCAGCGCATCTCCCTGCCCGCCGCCGCCACATAGGGCCGCGACTCCGTATCCGCTTCCCTTTTTCTTCAACTGATACGCGACGTGCAAAGCAAGACGTGCCCCCGACATTCCGAGTGGATGACCGACTGCAATGGCCCCGCCATGCACGTTGACCTTGGCTAGGTCAAAGCCCAAAGCCTTCGATGATGCGATCCCCACCGCGGCAAATGCCTCGTTGATCTCAACGAAATCGAACTTATCTAAGCCAATTCCCTCTTTCTTAGCTGCCAGCTTGATCGCATTGGCCGGTTGCTCATGGAGAGAGGCATCAGGACCGGCGACCATGCCCTGGGCGCCAATCTCGCAGAGCCAATCAAGACCCAATTCAATGGCCTTCTCTTTCAACATCACGACAACTGCAGCGCCGCCGTCGGAGATTTGCGACGCAGATCCCGCAGTGATCGTCCCGGTAGAAGAAAAGACAGGCTTAAGTTTTGCCAACCCTTCGAGATTTGTGTCAGCGCGAACGCCCTCGTCGCTGGAGAACAAAGTTACATTCCCCTTGCGGTCCTTGAGTTCGACAGGGACGATCTCTTCGTCAAAGACGCCTTCGGATTGCGCCTTCGCGGCGCGTTGGTGTGATTGAAAGGCAAACTCATCTTGTTCTTCTCGTGTTAAGGAATACCTAGGATTGTATTTCTCCGTGGCATCGCCCATTCCTATGTGCTCAACCGCGCAGAAGAGGCCGTCAAACATCATCGAATCCTTTAACGTGGCGTCTCCCAATTTGAAACCAGCACGAGAATTCATAAGTATGTGCGGAGCATTTGTCATCGACTCCATGCCACCGGCCACGATGATGTCGTACTCATTTGCGCGAATGAGCTGATCTGCAAGGGCAATTGCATTTAAGCCCGATAGACAGACTTTGTTCACAACGATCGAAGGAACGTCCAGCGGCAAGCCACCCTTGATTGCTGCTTGTCGTGCAGGCCCTTGTCCAGCACCTGCCTGCAATACCTGCCCCATGATGACGTACTGAACTTGTTCTGGGGCGATACCTGCGCGCTCGACGGCTGCCTTGATTGCAATTCCGCCTAAATCGGTGCCGCTTAAACCGCTTAATGTTCCGCTCAAGCGTCCAATGGGAGTCCGAGCACCTGCCACGATCACTGAAGTTCTCATGTGGAATACATTAGTGAATGATTTGACTCAGTCCAATGAAGGTCCGAGGAAGTCGGACAGGCGCATTACTTCGGTAGTTTTCCTTGGGCTAGTCTCTCGGCAAGAGTAGGAGCCAAGGCATCCTTTGAGGAAACCAAATGCTCGACACCGGGCCATTCAATGGCGAGATCTGGGTCCATTGGATTGATTTCATATTCTTCCTCCGGCGAGTACGGCGATGTCAGCAGATAAGCCACGACCGTATCTTCTTCAAGTGAAATGAAACCGTGTCCAAGGCCTTCCGATACAAACAAAGCCTCACCAGCATCACCTCGCAAATTCACGCCGATCCAACTCTTAAATGTTGGAGAAGATGGGCGAATATCCACCACCACATCCCATATCGAACCAGATACACAAGCGATCCATTTCCCTTGACCGGCCAAAGCAAGGCTGTAATGAATTCCACGGACAACACCGAGGTTTGACCGCGAAACATTAGCTTGAGCCAATGCAAACTTTCGGCCGATAACTCTCTCAATATCCCCTTCTTTGAACCACTCTCGGAAGGAACCGCGAGGGTCTTCGTGAATGATCGAACGCCCAATCCACGCCCCGTCGATAGATAGCTTCTCCAATTCCATGGGCCTAGCCTCTCAGATTCTCTTCACTGATGATCGCTGGAAGGGCATCATTTAATGCGTCGTGCCAATCACGCATTTGAGGCATTCCGACATCAATCCAATGTTGATGTCCAAGAACCGAATACGTCGGCCTTTTCGCAGGGCGTTGGTATTGAGAAGAGTCAACAGGCTGAATTCGCTCTGGGTTAATCCCCATGAACTCGAATATGTGACGGGCAAATTCAAACCAGGTCGCCTCGCCGCTATTTGTACCATGGTAGATGCCCGGATCGACATCTCTTTCAATCATCTTCCGTATTTGTCTAGCTAAATCCAGCGCAGACGTGGGTTGTCCGATTTGGTCGTTCACCACATCAATTGTCTTGGCTTCCGACTTCGCCAAGCGAACCATGGTCTTCGCGAAATTTCTCTGCCATGGGCTATATAGCCAAGCAGTTCTTACAATGTAAGTTCCCTCTGCGTAAGACCGCCCTACTAGTTCTTCACCCTCGGCCTTCGTTCTGCCATAGGCAGAGACAGGTGCAAGGGGTGCCATCTCGTTCCATGGGAGACGCGAGTCCCCCGAAAAAACATAATCTGTCGATACGTGCACTAGCTTCGCAGCATATTTAGAACTTTCCTTCGCCACCAGATCCGCCCCTAAAGAATTCACTAACCTGGCGGAACTCTCCTCTTCTTCGGCGCGATCGACATCGGTCCATGCCGCAGCATTAAGTACGATATTGGGACGTTCATCAGAAAAAATGCGAGACAGCTCAGAGCTATTTGTTATATCCAATTCAGCGTGTGAAAGAGCGCGGAATACATTCTTGGTCGCTGACAATTCGGCCTGCATTGCATGCCCCAACTGTCCCTCTCCGCCAAGGATCAGCCACTTCATGCTTTCTTTAACGGGCGCCACCATGCTTCATTTTCCCGGTACCAATCAACGGTTTCCTTCAAGCCTTTCTCCAACTCAATCCGTGGCTTGTAGCCAAGTTCGCCGGCGATCTTGGCAATATCTACCGAATAGCGCAGATCGTGTCCGAGTCGATCCTCCACATATTTGATGCTTCCCTGATCCTTTCCCATTAAGTCTAAAATCCTCTGGGTCAGTTCCATGTTGGACAGTTCGGTCCCACCACCGATGTTGTATATCTCCCCTGCTTTTCCACGCGTCATCACGGCGTAAATTCCCTGGCAGTGATCGTCCACATGTAGCCAATCGCGTACGTTTAGCCCTTCACCGTAAACAGGAACTTTCAATCCATCGATCAAATTGGTGACAAACAATGGGATTACCTTTTCAGGGAATTGATGAGGCCCGTAATTGTTGCTGCAGCGAGTAATGCGCACATCGAGACCATACGTACGGTGATACGAGCGAGCTATCAAGTCGGCAGATGCTTTCGATGCGGCGTAGGGCGAGTTGGGCTGCAACGGATACGCCTCCGACCATGAACCCTCTTGAATTGACCCGTACACCTCGTCCGTTGAGATCTGAACAAAAGTCTGGATGGATCCGACCCTTGCGGCTTCAAGCAACGTTTGAGTGCCCAATACATTCGTCATCACGAAATCTCTGGATCCCTCAATGGATCTGTCGACATGGGATTCGGCAGCAAAATTGACAATGACATCATGAGTTTTTGCCAATTTCCGAGTCAGAACTTCGTCACAGATGTCCCCCTGAATGAACTCAAAACTATCTTGAGCAAGGTCCGCAAGGTTGGTGAGGGAACCTGCGTATGTCAATTTATCCAAGACGGTAACTGAGGAAATTCCTCGAAGAGAGCCATCCACTATCCGTCGAACGAAATTGGAGCCGATGAAGCCGGCACCGCCCGTAATGAGAACCTTCAATCCCGGCACCATCCTCTCTTCTAGCATTATTGACCAAACCTACAGGTGAAGTAGTCTTAATCAAATGAAGGGGATCATTTTAGCGGGCGGAACAGGGTCAAGGTTATGGCCAATTACGCAAGCAACCAGCAAGCAACTCCTCCCAATCTACGACAAGCCATTGGTTTACTACCCATTGTCCACGTTAATGCTTGCCGGAATTCGAGATATCTTGATGATCACAACCCCGGAGGACCAGAAAGCGTTTAAGAGGTTGATCGGTGACGGCCATTCAATCGGGATAAATGTTGAGTATGCCAGCCAAGAGAAACCGGAAGGCCTCGCGCAGTCCTTGATCATCGGAAGAGAATTCATCGATACCGACAGCGTTGCGCTAATTCTGGGAGACAACATCTTTCACGGAAGCGGACTTGGGGAACACCTCGAGAACTGTACAAACCCTGATGGTGCTCTTATTTTTGGATATACCGTCACAGACCCACAACGATACGGCGTCGCAGAGATCGACCAGAATGGCAACGTGATCTCAATCGAGGAAAAGCCGACTCATCCCAAGTCAAACCTGGCAGTTCCTGGCTTGTACTTTTTTGATAATACTGTCAGCGCAAAAGCCTCTAAAGTGCAGAAGAGCAACCGGGGCGAACTCGAGATCACATCGGTACTGGACATGTATAGGCAAGAGAAAAAATTGAAATTGAACAAGCTCGCACGAGGCACTGCTTGGTTGGATTGCGGAACTTTCGATAGCCTTAATGACGCGAGTAATTACATCCGAGTCATCGAGGAAAGGCAAAGCCTTAAAGTCGGATGCATCGAAGAAGTCGCTTGGCGAAAGAAATGGATTTCTACGAAAGACCTAGAAGGGCTTGCAAATTCCTACGGCAGTAATGAATACGGACTTTACTTGCGCCGATTAGCTACATGATCCCAGGAGCGACTCCGCAATGCTAAAGGTCGGCTACGTTCCTTACTCAAAGAATCTTCAACACCCAGGGGATCGGCGAAGATTGGCGGGTTGGGCCCTCGATAGGGGAATTGCCTTAAGTCTGATTGATCCGACCGATAGCGATGTCTTAGTACTCTCGAACGCTGCGAACTTTGATCAGTGGATTGAACGAGCAAAGCAACCAGTCATCCTCGATCTGGTTGATGGCTACTTGGGCGAACGCCCAAGTCTTTCCAGAGATGCCGGGAGAAACATTGTCAGATCACTAAGGGGCACGAGCGACTTCAAATGGGGAAAGTACACGAACCACTTGAAAGCTGCATGTTCAAAGAGTGATGCCATCATTGTCGCTTCGATAGAACAGAAGGAAATCGTTTCGGAGTTCAACAAGAACGTCCAGATAATCCTCGATGATCACTCCGAGTTGGACACAGAAGGCGATTTCGATCTTGCTGCACCCCATCTGTTCTGGGAGGGATTTGGATACACGCTAAAGCACTTCCAGCCGGTTTCCGCGAGTCTAGATAGATTTCTTTCGGAGAGCGGATGGGGAATGTACCTGCTAACGACTGAAGAATTTCCGCGATGGGGCGGGTACATCGGAAAAGTCAATTCTAGGTCTCTCATTGAAAAATGGTTTCCGCTATCAAGTCGTTCGATTGAGATCATTCCCTGGTCGATTGAGAATGTGATCAAGTACGCCCATTCGAGTTCAATTGGCATTATCCCTGTCGACCCTACGGATAGATTCGCCTCATTGAAATCTGAGAACAAGTTGCTCTCCATGTGGCATCTCGGATTGCCAACCTTATTCTCGGCGATTCCCTCATACGCCAGGGTGGCCCTGGACTCTCATCAGGGACAGGCCTGCGTCCCCAATAGTGATTGGTATGCGGCCCTTCAAGCACTTTCTAACTCTGAAACCGAACGAAAAGAACTGAGGATTCGAAGCAAAAAGTACATAAATGAACACCATACCCATCAACATTTGATGGAGAAATGGGATGCTGCCCTAAACAGCGTCCTCCCAAACAATAGGATATGAAGCATGCGCGTCTTGATTACCGGTGGGACCGGAATGCTCGGTTCATCTTTAGCGAGGATTGGCCAAGACACAGGACTTGAGATTCTCTTACCCAATAGATCTCAAATGGATCTTGATGATGAAGTTGGGACCTTGGAATATATCGAAGCACATTCCCCTGATGCAATAGTTCACGCAGCGGCAAGAGTGGGCGGAATCGCGGCAAATATCGCGCACCCGGTTGAATTCTTGACTCAGAACATAAGACTTGACTCCAACGTTTTAAATGCAGCTCTTCGACATCGCGTGAAGAAGCTCATTTATGTTGGCAGCTCCTGCATGTACCCACGGAACCTCTCACATCCAATGAAGGAAGAGGAAATCCTCACTGGCCCGCTGGAGCCCACTAATGAGGGATACGCACTGGCCAAACTCGTGGGTAGTAAGACAGTTCAATATGTTGCCCAAACAAAAGACCTTGTCTGGCGAAATTTCATCCCGTCCAACCTCTACGGACCCAATGACCACTTTGATCCCGAGAGAAGTCATCTTCTTGCTGCAATTATTCAGAAAGTTGCTGCTGCGAAACTTCATAGGCTCGACAAGGTTGACATGTGGGGTGATGGCAGCGCTAGAAGAGAATTCACCTACGTCGATGATGTGGCACGTTTCATGATCGACTCTCTTGGCAATCTAGAGACACTGCCAATCACAATGAACATCGGTGCCGGTGTTGATCACTCCGTGCGAGAATATTACGAAATGGTGATCAAAATACTTGGAGCCAGCATGAAAATAGTCTCTGACCCATCCAAGCCTGCGGGAATGAAGCGAAAGCTCATGGATGTCTCCCTCGCAAGAAGTTTCGGTTGGGTAGCAAAGACGGACATTGAATCGGGAATCAAGGCGACCATTAATTGGTACCTATCTTCAGTGGAGATGGAAGTCCCCAATGTCTAAATATCCCCTAGCAAGTTCCACATGGAATGATGAAGAAATCCAAGCCATTCAATCGGTAATCGCGTCAGGCCGATTCACAATGGGAGATGAAGTACGCGAATATGAAGACCTTTTTGCCAAGAAAATAGGAAGTAACTACGCCGTAATGGTCAACAGCGGATCGAGCGCAAACTTGGCCCTACTAGCCGCATGCCGTTATCGGAAAGAACCACTTATCCAGCCCGGAGACGAGGTACTGGTCCCTGCTGTTTCGTGGAGCACGACCTATTATCCCGTCAACCAGATCGGGCTCACTCTCAAATTTGTTGACATCGATCCGCTATCGCTAAATATCGACGTCAATAAGGTAGAGGCGGCGATCGGACCCAGGACTAAAGCCATTTTTGCGGTCAACTTGTTAGGTAATACCGCAGACTGGATTTCGCTGCGCGAGATTGCGCGGGTACATGACTTGATCCTGCTCGAGGACAACTGTGAATCCCTCGGGGCAACCCTCGAAGGTCAATCCGCCGGCACTTTCGGTATCGGCGGAACATTTTCTAGCTTTTTCAGCCATCACATATCCACCATGGAGGGCGGCATGATCGTCACCGATGATGAGCCGCTCTTCCACACCCTCAAATCACTCAGAGCCCATGGATGGACCAGAGATCTTCCCCCGACAAATCACGTCTACAACAAAACGGGGAGCGAGTGGGACGATCTATTCAGATTTGTATTACCTGGCTACAACCTAAGGCCCCTCGAGATGGAGGCTGCAATTGGAAAAGTCCAGCTCTCCAAACTTGATTCCTTCATCCAGGCAAGGCGCAGTAACGCCGACACTTTTCTCAAATCCATGAATGAACTTGAGGGCTATCGTGCCCAAAGGGAAAACGGGGAGGCATCGTGGTTCGGGTTCTCTATTGTCTTGGAGGGGAAACTGAAGGGACGACGGCAGTCGCTGGTAGAAGGGTTGACCAGAGTCGGTATTGACTGCCGCCCGATCGTCACGGGCAATTTCACGCGCAACCCCGTGATCAGCCACCTTGATCATGCACCTATTGGCCCGCTTCCCGCGGCCGATGAAATCCATGATGAGGGCCTATTCGTAGGCAATCATCATTACGATCTGTCGACGGAACTTGAACTCCTGTCCAATACTTTAGATGATTTCAAAAGGAGATTTTAATGCCAACAGCACTCATCACGGGTATTACAGGTCAGGACGGCTCTTATCTGGCCGAACTTCTCCTTGAGAAGGGCTATGAAGTTCACGGTCTCATCCGCCGCGCCTCCACATTTAACACTTCTCGTATAGACCATCTCTTCAAAGATCCCCATGAGCCAGATAACAAGTTGCATCTGCATTATGGAGACATTACAGATTCATCAGGTATCACCAATTTACTGCGTGAAATAGCCCCCGATGAGGTGTACAACCTTGCGGCGCAAAGTCACGTGATGGTCTCGTTCACCATGCCCACCTATACGGCTCAAGTCGATGCCGTCGGAACCATAGCTCTTCTAGAAGCAATCCGATCTAGCAAGCTTCAGACAAAATTTTATCAAGCCAGCACAAGCGAACTATTCGGCTCAACCCCGCCCCCGCAGAATGAATTGAGTGCCTTTCATCCCCGAAGTCCGTATGCCGCTGCAAAGTTGTATGCATATTGGACCACGGTGAATTACCGTGATGCATACGGATTGCACGCTACAAACGGAATCCTCTTCAACCATGAGTCACCGCGTAGAGGCGAGACATTCGTGACGAGAAAAATCACTAGAGCTGTGGCAAGTATCGCGAATGGATCCGACGAGAAACTCTATCTCGGCAATCTCGAAGCGACGCGCGATTGGGGTTACGCGAAGGAATACGTCGAGAGCATGTGGTTGATGCTCCAACAAGAAAAGCCAAACGACTACGTCGTAGCGACCGGCGTTGGCGCCACCGTCAGAGATTTCTGCGAAGAGGCATTTTCGCATGTCAACCTAGATTGGCAGAAATACGTAGTTGAAGACCCGAGGTATTTACGCCCTACTGAAGTCAATGCCCTCGTTGGCGATCCGACAAAGGCAAAGAACCTTCTTGGATGGAGCGCAAAAACGCACTGGCGCGAATTAGCCGATCTCATGGTCGATGCCGATTTGAAGAAGCTTAAGTAAGGCCGATTGGGAAATCGTCGGCGTCAAAGTTTCCAAACTGACTCGCAATAGATCCAATTCTGTGGGATGAGATTCGCTGGGTCATCCAGATTTTTGAACCATTTTTTTGGGGCGATTACTTGCACTGCGTCCCTTTTCAAATATCCTCCCCACCACGAAAATGTTGAGTTCGAAATGACCAGCGCCGAACTCAACGTCATTAAAAGCATGCTTTCTGCATCCGGGGAATCTGCTGGCGCTTGAATGATCTGGGTGCGGGCCTCTGGCAATTCCGCAAGACGTGCGAAGTCTTTGGCAGCGTCGAGGGAATCCGAGAATATCCAAAACTCCGAGTCACCATCCCGTGGAATCATTTCGAGAGCATTTCTGAAATACGATAAATCTAGAACGCCAATTGTTTCAGCGTGACTGAGGTAGTCACCACGCCTGATATGCACGATGATTGGCTTCTTCAAGCGAGACTGTCCCTGCAGCTTCTCAAACCAAGGCGACGGATTCTTCAGCGGGAGTTCCATCTTCTTCCCCTGCATCTCCAGAAAGTCAAGGAATTTGGAATCTTGAAAATATCCCATCAACCGAACATGTCGATGGTAACCAGATTTCATCTCCGGTAGTTCCGGGGCATCAGAGAGGAAGACCCCATGTTTGCGGGAAAATGCGCCTAACCCGAGACGATCAATCATTGTGACAAATCTGCGAAGCAACTTCTCTTGCAGTCGGACTGGAATTTTGGAAGATACTAGAGTTCCCTCCGTCTTGAACGCCGTTATTCCTGCTTCTCCCTCTCGCCCAACGGCCGAAGTCTGACCAAAAGGCTTCAAATATAACTTCGCACCTGTTACTTGGGCGATTGCGAGACCGGCGAAATATTGGAAGAGCTGATTTCCCAGACCGCCAAAGAGGTAAACGGTCACTCGCTCTGTTCTTCTAGCCACCAAGAGACCTCGCTCAATGATTCGTGCGGGGCGCGTTTGCCACTGCATTCCCGATTGTAGTTAAAATCTAGTCAGATATAGTGCCCATATGTCAGGGGCATACTTCAAGAAACTAAACCGTCGCTTGACTATTCTACTTTCTCAACTTGGTCAGTTCCCTTTTGATCTTTTCCATCAAGTTTCGTGGTCATACTCGAAAGGGATTGGCGCGACAAAGACGGAATCCCCCCCAAAGGTCCTGGTAGTAGTTCACGCCTATTGGCCAGGTCAATTTGTCGAAATTATCAGCCGCCTCAACAGGATCAAGATGCCGCTTTCGGTTGCGGTGACGATTCCAGAAGCAGAGCAAGCGGAGGCGGTTGAAGAACTTATTCAAAAAATAGGTACGCGCCATACGGTACTTCCGATGCGTGTTGAGAACAAAGGCCGTGATATTGCACCTTTCTTGAAGTCCATCGAGAAGCTGTCAGGTGAGAATTGGGACCTCGTAATAAAGGTCCATACGAAGGCCAGCCAGAGTATCTGGTTCAAAGCTCTCCTGCGCTCGCTCCTCCAGAGCGACCGCAGGATCCGAAGACATGCTCGTCTCCTGAAAAAATACCCAGGCGGACTCATCGTCCATCCACTTTTTCGATATCCCGGCCACAACCAGCCGATTGGCGAACCGGCGATGCAGCGACTTCAAAGTCTCTTGATGTCGAACGGATTCCCTATTCCAAGAAAGTGGTTCTTTCCAGCAGGATCCATGTTTGCGGCGACCCCTGAAACACTGGTGGCAATCAAGCAAGAGGGTGAACACATTGGCCTAACACGATTCGAAGATGAAATTGAATATTCACAGGGCTCATCCGCCCATGTTTACGAGAGATTCATGGGTCTTTATGTTTGTGCGAAGGGGCCTGGCTTGCTAAGTACGTCCTTGCTTGATTTCTTCGATCTGAAAGCACTATTGGTCAAGATGATTTGAACGTGTTCACTTGCCCTTAGCCAACCTGCTGAACTTGATTCGTCGATAGAGCTTCCTGAGGAATAGAAATGCCCCCGAAGGCAGAATGATGCTCACCAGATTTGTGATGTTGTTGGTATTTCTCATGGCCCATTTATTTGAGAACAGGGCGATGCCCTTACCGAATTTGGAGGGATCTACGCCGTACTCCGGCAGCAGTTGTTTTGCGGGATGGTCGTGGGCGAACATCCCTGCAATGAACTTCAGGGAACCCGTTCTATCGACCGTCCACTCATTCAGAACTGAAAAGTCAACATCTTCCTCGCTTAGCCATCTCTTCACATCGGCGACGAGATCATACTCCGAAGATGACAAGCAAATAGTTCGGATCCCCATATGGGAGGCTTCTAAT
>CAWJOR010000008.1:0-77548 GCA_963844465.1 uncultured Actinomycetota bacterium | reverse complement strand
TTATGAATTCCGTGACTACCGCTTCTGGCTCATTCAGGTGCTCAATCTGATTGCATGCATTCAACTCATTTCCCTGCCCACCAAGGGGAACAACGTCGAAGCGTTGACAAAGTCCCTTGAGAATTCATTGATTCTTAAGTCCTTCATCCTCTTCTTCCTGATATCCGCGCTCTCCTCTGGCGTGATCTTTGGATTACGTGGCACAGCATTCACGATCCTCATAACGTCGCTATTTGTCATCCCCAAGCTGATTGTTTGGTCCTCCGTGCCGTACCTCAACGTGATATTGGCAAGAGTCGCCGTCATCAGTGGTCTCTCCATCTCTGTTGCCTACCTGGTCTCTCGCGAACGAGCTGCACGTCTCAATCTGCAGATTCTCAATGAGAAGATGAAGGAGATCATCTGCGAAAAGGATAGATTCTTTAAGCTCGCCAGCGAAGCGCAGGAAAATGAACGTAAGCGGATCGCCAGAGACTTGCACGATGATTCGCTCCAATTGCTCGCCACTGTCATCCACCAACTGGATGGGGCAATAGCTGCGGATAATGCGGAAAAGGCCAACGCGCTGGTGCTTCGTGCGACGGAGACCATTACTCAAACCACCGACGCCATCCGGAGATATTGTGAAGAACTGCGTCCACTACTTCTGGACACACTGGGGCTATACCCCTCGGTGGAATGGATCGGAAAGCAGATGGAAAAGGGGACGGGAATCAAGATGGATTTCAACTCAGAGGGAGAGCATCGATCCCTCCGCGAGGAAGACAAAATCCATATTTTCCGCGTCATGCAAGAGGCTTTTCACAACATCGAAAAGCACTCAAAAGCCACGGCAGTACGCGTCCGCTGGAAGTATGTCGATGACGGTCTGGATATTTCGGTGACGGACAACGGGATCGGGATGTGGAATTTTGGCCCAGCCCCCGCCAGATCCCTGGGAATCCAAGGAATGTACGAACGCATGGAGCTCGTCGGAGGCAAACTCAAGATTGAAAGCCAGCCAGGCTTTGGCACTAAGGTGACGCTTCAAATACCCGTCGAATAATCATTCGCTAGCCCGTTCTTACCTTTTCTCTCCAAGTCGGTGACCTACGAGGATTTTTGGATTACTCTCTTAGTACATCGTAAGCAACTCGATAGCGGACTGGAGAACCGTGATGTCAGAGACAAAATGGATTGCTCAGAAGGTCTCAACACTTTTCGATGATGCTGTGCCCATTAAGTTCGCTGCCTTCGATGGAAGTGCGGCGGGGAACCTCAACTCCCCCAATGTTCTTGAAATTAAATCCCCACTGGCACTTCGCTACATCCTCAGCCACCCGGGAGATCTCGGACTCGCCCGCGCGTACGTTACGAATCATTTGGATATCCGTGGAGACATTCATCAAACTCTTCTTGCCCTCAAGGACTTCATAAAACACCCAATCCCAGTAGACGGATTGGCAAAATTGGCAAAGGCTGTAGGGCCGACGGTCGTCGTCAGACCAGACCGGCCTGTCGAAGAGGCTCCGCCTCGTTATCGGCGCGGACTTCTTCATTCACTCACCCGCGACAAGTCCGCCATCCATCATCATTACGATGTATCCAACGATTTCTATTCAATGATTCTCGGCCCGACAATGGTGTACTCGTGCGCGGTATTCACATCTGAAGAAAGCTCTCTTGAGGCAGCACAGTTAGAAAAAGTCGACCTCATCTGCAGAAAACTCGACTTGAAACCCGGGATGAAATTGCTCGACGTGGGTTGCGGCTGGGGCACGCTCATCCTTCATGCGGTCAAGGAATACGGTGTCAAGGCAGTTGGCGTCACCCTCAGCACCAATCAGGTGGAACTGGCACGAGCGAGAGTGGCCAAGGCCAACCTTGAAAATAGCGTTGAAATTCGACTCCAGGATTACCGCGAGGTCTCTGAGACTGATTACGACGCCATTTCCTCGGTGGGTATGAGCGAGCACGTCGGTGATTCGAAACTCGACGTGTACTTCAATCAGTTGCACAAGCGCATCAAGGATCAGGGGCGCATCCTCAACCACTGCATCACCCGGCCGACTTCGTTGGAGCGCGCACGCACGGGCGCATTCATAGATCGCTACATATTCCCGGATGGGGAGCTGACCTCCCCGAGCCGCGTAATTCAAGCCATGCACAACTCCGGTTTCGAACTTCGCCACAGCGAGAATCTTCGCGAGCACTATGCCATGACTTTGGCCAAATGGTGCGAGAATCTCAAAAGCAACTGGAATGAAGCGGTCGCCGAAGTGGGCGTCAATCGCGCTCGAATCTGGAATCTTTATATGACACTCAGCCAGATCGGGTTCGAATCCAATTCCATTCAGGTACATCAGTTTCTAGGCGTGGATAATGACGCAGCCGGGCGAAACAACCTACCCCTACGACTTAGATTCTGAGATTAGTTTCAGCCGCTCGCCATCCTCATAAACATCATATATTCGCTTGGTAGATGGATACTGGACTTCGACAATTTTGCCCGTATCCGGCATTGAAAATGTCACTATCTGTGGTCTTGAGGAGTCAGTCGCGCCAACTGTTCCATCCGATGTCATGAAGTCATCCCTATCGGTTGAAATGTTGGACCTGGCTGGCTGTTCTCTCGTCAACGTTTTCGAGTAGGTCTCGACGGTGAGGTTGAACCGATCGGGGTGATTGACGCTCACGCCTTGAGGCAGGTAAGTCACGATGATCTCGCTTCGATCCTTGCAAATGATTGAGTACTTGTAACCCGGTTTCGGACCTAACCAATAGGCGGCGATTTTCTCGTCCTTCACATGTTTGATTAATTCGGTAGATGTCATCGCTACTGCGCCCGAGCGCATAAGTTCGTCAATTCGTGCGCTCTCAGTGAAGTGATTGAAAACACCAAAACCAAAGAGAACAAGCACACTTGAAATGAGGGCATCTAGGAAGATATTCCTCTTGAAATGGGGGTGATTGCGACCGTACCGCGCGAAGACGTCACGCTCTTTCCTGACATACTCCAGCAGGGAATTCTTTCTTTGGTTCATGTGAATCACGTTTCTTCAGATAAGACTTCGGCGGTGGGCTCTTGAGTTGTATCGAACTCGCCTTTTACTATCTTCAGCGTAAATCACCCCAGATAATCCGCAAGAGAATTGGACCGTGATACCCCTCACCCAATTTTCTCAAGTGCTTCCGCATCGGTCTGCATAGTTAAGGGAGTGCGGGATTGTGGGTAGATAACCAAAACGTGATGCTCACCATCTTTTACCTGCACTGTCATGTGATTCATGACTAATCTGTTATAAGAAAATGTATTACCTGTCACAGTTGAATCGGTCGCATTGTCTATCTCCGTGTCCGCAAAAACGAGGACACCGCTGTCTCTTCCATATCCAGTTGTTTCCAAAACAAGGTTGGGTTGAGATGGATTATCTATACCAAGACCACCTGAAAGGTAGGAGATCGTCACTCTGCCCGCACGTTTCGTGCTGCTTTTGTCATCAAGACGGGAAATGTTAACTACACCATACTCGAGCTTTGGAAGTTGGTCGTACATAGGTGTCTCCGACCGAGGAGTGAGGCCCCGTGTCTTTTTCAACCTTTTCCAAATCTTTACGAAAACCTTAGCCTTTCCACGCTTGAACAATCCAGAATTCAAATATCAGCATTGATAGGGGAATTTCGGAGGATATTGATGAGGCATATAAGCAAATTGGGCATAGGTATTGCGGTTGTAGGGGTGCTTCTTACAGGAGTTCCTCAAGGAGCCTATGCAGCCAGTAAACCGAATGGTTCAGTGATGAACCAGATATTTGTCGGCGACCACCTCCACACCATGAGCGTTATGGGCAATCGTTACTTCGTAACAGGTCACGAAGGTGCGGGAATGTCGGATGACGGAGGAAAAAGTTGGAAGCCCATGTCCACACTTGATGGTGCGGATGTGATGAGTTGGACCATTTCTGCCCAAAGGATTCTCGCTGGCGGACACTTTGGGTTGTTTAAATCAACGGACAAGGGCTTAACCTTCAAGCGAATCACGTTCTTCGGTTCCACGTCAGATGTGCACGCCATCGGCGCATTCGGGAAGACCGTTTATCTTGGCTCCCCCCAGGTAGGCCTCTTGATGTCCACAGACGGTGGCACGTCGTGGAAAATTCGCAATGCAAAGGTGGGGCAGAATTTCATGGGTTCAATGTTGGTGGATCCAAAGAATCCCAAACGGATTATTGCTCCAGATATGTCCGCAGGCTTGGCAACGAGTTCAGACGCCGGTCTCACCTGGATGCCCCTGGGTGGACCTGCTGGTCCGATGGCCGTGGCGTGGAATCCAAAGAATATGAAGGAGATAGCCTCAATTGGAATGATGAACAGCGGCTTGAGTATTGACGGTGGCAAAACCTGGAAAGAGCTTCGCCTCCCGAGTGGTGCGGCTGCAATTGACTTCTCTTTGGATGGGAAGAAACTCATAGTTGGGGTCCTCGTCGGCAAGAAGGCGCAGATCTATACGAGCCTTGATCATGGCAAGAGCTGGCAAACTCCGAGGCCCGCGCCAACTGCGAAAAAGGTCGCCGCGATGGATCCCAATATGCCTGGAATGGACCACGTCGAACTAGCCTCTGCAAATCGACCATTGGCTCTCACCTTGGGAACCTTTGGAATTGGAACCTCTTCAGTTCTTGTCACAGCGTTGCTCATGCGAAGAAAAGATCGAGCGAAAATCGCGGCTAAGAAATCCGCACTGGCCACCCGCGGTTCTGGCAAATGAGCATTGACCAAGGTATCCAAAGTCCTGAATCCATCGATGTAGAACCGAGAGGGCGAAATCTCCTAAAGATTCGCGCTGTGAGATCAATAATGCGCAGTCGCTGGTATCCAGGGGTCTTGCAAGTCCCTATCGCTGCGGTATTTGGATTGATCGCGTACGAGTTACTGGTCGGCCCATCGAGTGCTCATGACAATGCCGGGACAGCACTCATGTGGGTACTGTGGTGGCCGCTCATCCCGATCGTTTTCGTCTTTCTAGGACGTTTCTGGTGTGCTGTCTGCCCCTTTGCAACGCTGTCAGACTTCGTCCAAAAACTTGTTGGTGTCAATCGGCCAGTGCCAGCTTTTCTCAAAAGTTATGGAATATGGATCATCGATGCCACATTCATAGCCATCACATGGGCAGACCATGTATGGGGAATTGTGGAGTCCCCGTGGGGTTCGGGGATTTTGCTGCTCCTTTTGACCTTTGCAGTAATTGTCTCCGGCGCGTTTTTCCAACGCCGAACCTTCTGCCGTTATCTCTGCTTTCTAGGTGGTCTATCAGGCAACTATGCAAGAACGGGAATGGTCGCCCTTCGCGCAGACACAGATATTTGCGCAACGTGCAAATCGAAGGCGGCTTGTTTCAATGGCACTGAAAAAGTAGCAGGTTGTCCACTCTTTTCGTTTCCGCGCACGATGGACTCCAATGCCAACTGCAATTTGTGCGCAAACTGCATCAAGAGTTGTCCGAATGACGCAATCACTTTAACGCTTCGCAAGCCAACCCAAGAGCTCTGGTACCTACGCTCCCCAAAAATTGAGGAATCATTCTTAGCGATGGCGATCATGGGCATCGTCCTTATCCAGAACGTCACAATGTTGAAAATTTGGACTCAAATACTTGCGGCCGTTGAGAGAATCACTGGAGTCACCAACTACGCATTCATCTTCACGATCGTCTTTGCGATAGGAGTTTCACTACCAGTTGGTCTCTTGGCCATTGCTGGGAAGGTAGCCGGTAAGGCAAATCTTGAGAGCACCCGCCAGAACTTCGCACGGTTCGGTTATGCGCTTATTCCCCTTGATGTAGCCGGGCATGTAGCCCACAACCTCTTCCATCTCCTTGCCGAAGGCAAATCAGTCTTCTACTCCGTAGGTTCTCTCTTCGGACATGAAGCAACAGGATCAACCGCGCTCGTAGGAAATGGAACTATCCGCGTACTCCAATTCATGGTCTTAGCCCTTGGCCTGTTGGGTTCCTTTTACACCGTACGACGAATTACTTACCGTCGGTACAGCGACACGAAAATCCGTACAGCAACTCTGTTTCCTTACTCGATTCTGATCGGCGTGCTTGGCGCTCTAAATGTCGCGCTCTTCCTCTTTCCCATGGCTCACCGAATGTAGAGTGCGGGTAGAGAGGTCCGTATCCGCCAATTTGAGAAATCCCAGCCGAGGAACGGGATGGACCCGACAAGGGGGAGGAAACTAAATGAGCGGTTCGGATCTTGCCGTACTGATCGGAGCAGTATTTCTCCTACTCGCCATTGGTTGGTTCTTTTTTGCTCCACGAAAGGCAACTCACGCAACAAGTGAAGGTAGAAACCAAAGTATCGAGATTATTGTAAAAGGCGGATACTCACCCGACACAGTCCAAGCAACTGTTGGCGTTCCGTTGCACATTACCTTTGATCGGCAAGAAAGCGGCTCGTGCACCGAGAAGGTGATAATTCCCGCTTTTCGTATCGCTGCCGATCTACCCGCAAATCGCCGAACCACAATATTTTTCACACCCGACACCCCTGGCATACACGAATTCGCCTGTGGCATGAATATGGTTCACGGCAAGTTAATCATCAATCCCGCTGGTAGTTCCGTTGCCGATAATGTGAAAGATAATGCGTCCGCCGAAAAACAGGTCGAGATCGAATCAAGCCGTCTCGACGTTTTCGCCCAAGATGAAAGTGACGCTGCTATTGGAAGAGTCGCCGAAATTCAAGACCTAACCAGGCGAGTAGTCATCGGAACTGTACTGACACTACCTGTGCTCATCGCAGTGATGGGCGACGCATTGGGAATCAATATCCTGTCACTTCTAATGAATCATTGGACGCAGTTCGCATTAATAACTCCCGTGATGTTTTACGTGGGGGCGCCGATCCATTCCATTGGTTGGCTGACTCTCCGCCATAGAAGTGCAGAGATGAACACTCTCATAACTCTCGGAACAACCGCGGCGTATGGCTACAGTGTCCTCGCCACCTTTGCGCCCCGCATACTGCCTACGAATGTACGAGCTGTGTACTTTGAAACAGTAGGCGTCATTATTACCCTCATACTATTTGGTCGACTTCTCGAAGTTCGTGCGAAAGCCGGCACAGGGGAAGCAATTCGGGCTTTACTTGATCTTCAACCCCAAACTGCCCGCGTCCTTCGAAACAATGTCGAGATCGAAATTCCAGTTGAACAAGTGCTCGTCGGCGATGAAGTAATCGTGCGACCAGGCGAGAAGATCCCAGTAGATGGAATTGTCGAAACTGGACGCTCCGCAGTCGATGAGTCCATGGTTACAGGAGAATCGATTCCGGTGGAAAAGGGACAAGGCGATATTGTCATCGGTGCCACCCTCAACGGCACCGGATCGTTGCACATTCGCACTACCAAAATCGGTGTCAATACTGTTCTTGCTCAAATCATAAAGATGGTCCAGCAAGCGCAGGCGACCAAAGCTCCGATTCAACGTCTGGCTGATGCGATTAGTTCGATATTCGTTCCTGCTGTTATCGCGATTTCAATTCTCACTTTTGCAGGTTGGTACATCCTTGGTCCAGCGCCCGCATTTACATATGCACTCGTGGCCGCAGTGAGCGTGCTCATCATTGCCTGTCCGTGCGCACTTGGCTTGGCTACACCCCTCTCCATCATGGTGAGCACGGGTAAAGGTGCGCAGGCCGGCGTCTTGATTCGCTCTGCCGAAGCATTAGAAACTGCGCACAAAATAGACTCAGTGATTCTTGACAAAACTGGAACAATCACGGCTGGAAAGCCTCTGTTGACTGATGTCGTGGCACTCGAGGGATTCGATGCAGACTATTTATTGATGCTCGTGGCCAGTGCAGAACGAGAAAGCGAGCATCCCCTTGCCTCCGCCATCATCGATGGTGCCAGCGCAAAAGGATTGATACTCTTGAAAATAGAGGAATTCAACTCACTCACAGGGCGCGGCGTACGCGCTCTCGTTGATAAGAACGATGTCCTAGTCGGAAACAAGCAACTCCTTGATGACCACGGCATCGATTCCAGCGCACTGGTTGAAATCGCTAGCCGTCTCTCGGGAGAGGGCAAGACGCCGATGTTGATTGCCCTCAACGGCAAGGCAGCGGGTGTCGTGGGGGTAGCAGATACCGTCAGACCGACCAGCGTCTCGTCAATCGCAGCCCTTCGGCGTCTAGGACTTCGCACACTCATGATCACCGGAGACAACCCAAAAACGGCTAATGCCATCGGCGCACAAGTTGGGATTCCGGAAGCCGATATTCGCTCACAGGTACTTCCTGAAAACAAGGCCAACGCAGTTGCCGAATTACAGAAACAAGGTCACCTTGTTGCAATGGTGGGCGATGGAATCAATGATGCCCCTGCACTTGCACAGGCCGACGTCGGTTTTGCAATTGCCAGTGGAACCGACGTGGCAATAGAAGCAGCCGACATTACATTGATGTCGGGATCATTGAAAGGCGTTGTCACTGCCATCGAATTAAGCCGCTCGACCATGACCAATATCCGACAGAATCTTTTTTTCGCTCTCATTTACAACGGTCTCGGACTACCGATTGCAGCTGGCGCGCTCTATCCACTATTTGGTCTACGTCTTAGTCCCATGATCGCCGCAGCGGCCATGGCGTTGAGTTCACTATCTGTCGTCCTCAACGCCAATAGATTGCGGCGATGGCATCCGTCAAACTAATTCGATTCAATATTCATCGCAGGAATTGTCAGCGTAAATGTTGATCCACGCCCACGCCCCTTGCTGGCTGCGGTAAGGGCTCCTGAATGACTCTCTGCGATGCTTCTCGCGATCGTCAACCCTAATCCCGAACCTGAATCCCCAGAATGCCGAGCATTGTCTCCCCGATACAAACGATCGAATATATGTGGAAGCTGATTTGCTGAAATGCCTTCACCGTTATCCCGCACTGCGAAGGAGACTCCACCCGTAACGGATTCGATGGCCAATTGAACCTTGCCCTGCTTGGGCGTGTGCCGTAGCGCGTTTTCCAAGAGATTGGAAAGTACTTGACCAATCCTCAAGGGATCTGCGTTTATCAGTGGGATCTCCCCCGACTTCTTGAATTCAAGGAACACCCCTTTTTTCTCAAAACGCGCTACCCACGCAGCAATGGCTGATTGGCCAATCTCATTGGGTCCGACGGGAATTTTAAGATTACTGAGAGTTTGGTCGTAGGAATGCGAGACATCTCGAACATCTCTTGAGAGTCTATTCAGTCTTTGCAACTGGTCCCTAACCGTATTCCAGGAATGGGCATCTCCCTTGACCACGCCGTCTTCAATGCCATCAATGAGGGCACCAATGGTGGCAATCGGCGTTCGCAGTTCATGCGCCAAATCCCGCAACATTCGCGCTTGGTCATTTTGTATTTTTGAGAGTTCAGATGACATGCCGGTTAAAGCCGTTGATAGTCGATCAATTTCAGGGGTCGAACCTCCAATCGTCACATTGGGCGTGCTATCACCCGATGCGAGTGACTCTGCAAACATCGCCAAATTCTCAACCGGCTCGGCAATCCGACGCATCAAATACCAGGCCATAATTCCCGCAACGATAAACGAAGTGAGCATCGCGATAACTAAAGCGAGGCTAAATGAACCCGCGAATGCTTCGGTAATGTGCATCTTCGCGGCACTCGTATCGATGCCAGCCTCGCGCATATGTTTCTCAAATATCGATGGAGCGATAATAAGAGCAGTCCCAATCAATGTTGCTCCGGCAATGCCGATCAGTACCGCCTGCCCAACCAGTAACTGAGTAATAAGTCGTGGCTTGGAGCGAGTCCTCACTTCATCTCCATTCCGTATCCGACTCCCCTTACCGTACGGATGACACCCTCAGTCATTCCCGCCTCGGTCAGTTTCTTGCGTAAGTGCCCAACATGAACATCGACGACGTGAATTTCACCATACCAATCTCCACCCCACACGAGTTCCAGGAGTTGCCTGCGTGAGAAAATGTTCTTCGGGCTCTCCACCATAATCTCAAGAAGATCAAATTCAGTTCGGGTTAAATCAACGACGGTATCCCCTACCGTGGCGATACGTGATGCAGGATCAATCGTCAGATTCGCGAAGTGGAGCGCCGTTGATGAAGTTCCCCGCGACTCGTCTGCACCCTGGCTGCGAGGGCGGCGCAATATCGCCTTCGATCGCGCAATTAGCTCGCGAGGTGAAAATGGCTTCACCAAATAATCATCTGCCCCTACGGCAAAGCCCACGATCTTGTCGACTTCCTCATCGCGGGCCGTCAACATCAATATATAGGCATCTGAAAAAGTGCGGACTTGTCTGCACACTTCAATACCGTCAAATCCAGGTAACATCAGGTCCAAGATGATTAGATCTGGTTTGCCATTTCTAGCCTTTTCAACTGCAGTCGGACCGTCTATCGCGGTTTCAACCAGGTAACCCTCGTGCTCGAAATAACTGGCAACGACCGTGGCCAATTCAACTTCGTCCTCAACAACAAGTACCCGTAATCTCCGACTCACTTAATTCCACTTCTCAAACGTAAGAGGATTCTTAGATTACTTGGTGTCATTCACATCTGGGGAGTGTCCTTCAATTAACCTTCGTGCCTGAGCATACGCCGCCGCGTCAATCTCACCTTTCGCGAAACGGCGATCAAGAATTTGTCGGGGTGTCTCTTCGCTTGGGATCGATTTGTCTCTGCGTGTCAACCAAGTTACCAGCCAGATGCCCAAGCCGATGATGAGAATCCACATCATAGCCATGAAGATCATGCCTCCGCCGTCTGTCCACCCATAACCGTCCCTGTACCAATTCATCATGGCTCCTCCTAGATTGAACTTATAGTCGTATGTTAAGGAGGAAACATAGAGTTCTACCAACCAGAACCCTAAAGTTTCGGTAAAGAAATGATCTTCATCCAATCTTTAGGTAAAGCAGAGGGTTTCGCCGATTTCACCTGAGACGATCGACTCCAATTCATTGGTGTGGCCATGGAGAGGATATGAATATGCCCCAAGTAAGTCGACGTGGAGTTTTGGCCGGAATCGTGGGATTAGGTGTGGCCGGAGGATTGACCGGCCTGAAACTCAATTCAAAGCCGCCTCTTTTGGGGCTACGCGACATACAGGCACGGGAATCTGCCCTTGCGTGGAGTGGCGAAATCAAGACATTCAACTTGACCGCAAGGCAGCAAGAGGTTGATCTCGGCGGGAGAATTGCGAGCACCTGGGTCTACGGTGATTCATTGCCGGGCAAAATCATCCGTGTAAATAAGAACGATCGAGTCAAAGTTTCATTCAATAATGAACTATTAGTGCCCACAAGCGTGCACTGGCATGGACTCGCAATTCGAAATGACATGGACGGTGTTCCAGGAGTAACTTCACCTGAGGTCTTGCCTGGCCTTGGTTTCAATTTCGATTTCATCGCACCCGATGCCGGGACCTATTGGTTCCACCCTCACAGCGGAACGCAACTCGATCGCGGTCTCTACTCCCCTCTATTAGTGGATGATCCGCATGAAGTTGCCAACTATGAGCGTGAATGGATTGTCATTCTTGACGACTGGACCGACGGGGTTGGCAAGAATCCTGATGAGATATTGGCCGACCTAAGAATCGGAAACGGGGATTCTTCAAGCATGCCGGGAATGGATATGGGATCCACGTACGGTATGGACAGCGGTGATGTCGTGTACCCCATGTACCTCATAAATGGCCGACCGATTAACGACCCCGAATCGTTGACAGCGCGCCCGGGAGAGCGAATTCGAATCCGCATAATCAACGCGGCGGCGGACACCATTTTTCATGTCGCATTGGCTGAACACATTATGACTGTGACACATAGCGACGGATTCCCTGTAAAGCCCAGCGAAGCCTCACTTCTTAGAATCGGGATGGGCGAACGCTATGACGTAGTCGTGACCCTCAAAGACGGCGTTTTCCCCTTCGTCGCAGATCCTTTGGGTAAGGCGGACATTGCACGCGCTCTCATTCGTACAGGGGTGGGAACGGTTCCGAGTTCGATGTATCGGCCTGGAGAATTGATGGACACTCCGCTTACTGCCGAGCGCCTACAAGCTATCGACGAGGTACGACTTCCTGCACAAAAGTCCGATCGAATTCATGATCTGGTTCTCAATGGCAGCATGCGTCCATATGAGTGGAGGATAAATGGTGGAATGTATCCGCACACGAAACCTCTCATCATCAAAGAAGGCGAGATGGGTAGGCTACGAATTAGAAACATGTCGATGATGTTTCATCCCATTCATCTACACGGGCACACTTTTCAGATCGGGAATGCTGGAGGTGCAGGTGCCAGAAAAGACACGATCCTCCTTCCACCAATGGGAGGCGTAAACGTCGATTTCTTGGCGACCAATCCGGGCCGATGGATGATTCACTGCCACAATGCGTATCACGCGGAAGCGGGCATGATGACTCGCCTTGAATACGTCCAATAGTTGCGGTAATTCCACGTCCCCGCGTGTCCTACCCAAGAAGTCGGGGATCTGTGTGGCTTAATACGTGTGTGGGGCCCCTCGAAATAGATGTTCGAGGGGCCCCACTATGTCGTCACGCTATTTAGGTGAATATTTTCTGTTATCGCTATCGACCGACGAAAGCCGACGGACCAGCGTTTCCTCAGTTTCCTGGAGAAACTCACCACTTATAGACCGACTCGAACCTGCCGTTCTTCCAACCCCCACGTCGTCGCCGTGTTGGTAACTTCTTTGAGGAAGTACCAGGATTGTTTCCCGATCCGCTTCTCATCAACTTAGATCGAAATCTAAATCAATGGGACAAGACATTTATAGAACTGGGCGCCCTCAATGTCAATAGATATAGACCAACGTCGAAGCGACAGCACTAAGTTATTTTTCCAGCACCAGCGTCGACTGTCCTGGAACGCTGACACTAGACGTTGCCTTCAGTGTTGACAGCACTTTCGTGCCAGCGCGCGCACCCTGCACGACGATCTTCCAGTTGCCCTTGCTCGGCAAAGTAACCGTAACCGCAGCAGAATTGGGGTTATGCGCGACAACTATTGCCTTCCAGGAGTCCTTGAGGGCATTGCCATTTAGGTGGTAGGCAATTACATTATTTGGCTCTTTGAGAAAGACCAAGTTCTTCTTTACTTGTGAGGAGGAAGACATACGAAATGAGGGGTGCGCCTTTCTCAGTTCGATCAGCCCTTTGAAGTAACTCACTGTCGCTACATTCTTAGTTCGCAAGTTCCATTTCAAAGAATTGACAGTGTCATCTGATTTGTAGCTGTTGGAATCACCATTCTTGGAACGCAGAAACTCCTGTCCTGCCTGCATAAACGGCACACCCTGGGCCAAGATCATGATGGAAGAGGAGAGTCGATCAAGAGCTTCAATTTTCGCGGAGTCAGTCGTCTTGACGCTTGCCTTCAACTTATCGAATAGAGTGAGATTGTCATGTGATTCAACGTAGTTCACCGACTGGTTTGGCTCCTTCGTCGTCCATCTACCGTCCAGAGAACCGCCGTAATCGATATTTCCGACGATGCCCACTTTCACGTGGTCTATTTGAGAAACCTTGCCGGATACATAACCTTGATCGGCAGAGTCAAAGACCGAGCCTTTGATCCCATCACGCAATTCATCGTTGAACGCTGCAATGCCTGTAAGACGAGCAATGTTCTTTTGATTTGCGCGATCGGCAGCAGCAAGGGTTCCCATATCCCAGCCTTCGCCGATGATGAGGATGCTCGGATCGATCTGGTCAAGTGCTTTGCGGACTTGCTGCATTGTTGTGACGTCCAAGATCCCCATTAAATCAAAGCGAAAACCGTCGAAATGATACTGAGTGGCCCAATACTTCACTGAATCAACAATGAATTTGCGGACCATTGGGCGCTCGGAGGCCACATCATTGCCCACGCCGCTCCCATTGGCCAGACTTCCGTCGGCGTTGGTTCGGAAGAAGTATCCGGGGACGATTCTTTCCTCACTGAATTCAGATGCATTGAAAACGTGGTTATAGACGACATCCATCATCACGCGAAGTCTGTCCTCATGAAGCGCCTGAATTGCACTCTTGAGTTCAGATATCCGGGTTTGAGGATTGCTTGGATTGGTCGAATAGGAACCTTCTGGAACATTGTAATTCTGAGGGTCATATCCCCAATTGAAACTCGGCGAAGATTCATCAACGGATGCATAGTCAAAGACCGGGAGAAGTTCCACATGTGTCACGCCCAAATCCTTGATGGCATTGACACCCGTTGGTGATCCCTTGCTCGTTGTCGTTCTCACATCGGTCAGTGCCAAGTATTTGCCTCGGTGTGCCACTGGGATATTGCTTGAGGGATCCATGGACAGATCACGAATATGCAATTCGTAGATCACCGCGTCCGTTGGTTTGCCGCTAAAGGCCGGCTTGGTAGAGGACCAAGACTTGGGATTGGTCTTGGCTAGATCGACAACAACACCGCGAATGCCATTTATTGTCGTCGCTCTGACATACGGATCCACTGCTTCTCGTTCCACATTGCCGACGGTCACCCGATAGTTGTATATCGCTGCGTTGAGATCGCCTTTCACCGTCGTTGTCCAGGTTCCCTTCTCGGCTGGATCCATATGTGTGACAACGCCTTTGCCAATCGAAGAAGATTCGCTGGCATAGGTCACAAGGTCTACTCGAGTCGCAGTTGGAGCCCACACTCGGAACTGCGTCTGCTGAGGCGTATATGAATTGCCTAGATCATCACCTGGGTATGTGTAACGAGAGTTGAAACCATCTGAATTCATTATTTGCCCTGGAGTCGTCTTGGCTTGGCCGAATTTCGGATGAGTGACGGTGTATGACTTCCCGAGGCTCACGTCCATGTCCAGGTTCAGCGCGAGCCGACTTGCGCTGGATGTGCTTCCATTGAGAGGCGTAACAGACACAACGCTTATTCCATCGGATATCCCGAAGCCTTCATTTCCCGAGCCCACTAGTGAGAGCTTCGCGCTCAGGTCAACGGTAATTTGGCGAAAACCATCGATGCTTGCCGATCTGATCGTCGTCGTTGACGTAGGTGCCGACGTGTAGATCTGCGTGTCTGACTGAATCAGCCATATCTCGGCATTCCCGTTGCTATCGAAATTGCTGACGAAACGGTCGTCCGAGATGTCCTTGGATGACCAGTTGTTCAATCGAAGGATGAAACCAATATTGTCGAAGTTCTGCATGCCAGTGATATCGATCGTGAGCACTTTTCCGAACGAATCTGTTCCGTTGAATTCAACTCCGTTTGTTGACACAGCGACGTCGCCCGCAGTCCCTGCTACGTTTTTCCATAACCAGAGGTTCCAACCCGTGTAATCGTCTCCCGGGCGCTGGTAGTGAACTGTCAGGTGGACCGTGGAGGGGGCGGCGTTGGCGACCTGGGGCACCCACAGCAGTACGCACACGACACCAATGGAAACAAATCGTCGGAGCGATCTTCCACGTACAGAACTGGGTTTCATGATTTCCTCCAACGATTGACTTGAAATCAAAGCACAGGTCATGGAAATTACTAAGTGCGAATAGCCTTAAAGGGCCTATTTTATCGGATCGTTACAAGGGAAGACTTTTGCAGAGATAGTCATAGGAACACTTTTGCAAATATACTGATCGCGAGCGATTGCGACAGGTGTGGTCATGGAACAGTGGCAAAGTTGGACCGATCAAGATGCGCGCACGTTCATATCTGTGCCCTCGGATTACGACGATAAATATTCGCGAGGGGTTCTTGGAGTAATCGCGGGTTCAACTCAATACCCTGGAGCCGCGGTGATGGTCTGCGAAGCCGCCCTGCGCACAGGAGTAGGAATGGTCCGCTACCTAGGCCCGAAGAATGCCGCAAATCTGGTACTCACCCACCGACCCGAGGTGGTCACCGAGGATGGCCAGGTGCAGGCTTGGTCGATCGGTTCGGGAATAGATGCCGCCCGCATTGGGTGGCGGCGAGAGCTCATGATCAGGGCCAAGATTGATCAAAAACTTCCGGTTGTCCTAGATGCTGGTGGTCTCTCCCTCCTTCCACGACTGCGTGGCCCAGTACTTATCACCCCGCACTACCGTGAGCTCTCATCACTCCTTAGCGCCTCGGGTGCCAACGTCACCGACGATGATGTGAGAAACGAACCAAAGAAATGGGCTCGATTTGCGGCCGATTCGTTGAACGTTGCTGTTCTTCTCAAAGGAAATGTCACCTACGTCGTCTCCAAAGACCGCGAAATTGAACTCCCGCCTGCCACGGCGTGGCTCGCCACTGCAGGCACCGGCGACGTTCTTGCCGGGATCCTTGGCGCCCTCGTTGCCACTCACGCCCAGGAAATTGCCGAGCAACCCGAGTTCCTGTCAGGACTCGCGGCTACCGGCTCCCTTATCCATGCCAATGCCGCACAACTGGCATCGGGTGGCGGACCCATCACGGCCATGGGCGTCGCCCATGCAATTCCCAAAGTGATGAGTGATCTATTGCATAAAGGAATATGAACTCACTTTCACTCAAATTTGCCTAGGCAAGTTACTTTTGACCATGCCTCAAAGAGTGCTACTCGTCAACGACGATGCATTCGAACTCATCACTTTGGCCGAGGCAATGCGCCTTCGCGGAATCAATGTCGTTGGAGAAGCGCACACCGCTGTCGCTGCCGCGAACCTTTTCAAAACACTTCTACCTGAAGTAGTTGTTATTGATGCGCAATTTGATAATCACCGCGGTATCTCTTTGGCGCAAAGCATGAGAAAGACGATCCCCAACCTCGGTCTCGTCATCACTTCAGCATGTCCGGATCTTCGACTCATCGGACTTCGGGAAGATGACATTCCTGAAGGATCGCAAATAGTCCTTAAGCGTTCCCTCGCTGATCTCAAAGCGCTCTGCGATGCCATTCCTGATTCGATCCATGCGCTCCAGTGCCAAGAGGAGAGACAGTGGGTTAATAAGTACCCTTCCCGTCACGAGAGGTCCTTCATCACGACTGTAAACCAACTCACCGACGTTCAGGCCGAGACTCTACGTCTGGTTGCCATGGGCATGAGCAATGGGGAGATCGGACGGATGCGATACGTAAGTGAGAAGTCAGTCGAGCAAATAGTGGCACGAATCGCTTGCCATCTGGGTATCACTCCCGATCGCAGCCATAATCTTCGGGTTTTGATGACAAACGAATACAACAAGTGGATAGGCGCGCCCAGGCGCTAGGTCCGCAGACCTTTGAGTCGTCGATCTTAAGTTTGGTCGGGTATCGTCTTGAACATGGATCTCACCACTCTCCGCTCTCAATGGAGCGATGTCCTCGACTACTTGGAGCGACAAGATCGGATGGCGTGGATTGCCTTCTTTGACGCACGTCTTGCAAGATTGGATGGTTCGACCTTGCATCTCGATTTCTCGGACAGTCGGAAGTTCGCCGGAAACCTTGAATACAACAATATTCGCGATCATCATAGAGTCGCATTAGAAAATGCGATCAAGAACGTTGTCGGAGTCGAACTGCGGGTAGTTGATTAGAAATGAAGCTTCGTGGTGTTCCCCTTCTACTTTGCGTGATCGTCGCGTTGGCTAACGCCAACCTCTCTCCCGCTCTCGGTCTCTCCAACAGTCTTTCCCTGACAGTGAGACAAACGCCCAGCGTGACCGAGCCCGTAGTCAGTCTCTTTGGACAGTTGAAACCGGTGAAAAAGGGGCAAAAAGTAATCATTGAAGTGGAACTGAATAAGAAATGGCGTGGAACAAATCTTGCCACCTCAACGACCTCTTCGGGAACTTGGAGGATAGAGGCAGTGGCAACCGCGTTGAATGCGACGGTGAAGTACCGCGCCGTCGTGATCGTCGGAAACAAACGTGTGTATTCCAGTCCGCGATCTGTCAGGGTCCAACAGACACCGGAAATGAATAGCGCTGACCCAGAATCTCTCATCAGCGAAAATGGGCCCGGTGGGCGCATCCACGGAATGGATATCAGCAAGTGGCAACATCCGGGGAGCGCGTCGATTGACTTTGTGAAGATGTATAAAGCAGGAATCAGATTCGTCATGATCAAGTCTTCAGATACACGAGATACATCCGATGCCCAGGCATTGAAATACCTGGTCATGGATCACAATGCGGCTCAAGCGGCGGGCATATATACCGGTTTTTACTACTACGCCACTTTGCCTGATACCACCGATTCAGCAGTCATCATCCAAGATGCGCAGGCACAAGCTCAGAAGGCGATCTGGCGCCTGGCGAGCCTTGGCGGGTATACCAATCGTGACCTTTCCTACGCTTTGGATCTAGAGAACAACTGCGTTCGAGTCTCGGTCAGTGGTTCGTGCAGTAAGTACGCAGCTCGAAGTAACGTGACGCTGTGGGCCAGCACATGGCTCTCCGCGGTAGCAGATAAGACCGGTCGCGCGCCGATCATCTATTCCTATCCGCAATTCCTCGAAAATGCCATGACTAGAAGCACGGATCTACTCAAGTATCCGCTCTGGATAGCCCACTACTCGCTAAACCCTTTTGATCCGCTCTCCCAACCTGGACAGAAGATCGCAGGGTGTTTTGTTCACTCATGGACCACGTCAAACTGCTCCTCTCTTTGGATGGTATGGCAATACACGTCCTGTGGAATTGCGAAGAAGTACGGTGTGCCGGGGACAAGAGTTGATCTCAATGTGTTTCGCGGAACAACAAGCGCGTTCTTGGACTTGGTGAAGGGCACGTGGACTCCAGAAGCCGCCGATCTCATGCCAGTTCAAGAACCAACAACGACCACCGTGAAATCCATGACGGCAAGTAATTCCAATAAACCCGTCGTCTTTATGGTTGATGTGACTCGACCATCGCAAACACCTGTTGTGACCGGCACCGTGAAATTCGTTGCCGACCCACTAAGTGGCCTGAACCTAACCCCCATGCAGAGCGCAACCAGATCATCGAGTGGAAGTTGGGCCCTAACGGTTAAAGGACTACCAGCAGGAACATGGAATGGCGCAGTCGTCTTCACAGATATTTCAGGAACGCACGCAACGAGTTCAGCTCCAGTAGTAGTGACGATTACACCCGGGCCAACACCCTCGCCGACACCAAAGCCGACGGTCACTTCAACTCCGACAGTTAAGCCTTCACCAAGCGTCAAACCCACGCCCAAGCCAACAAAGGCGCCAGCCGTGGATGGCTGCAGAAATCAGATCAAGAACTAAACGACGAGATTAAGAACTAACGGTCGAATCTGGTTGGAGAAGTCGGCTTGCCTCCGCGCGCTCTCTTTCCAGGATGACGCGGTACTTGCCAATTGACTCGGCACGATCTTTCCGGCCCCAGTCCAGAAGGGGGGCAATAATGTTAGCAATATCTTCGAGAAGTGCCGAGCCGTTTTCTTCGGCCTCGAATGCAATCCGCGTTCGACGTGCGACGACGTCCTCAACCGATCGCGCACCTTCGTGGCTGACCGCATAGTGTATTTCTGCGCGAAGATATGGCAGGTTACCGGCCAATGGTTGCGACAACGAAGAGTCATGCGAAATCAGTTCCAGAATCTCGCTGATAAGCGAGCCGTAACGGTTGAGTAGATGTGTGATCGTGGATTCAGGAAGATGAGTCTCCGAAGAAATCAACGAAACTTGCTGAACTAGCGCGTTGTACCCGTCGGCCCCCACAATGGGAAGCCGATCCGTTGTGGAATCGCGGACTTCCTTATGGAGTTCCTTGCCGGCAAGATCAATAACATCTTCTGCCATCACCCGATAAGTTGTGTACTTTCCGCCTGCGATGCTGACAAATCCTGGGGCCGGTCGATCAACCGTGTGTTCACGAGAAAGCTTCGTCGTTGACGCGTCTGCTTTCCGCGAAACAAGAGGCCTTAGCCCGGCGTACACCCCGATTATGTCTTCATATCGCAACTGCGGTTCCAGTACACGATTTGCCTGCGCAAGTATGTAATCAATATCGTCACGATTTGCCAGAGGCTCGTTGCGATCGCCCTCGTACTCAGTGTCGGTTGTCCCAACAATCCACTTGTCCTCCCAAGGAATGACGAAAAGGACAGATACCGGCGTCTTCAAAATGATGCCGACTTCAGATTTGATAGCTGAACCGGGAAATACGATGTGAGCACCCTTGCTCATTCGAACCTCGTAGCCCGCTTTGAGGCCAAAACGTTCGTGTAGTTCATCGCTCCAGACGCCTGCGCACATGACCGTTGCGCCCGCCCTCACATTAATGAGATCACCGGTTTCGACATTTCGGACCACGGCTCCGATCACACGCTTTCCCTCTCTGATGAGAGATTCGCAGGCGACGCCCGTCGCAATGACAGCGCCATGGCGAGCTGCCGTTCGGGCCACCATCATCGTATATCGCGCATCATCGACCTGCGCGTCAAAATACTTGATAGCTCCGGTAATAATGTCCTGCCGTAGAGAGGGCGCGATCTGTGCCACATTCTTCTGACTCAAATGCTTATGCCATGGAAGCGCACGCTGAAAGCCACGCAATACGTCGTAGAGCGCGAGGCCCGCGCCAACATAGGTGCGGTCCTTGAGTTTTTCATGCAGTGGATAGAGAAACGCAACTGGC
Source organism: uncultured Actinomycetota bacterium (assembly GCA_963844465.1). Taxonomy (GTDB): domain Bacteria; phylum Actinomycetota; class Actinomycetes; order Nanopelagicales; family Nanopelagicaceae; genus QYPT01. Next base: position 56,977 of record CAWJOR010000008.1, on the reverse strand, counting down.
TTAACGAGGTGAGGAGCAAGCGAGGTAACCAACGCCTCGCGCTCTTGCAGGGCCTCACGCACAAGTCGAAAGTCGTACTGCTCCAAGTAGCGCAATCCACCGTGGATCAATTTGCTTGAACGGCTTGAGGTGCCTGATGCCAGGTCGTGCGGTTCGACCAATGCAACCTTCAAACCTCTTGAGGCCGCATCAAGGGCGGCTCCAACTCCGTTAATTCCCCCACCGACAACAAGAACGTCAAATTGCTGAGTGGAGAGGGCTTTGAGGGCATCGCGATGTTGTTGCGGATCTAATCGCGAGTCAAACATTACGCGCTCCACTTCGATTGCCTATAAGTAGGAGTGTAATGTATCCGCAAAGCGAGGTGATTGATGTCTTATATCGGAAGTTTGGACCAAGGCACCAGTAGCACCCGTTTCATGATCTTCGATCATGAAGGCATGGTTGTCGGGCAACACCAACTAGAGCATCAACAGATACTCTCCCAGCCTGGTTGGGTTGAGCATGATCCAGCCGAGATTTGGCTGCGGGTTCAAGAGGTAGTTGCTGGCGCGTTAGCAAAGGCCAATCTCACCGGAAGAGATTTGAAGGCAATTGGTATCACAAATCAGCGTGAAACAGCGCTTTTTTGGGATGCATCAACGGGTAAGGCATTCAACAATGCCATCGTGTGGCAGGACACTCGGACCAGCAATGTGATTTCCGAACTATCAGAAAAAGAACGCACGACTATTCACAATCGAACAGGGCTCACCGCCGCTCCCTATTTCTCGGCGAGCAAATTGAGCTGGCTGATGAGAAACAACCCAAAGATCAAGGAGGGCGTTGCTGCTGGGACCGCGCTCGCGGGGACCATTGATTCCTGGTTACTGTGGAACTTGTCCGGGGGCGCCAAGGGTGGTGTCCATATCACTGACGTGACCAATGCCAGCAGAACGTTGCTTATGAATATTGAAACCCTTCAGTGGGATGAGGAATTGCTAGCGTTTTTTGGTATTCCTTTGACTTGCCTTCCGACAATCCATTCCTCTTCGGAAATCTATGCGATGACAGACCCCGAGGGCCCTTTCGGTTTTGGGATACCGATCGCCTCCGTCTTGGGAGATCAACAGGCCGCCATGGTGGGCCAGGCTTGTTTCGACCAAGGGCAATCAAAAACGACATACGGCACCGGGAATTTCGCTCTGATGAACACGGGTACCACAATCGTGAGATCTGATAACGGCCTTCTCACGACCGTTCTCTTCAAATTCGGCGAGGGACCCGTCCACTACGCCCTAGAGGGTTCGGTGGCAGTCACAGGGTCGGCAATTCAATGGCTAAGGGATCAACTGGGAATCATCAGCACTACGGGCGAAATCGAATCACTGGCGCGATCCGTTGAAGACAACGGTGGCGTCTATTTTGTTCCTGCATTCTCCGGCCTTTTTGCTCCCTATTGGCGAAGCGACGCACGAGGTGTCATCGTTGGACTTACGCGCGCCGCGACAAAAGCGCACTTAGCACGCGCCGCTCTCGAGGCGATCTGCTACCAAACTAAGGAAGTACTGGACGCTATGGCGGCAGATAGTGGCATAACTCTTAGCGAGATGAGAGTGGATGGTGGCATCACATCGAATGAACTCTGCATGCAGTTGCAGGCCGATGTGATGGGAATAGATATTGTCAGCCCGCACATACATGAGACCACGGCGCTAGGAGCAGCTTATGCCGCGGGATTGGCTGTAGGTTTTTGGTCGGGAACTGATGAGATTGGCAGACAATGGAAGCAGTCTCGCAAGTGGGTCCCAAACACCAGTGCGCAAGATCGCGAAGAGGGTTTCAAACAATGGAAGAAAGCCGTAGAGAAATCTTTGGATTGGGTCGAATGATCTATGCGACCGGCACTACGCGCAGTACCTCTACCCCCCCGATATCTCCAAGGATGTTGAGGAGGTCGGTCGGATCATTTCCTGGAATTGCAACGGTAATGTCATCGTAGCCACGGCCTTCTTCGCTCTTCATAACGACAAGCCCACGTATATCGCCGCCGGCAAACCCGATGGCCGACGCGACGGCACCCAAGGAGCCGGGTCGATCAGGAAGTGAGACATGTAATCGGAAAATTGCCATGCCTCACCTTATCCTGACCCATCTGATTACACGTGTACTGCATGTAAATTTCCTATTTCTACGCGGTTATCTGTTCAGGCAACTCACTGCGAAGGAGCTGATCCCAGCACCACCCGGAAGGTCTTGGAACCGCCCGTGGGAAGGTCGACCGTGATAGACACCGAAGATCCAGGTGCGTACGACCGAATGCGAACGATGCAGGCCACTTGATCGGTGATCCTGAATCCATCAATCGATCGAATGACTGACCCAGCAGGAATTCCAGCCGTAGCCGCAGCCCCGCCAGTATCCAGTCTTGCGATCCTCGCCCCAACGCCATCAAAGGTGCCATCAAAATAAACGCCAAGCACAGGTCTTGTCGATGATCCAGTGTCAATGATTTCGTTGGCAACACGTTTGGCTTCGTTGATGGGAATAGCAAAACCGAGTCCAATGCTTCCGCTTGTGCTGCCAGATGACAAGGAGGCAATTGCAGAATTGACGCCAACAATGCGACCAAGTGAATCCAACAGTGCGCCACCAGAGTTGCCTGGGTTGATGGCCGCATCGGTTTGAATCGCATCGATATACGATTCCGCACCGACACTTCCAGTCGTCACAGGTCTATTGAGTGCAGAGACGATCCCACTTGTTACGGTACTCGCCAGACCCAAGGGAGAACCGATTGCCACGACTGGATCGCCGATGCTCAACTTTGAAGAATCTCCGAAGGCAATAACTGGAAGATTTCCTTTTTGCACTCTAAGTACTGCAAGATCATAAATCGTGTCCCGACCTACGATTGTCGCGGCAATGATGTCGCCATTATTGAATTCCACACTAATTGTCCCGGCACCGCCTACCGCCGCATCTACAACATGGTTGTTGGTGAGAATGTAACTGGTGGTCGCACTTGTACGGATGATTGAACCGGATCCGGTACCACCGCCCGTTGCCGTGGTGACATCTATCGAGACCACACTCGGCGTCGCGGCGGCGGCAACGGCTTTAACGCTCATGTTGCCCGAACCAAGATCAACCAGAGTTCTGGTCTTCGAGCACACCCCGTTGGCCGAGTAGTACATGGCAGAGGTTTTATTGTCTACGCAGGCTTTTAAAGCAGGAGAAGTGGGGGTGACCGCTGTTGCCACGCCTCCGACGATTGTGGCCCCGAGAAGGAAACCGATTCCGACCTTCGCCGGAGTGGATCGACCCCAGGAGGACTTCGCATCTTTCATAATCAGAGGCATGTCTTGACCTTTCACGTAAAAGCGATACTGACAAACCTAGCCATTCAGAGTAGATCAAAACCAATGATTGACTGAAAGTTTGATTAGAGTTTACTCGGGTGAGGAATTAGGGCTATGCCTGAACGATCCAATCACCATTGATGGCCACTTTGATCGGCGGTAACGGGGCAGGTGCCGGTCCTGCGAGAACGGCAGCGCCATTGAACGGGTCATATACCCCACCATGACATGGACAGACGAGCGCCTTATCGGGCGGCGAATAGGACACTGTGCAACCTTGGTGGGTACAGATTTCTGTGTAGGCAAAGACACCGCTCCTTGTCCTGAAAAGGATCGCCGGTCGCCCATCCGCTGCCGTAAATTCGTGAGTCTTGCCCACTGGAAGTTCTGCCAACGTAATGATCTGATTGGCAGATCTCGCCCCCGAAGCGGAGAGGGCGGTGTGGCCAGATGCTGGTTTGAATACATACCGACCGACGAGCATTGCTGCGATCGAGGTGATTCCCAATGCCCCGATTCGCATCACTCCCCGACGGTCCAATGACACATCAACTCTTCGCCGCTTGCCGACAAGGGTCAGGAAATATGAGAACCACAAGACCGCGTATGCCGTATCGCTTCCCAAAAAGTAGGGTTTCACATGCCACGTTGCTGCAATCCATAGGCCGACCGACATCGAGAAACCGACAAAAGCAGTGAAAGTGGGGGCGATCCAGAAAAGTGTGGCGATTCCGATCGCAAATTCCAGAATCATCACGCCTACCCCAACGACGGTGGCATGTTCGATCATGCGCCGGAAGAGAAATCCCATGGGTGAGTTGCTTGCATAACCCGTGAGCTGCCTGCCGATGTAGGTCGAGCCAGTCTTGCTAAGAAAACCAGGATCGGTGGCCTTGTCCCAGCCGCCGTATACCCAGGTGATGCCGAGCCAGAGCCGAATTACCCGCACAGCAGGAGATTGAGCGCGCCAAGAGGCAACAACGGCTCGATGCAAAGAAGGGGAAGACATGGGGCAAGAATATAGGCAGCATGTAAGAAAACGCTCCCTGACTTGGACTCGAACCAAGAACCTGCCGGTTAACAGCCGGCTGCTCTGCCAATTGAGCTATCAGGGACTGACGAAATTGTGCACGGTGGGCAGGCGCAAACTCTAGCGCACCAGAACGGGTGGCCAGAAATCCGCCTAAATCTCCCCGAGGGCAAGGTCGTGGAGCACTCGTCGGGCAGCCTCCAAAGTGACCAATTCTGTAAATAGGGCTGTGTATTCGGCTTCACTCGTGACGGGGTTGATTCGCTGAAGGGTCGACTTCACCTCGGCAACCCTTCTGCTCAAGGCCACTTCTCGTAATCGAGCAACAATGCTTTGAACATAGCGGGCGGAAATCTCACCATCGGTGCGAATGGGTTCAACCGAAAGTTCAGCAATCAATGCTTTCATCCGCTCATCATCGGTCTGGTCTATGCGAGCCGTGGAATCGGCATGTTCCTCGATCAACGTGCGCAAATGCCGATAGGCAGGGTGAGTGAAGGCGTCAATTTCAATCTGCGCCCACTCGAGGACCAACTCTGGCATTTGAAGACGCGCCTTGAGTACTTCGCGTTCAAGGGCCAACCGAGGCTCTGATGGGCTTGGCCTCCACGATGAATCTGCAGGCGCTGCACTTTCTTCTTGTTGGCTTGCTTGTGGACTTGCTTGTGCGCCCCGCCCCACGGCAGTTGCGACGGTTTCCACCTCGACGCCGAGCCAACCTGCCAGCAATCTGATGTATTCGGGTCGGAGAGATTTGTCGCGAATCTGCGCGAGAATCGGGGCAGCCGCATTGAGCGCGTTTACTCTGCCTTCAGGTGTTGACAGGTTGTGTTGATTGAGTTCCGTGCGAATGGCAAATTCGAAAAGTGGAACACGTCGGGCAATGAGATCGCGAAGGGCAAGATCGCCTTTTTGTTGGCGTAATTCGGCAGGATCCAAACCGTCAGGCTCAACTGCAACGAAGGTCTGCGTGACGAACTTCTGATCCTCGCTAAAGGCCCGAAGCGCCGCCTTCTGTCCTGCGGCGTCCCCATCAAATGTGAATATCACCTCGCCCCGAAATGCATCATCATCCATGAGAAGACGGCGCAAGATGCGTATGTGATCAGCTCCGAATGCAGTCCCGCATGTCGCTACCGCCGTAGTAATGCCCGCAAGGTGGGCAGCCATGACATCCGTGTATCCCTCAACAATGACTACTTGTCTTTTCTTGGCAATCTCTTTCTTGGCTCGGTCGAGGCCGTAAAGCACCTGGCTCTTCTTGTAGACAGGGGTCTCGGGGGTGTTGAGATATTTAGGGCCATTGTCGACCTCGTCACTGGCCAGTTTCCTCGCACCGAAGCCGACTACATCACCAGAGATATCCCTTATCGGCCAGATGAGGCGGTTACGAAAACGGTCTATCGGCCCGCGTTGGCCCATCTTAGATAGGCCCGCGACCTCCAATTCCTCAACGGTGAAGCCTTGCGCACGCAGATGTTTTGTCAGCGCATCCCATTCGTCGGGGGCGTAACCGACTTCGAAAGATGCGCAAGCATCCTTGTCAAAACCACGCTTGGTCAGAAGATCTCTTCCACCTTGCGCCTGCGGAGATTGGTTGAGTTGGTCTTGGTAGAACTTTGCGGCAGCAGTGTTGGCTGCGATAAGACGAGAGCGCTGCCCCGTCGGTGCTGACGTGCCGGACCTGCTTTCCTCGTAATGGAGGGTGTAGCCAATTCGCTCCGCAAGACGTTCGACGGTTTCAGTAAACGAGAGATGGTCGATCTTCATCAGGAAGGCGATGACATCTCCACCAACCTGACATCCAAAGCAGTGAAAATACCCCTTGCTCGGCGTCACATGGAAAGACGGGGATTTCTCATCATGAAAGGGACAGAGTCCCTTTTTCTGACCGCCGCCAGCGTTTCTTAGTTGAACATAATCGCCGACGATTTCATCAATAGGAGCACGGTCGCGAATGTAGGCAACATCCTCGTCCTTTATCCGCCCGCTCATGAATCAGATCCTATCCGCGCGGTGAGTCGGGCATGCAGCGTATATGCAGCAGGATCGGTAAGGCTCGCAACTTGATCGACAACTACGCGAAGTCGTTCGTCGTCACTATCACAGGCTTCCCAATCAGCTAAGAAGATCGAATCCAGACTAGCCGGCGCTGTGGCTAGGAGCATTTCCACGAGATCAGAAATGACAACGCGCTGCTTGGCGTATCGATCTTGAGCAAGAGGGGTTCCAATTACATAGAGACCCGCAACGGATTTTAGGAGTCCTACCTCAATTCTTTGATCATGAGGCACTTCCAAATTCGCGTTGTACCGAACGAGTGCATCTCCCCCGTGAATTTTCCTGGTCTCGAGTTCGGCAGACAAGACAAAGCGCCCGATCAATTGACTGGTGAGATCTTTGATTCGCGCAAGCCCCTTGTGAGTCCCGTCGTAATAGGAAGGCCAGCATGACAATTTCTGAAGTCTTCCAAGGGCAGCACGCGCCTCAGACTCCGTTGAGTCGATGGCATAATCTCGAACCATTACTTCGTGGAGAAGGGGCAAGTCCTCGCTAAAATCCGTGACACTTACTTGTCCGGCAACTAGTGCGTCTTCAAGGTCGTGGACGCAGTAAGAAACATCGTCGGACCAATCCATGATCTGCGCCTCAATGCACCGCTGCTGGGCTGGCGCACCTTGTCGCATCCACTCGAATATTCCCATGTCCTCGGCGTAGACCCCGTACTTAATTTGATCTCCATCTTGCGGCCACGGATATTTCGTAACCGCATCCAAGGATGCTCGTGTGAGATTAAGTCCGGATGATCGTCCTTGTAGATCCAGTGTCTTTGCCTCAAGGCGCGTGAGCAAACGAAAACTCTGTGCGTTTCCTTCAAACCCCCCGGCCCCTTGGGCAATGTGCGCAAGTGCGCTTTCGCCATTGTGTCCAAATGGCGGGTGCCCCAAGTCGTGCGCCAGACAAGCCGTATCCAGAAGATCTGGATCTGCGCCAAGTGAATCTCCTAGCTCTCGACCAATCTGTGCGACTTCAAGGGAATGAGAAAGGCGAGTGCGTTGAAAATCATTCTCCCAAGGAACGGCCACTTGAGTCTTTGCTCCAAGCCGTCTAAGAGATGCGGAGTGAATGACACGAGCACGGTCGCGCATGAACTCAGTTCGCCCGGGACGCTTTGCGGGCTCGGGGAAGAACCGCTCCAAATCGTGACCGCTATACCCATTCACAAGCGTCATCCTAATGACCCGGATCCAGGTGATCGCTGAGATGAATCCCTCTGCGACCTAGAGTGACGTAGGCCAGGTATGCCCCAGTTTCGCGGATTAGGTAGTGAAGATCAGCATGCACCAGCGAATTTGCCCCAGTACGAACTGGTGAACATGAACCCTTCGCCCCGAGATCTTTGGCCATCGTCATCGCCCGAAGACAGTGATAAGGATCAGTGACGATAACGACGCTGTGCAGGCCCCTACGTCTCATCTCAGCAATATAACTTTGGGTACTCACCAAAGTGTCCCGGCCTCTGGGAATGGCAACAACGTAGTTCTTGCCAATTCCGTGAGAGATGAGCCACGCTTTGCTTGAGGCGGCCTCGGTCGTGCGATCACCTGGTGCGCCAGCTCCAACTGTGATGATCATGGGTGCCAATCCGAGTCTGTAAATCCGTTTGACTTCAACCAATCGCGCCAACAGTGCCGAACTGGGGCGGCCATTGAATTGTGCAGCACCAAGGACCACGATCACATCAGATTTTTTTGCCGTCGAATTGTGCGCGGCGAACCACGTTTTTCCCAACGTAAAAACTGGCACGACGATCGCGATGAGCAATATTGCACTGATGATCTTCCGAAGGACTTTGAATAAGAACACATCAGCCGCCCGAGAACGCGTCTTCGATTTCAATTTCTGCCAGTTCATCCGGATCCTTCAACCAGCCATCGGGAAGGGTCACCGGTCGCCCATGACTTGTCCGTCCTCGAGGCGAATTCCCGATCTCAGTGGGATAAGGCTGATCAACGAGTTGATCCAACAACGAACGCAACTCCTGCAACGATGAGACCATCCCGAATTGCCTTCGCAATTCACTTGGAACGCGGAACCCCTTCAAATACCAGGCCATGTGCTTGCGAAGGTCTCTACACCCACGCTCCTCTGATTCGAAATATTCGACGATGAGTTGAGCATGACGAAAGATAATTTCGCGCACTTCAAAGAGGGTAGGCAGATGCCGCGACTCATCTCCGGCAAATGCGGCAGCCAAGTCCTTGAATAACCAAGGCCGGCCAAGACACCCGCGCCCTACAACCACGCCGGCACAGCCAGTCTCCTCAACCATCGCCACTCCATCGGCGCCGCTCCAGATGTCGCCGTTGCCCAGAACCGGCACACCAGTTGGTTTCAAGTGCTCAACCAATCGAGATATGGCGCTCCAGTCCGATTTTCCTTCATACATCTGCTCAGCCGTGCGGGCATGCAAGGCGACCCAATTAACCCCAAGATTTGCAGCAGACTGGGCCGCTTCCAAGTACGTCTCATGGTCGCTGTCGATTCCGATGCGCATCTTCACCGTCACTGGAATTCCAAATGGCTTTGCAGCATCGACAGCGGCGCCGACAATGGAATTAAATAAGCGACGCTTGTAGGGAAGGGCAGCTCCGCCGCCTTTTCTTGTCACTTTCGGGACAGGGCAACCGAAATTCATGTCTATGTGATCGGCGAGATTCTCATTTCCGATCATCGTTACGGCGGCCCGCATCACATTCGGATCAACGCTATAAAGCTGAACCGAACGGGGCCACTCCCCCTTGCCGGGGACAATCATCCGAAGTGTCTCGGGGCGTCGCTCAATCAACGCTCGTGCCGTCACCATCTCAGAAATGAAAAGGCCAGCTCCCTGCTCTCGCGCGAGCGTTCGAAAGGGAGCATTGGTGATCCCCGCCATCGGTGCCAAGACAACTGGTGGATCTATCGTGTAATCCCCGCTGGCAAGCCGAAGCGTGAGTGGATTTATGAGCCGAGGAGTCGTGGCGCTAACCATGCCTCTACCTGGTCGAGGGCGATGCGCTCTTGTTGCATAGTGTCGCGATGACGGATGGTCACGGCTTGATCTTCAAGCGTATCGAAGTCGACCGTGATGCAATACGGGGTGCCGATTTCGTCCTGACGACGGTATCGACGCCCAATTGCACCAGCATCATCAAAATCAATATTCCAATGCTTGCGCAATTGCGCTGCCAAATCACGCGCTTTAGGAGATAAATCTGCATTGCGCGATAGAGGAAGCACCGCCACTTTGACCGGAGCAAGGCGGTAGTCGATCTTGAGTACCGAGCGTTTCTCCATTTGCCCCTTGGAATTTGGCGCTTCGTCCTCAGTGAATGCATCCATAAGAAAAGTCAATGTCGCGCGGTCGACTCCGGCGGCGGGTTCAATAACAAAAGGTGTAAACCGCTCGTTCTTTTCTTGATCAAACCAAGAAAGATCCTTTCCAGAGGCGGCCGAATGTGCCTTCAAATCGAAGTCGGTGCGGTTTGCGATTCCCTCGAGTTCGCCCCACTCGGTTCCGGTGAACTCGAACTTATATTCGATGTCGGCGGTGCGCTTGGAATAATGAGACAACTTCTCCTTCGGGTGCTCGTAGATTCGCAGCCGAGCTGGGTCGATTCCGAGATCTTTGTACCAAGCAAGACGAGTATCTATCCAATACTGGTGCCATTCCTCATCGGTGCCTGGAACAACAAAGAACTCCATTTCCATCTGCTCGAACTCGCGCGTTCGGAAGATGAAATTTCCTGGAGTGATTTCGTTTCGGAAGGACTTGCCGATCTGACCAATTCCAAAGGGAGGTTTCTTGCGAGATGTCGTTGCCACGTTATCGAAGTTGATGAAGATTCCTTGAGCAGTCTCTGGGCGCAGATAAGCAAGCCCAGACTCGTCTTCGACCGGGCCAAGGAAAGTTTTGAGCAAACCGGAGAATTGTTTTGGTGTTGTGAACTGGCCTTTGTTGCCGCATGCAGGACAGTTGATTTCGGCAAGGGACTCGGGTGGGCGCTTGTTTTTCGCTTCAAATGATTCCTCTAGATGATCTGCCCGATAGCGCTTATGGCACGAGGTGCATTCGGTGAGGGGATCTGAGAATGTTGCTACGTGGCCAGATGCCTCCCAGACCTCGCGGGCGAGGATGACGCACGAATCAAGGCCAACGACATCTTCACGGCCAGTGACCATGGATTTCCACCACTGCCGCTTGACGTTGTTCTTGAGCTCGATTCCCAGAGGGCCGTAGTCCCAGGCAGCTCGCAGGCCGCCATAGATCTCACTTGAGGGATACACAAATCCTCGGCGCTTGGCCAAACTAACAATGGTCTCTAAACGATCGGCCATGACTATCTCCATCCGGCTGGCTGTCGGCGGTGCACAACCGATGCAGTTGTAACCTGCGCCCACTTTAGTGTCTAGGCGCCCAATCCTTGGTATCTGACCCTGAGTGCCGCATGAAATGAAAATGACAATCATTTTCATTTCTGGTAGCCTTGCACCATGAACATCGCAGTAGGCCTAGCCGCCTTGACCGCTTTCTCCACTTTTATTGGCGGTTATCTCGCCCACCGTTCCAGAGACCGACTCCACCTGGTTCTGGGGCTCGCCGCCGGGCTCCTCTTCGGCCTTGTTGCCTTTGATCTCATGCCCGAGGTATTTCAACTCAACACCTCAACCGTCGGCAACGTCCCTGCGGTCTCCATTGCTTTCGTCGCGGGCTTCTTTGCTCTGCATTTCACCGAACAATTCTTCGCCTCCCATGAACCCAGTGAATCCGACTACGGCCATGAACACAACCACGCGTCAAATATCGCGGGCACCCTAGGCGGTGTTGCAATGGGTGGGCATGTGTTCCTCGACGGTGTCGCCCTCGGCGTTGCCTTTCAAGTAAGCCACGCTCTTGGTTTCGCAGTCTTCATTGCAATCTTGGCACATGCGTTTAGCGATGGACTCAACACGGTCTCGTTCCTTATCAAGGGGGGCCACTGGAAAAGACGTGCGCTTTGGCTCCTAGGGCTGGATGGAATCATGAGAATCAGCGGGGCCAGTCTTGGCGCTCACATCACTCTCAGCCAGCCCTTACTCGGGATCTATTTAGCTGTCTTCTCAGGCTTTGTTATCTATCTAGCAACATCGCACATTCTCCCAGAAGCACACTCAAGACACCCATCTAAACTGACCATGCTTGCCACGGTAATTGGAGTGTTGGTGATGTGGTTCGTCGTCGGACACGTGGGTCGCATATGAAAAAGTCGGCAACTCGAGTCCTAAGAACCCTGGAGCACGCAGGCGGATTTGCAAGTGCCCAAGAAGTGCACCAACTCATCACCCGACAAGGTGACCGAATTGGACTCACAACAATCTATCGAGCACTGCAGAGTTTGCAGAAAGAGAACGTGGTCGACGTGCTTCGACGCGATGATGGCGAGGCTATTTACCGACTATGCGGTGAAGAACATCACCACCACTTAGTCTGCAAGAACTGCGGCAGAACGGTAGAAATTGAAGGCGGTGCCATAGAGAAATGGGCTGAGGCCATCGCCAAAGAACATGGCTTCCGTGAGGTCGGACATACTGCCGAGATTTTCGGAACCTGCTCGCAATGCTGATTGTGAGTTAGGTACTATTTAATCTGGCGTACCTGGCCACGCATAATGGCAGCAGCCAACGCCTGATCTGGTCGTGGATCAAAAATTTCCACTTGGATGTCCTTGTCTTTCATTCCGATATAAACGTTTTTTGCATCTCGCGAATCGTAATAGACCGCATTGCCATCAACATTGACAAAACCAACTCCGTTTGCCAGCGTTCCGGCTTTCTGGGTTACAGCAAATGCGTTAGGAGAGGTGAAGGTGCCGACCTCCCGATACGTAGCGGTCGTGTCGGTTAGCGATGCACCAGCAGGAAGATACCGAAGTGAGATGCTGCTCAATACCGCGGCATTTAACACGTACTTGGCACCCTTTTCTGGTCCCACCCAATAGACAGTGAGATGATTTGCCACAACCACATTGCGAAGCTGAAGGGCATCAACTGCCTTGCCTCCATGAAGCACGAGTAGAACTTCTTCGGAAGCCGATCTCTTCGAATTGAAATAGTATTCCGCGCCAAAGGAAACTGTAGAAAAAATCAGCGCAGTGACAACGTAAGGCACGAGGCGACGAAAACGCACCCTCTTCACGGGTTCGTATATCCCCGTGACCTCCCGTATGCCGCTGTCGAGCATCTAGCTCTCCCCTGACTTCTCTCTAATATGGAATCTCCCGTATCCGACCTCGCGCCTATCTAGGAATAAACCCTCAGTTGCTGCTCTCAATTCTTGTGAGTGTGTGGCCATGGATATCCGGGTGGGCGATGCACGCATTTCCTACCCCCAAATCCCTGTTTGGAAGAAGAAAAAGGCTCACTGCCCCCCGAATAGAGGGCAGAAAGGCGGAGTGAATGGAACTCACGACAGCCAGAGTACCAAAATTGATACCTTAAGTGCCATTTGCTCAACATAATCTCGACCACAGAGTCATTTTTGGCCAAGTTCCTGCTCTTTGAGTCTTAGAAACCCCCTCAGCGGTGTGCAAGAACTACTGGATTTGCCTGACTTGGCCAGGGGTTCTGGCATCACCAAGGGCCTGGCCCGCCGTGGGATTGAAGAGTTCGATCTGGTAATCGGCGTCCTTCAAGCCCAGATAAACGCTCAAGGGCCGGGTCGTGTTGTAGTAGATCGCGTTCCCGTCCGAGGTGGTGATGCCGACCCCGTTGGCCGTATTGGCTTCATTTTGAGTGATCGTAAAAGCGTCCTTGGCCTCGTAGGTGCCCACTACGCGGAAATTGGCCCCGACATCGTTGAGCCCCTGACCCCCCGGCAGATAACGAACGTAGTTCTGATGCCGATTTACAGAAATCAATGTGTAGCGTGCACCATCTTCTGGTCCTAACCAGTACACAGTTAGCCCCTCCCCAATCACGATATCCCGCAACTGCTTCTCCGTGAGGGCCACTTTTCCATTCGCGGCCTTGACGACGAATTCGAGCCCGAAATGCTGCGGTGCGGTGTACTTGATGATTCCAAAGGTGAGTCCGGAAGAAAAAAGTGCAATCATGAGAAACGGACTGAGGCGTCGAACAACATTCCTTTTCCGTTTCGTTGCGACCACGTAGCTTGCCCTTGGTTCGACATAAAAGACGTCGCCATCGTCGACCTTCTCGGCGTTTCTCTCGATCTTCATGGACGCCCTTCGCATTCTTCCTGTCGCGAAGGATAGCCCGTTTGACGCATCCTCCATACGCAAGTCACGCCCTGCCAAACCTTCGATTCCTCAGTGCATATTCCTCTACTGCTCGCCACAAGACTCTGCGATCAACGTCCGGCCACAAGGTATCCATGAATACCATCTCGGCATAGACGGACTGCCACGGCAGGAAATTACTGGTTCTCATCTCCCCCGATGATCGTAGAAACAAATCCACATCGCTCATCTTTGGCTCGTCAAGATACCGAATAAATACTTTCTCCGTAATTGAATCGGCCGACACTTTCCCTTCCTCAACATCACGTGCCAGTGCAGCGGCCGCATCCACAATCTCTGCACGACCACCATAGTTGACGCACATATTCAAAGTAAGGACATCGTTTCTTGCCGTGAGATCCTCTGCACTCTTGAGTTCTTTGATAACACTTGCCCACAATTTCTTCGGCCTCCCGACCCACCGAACTCTCACGCCCAACTCATTCATCTCATCGCGCCGACGACGGATAACGTCGCGATTGAATCCCATAAGGAATTTCACTTCCTCCGGAGAGCGCCGCCAATTCTCAGTAGAAAAGGCAAAGGCGCTCACTTCTTTGATCCCAATTTCTATCGCACCTTCGACCACGTCGAAAAGTGCCGCTTCCCCTGCTTCATGCCCAGCAGTTCGAGGCAATCCACGCTCTTGCGCCCAGCGGCCGTTTCCGTCCATGACGAGTGCGACATGGTGTGGAATGGCCTCGGGCGCGAACTTAGGAGGAAGGGCACCAGAGCGGTGCGGCTTAGGTGATCGACTCATGCTCGTTCCACTATCGGAAGACTTCTTAATCCGCGCTCGAGGTGCCATTGCAGGTAAGCCGCGATAAGACCGCTGGCCTCGCGCCGATATTTTCCCTCGCTGGCATCGGCATTGATCCAGTCTCCGCTAAGAAGAGCGGCCATCAACTCGAGGGTCTCGGGCGCGGGTGTTGCACAAGCCGAAGGTCGGCAGTCGGAGCAGACGCTTCCTCCACCTACAAGTGAGAAGTACCGATGAGGGCCAGGCTTTTCGCATCGCGAGCATATGGTCATAGAAGGTGCGTACCCACCAAGGGCAAGCGAGCGAAGAAGGAATGCATCAAGAATCAGGGATGGATCGTGGCGAGCCTCTGCCAACGCCCTAAGGGCGCCGACTACAAGTTGATACTCTTGCAAGGCGGGTTCACGTTCTTGCGATGTAAACCTCTCTGCAGTTTCCAAGATCGCCGATGAAATTGTCCACCGTCGGTAATCACGTGAAAGCTCGTCACCGAAATTCTCAATTGCCTCAACCTGGGTTACGGTGTCAAAAGTCTTGCCAATGAAAAGTTGAACATCGATGTGGCTGCCCGGCTCTAGCCGTGCACCGAACTTCGACTTGGTCCGACGAACACCCTTTGCCACGCAACGGATACGTCCATGCTCGCGAGTAAGCATCGTAATGATGCGATCGGCCTCGCCCAGTTTCTGGGTTCGAATGACAACCGCTTGGTCACGGTAGAGGCTCATGGACTAACCGTAATGGCAGTCCTTATCGGATCGCGCGATTTATGGCGGAAATAACCGCTTTTAGCGAGGCGGTGGTCGTGTTTGGATCGATTCCAACACCCCAGAAGACGTCGCCGTTAATTGCGCATTCCAAGTAAGCAGCAGAACTGGCGTCGCCGCCTTCGGACAATGCGTGCTGGTAATAATCCAGCACCCTTACGTCCACGCCGTAATCCTGCAAGATCGCAAGGAAGGCCGCGATCGGCCCGTTGCCTTGGCCGGTGAGTTCGCGCATTTCGCCGCGGTCGGATATCGAAACGGTCAAATGCACGTCCTCATCGAGGATAGAAGCTTGGGAAAGACCCCTCAGACGAAAACGTCCCCACGGGGCTGAATCCGTAGGAAGATACTCATCTTCAAAGATGCGCCACATGTCCTCAGGTAGTACTTCTCCGCCTTCGGCTTCAGTCTTGGCCTGAACAACTTTGCTGAATTCGATCTGCAGCCTTCTCGGAAGATCTAAGTGATGCTCGTGCTTCATCACATAAGCAACTCCGCCCTTGCCGGATTGACTGTTAACGCGGATGACAGCCTCATACGAGCGACCAATATCTTTAGGATCAATAGGCAAATACGGAACCGCCCAGGTGAAGTCTTTTACAAGGACTCCCGCAGCCTTGGCATCTTTCTCAAGATGTTCAAGGCCCTTCTTGATTGCATCCTGGTGTGAACCGGAGAAAGCGGTGAAGACAAGATCTCCGCCATACGGATGGCGCTCGGGGACGCGTAATTGATTGGCGTATTCGACAGTGCGGCGGATTTCATCGATATTGGAGAAATCAATCATGGGATCGATTCCGTGGCTCACCATGTTCATGCCCAAAGTGACGAGACAGACGTTGCCGGTGCGCTCGCCGTTTCCAAATAAAGTTCCTTCGATTCGATCAGCACCGGCAAGGTAACCAAGTTCTGCAGCCGCAACCCCAGTACCTCGATCATTGTGCGGATGAAGGCTTAAAACGACGCTATCTCGATATGAAAGGTTTCGGTGCATCCACTCGATCGAGTCCGCGTAGACATTCGGTGTTGCCATTTCGACAGTTGCCGGCAGATTGAGAATTGTCTTCCAACTTGGAGTCGGTCTCCAAATATCGTTGACGGCGTTGCAAACCTCAAGTGCGTACTCAAGTTCAGTGCCGGTATAGGACTCCGGGGAATATTCAAATGAAATGCTGGTGCCAGGAACCGTGTCGACCAAGGACAGGCAGATCTCTGCAGCATCAGTGGCTATCTTCTTGATTCCCTCTTTATCCTGTCCGAAAACGACCCGGCGCTGAAGGGCTGACGTGGAGTTGTAGAGGTGAACTACCGCCTGTTTTGCGCCTTTCAAGGATTCGTATGTTCGGCGGATCAAAGGCTCGCGTGCCTGGGTAAGGACTTGGATGATCACATCATCTGGAATCAGATCTTCTTCAATGATCTTGCGGACAAAATCAAAATCGGTCTGACTCGCACTGGGAAAGCCAACCTCAATTTCCTTGTATCCCATTGATACCAAGAGATTGAACAGGGCTAATTTGCGAGGTGTGTCCATCGGATCGATCAGAGCTTGGTTGCCGTCTCGCAGGTCAACCGAGCACCACTTAGGTGCCTTGGTCATCTGCTTCGATGGCCACGTGCGATCGGGCAAATCAATCGGAATGAAAGAGGAGTACCTCTTATAGGCCATGGAACTTGGGACTTGCTGGGGGAAATTCATTTGGGGCTGGCTCCTTAAATAATTCGCGGGGGGTGGGTTTTACCGGTGTGACAAAACCCCGCGACGAGGGGACCGGTTAGAGGACCCCGCCACGGCAGCGAAGGAGCAAACTGCGCGAATTCATGGATGAAGGGTAGCCGTGGAGGCCAAGAATGAGCAACTTGGTCTCCTATTGCCCCAAATACCGCGAAATCACGGCAAAGATCTCCACGATTTTCGTATCGAGTTCGTCGTCATCGGGGGCCGGTTGACTCGACATCCTCACGATGACGATTTCTTGCCTGGGATTGGCGTAAAGCCATTGTCCGTGGATTCCGATCGCGCAGAGCGATCCATCGCCAAGGGAATACCACTGATTGCGATAACTACCCGCCGGGAATAGTCGTGCAAAGTCGCCTGCTTTCCATGCAGAGATATCTCCACCCTTAATGATGTCTGCAATCCAATCACCTGGAATTACTTGGAGGCCCTTCGCTATGCCTCCTGAATTCAATAGACCCCCGACAATTGCCAAGTCCTGAACCGTGCATGAAATGCCCCCGGCGACCCGACTAGCTCCCAAATTGTCTACGGTAATTGTTGCCGTTTCGGCCCCAATCGGCTTCCAAAGGAATCTTGAAAGAAGATCTGGATAGCGAATTCCAGATACCTTCTCCAGTACAAGCCCAAGAACATCTGTGTTCGGGGAGCGATAAGAAAATATCCTTCCATGGTCTCCTTTGCCTTTCGGAAGTGAAAGCACATAAGAAGCCAGATCCTCTCGTGAGAATTGCTCCTCGGCGCCAGCGGGCATCCAGAGCATGGACCTTCGATACCTCGCGTAGAGACCCTCTTTGCTTTCGTACGTCTCTTCAAAGTCGACGCTCACTTGCATGTCAAGAAGATCGCGCACCGTGCAATCGGCATATGCACTTTCTTTCGCTTCTGGAAGGTATTCCGTGACTTTCGAATCGGGACCGAGGCCGAAATTCTTCACAACCGCGCCTGCTAGAAGTCCAGCGATGGACTTGCTGACGGAGAAGACTAAATGCGGGGTATCTGCACTCATTCCATTCGCGAAGTACTCACCTACAACTTTGCCTTTGTGAGTAACTAGAAACGCATCCGTGTACGAACGATCAAGGAAATCACAGATCCGCTCACCTTGGTCGGAATCATCAGAAGAAAGGTGCAGGAGTCCTTGGTCGATGTCACGGGCCATTGCCGCCGATGACGAGCCCTCGATTGTGGCGATGGGAATGAGTTCAGATACGTGCTGCAAAGACCACGTGCTGTAAGGATAATCTTTCCAATTTTCAAGGGTCACTTCAGACCTCTCAAAGCCGAATTTCCTTACAAAGGGCTCCACGTCATAATCCATTCTTAATAATTCCAAAGGAAAGTGCTTGCTGGTCGAGTCAAGGACAATCGCGGTGAATAGCACCACCCATAGGCAGGTGGTGCTATTCACCGACAATGACTAACCCTTAAATGAAACCCAGATTTTGCTGTATAGGTCATTTACTGCAGTCGAACACGGAGCCATTGCCACCGCGCGACTTAGTTGCTCAGCAGTTGGATTGATTGCAGGATCGCTCTGCATTGCTGCGGAGAGATACTTGTCCGAGCCAGAAACCGCGTTGTTATAACCGGCATAAACCGATGCCTGACCTGCATTTTTCGGATTCATCATCCAGTTAAGGAAGATCTTTGCGTTGACGATGTTCTTTGCCCCAACGGGGATCGCAAAGTTGTCCTGCCACAACGGCATGCCATCGCTTGGATATACATAAACAACATCCGGATTGGCCACCTTTGCTCGGTAGGTTGCGCCGTTGTACATCATCAACAGGACTGAAGTACCGGAGGAAAGTCGACCAATGTTGCCTGATGAAGCAAGTGTATTGAGATTTGGCTTGATGGATTTGAGAAGATCAAGGGCCTTCTGCAATCTCGCCGGACTGCTCGTACAAGGTTTTGACCCCGTTGCACGAAGCGCTGAATCGATAACCTCTTTCTTGTCGTCGAACAGCGTAGTTTTCCCAGAGTACTTTGGAAGTGCCGCGTAGAACTCTTTCCACGAGGTAGGGGCTGGATCGACTTTCCCCTTCAAATAGGCGAACC
Organism: uncultured Actinomycetota bacterium; assembly: GCA_963844465.1. Classification (GTDB taxonomy): domain Bacteria; phylum Actinomycetota; class Actinomycetes; order Nanopelagicales; family Nanopelagicaceae; genus QYPT01. The sequence goes on along the minus strand of CAWJOR010000008.1, from coordinate 37,957 downwards.
CGGTTGTTCCATGAAGGTATGGAACTGTGTACCAACGATTCAAATCAAAATACGGATTCTTGAACTCTTTCTTCAAGTTGACTGCATTCGGGAATGACTTCGCATTAATTCGCACAAGCAGTTGCTTTGCCTTCATGACTTGCACCATGTAGTCGGTTGGAACAATGATGTCGTACCCGCGGGCGCCAGCCTCAAGTTTGGCGAGCATCGAAGCATTGCTGTCGTAGACACCGAGATTCACCTTGATGCCCGTTTCCGCAGTGAAGCGGGTGAGCAGGGCTGGATCAATGTAATTGCTCCAGTTATACAAGTTGAGCTCTGTGCCGACTGGCTTGGTAGGGAAGGTACCCGCCGCAGTGGCGATAGGACTTACAACTACTGCGATCAAGGAGGTAATGACCGCAGCGATGACAAGTGAGCGCCTCTGCAGACGTTTCGATAGTCTGCGGAGCGTCTTCTTTGTGTTCATACTATTTTCCTCTCTTCCTTATCCACACGACCGACAAAAGCAATCCCACGGTTGGGATCACTAACAGAAGTGCGGAAATCACGTTTACCTCTGGGCTAACTCCCAATTTGAGGAGTCCGAAAATATAAAGCGGAAGTGTCGTAGTGCTTGGTCCCGAAAGAAACATCGATGTAAGGAAATCATCCATGCTGATAATGAAGGTCAGTAGCATGGCCGAAAGGACCGCTGGAATTATCAAGGGCGCCGTTATCTTGACCATCACGCGATTCGACGTTGCACCAAGATCTTCAGCGGCTTCGAATATCGATGGATTCAGGTCACGAAGACGCGAACGTATCGGCAGGAATGCAAAAGGAATGCAGAGAGCGACGTGAGCTGCGAGTAGGGATGTGAAATTGAGAGGAATCTTCACCGCAGAAAAGAAGGCGAGTGTTCCGACCGCGGTAACGATCTCCGGAAGTATGAGAGGGGCATTCACGAGCATCTGCAAGAAGATCATTCGACGAGATTGCATAACCCCGATACCAATAGCCAATCCCGCGGCGAAGAGAGAGGCAAGAACCGCACTTGGTACGGCCAGCGAAAGTGAGAATTTGGCGGCTCTTATGAGGTCAGAATTGTGAAGCACTGTTGAATACCATTTTGTCGAAAAGCCACCCCACACTGTGGCGTCCTCGGAACTGTTGAACGAAAAAAGAAGAACGGTCATCAACGGCAAATAGAGGAAGGCGATTGCAAAGATGCCTATCGACGTCACGCTAGGAATCTGGCGCCTCACATCAACACCTCTTTTCATTCGGCACCGCTTACGTCTTGGGAAAAGTCATTGGCGCGCCCAAGACGCGCTCGGAACTTGAAAGCCCCTAGGGCAAAGATGGTCATGAAGAGCAACAAGACGGCAAGTGCTGAACCCACTGGCCAGTTTCTTGATTCACCAAATTGATCGTTGATTAAACTTCCGATGAGCATCGATTTATTTCCACCCAGAAGACTTGGTTGGACGTAGGCGCCAAGAGCCGGAATGAAAACAACTGCAATACCCGCGAGAATTCCGAATTTGAGAGCTGGAAGTAGGACCTTAAGGAGCACTCGCCAACCAGAGGCGCCTAGATCAAAGCCAGCTTCGAGAGTGCGAAAGTCCAACTTCTCGGCCACCGCATAAACTGGCAAGACCATGAATGGCAAGAACGCGTACGTGAGACCGATGAGCGTGGCCCAGTTGGTGTACAGCAGCGTGGGACCACCTAATTGACTGACAAGACCCTTGTCGGCGAGTAGCAACATCCACGCATAAGTACGCGCGAGAACGTTAACCCAGAACGGAATAGTTACAAGAACGATCAGGATTCTTTGCAGCGACTTCTTCTGAAGGGCAATCCATATGGCGGTTGGAATTCCAATGAGAAGACAGATGAGAGTGACAGTCGTGGCTAGCACTACGGACCGCCAGATTATCGAAAGATAGGCGGTGTTAAGGCTGTGTTCGCCCACCAAGTTAGTCTGAATAAGAATTGATGAATAAGCCTCGGTGGTGAATTTGTAAACAACTCCGGAACCAAAAGATCCTCTTTTGAGAAACGAATAGAGAGTGACAACAAGAAGAGGAGCGCCGATGAGGATCAACCCCATGCTCAACGCAGGGTATGCAACCCTTGTTGAGCCATACGGACTCTTGCGTCTCATGTCATATCATCTACAACGCCGTGCAAAACACGGACACGAAGGGGATCGACATACAAACTGTGCTGCGAGCCGATTGCGAGTGCACCCAATGTCTCAACCGGTGATTGAATCTTGATTTGTTTTCCGGATCGAAGAGCTGCAACAACTTCGATTGCATCTCCGCTGTAGGTCGTCTCTTCGATAGAAACATCACCACATCGATATCCAGTGGAAGCAAATGAAAATGCCTCGGGACGAACGATGATTTGCGTTCTTGTAGAGGATGTAGGTTCGTTAGGACGAAGGGGGAATGTCAGTTCTTCGCACTCCAGAACTCCGCCCCTAACGGGACCGGTGAAGGTCGTTGACTCACCAATAAATGAGGCGACGAACTCATCGGCCGGGTTTTCATACACTTCAGCGGGTGTTCCACATTGGCGTAGACGGCCTTGCGAGAATACGGCGATCCGATCTCCAAGTGCCATTGCCTCATTCTGATCATGGGTGACAAAGAGAAATGTCGTGCCCGTCGCGCGATGAATTCGCTTCAATTCGCTCTGCATCGTTCTTCGGAGTTTGAGATCAAGGGCGGCCAATGGCTCGTCAAGGAGAAGTACTTGCGGTTTTTTGGCCAGTGCCCGTGCCAGCGCGGCTCTTTGTTGCTGCCCGCCCGACATCTGATGTGGCTTGCGGTCGGCCAAGTCGGACAGATGAACAAGATTGAGCATCTCAGAGACTCTTGCCTTGATCTCTGGACGGGGTAGCCCCTCGCATTCAAGGCCAAAAGCCACATTTTCTTCAACGCTCATATGCGGAAAGAGTGCATAGCTCTGAAAGACGGTGTTTACAGGCCGCTTGTTTGCCGGCATCTGATCAAGGCGTACCTGCCCAAGGGATATGGACCCAGAGTCAATTTCTTCAAAACCGGCAATGGACCGCAGGAGGGTGGTCTTGCCACAGCCTGAGGGACCGAGGAGCACGACGAATTCCCCATGGGCTATATCCAAGGTGACATCTTTCAGGGCTTGTACCTCGCGGCCCTTGGGATCGATAAAGGTCTTGGAGACATCACGTATCCGAAGCTGTGAGTCGACGTTTCGAGAATTCATGTGCCCGCCTTTTTTGGCTAGAACTCGTACTTGGTGGGCAAAGGTAGACACATAACGCCATTGTGGGCAAGGGTTGACGGAAGATGACGGAAATCGCCAAACTTATGGCATGGAAACAGTTCTAGACGAGATCGATCGGCGCATTATTGGCGTTTTGCAAGTGGACGGTAGAGCCTCATTCAAATGGGTGGCCGAGGTGCTCAATCTCCCAGAGCGCACCGTCTCACGCCGCGGTCAGGAACTTCTCAACTCCGGAGTCATTCAAGTGACTGGGCTGTCGGAGAACGATCGCGTTCGCAAGAAAGGCACGGTCATTGTGAGCATCGAGTGTTCCCCAGGCGCCAATCGGATTGTTGCCAGAGCCCTCGCCACACTGCCTGAGTCGATTTTCGTGTACTTAACTTCCGGGGCAAATCTTTGCATTGCAGAAGTCTTCTATGACCGGAACAGGCCTACCGATCTCATACTCAATCAAATTCCGGGAATTCCGGGCGTTGTAAAAGTGAAAACCTTTGAGTGCCTTAAATATTATCGAACGGCTGCCGAGTGGAATCCCGGACTTCTCTCGGCGGTCGAGCGGAAGAAGTTGCTAGCCGCCCGCGCCGTAGTGAACAAAGAGCCGGCGGAGTTGAACCGTGAAGACAAGACAATCTTGGACACCCTTGCGCTCAACGGGCGCGCAACATTTGACCAACTCGCAAGAAGCTGTGGGCTTTCAGAGGCGACGGCCCGTCGCCGAACCACCAACCTCATCGAATCAGGTGCTCTTTCCATCCATGCAGTTGTCGAGCCATCTGATATCGGATTCCCTATTGAATGCTGGGTGTGGATTCAGACTTCACCAGACAATGTGCCTGAAGCAACGCAGGCGTTGTTGAAGGACCACCGAATTCGCTATCTCACTGCAATATCAGGTGAATTCCAATTGTTGACTCAAGTGGCCCTCGCATCCAAAGGCGAACTCAATGATTTTCTTTTTGAGAAGCAGGCATGGTCACATCAGATTCAACGCATTGACAGTGTGATAACAATTGAAGCCTTCAAGCGATCAGGTCTGCTCGTCAGAGAACGTAAGCAATTGCTAGGCTCCCTGTAGTGAAAAAGACTATTCGGACCGCAATCCCAAGCGATATTCCCGCAATCCTTGCGTTGATTCGAGGGCTGGCGGAATACGAAAAGGCGCTAGACGAGGTTGTGGCGACGGAGGATGACTTGATGACTTCGTTCTTCTGCCAAACCCCCCAGGTCTTCTGTCACGTCGCCACACAGGATGAAAGAGTCGTGGGAATCGCCGTATGGCATCTCAATTACTCAACCTGGCTTGGCAAACACGGCATGTACCTTGAAGATCTTTACGTCGTTCCGGAGGAGCGTGGCCACGGACACGGGATGGCCTTATTGAAAGAACTCGCGAAAATATGCGTTGATCGGGAATACGAACGACTGCAATGGTGGGTCCTTGACTGGAACGAGCCGTCCATAGAGTTCTATAAATCCATAGGTGCCGTCCCCATGGATGAGTGGACTGTTTTCCGCGTTTCTGGAGACGCTCTAAAGAAACTATCTCTTCCCTAGGTTTGAATGTCCCGTCGTCTGAACACCACCAGGGAGGCCACGTATAACGCCAAGGCCAAGACCAGTGAAAACATTGTGTATCCGACATCGATTCCCTCAAAGAGAGGTCGACTTCCGAGCGTCCACTGAAACGGATTAATGGGAGTAATTCGCTCGAAGGTATCCACGAGAGGTGCAAGCGAAAAGAACAGGAACCCCGCAATAGCTAAGCCGATGGCGCCACCCAGCGCGATAGACCTCTTGCCCCATGCCGCCCCCAGAAACGTTGCCACGGCGTTGAAGAGAATCCCTAAGAGCGCCCCCGTTAGCGCACCGGCAATGATCTTTGTCGTTCCCAACGACAGATCGACGAAGCGAATCCCAATCGCCAACGAAAGCACCAAAGTCGTAGCTAACAAAACTTGCGAAAGTATCGCTGTAGTGATCTTTATGGAAAGTATTCTCACGCGCGATATGGGAAGAGTCAGAAGAATGTCGGCAGTACGGCGCTCCTCCTCCTGTGCTGAGGCATTTGCCCCCCAGCTTGCGCCAATGGAGATGAAAATAAGCGGCAACATCATGCTGAAAAGTTCGGTCGAAAGAAATCCCGCGCCCGAGGTGTAGTCCTCCATCCGAAATATCTGTTTAAGTGCCTCCGGATAATTGTCTAGAAATGTCGAGAGACCGGCGGCCGAGGATCTCACCGTCGGATAAACCGACAATTGAACTCCCACCATGGCAAGCAGGCCGAGGGTCCAGATCAAGTAACTGCGCCAGTGATCACGCGCTGTCTTAAGAAGCAAGACCATTTGCGTCACCTCCTGAGACAAGTGTGAAGAAGATGTCATCAAGGCTGGACTCGTGGGTCTGCACACTCTCAAGGCCGTTGTCCACGGCACAACGAAGCAGGGCATTTTCCGCACCCACAACGGTGCACGAGACGCGATTTCCGTAGATCCGTAGATCCTTGACTCCGCTGATTCCTTCAAAGATTTGTTCGCCCACTGGCGCTGCGAAATAGAGATCGATGGTGCGCACGGTCTTTGCCTTCAATTTTGTGATTTCCTCAACCAGTACTTGCTTACCAGCATTGACAATCACCACACGGTCGGCAAGATGCTCAACCTCACTAAGGACGTGGGAGGAAAGCAAGATCGCGCTGCCCCTCGCTTGCATGTCATCCACAATCGCGCTGAATTCGCGCTGGACTATTGGATCCAAACCGGACGTCGGTTCATCCAGAATCAATACCTCGGGTCTGTGCATGAATGCCTGGATTACCGCGACCTTCTGCTGATTGCCTTTCGACAGTTCATGGATCTTTCGACCCAAATCAAGGTCGAACCTCTGCGCCATTGAAAGGATCTGGTCAGTGCAATTGACTCTTCGCATTCTGGCTAGGAACTCCAGATGATCCAAAGCTGTGAGATTCTTGTAGAGAGCAGGGGCACCGGGTAGATAACCAATTTTTGCCCTTTGTGCGGAAGCGGAAACGCTTACTTCTTGTCCGAGAATCTGCGCGCGCCCGGAAGTGATGTTCAACAGTCCCACGAGGGATCTCATCGTCGTCGTTTTACCTGCACCGTTAGGACCGAGGAAGCCGATTACTTCACCTGGAAATACATCAAAGGTAACGTCGGCAACGCCGAGGTCGCGTCCGTAGTATTTCGTCAGACCTTGTAGGGAGATTGCCGGCGCTGGCATGCAATCATGCTACATGAACTAAAGCCAGTAATCCGAGATGTATTTCTCGCCCTCGTCGCAGAAGAAGGTGACTACATTCTCAACGCCGTACTCCTCTTTAAGCTTCTTTGCGGCGATCATGTGTGCTCCCGATGAAGGGCCGACGAATAGCCCGTGGACACTCGCAAGTCTGCGCATTTCGACGATGGCCTCATCCGAGTGCACATCAACGAAGCCGTCAATTGACTCGCGGTGTCGGGCGATGATTCCAGGGACAAACCCGTCTGCGATTCCCTCGATCAGGTGCTTGGCAACCTCGCCGCAGAGGATCGTGCATGACTCAGCGGGCTCAAGGGCGATTACTTTGCACTCTGGATTTGATGCTTTGAGGGCTTGGCCGACGCCGATTATGGTTCCACCTGTGCCGATACCACCAATGACGAGGTCGGGTTTCACGGGCATTTGTCGCAAAATTTCTTGACCAAGCCATTCGCGGTTTTCGTCGACGTTCCATTCATTATCGAACTGCTGTGGAGCAAAGAACCCAGGTAGAGATCCACGACGGCGCGCTTCGGCAAGGGCATCATTTACATGGAAGTCGCCGATGGTATGAACCTCGGCGCCGAAAGCGCGCGAGATAGCAGTGCGCTCGGGACTCATGCCATTGGGCATGATGACAAGCATTTTGTATCCCTTGACCGCTGCAACCATGCTCATCGCATTTCCGGTGTTTCCACTGGATGCCTCGACAATCGTGTCACCCGGTTGGAGTAAACCCTCGTGCTCAGCACGCTCGATGATGTACTTGGCGATGCGCGCCTTGATTGAACCTGACGGATTCAAGTACTCCATCTTCACCCAGATGCCTTCAATCTGAATCAAAGGAGTATTTCCAATTGCATCCAAAATCGTATTCACGCTATCGCCTCTTTCCATCTGGCAGATCCTAAGGGTACGCCTTCGCTTTTAGAAGGACCGTTTATAACGAAGTGGTAAACGAACGCGCTTTACGCATGGCAACCAGTGCAAGTACGAGGAAAATCCCCAGCGCGAAGGCGGCAACTAGGCGACCCACCATGTGGAACGTATCAGGGAGTATCTGAAAGAGAGATGAAAGAGGCAAGAGCAGGATCCTCCACTGCCATCCGAAATTGAGGACAGATTCAAGTTTACGATTAGAAAGCGGACCCCGACCTAGCACCACGGGAAGTAAGTAGGTCAGCGCACCGAGCAAAATGGGCAACAACCAGAGCGTGAAGACCAAGAGCAGGTGGCTTTCAAGCGAGGAAAGAATCCTCTCTGACTCTCGTTGCGTTAGGGCAAGACAAGCGTCGCCGATCAACAAGATTGACAGTCCAATTGACCCAGTCAACATCATCCACGAACTAGAACGATCTGGAATTCGTCTTCGCAACAAAAGGGCCGAAGGAAGCAAGGTGATTACTGCTCCGACCAAGTAAGCAAAGATGCTGGCCGACAGTATCCACGGTTGATCACCAAGAGAGCCAAGAATCGAAGCCAGAACTCCGACGACGAGGAATTTCAGTCCCAGCTTCGCTCGCGAAATCGCATCTGGATGCATCTGTGTTCTCAACACTGTCGGCCAGAGTGTGACCAGCGTCCCGATGATCGTGAGCCCAATCCAACCAAGAAGATTTGCATGTAGGTGAGCAAGAGTGATTCGTGCCTGCCACACATCCTCATCGCTCTTCGATGCATCCACTGCCCCCAAGATCACGCCAATTAAAATCATGAGCCCTGCGAATTGGTAGAAGGCAATGACGCCCTTGAATTTCTTATTGAGCGATTTCTTGATGAGATTTGCGATGCCACTCAGGTAATAGACGACAACGCCACCAACCAAACCCGCACTCGTGAATACCATCCATTGGATGTGCAGGGAAACCGAGAAGAGCACGCCGATTATTCCGAAGTTGAGCAGAGTAATCACCGTCATCTGTCGAGTGCGATTCTGGGACCGTGCCCAGAGAAGGGCGCTGACAAAGTGATCGCTCCACGTGACGATTGCGTTTGTTACTGCGCCAAGAAGCAAGAGGTGAACGGTAAGCCAAGCCGGAGTCCCGCCGTCACTTCCCTCTTGGAAAATGCCCGATACGAGTGCTGCCAAAAGATAGGCAATCACCAAAGCATTTGCTCGGAAATGCCAGTCCGCCCGACCTAGGAGCAGTGTGTTCTTCTTGTCTTCGCCCCTCATCAAGCAATGTATTTCATCGAAGGCTTTCGAGGTGCTCTTCGTCGTGCAAGAGAATCTTCTCAGGTAGAAGTGCGACCGTGAGCGTTCCGAAGGTATCGTGCAATGCCGAAGCCCCCCAATCTTCCTCAGAAAGGTTGCTCAAAGTTTCGATGATCGCAGCCCTCGACGCATACAAGCGGGCGATTGCCTTCTCAATGGAGTAATCCCTGTATTTCAACTCGGTGGCATGAGCATCTGGCTCCCACCACACCAGCGACGGCATCGGAAGACCCTTGTGTAGGGCATCGACCATGAGGTGGATGCGAGCGTGCCAGACCTGCTCATCTACATCGCTCACGTGGCCGAGGATCGTTGCTGGCGTCCAACCTTCATCGGAACGGGTGGATTCACTGGCCGTTGTTGCCAGACGATTTGCTGAATCCATCAACACTGTCAGCGCATCGGTGTGGGAAATGTCCATGGCCCAAGTATTTCTGATTACTAGAGAATTGGTAAGTATCTATCCAGTTCGTAGGCACTCACTTGATGGCGGTAGTCATTCCACTCGGCACGCTTGTTCCGCAGGACGTATTCAAATACGTGCTCCCCCAAGGTCTCACGAACAAGTTCGCTGCCTTCCATAGCAATAATCGCCTCGTGGAGATTGCTCGGAAGGGCAACCGTCTCACTTGATTCGGGCAGTGGATACTCCTCGGCGACCCCCTTCAAACCGGCAGATAGCATCACTGCATATGCAAGATACGGATTGCATGCAGAATCCGGAGAACGAAATTCGATTCGCGTAGAATTTTCCTTTTTGGGTTTGTACATAGGCACCCGAACAAGGGCGCCGCGATTGCTCCTTCCCCAGTTGGCAAAAGCAGGAGCCTCGCCCCCTCCATGAAGTCGCTTGTACGAGTTCACCCATTGATTGGTAATTGCGGTAATTTCCGGTGCGTGCCTAAGGAGACCCGCGATAAAGGATCGCCCGACTTTCGACAAGTTGTACTCATCCTTTACGTCGTAGAAGGCATTGCTCTCGCCCTCAAAGAGGGAGACGTGGGTGTGCATTCCTGATCCAGGGTGATCCGCGAAAGGTTTTGGCATGAATGAGGCATAAAAGCCTTGGTCCAGTGCGACTTCCTTCACCACGTGCCGAAACGTCATGATGTTATCGGCCGTGCTCAATGCATCCGCGTAACGAAGATCGATTTCCTGTTGTCCGGGAGCACCCTCGTGATGGCTGAATTCCACGCTGATACCCATTGCTTCAAGAATGGTGATCGCCTGTCGACGGAAGTCATGCCCCACCACCGCGGGGGTCTGATCGAAGTATCCGCCAGAATCAACAGGCTCTGGTTTCTTGCCAGGCTCTGGTCGATCTTTAAATAGAAAGAACTCAATTTCCGGATGCGTGTAACAGGTGTAGCCCATTGACGCGGCCTTGTTGAGCGTGCGACGCAGCACATGGCGAGGGTCTGCCAACGAGGCACTTCCATCGGGCATGACAATGTCGCAGAACATACGTGCAGCACCTGGTGCTTCTGTCCGCCAAGGCAAAACTGAGAATGTACTCGGGTCTGGTTTTGCCAACATGTCAGACTCGCTCACACGGGCAAAGCCTTCAATCGCCGAGCCGTCGAATCCGATGCCCTCTTCAAAAGCATTTTCCAATTCGGCAGGCGCGATCGCGACGGATTTTAGAAATCCAAGTACGTCGGTGAACCACAGACGGACGAAGCGAATATTGCGCTCTTCGATAGTTCGAAGGACGAACTCCTCCTGCTTGCCTACTGGTGAACCACCGTTCATGGGAACATCGTTTCAAGCCTTCATTACAACTGTGTTAACAAGATCAATGAAAGACCTAAATGACGAAGAATTCCGAGGAATCTAGATTGGCGCGCTCAGCCACGTCCCTGGTGATGAGCACGTTTGCTCCAATAACAGCCCCTGCTCCGACGGTCACATCACCGATCACACGGGCGCCCGCACCAAGGACGACTCCATCGCCTATGGTCGGATGTCGTTTGCCCTTCTTATAAGAGCGTGCCCCCAATGTGACATCGTGGTACATCAATACGTCATCACCGATCACCGCCGTCTCACCAATGACCACGCCCATGCCGTGATCGATGAAGAAGCGGCGGCCGATCCTGGCACCCGGGTGAATCTCGATGCCAGTGGCCGTGCGGGTGAAATTGGACCACACCCGTGCAATCAATCTGAAATTATGGATCCAGAGCCAATGCGCCATCCGGTGAGCCCACACCGCATGAATACCCGGATAGGCAAGAAGGATCTCAAGACGACTTCTCGCTGCGGGGTCGCGCGCCAGAGCCGTATCAAGGTCTTCCCTGATATTGAGAGCCATATTCATTCCGCCAAATCCTTGTACAAGATCGTTGAAAGATAACGCTCACCGAAGGACGGAACGATCACGACAATATTCTTTCCCGCAAACTCTGGCCTCTTCGCGACCTGAGATGCAGCCCAGATGGCCGCCCCTGATGAAATCCCCGTGAGGATTCCTTCTTCTGCCGCAGCGCGTCTGGCATAAGCGAGGGCATCATCTGCGGTTACGTCAAAGACTTCGTCGTAGATCTTGGTGTCCAAGATATTAGGAATGAAATTTGCTCCGATCCCTTGGATGGGATGGCCTCCAGGTGTGCCGCCGGTGAGAAGAGCCGATGCAGCGGGCTCGACTGCAAATATCTTGATGTTGGGATTCCTCTCTTTGAGGACCTGTCCGACCCCGGTGATGGTTCCACCCGTGCCAACACCGGCGACCACCGCGGCCACCGTTCCATCAGTATCGCGCCAGATCTCTTCAGCGGTGGTCTCACGGTGAATCTGCACATTTGCCTCGTTCTCAAACTGGCGAACCAGTACTGCACCTTCCTGGGCGCCAAGTTCCTCCGCCTTTGCAATCGCACCGCGCATGCCTTCAGATGCTGGAGTAAGTACGAGTTCGGCACCAAATGCACGAAGAAGCATCCTGCGCTCTTTGGACATTGAATCTGGCATGGTAAGAACCACCTTGTACCCGCGCGCAGCTCCTACCATTGCAAGAGCAATACCGGTGTTGCCAGATGTTGCCTCAACGATGGTGCCTCCGGATTTCAACTGACCGTTGCTTTCGGCGGCATCTACCATCGAAATTCCAATGCGGTCCTTGACCGACGCCGTTGGGTTGTAGAACTCCAATTTCGCGTAAACATTTGCGGCCGCGCCATCGGTAATTCGATTCAAACGAACTAGAGGAGTATTGCCGACGACCTCGGTGATGTTGTTGTAAAGCTTCATTTTTCTCCAATGTGATTTGTTTGGTTATTCCTTGAGTGGTTATAGGACGTGCAGAACCGAAAAACTTTTGTGAAGCAGTTTTTAGTTACGGCAAGCGCTAGTGCAGGCACGCCCGAAATCAATGACACGCCGACGCGTGAATAACCAGTCAGTGATTTCCAACATGGGTCAATGCTAGCAACTCAATTCTCATCTCATTTGCCCAGTCTCGCTGGCAAAACGCAAATGCGAATACCTCGCAAGTAGGCAGACGGATAACTAGAAAGAGCGCTCATTCCAGCAGTTGGTAATGGGCAAGCGTCGATCTTTTCCAAATGCACGCGACGAGACCTTCGGTCCAGGAGGGTATTGCCTTCTCTTGTATTCGGCACGATCGACCATCGCAATTACCCTTGTGACCAGAGCGGCGTCCAGTCCCGAAGCAATAAGAGCCGAGCCTCCTTCGTCGCCTTCGATATAACGAAGAAGAACCTCATCAAGAAGATCGTATTCAGGCAGCGAATCCGTATCTTTCTGGCCAGGGCGCAGTTCGGCACTTGGCTCCTTGCTTATGGACCGGGCTGGAATTGGAGGGACTTCACTTCGAAGTCGGGCCTGTTCGTTCCTCCATTTTGCAAGGGCCCACACATCGGTCTTGTAGACATCTTTTATCGGGGCAAAGGCTCCAACTGCATCTCCATAAAGGGTTGAATACCCGACTGCCAATTCGCTCTTGTTGCCGGTTGCAAGAACAAGGTGGCCCTCCTGATTCGAAATTCCCATCAATGTAACACCACGAACTCTTGCCTGAAGGTTTTCTTGCGCGATTCCCTCGAGGTGCAGTGACTCTGAGAAGGCCATGACCATCGGCTCAATCTCGACGACTCTGTAACTCAAGCCGGTATTAACTGCCAGTTCTTCAGCGTCGGAAAGTGAATGATCTGAGGAGAACCTACTCGGCAACGAGAGTCCGAAAACACAATCTGCACCTAGTGCGTCGACAGCAATTGACGCAACAACCGCAGAATCGATTCCTCCAGATATTGCAATCACGACGGTCTTGAAGTTGTTCTTCCTCACGTAATCGCGAAGGCCTAGGACCATTGCATTCCAGACTTCTCCGAGGTTGTCCAGACGCGGAGAAATTTCACCAGATCGTGGAGTGAACCTGGCCAAGGGCTCGTCCTGAATCACAAGATCTGGATCTGATGTTCCGGCGTCAAGTTCGAGATCAACAACTAGCAAGCAGTCTTCAAATTGAGGCGCTCGTGCAACGAGGGTTCCTTCGGCTCCCACGACGATCGTGTCACCGTCGAAAACGAGATCATCTTGCCCCCCTGTCATATTCACATAGGCGACAGGTGCGTCCATCTCTCTTGCACGCTTTTGCACTAGGGCCAATCGAACGTCATCTTTATTGCGCTCGTATGGACTCCCGTTTGGAACCACCACCAGCCCGGGTGTCCGCCCTTTGAGTTCTGCAACCGTGCCACCCTCTTGCCAAATATCTTCACAGATTGCTACCCCGACATCTACCCCGTGGACGCGAACCACAAGTGATGATTGACCTGGAACGAAATTCCGGAACTCGTCAAACACCCCGTAATTAGGCAGGTGGTGCTTTACGTAGGTTGCTCTCACTTCTCCGTTGTGAATGACCGCGACGGCATTCTGCGGAGCCCCCTCAGGGACTCCAAGTCGATTGACAAAATCTGAGGCCTCATCAAGATAGCCAACAACTAAAACAAGGTCACCATGGCCGTTTTCGCGGACAGTCTTGGCAAGATCCGATATCGCCTTCTTGCTAGCCTTTCGAAAACTTGGGCGAAGCGCCAAGTCCTCCACGGGGTAGCCAGTTACTACCATCTCCGGGAAAACAACAAGGTGCGCGCCCTCTTCGGCCGCGTTGGCCACTGACTTTTCGATCAACGCGCAATTGCCGCTTAGGTCACCCACGGCCGGATTAATCTGCGCAAGCGCCAAGCGAAGTTGAGCTGACATGGAACCAGCCTACAAGCCATTGGCTAGATAGACTTTGTACGCAATTCCCAGGGACCTGATTCGCAGGCCTTGAGGCAGGAGGTCTGGCATGTCTGAATCCCTTTATGGCGGCGCAACTCACCGACGCATAACTATCCGCGACTTACTTCAAGCCAAAACCCGCTCTGAGAAGTGGGCAATGCTCACTTCCTATGAGCAGATGACGGCCGGAATCTTTGACGAGGCCGGCATTCCAGTTCTATTGGTGGGAGACAGCGCGGGCAATAATTTTCTTGGCGAAGAGAACACCATCCCGGTCACCGTCGATGAAATGATCCCACTAGTCCGAGCCGTAGTCCGAAGTTCAAAACGTGCCTTGGTAGTTGCCGATTTGCCCTTCGGTTCGTATGAGGCGTCAGCGGATCATGCGCTGGCTACTTCCATCCGTTTCTTCAAGGAAGCAGGGGCACATGCCGTCAAACTTGAAGGCGCCCAATTGGAGCAGGTCGCAAAACTGACTCACTCTGGCATCCCTGTCATGGGTCACCTGGGCCTTACACCACAATCCATCCACCAATTGAGCGGCTACAGGGTCCAAGGTCGCGAAGACGCGGAGGTGATCTTCGATGCGGCACTTGCGTTGCAGGAAGCTGGTGCATTCTCGATTGTCCTTGAGCTCGTTCCAAGCGAATTAGCCGAGCGCATCACCAAGGCCCTCACTATTCCCACCATAGGAATCGGTGCGGGAAGCTCTTGTGATGCTCAAGTTCTGGTCTGGACGGACTTGATGGGCATAACGAAGAATCCGCCAAAACTCGCAAAGGCCTACCGAAACCTTCGCGCCGAAATGCTTGCTGCCACCCAAGAGTGGTCTGCGGATGTCCTCAATGGAACTTTTCCAGGTCCGGAGCAAACCTTCCACTGATGGCACCTTCGTTCATCACTGGGGTCACAACTGATCTGGCACCGCTATAAAAATAGCCATCTCTGGCAGGGTAATTTGAGGGCCTAGGGAATGCCTTCTTTCTCAATTGGACCCCTCACTAGCCGATTTCGGGAGGCATTCGTCGCATCAGCTACCTCATTGTCCTTTTCAGTAACTTCTGGAGGACTTATCTGCATGTTCGAAGTGGTCTTACCGGCCAGTTTTATGGCAAGACTTCGGAAATTTGATGTCGAAACCAACGAGTTTGCAGTTAAACAACGAAAGATTCAAAATTTAAATACCTTGAACTTGATCTCATTTCGATTTCGATAGGAAAAATTTTTCGCAACAGCACAGATTTGTACAAAAAGTATTTCGCGACACGCACTCAAATATTTGCCACACAATGCTGGCATTGTTCACCAATTACTGACACGCTTATCCATGAACAGGTCCGGTGACGGATCGGACCATTCCGATTGGAGAAGTACGTGGCTGCAGCTAAGAAATCTGCTCCAAAGCGCAAGAAGGCCGCTGCTAAAGCAGTAGCGCCAAAGCATCGCAAGAAGGCCGCTGCTAAGAAAGCAGTAGCACCAAAGCGCAAGAAGGCCGCCGTTAAGAAGGCAGCACCAAAGCGCAAGAAGGCCGCCGCAAAGAAGGTTGTTGCCAAAAAGGCAGCACCAAAGCGCAAGAAGGCCGCTGCGAAGAAAGCAGCACCAAAGCGCAAGAAGGCCGCTGCGAAGAAGGTTGTTGCTAAGAAAGCAGCACCAAAGCGCAAGAAGGCCGCCGCTAAGAAGGTTGTTGCCAAGAAGGCAGCACCAAAGCGTCGCAAGAAGGCCGCCGCTAAAAAGGCTGTTGCTGCTCCTGCAGCTGCGCCAAAGAAGCGTCGTCGCAAGAAGGCAGTTGCTGCCAAGTAAGGACATTAAAAAGACCCGCCACGAAAGTGGCGGGTCTTTTTTTATTGTGCGAGATCTGTGGAGTCCGGTTATTTCTCCTCGGAAGAGTCCTGTCGTAACGCGCTACCGACCTTTTCGAAAATTGCGGCAAGCGCCACTTGGTCTGCCTTGGACAGATGGTCAATGAAACGATTGCGAACGCTCTCAACATGGTCCGGGGCCGCCGCAACAATGGCTTTCCACCCCTTAGGTGTCATCACTGCAAAACTTCCTCGTTTGTCACTAGGACAGGATTCACGTTTGATCCATCCGGCCTTTTCCATGACCTTCATGCGATGGGAAAGCCGCGAGCGCGAGAGCATCGCGACATCGGCTAATTCACTCATCCTCATCCGCCGATCCGGGGCATCACTCAACTGTGCCAGAATTTCATAGTCAGCCATGGATAGATCATGACCTGCCAGGTCGGTGTCCAGGGCCTCCAGGAGGCGTCGACTAGAGACGATGTATCTGCGCCATGCCTTCATTTCGGTGGGATTGAGCCACTTAGGGGCTTGTGAGGTAGCGTTTTGTGCCATGGTCCCATTGTAGGCGATAAGTTGAAAGTTCAACTAGTTTTACCTCCAGAATCGGCGAGTATGTCCCTAGCAGGGCGAGAGATTGGATACACATGAACAGCGGAATCGACACCTCTTATATAGACCCGAATATGAGGGTCCAGGATGACCTCTTTCGCCACTTCAACGGCAAGTGGCTCGAGACTCACGTCATTCCAGCCGATCGAGCCTCCGACGGGGTCGGATACAAACTCCATGAACAGGCCGAACGTCAGGTGCGCGAGATTATTGAAGGATCCCCCGCCACCGACGAGGGTCAGAAAATTGGCGATCTCTATAAGAGTTTCATGGACACCGCTCGAATCCAGGCCCTTGGCTACGCCCCGATCATGGCCCACTTGAAAGATGTGGACGCCATCAACAACGTAGGGGACTTCCTCACAGTTCTTGGCAAGCTTGAGTTAGATGGATTCGGTGGGATTTTTTCGGCCGCTATCTACACAGACCATATGGACTCGCTCTCCAACATCATCTACTTGAGTCAAGGGGGCCTGAGTCTTCCTGATGAGGCTTACTACCGTGAAGAGCAGTACCAAGTGATTCGGGAAGCGTTCCTTTCCCATGTGGCGAAAATGTTTGCACTGGTGGGAATCGATGACGGCCCGGCTCAGGCCGAGCGAATCCTCTCTCTGGAAACAGCGATCGCCAGCTACCACTGGGATCAAGTCAAGGACCGCGATGCGACATTGACCTATAACAAATTCACCCGTCCTCAACTAGAAGAACTCTCGCCTGGTTTTGACTGGGCCACGTGGCTTTCTGCAGGAGAGATTCCCGATCTTGGATTTGAAATCACCATCGTCCGGGAGCCAGATTTCTTCACAGGCATCGGCACACTGCTTTCCCAATTTGACCGCGAAGAATGGCTCTCCTGGCTTCGCTGGCAGGTCATCAGCGGCGCAGCGCCCTATCTACACGACGCCATCGTGCAACAGAATTTCGATTTCTACGGCACCACACTGAATGGGACTCCTCAACTTCGTGACCGATGGAAGCGGGCGGTATCAGTGGTTGAAAGCGCCATTGGGGAGGCCGTGGGACGGGTCTATGTCGAAAGACACTTCCCTTCCACGTCAAAGGCTGCCATGCAGAAGTTGGTGAGCAACTTGGTCGAGGCCTACCGCCACAGTATTTCCAACCTCGAGTGGATGAGCCAGCCGACTAAGGAGAAGGCGTTGGAAAAGCTCGACAAGTTCACCCCGAAGATTGGCTACCCCGACAAATGGCGCGACTACTCAAGCCTTGTCATCGATCCAACGGATCTCATGGGGAATATGGCGCGAATTGCACAGTTCTCGAGAGATTTTGAAATAGCCAAGATCGGCGCACCGGTGGATCGGACAGAGTGGTACATGACGCCTCAGACCGTCAATGCCTATTACAACC
The DNA here is from genome assembly GCA_963844465.1 of uncultured Actinomycetota bacterium. GTDB lineage: Bacteria > Actinomycetota > Actinomycetes > Nanopelagicales > Nanopelagicaceae > QYPT01. Next base: position 20,197 of record CAWJOR010000008.1, on the reverse strand, counting down.
CCGGGATGAACGAGATCGTTTTTCCAGCTGCAATCCTTCAACCGCCCTTCTTCGACATAGATGCCGACGACGCTGCCAATTACGGCTCGATTGGTGCTGTCATCGGCCATGAGATTGGTCACGGCTTTGACGACCAAGGCTCCAAGTACGACGGGGATGGAAACCTCAACGACTGGTGGACGCAAGCAGATCGCGACGAATTCGAGGAGCGGGCTCGCGTTCTGATCGCACAGTACGACGCACTGGTCCCTGCCGAAGTCCCTGATATTTGCGTTAACGGCGCTCTCACAGTTGGAGAGAACATTGGTGACCTAGGTGGGCTTAGCATCGCTTACAAGGCCTACCAACTGGCTCTAGGCGGCACTCCTGCGCCCGTAATTGATTCTCTAACGGGTGATCAGCGCTTCTTCTATGCGTGGGCGCAGTCGTGGCGGAGCAAGATACGCCCCGAAGCACTGCGACGACAGATAGCCACCGACCCTCACTCCCCCGATGAGTTCAGGACCAACCAAGTGGTGAGAAATATGGATGCCTTTTACGCAGCCTTTGAGGTCAAGAACAGTGATCGGCTCTTCTTGGAGCCCAAAGACAGGGTGACAATCTGGTAGTCCATCGCAGGGTCTTCTAAAGAGCGCTGTTAGGATTTGACCATTCAAGCGTTCCTCACAATTCGGATCGCCCAAAAGAATCGAAAGGAACTTTCGTGAAAAAGAGCCTGACTGCAGTTTTGGTGATTGGTGCACTGGTACTAACTGGTTGCGGAAACAAAAAAGCGGATTCCACTGCCACAGCAACGGCTGCCCCGACCACCTCAGCGGCCCCAACAGCTAGCGGTGGGTTCGGATCCCCGCTTGCCCTTGGCGCAGGGGTAACTCTGACAATTTCGGCACCGAAGACGTTTTCACCGGGAACCTTTGCCTCAAACTACCTTCCCGGACAAGCTGCAAATGTCTTTGACGTGACACTGAAGAACAGCGGTACTGCCGCAATCGATCCAGCGACGATTTCGCTCGCTGCCAGTTCAGGTACCAATACCTGCACCGACGTACTTGATGGAGACAACGGCGTGACTGGCCCTCCAACAGAGCCAATTGCTTCCGGAGCTACCTCCAACTTCAAGTTTGCAATTGGCTGCGATGCTAAAGCTGGAGCACCTCTTCACTTCGACATCACTGTGGGAGTGGCAACTGCCTCTATCGATGGAACGATCGCCTGATCCCAGTTATTGGGTTTAGTGGCGGACCTTCAAGGGTCAAATTGAGGGTGGCTCTTGTATGAGCCACCCTCAATTTGCAACTTATCTACTTTCCTATACTGCTTGAACTTTAGGCCTTCACGTAGAGCTGTCCGAAACCAAAGGTTCCCTGTGGCTCCCAGAAGTAAACGCCGCCGACCTTAGAGCCCCAAACCAGCTGGCCCTTGCTAAAGACTGGCCCGACGATCCAATAGTTATTCATCGCAACTTGAGCCAATTTCTTCCACGAAGCCGCCTGTGCCTTGCGATCTGTCATCGCGAGCGTCTTGAGGACACTGGACTTGAAGGACGCATAAGCGGGATCGCCCCAGTTCTGAGACAAGTCGAATCCACCTTCCTTTATGAAGAGTGGGTAGATAACCGTCGAAGCATTCGCCCAGTCAGCGCCCCAACCAGCGCGCGATATGTCACCTTGCTTGGCCGTGTTCTGAACGGTGGAGTAGAACTGACCCGATGGGATGAAGTTGAACTTCATAACGATTCCTGCTGCATCCATAGCGGTTTTGATAAGCACTGAGGCTTTCTGCTGCGTGGACGTGCTTGGAAGATCATAGAAGAGGCCCTTATTAGGGTTGGTAGCCCTATCGTAGGCGGCAGGGCAATCTGTCTTGGCTTGGGCGAGAAGCGCCTTCGCCTTACTTGGATTACCGTTGATATTCCACGATGGGTCGTGAATGTTTCCAGTTGTCTTTGCATAGTCAAGTCCAAGAACTGGCTTAACCGGGCTGTCACCAGGGGCACCATAGAAGATTGATCCACCTGAGAGGTCGATCAAAGCTTGAGTATCGTATGCAAAAAATACTGCTTTCCGAATGTTCAAACAGTCCATGTGTCCGGCAGAGACATTCATCGCTGCATAGCGAACATATGGGTCGAAGACGTTGAGTCGCTGATGCGCTTTTGAAGGGTCAGCAAAGAATGCACGCAAGTTTGCTGGATTAAGTGCATCTAGGTCGACCGTGTTTGGAATGCTGTTGTCCAACATGATCTGGTCTGCAACGTCTTGTGAGAGACCGAAGCGGACAACGATGTTGTCTGGGTAGGGGGTGCGAACCCTATCGCTGGACTGCTTCCACTTTGTGTTGCGGACCAAGTCCAACTCATCACCCTGCTTGTAATGTGAAACCTTGTAAGGACCATTGGAGTAAGGACGTAGATCGTACTTGTCGCCAGTGTCCTTTGACTTCTTTACAGGAGAAGCTGCTGGGTAAGTAAGTGCGTAGTTGAAGTCAGCAAACGAGCGGTTCAGGTTGAAGGTGATGGTGTTGCCTTTGCAAGTAACTGCCTTGTCGTAGAGGGCTTGGCCGGTCTTCTTGTATGGACCCTTGTATGCGGAACTTCCATCGGAGGAAAGAGGAATCTTCAGGGCACCGACTAGGTACTGAGGACCGTCGGTGATGACGCCAGTGGCGAATGCACGGGATACACCGTACTTCACGTCAGCGCAGGTCACTGCAGATCCGTCTTCCCATGTGACTCCACTGCGCAAAGTGAACTTCCAGGTCTTTGCGCTGTTGCTAGGAACACCGGTGTTTGTTGCGAGGTCTGGAACTAGGGATGAGCCAGCCGAGCCTTTGACCGGCTTGTATGAAACCAAGTTGCGGTAGAGGTATGAGTTGAAGAATGCAATGTCACGGCCCGTATAGACACGGGACGGATCCATGTGATCGAACTGCTCTTGGTGGGTGATGAAGTACAAAGTTCCACCCTTTGGCACACTGGCGGCATCTGCACTACTTGCGATTCCGACTATGACCCCAGCAACAGCAAGTGCGGCAGCTGCGGTCGTAGCTATAAGGCGACGGCTTACATGGCGCCTTGCCATCATTGAACCGGACATATGTCCTCCTCGTAGATCGTTCATTTCATTTCACGGCCGCGAATTGGATCATTAAGGTGAATCTGCAAAGTTCGCGATCTACTCCGCAGTGACAGATTCCCGCCAATTCATCCCGTATCCCTACGAAAACCCTGTCTTATTTCTGTGCGAATCACGCCCGTGCCCGGATCAAGGCACGGCGGAACAGCATCACGTGGCGAAAAGTGCGCCTAGTGGCTAGCGAGTTGGAGAGTATTAAGCTGGTTCTGGAAAATGGCAGGCAATGCGATGGCCAGTCGATATCTGAAGAAGTTCGGGTACCTCGGTGCGGCACTTGTCTTGCACCTTCCAACAGCGAGTATGAAAAACGCACCCAGCAGGCGGATTCACCGGACTTGGAAGATCGCCCTGCAAAATGATTCGCTCGCGCGCACGGCCCTTAATTGGATCGGGCACGGGAACCGCAGATAGAAGAGCTTTTGTATACGGATGCCGCGGGTGGGCAAAGAGGTCGGTCTTGTCGGCTTGCTCCATCACTTTGCCGAGGTACATGACAACCACGCGATCGGAGATGTGCTGCACAACGGAAAGATCGTGGGCGACAAATAGATAGGACAGTCCAAACTCTTGTTGAAGATCGTCAAGGAGGTTAACAACCTGGGCCTGGATCGAGACATCAAGTGCTGATACCGGCTCATCGGCAACGATGAGTTTTGGCTTTAGGGCAATCGCGCGGGCGACTCCAATTCTCTGACGTTGGCCACCTGAAAACTCGTGCGGGTAGCGGTTGACGTGTTCGGGGTTGAGGCCAACGCGCTCCATGAGGCGTTCAACTTCCTTCTTCACACCCCCTGGCGGGGTGATCCCTTGAATATCAAAGGTCGCGCCGATCAAAGACCCGACGGTCTGACGTGGGTTGAGAGAAGCAAAAGGATCTTGAAAGATCATCTGCATCTGGGAGCGCAAAGGCTTCATCTGCTTGCGGGAAAGATGCGTGATGTCTTGGCCCTGGAAAATGATCTTTCCATCAGATGGTTCGTACAGCTTCAAGACGGTGCGACCGGCAGTGGTCTTGCCGCAGCCTGATTCACCGACAAGTCCAACTGTTTCGCCTGGAAATATCTCCAGGTCAATACCATCGACGGCTTTAACGACGCCTTTTTTCTTGTTGAAAAATCCGCCGGAAGTAGTGTCGAAATGCTTCTTGAGGCCTTCAAGTTTGAGTACTGGCTCGGTCATGATTGAACTCCCAAAGAAGTGCGCGCTTCGGTCAGCTGCGCTTCGGTCAGATGGCAACGCGAATAGTGGCCCGCGAATTTCTCGTTCAAATCTGGAACCTCAGTCGCGCATCGATTGTTAGGAACGAGCCCTGAATATGTACAACGCGCCCGGAAGGCGCAACCAGTTGGAAGTGAGATCAACGATGGAGGCTGCCCTGGAATTGCTTGGAGACGTCGACCTTCCATTTGATCTAGTCGTGGAATGGAGTTGAGCAATCCGATGGAATAGGGGTGATCTGGCTTGTAGTAGATCTCATCGATTTTGGATTGCTCGACAATCTTCCCGGCATACATGACGCAGGCCCGGTCAGCGACCTCGGCCACGACCCCGAGATCGTGAGTAATGAGAATCACCGCCATATTGAATTCTTTTTGCATTTCTCGGAGCAACTGAAGAATCTGGGATTGGACAGTCACGTCGAGGGCGGTGGTTGGCTCATCGGCGATGAGGAGCGAAGGATTGTTAACCAGAGCCATGGCGATCATCACGCGCTGGCGCATGCCTCCTGAAAATTGATGCGGAAATTCTCTGACTCGCTTGCTTGCCGCGGGGATACCAACAAGATCTAGCATCTCGACCGCCCGCTTGAATCCGTCCTCTTTTGAGCCTTCGTTGTACAACTTCCACGCCTCAGATATCTGATCACCGATGGTGTAGTACGGGTGAAGGGCAGACATAGGATCTTGGAAAATCATCGCCATGGACTTGCCGCGAAGCTTGCGGACAACTTCAGGAGACGCCGAAATCGTGTCGACAGGGCCCGATGGCAAATTTAAGATCGCTTCGCCGTTGATAATCGCACTCTTGCGATTGTGCAGACCCATAACTGCCAGAGAGGTGACTGATTTGCCAGACCCAGACTCTCCAACCACTGCCAAGGTCTCACCGCGGGCGACAGAGAAGGAGATGTCATTTGACGCCCTGACGAGCCCATCCTCGGTAGGGAAGGAGACGGTTAAGTTCTTTACTTCAAGAAATGGCTTCATCCAACACGCACCCTTGGATCGATGTAGGCATACAAGATATCGACGACGAGATTCGCTACCACGTAGAAAGTCGCCGCAAGCAAGGTCGTTGCAAGAATAGTTGGAAGGTCATAGTCGGTAAGAACTGCACGTAGTGACAATCGCCCAAGACCAGGCAAGTTGTAGATCTGTTCAGTGATAATCGCTCCCCCGAGAAGTCCTGCAAAATCCAATCCCGCGATCGTCACGATCGGAGCGAGTGCGGCCCTCAAGGTGTGCTTGCGCAATATGACGCTCTCACTGAGTCCCTTTGCACGCGCCGTGCGGATGTAGTCCTCACTGGAAGTCTCGATAACGTTGGCACGAGTAAATCTCGTGTAGGTCGCTGCGAATATCAAAGCAAGAGTTATCCACGGGAATATGAAGTTCTTAAGCCACCCGACAGGGTTTGTGAAAGGTGAGACCCATCGACCCATATCAATCGGGTTAATCCACCCGAGTTTCAAGACCATTATCAAAATCAAGATTCCGGAAACAAATGTAGGCAGAGATATACCCACCAAGACAAAAGCCGTTGCCGATTTGTCCTGCCATTTCCCCTGTTTTCGCGCCGCCACGATTCCCAACGAAACACCGAGAAGTATCCAGAGTATGAAGGCACCGATAGCCAGACTGAAGGTGACCGGGAATGCCTCTTTGAGAAGCTGGGTCACGCACTCGTGACGGTTAAACGAATATCCAAATGCAGGGGCAGGGCAACTAAATTGTGCGGCGCCCTCACCGTAGGTGCGACCGGTGAAGAAGCCCTTAACGAAACGCTCGTACTGAACCTGTACCGGTACATCCAAACCAAGACGATGGCGGTTGGCCTCAATAACCGGGACTGAGCAACCTTTTCCGCACGTAAGTCGGGCGGGGTCGATCGGAAGAAAAGAAAAAATCATAAAGACGGAAACGCTGACCAGCACGAGTACGACAATTGTCGCGCTCAAGCGCTTGGCTAGAAATTTCAGCATCAGGTCCCCCTTGCTCGCATCTTAGAAATCCTATTTGGCGTAGTTGAGGGTGGCTCTTGTATGAGCCACCCTCAACTCGCTATTTATCTACTTTCTTTTGCTGTTCGTACCTTAGGCCTTTACGTAGAGCTGTCCGAAACCAAAGGTTCCCTGTGGCTCCCAGAAGTAAACGCCGCCGACCTTAGAGCCCCAAACTAGCTGGCCCTTGCTAAAGACTGGACGGATGATCCAGTACTGATCCATTGCTTGCTGTGCCAATGACTTCCAGGCTGCTGCCTGCTGGGCACGATTTGTCATGTTCAGAGCCTTCATAACGCTAGCCTTGTATGCAGGATATGCAGCGTCAGTCCAGTTCTGCGACAAGTCGAATCCGCCCTCTTTGACGAACAATGGGTAGATAACAGTTGAAGCGTTCGCCCAGTCAGCACCCCAACCAGCAGTTGAAATGTCACCCTGCTTGTCGGCGTTCATGACTGTGGAGTAGTACTGTCCTGAAGGTATGAAGTTGAACTTCATGTTGATTCCAGCAGCATCCATTGCAGTCTTAATCAAGACCGATGCCTTCTGGTTGGTGGCTGTATTGGAAAGATCCCATGAGATGCCCTTGCTTGAGTCTGTGGCCCGAGCGTATGTATCTGGACAGGATGTCTTAGCAGCTGCCAATAGTGTCTTTGCGTAGTCTGGGTTTCCACCGATCTTCCAGTTTGGATCGTGGATATTGCCCTTTGTTGGGGCATAGTCCAGACCAAGAACTGGCTTAATCGGGTTGTCGCCAGGGGCACCGTAGAAGATTGATCCACCTGAGAGGTCGATCAACGCCTGTGTGTCCACAGCAAAGAACACAGCCTTGCGAATATTGAGGCAGTCCATGTGTCCGGCAGAGACGTTCATCGCTGCATAGCGAACATATGGGTCATAGACGTTGAGACGCTGACCGGCCTTAGATGCGTCAGCAAAGAATGCACGCAAGTTTGGAGTCTGAAGAGCATCTAGGTCAACAGTGTTTGGAATGCTGTTATCCAACATGATCTGGTCTGCAACGTCTTGTGAGAGACCGAAGCGGACAACGATGTCATCTGGGTATGGAGTACGTACCTTGTCACTGGACTTCTTCCAGGCAGCATTACGAATTAGGTGAAGTTCGTCGCCTTGCTTGTAAGAGGCAATCTTGTAAGGACCATCAGAGAACGGACGAATGTCGTACTTGTCGCCGGTGTCCTTTGACTGCTTCACAGGTGATGCTGCTGGGTAAGTAAGTGCGTAGTTGAAGTCAGCAAACGAGCGGTTCAAGTTGAAGGTGATGGTGTTGCCCTTGCAAGTAACTGCCTTGTCGTAGAGGGCTTGGCCGGTCTTCTTGTATGGACCCTTGTATACAGAGCTGCCATCGGAGGCAAGAGGAATCTTCAGAGCACCGACTAGGTACTGAGGACCGTCGGTGATGACATCGGTGGCGAATGCACGGGATACGCCGTACTTCACGTCTGCGCAAGTTACCGGCGTCTTGTCTTCCCATGTGATTCCCTCACGCAAGATAAACTTCCAGGTCTTTGCGCTGTTGCTAGGAATACCGGTGTTTGTTGCGAGGTCTGGAACTAGGGATGAACCAGCCGAGCCTTTGACCGGCTTGTATGAAACCAAGTTGCGGTAGAGGTATGAGTTAAAGAATGCAATGTCACGGCCCGTATAAACACGGGACGGATCCATGTGGTCGAACTGCTCTTGGTGGGTAACGAAGTACAAAGTTCCACCAGTTTGTACGCTGGCGGCACTTGCACCACTTGCTGTGCCAACTAGCGCGCCAGCAGCCATCAAAGCGGTAGCTGCGGTCGTAGCTATAAGGCGACGGCTTAAATGGCGCCTTGCCATTTTTGAACCGGACATATGTCCTCCTCGTAGATAGTTCATTCCATTTCGCGGCCGCGAATTGGACCTTTGCCTAAGAGCTGCGAAGCTCGCGAACTACTTCGCAGTGCTAGATAGTGATTCTTCTTTTCCGCATTACTACGGAAACCTATTTTTGTTGCTGCATACATCATGACGGCGCTGCCTTTGGATCAAGTGCATCGCGAATAGCATCGCCCAAAAGGTTGAGAGCAAGAACCATGACGATCAAGTAGATGGACGGGATCAAGAGATAAGCGGGATCCGAGCGCCAGTACCCGACGGCATCTGACAGGACCAAACCAAATGAAGACCCTGGCGCTTGTACACCGACTCCTAAGAAGGAGAAGGTTGCCTCCAAGGCCAAATAACCAGGTAGTGAGAGCGACAAGAAAACGATTGCGCTAGGCCACAGGTTTGGTAACAACTCTTTGGTGATGATCCGGAAACTGGATGCACCTAGTGCTTGAGCCGCCATAACGAAGTCGCGCTCGCGCATGCTAAACGCCTGCGATCTGATGAGTCGGGCAAAGCCCATCCATCCAAAAAACACAAAGAAGACGATGAGAACTATCACGCGAGCGCCGTTATCTTTTGCAATGCCCCAACCTTCGATTCTCTGAGTCATTGGAAGGCTCAGAGCAATGATCATGAAGGTCGACGGAAACGAAAGTAGGAAATCTGAAAAGCGTCCGACAATTGCATCAACTTTCCCACGGAAGTAGCCAGTGGAAATTCCGATCAACATTCCCAAACCAATTGAGGTAACGCTGGTTATGAACGCCACCGTGAAAGAAAGTCTCGACCCGTACAGCATGAGGGTGAGTAGATCTCGACCTGCACCTGGTTCCACGCCCAAAGGATGAGTAAGGCTCATGCCCCCACTTGCGCCAATGGGCATCGCGAATTCGTTGAGTGCCTTTGGGTAAGTCGCCTGATCTTTTAGCCCCATGAGGTAGGTGAGTACCGGTGCGAGGAATGCACAGACAACAAAGAAGATGGCCACAATTGCTGAGAAGACGCCGACTTTGTTGCGCTTGAATCGCTTCCAAGCAATCTGGCGTTGAGTGCGCTGAATGATAGGTGCATCAACTAGAACTTCCTCGACTGCCTCTAGTTGCGACACTTAGGTGCTCCATTCTGCGCGCGCCTATCGCCACTCCCCGTTGAGTGGACACGAATTAGTACTGAACGGTAGTCAAAATCCCAATAAATGGAAACCCCATTCGTACCTTTTGAGGCTTTTAGGATCATGAGGGGCAATTTTAACCGACTAACTGTTGCAATTGGGTAACGATCTCGTCACGATGCTTGACAATCAAGGAAATATGCCCGTTATCTGGTATGAAGTTCAGTTGCGCAGTTGGAATCTTGGAAGCCAACCATCGTGAGTGAGAATGCGGAACCATGAAATCGTCATCGCCTTGCCAAAGAAGCACAGGGATATTTATAGCACCCAAATCAAAGCCCCACTCTTGTACAAAGGCCAAGTCGTCATCAATCCATCCATCAAATCCATGGGAGAGGGCCCGGCGCATGCCCGCCGCCATTTCCTCGGCGAATTCGCCATCAAGAACTTCCTTATCCGCCTTGCCAATCAATCCCCCGAAGGCCTCTCGAAGTCCAGCCCCTGTCACATGCTGCATTCCCACGGCATTGGCGTTCATCCAATCTCGAAGCGGGCCCTCACCCTTCAAAGAAACTCCGAACTCCTCAACATTTTCCGGTCCCATTCCGCTTAGGAAATCAAGATCAGGTTGTCCGTACTGCCCCACCCCTGCCAACGTAATCACGCCGGCACATCGCTTATCAAGGCTCATGGCCAGTGCGTGTGGTCCCCCACCAGACCAACCCACCGAAACAAACTTCGCGACCTCAAATTGGTCGAGGACTTGCGAAAGATCACCGACAACATCAACAACTTTGCGTCCCTGATGGCGATCACTTTGCCCGTATCCGGGCCGACTCGCCGCAATCGCCCGCATTTGACCACCAGATAGTTCCTCGATCCACTCACGCCACGACGTCGAATTGCCCGGAGTGCCATGGTGAAACAGAACAGCTGAATCAGACTTGTGATGATTGTCAAGCAAATCCAGCGTACGACCGTCGCGAAGGAGAAATTGGCTCATGCTTTACCTTAACTCACTGAAATCGCCTTTAGCGATAGGTGGTTCAATACCGAGGTGGAAAAAAGTGATTTCTCCTTTGAAATTTCTCACATAGGGAAGGGTCTGGCTCGCGCCGGAACTATCTCCACTCCCCATGGGGTCATTCAAACCCCGTGCTTCATTCCAGTCGGAACGAAAGCCACGGTGAAATCCGTCCTACCTGAAACAATGAAAAGCCTTGGTTCTCAAGCACTTTTGGCAAATGCCTACCATTTGTATCTCCAGCCAGGCGCCGACGTTTTGGATGAGGCTGGCGGGCTCAGCACATTCATGAATTGGCCAGGGCCCACTATCACCGATAGCGGAGGATTTCAGGTTCTCTCACTCGGCGTGGGCTTCAAGAAAGTTCTTGCCATGGATGCCACGACTTTCAGAGCCGATGACGTAGTCGCGCACAAGAAGGATCGCCTTGCTCACGTCGATGACGACGGCGTGACGTTCAAGTCGCATATTGACGGATCCATGCACCGTTTTACCCCCGAGATTTCGATGCAGGTCCAGCACCAAATCGGTGCGGACATTATTTTCGCATTCGACGAATGCACAACTCTCCACAACACCCGAAAATACCAAGAGGGTGCGATCGCACGAACCTCTGCATGGGCAACCCGATGTCTAGACGAGCACAAACGTCTCACAGGTGTACGAAAAGACAAGCCATACCAAGCGCTTTTCGGCGTTATTCAGGGCGCTCAATACGAAGATCTTCGACGGACTGCGGCAAGAGATCTTGGAGGCATGTCATCCTCGGGCATTTCCTTTGATGGCTTTGGAATCGGAGGCGCGCTTGATAAGGATGCCCTCGGCACAATCGTTTCGTGGGTGAATGAAGAATTGCCACAGAACAAGCCAAAGCACCTCCTTGGAATCGGAGCCCCTGAAGACCTCTTTGTCGGTGTTGAGAACGGCATCGACACATTCGACTGTGTGCTTCCATCAAGAATTGCCCGCACGAGTTCGCTCTACACGATGCAAGGGCGATTCAACGTTTCAAACGCCCCCTACCGCCGTGCCTTCGTGCCAATTGACGAAAAGTGCGACTGCTACACCTGCACAAATTACACTCGCGCCTATCTGCACCATCTCTTCCGAAGCAAGGAAATCCTTGCGGCCACTCTTGCGACAATCCATAACGAGCGCTTCATCGTTCGCCTGGTGGACCAGATGCGCCAGGCACTCATCGATGGAGATTTCGCGGACTTGAAGGCTGATTTTCTCGGGAGGTACGTCGTGAAAAAAGTCGGGCCTCACTAGGTTAGCGAGGGTTCAGGTCGAGTCCCACGGGGTTCCATCCGCCTGGCACCAGATCCAACGCCTCATCAGGCCCCCAACTGCCGGTGAAATAGGGGTGCAATGTGGTCGGTTTCTTCAAAATCGGGTCAAGGACTTGCCAAGACTGAAGCACGGCGTCAATGCGCGTAAAACGAAAGTGATCACCCTGCAAGGCCGCATCGAGCAAGCGCTCATAGGCCTCTTTGCGCTCTCCAAGTGCTGCGGCGAATTCGACCGTGAGATCCACGGGATAAGTCACGAGATGGGCTCCTGGCGCCTTGGCCTGAAGTGACATATCCACTCCATCTCTGGCACCCAGCCGAAAGCGAACGACATTGGGCAAGGGCTTCGGTGTATCTGCATCCGTGAATAACAGACGTGGGGGCTGTTTGAATTCAATGACCGCCTCCAAAGTTGTCTCGGCCATCTTCTTCCCCGTGCGCATATAAAACGGCACTCCCTCCCACCGCCAGTTGTCGATAAAGAGCCGCATCGCCACAAAAGTCTCGGTATCTGAGTTCGGCGTAACGCCCTCCTCATTGAGGTAACCGACGTATTGCCCTCGAACCACGTCCTCGCAATCCAGTTCTCTGACCGCGGAAATCACTTTGATTTTCTCGTCCTGCATCGACTTGGAAGATAAATCTATCGGGGGCTCCATCGTGAGCATTGTGAGCACTTGCAACAAATGGTTCTGGAGCACGTCTCGCGTTGCACCTACTCCGTCGTAAAACTTTCCTCGCCCTTCGATTCCGAATTCCTCTGACATCGTAATTTGAACATTAGATACATAGTTGCGATTCCAGACGGGCTCGAACAGAGTATTCGCAAATCGAAAAACCAGAAGATCCTCGACGGATTCCTTCCCGAGGTAATGATCGATTCGATAAATCTGGTCTTCCGGCAGAAGTTTCTTAAGTGAGTCATTGAGCTCCATCGCACTCTGCAAGTCGCGTCCAAAGGGTTTCTCGACAACGACTCTTGCGTTCTTTGTGATCCCGACATCTGCAAGACCTTGGGTCACTGGCTCGAACATATCCGGCGCAATTGCCAAGTAGATGACAGGCAGATTGAAATCCGCAAGATTGTCACGCAGAAGAGCGAAAGTCTCTGGGCTTCGATAATCACCCACGACCAAATGCAACTCGTCCAATAAACGTTTTAAAATGGGCTCATCTACATTCTTGATACGGTCCCGGATTGCCCTTTCGGCGTTGGCACGGAACTCGTCTTGGGTCCATCTAGAAGAGGCGACCGCGATAACTGGAATCTCAAGTTCGTCGGCTTCTTCCATTTCATAAAGAGCTGGAAAGAGTTTCTTCTTAGCAAGGTCTCCAGTACCGCCGAAAAGTACAAGTGCGTCTGCGCGCATAGCTGGCTATTTATTCTTTGGCGACTCGTTGTGGCCGCCAAATTTGTATCGCATAGCACTCAACACTCGGTTGGAATATGCATCGTTGCCGCGAGATGCGAACCTCGAAAACAGTGACGCACTCAAGACTGGGGCGGGAACACCGGTTTCGATTGCCGCCTGGACAGTCCAACGACCTTCACCACTGTCGCTGACTTCAGTGGAGTAATCACTTAACGAAGGGTTCTCCTTCAAGGCCTGTGCAGTCAGATCGAGCAACCACGATGCGACAACACTTCCGCGCCGCCACACTTCGGTAATTTCTGAAATATCAAGGTCGTATGCAGGTGTTGCATTTTTTGCCGCTTCAAAAATACTTAGGCCCTCGGCAAAGGAGGCCATCATGCCGTACTCAATTCCGTTATGAACCATCTTCACGTAGTGTCCGGCGCCAACAGGGCCGCAGTGCAGAAATCCGATTTCACTTGTACTGGGTTCGCCCGTGCGCCCTTCAGTGCGAGGGGCGCTTTCAAAGCCTGGAGCCAAAGCACGGAAAAGAGGTTCTAAAGTAGTTACGACCTTTTTGTCGCCACCGATCATCAGACTGTAACCGCGCTCGAGCCCGTATACACCTCCACTTGTGCCAACATCGACGAAATTGATTCCCTTGGGCGCCAGTTTCTGCGCATTGATCACGTCGTTCTTGTAATAGCTGTTTCCGCCGTCGATGATCGTGTCGCCAGGACTTAAGTGTTGCGCCAACTCTTCTATGGTCGAGTCTGTGACACTGGATGGGACCATTACCCAGACAATGCGGGGGGTAGGTAATTTGCTTGCTAGGTCTGCGAAATCTGCCGAACCTATCGCACCCTCTCCCGTCAATTCTTCAACAGCAGTGGACTGAAGGTCATAGACCACGGACGTGATGTCGTGCCTTTGGAGCCTGCGCACGATATTGGCACCCATCTTGCCCAGACCCACCATGCCGAAATTCATCGTTGCACCTTGCGACATCTGATTCTCCGCTCCAGTAATGGATGAATTCTAGTCAGTTGCAAGCGCAGCATGGTCGGCGAAGAGAAGGGTCTCGATCTTTCCATGGACATACGTGGCGGGAATCGACGCGTCCCTCCTGATGACTTTCTCCACCGCGTCATGTTTTTCGCGGCCACTGACCACAAACCAAACTGAGTGGGAGGAGTTGATCTTCGACATCGAGAAGCTAACGCGTTGCGGTGGCGGTTTCGGAGAATTGATAATCGGAATCGCACTTCGCCCTTCATCTTCTTCCCATCGACCAGGAAACAGTGATGCCACATGACCGTCAGGACCCAATCCCAAAAATGTGAGATCCATATCAACGCCGAAAAGATCCGCGTTGTATCGCCTTGCGGAGACCTCAACATCCACGTTGGCATCTGATGGGAGGACTTGGTGAACATGGATAGGTGAATCCTCGCTCAAACCCATCAAAACGGGCCTCGCATTTCGTTCCACACTCAGCTCAGGTACAAAACGCTCATCCCCCCACCACAAGTGCAAACCGGAAAACTTCTCGGGTTGCTCATTCCATGCAGCGACGAGATTCTCGGCGAGAGAAATCCCCAGCATGCCGCCTGTCAAAGCAAGGTGAAAAATGCCGATCTCTCCCAATTGCTGGATTATTCTGATGTTCGCAAGTTCAGCGACATCTCGAACCAACTCATCCTCGTTGGCGATGATTCTCAGATCTGGGCTGTGTTCTGAAATCACGGTTTCTAGTCTACTTTCCGAAACCGAACTTGCTCAGAAACTCTTCCCTCGACATCTCGTAGATGCTCTCAGGCCCATCCTCCTCATCGATTTGTTCTCCTTTGTAGCGAAAACCAAAGGACTCGATAACGCGTATTGATGGGGCGTTCTCGGTACTGACCGTGTACCTAAAGATTTTCACGTGCGGATCCCCTACCGCCCAACGCCACATGCCAAGAAGACTCTCTTTGGCATAGCCCTTATTACGGAAGGACTCCTGGATTCCGAGACCGATTTCGATCATTCCCTCAGGGTCCGGAGCGCCATGAAAGCTTGTGCTCCCAATTATTTCTCGCGTAGACCTCAGAACAATCCATCTCACAAACCATCGATTGAGTGTCGGATCCTCCTTTACCTGCGGGACCCTCCATGCCAGAGGACCCTGATCGTCCATGAGCAGGCGATGAGGATTTGAATATGGCTTGCCTTCATAAATCGACGAATCTGCGGGATCTTCGAAGAGAGTTATGACGTCCTTTGCGCAAACATGGTGCAATTCAAGACGAGGCGTCTTGATCACTTCCTGAATCCGGTTCCATTCATTCACGGTGAAACGATAACTCAGCATGAGGTACTCGCGAGTCGATTTTGTCCAATACCAGCGATATGGTTTTGCTCTTATGAATGAGTCCTTACCATCACTATCTGTGGTTCTCGCAGTCACCTCTGATACTGCGTTGTTGGACCTCGGGGGTGTTCCCAACCTCATTCGTGCTTACAATTTCCTGGATTCCCAATTCCCATCACATACCGTTGTTGTTGCGGTCTCGCCTGAAGACGCCCCTAACGTGCGAGCCGTGCTAGATGCGAGGGCTGATGGCTGCGAGTTCCTCATCTGCCAACCCTTGGACCCATCCTCTCTTGCCAGAGCACTTGAACCATTTCTCAAGAACTCTGAATCTGTCTTAATCCACGATGCTTGCCGACCACTTACAAGCAAGGAGCAGTTCCAGCGAGTTTTCGTCGCATTCGACAATGAGACCGATGCAGTGCGACCGGCTATGTCATTTACCGAAACGCTAAAAATATTGGGGCAAAATTCTGTAATCAAGGAAACGCTTGATCGAACCTCTGTCCTGAGAATTTCCACGCCTGAAGTAATCCGTGTAACGGCCATCGACACAGATGGATCAGACTGTGGCTGGTTTCTCCCCCTAAAGGAAGGTGCACGCACAGTGCACACCGAAGGAAGCTCAGAAGGTTTGAGGATCAATACGGTTGCAGACCGCGACCTCATGGAACTTCATCAAAACTAAATTCCACCGCTTCTTTGCATCGCAATTACTTTTTCCGCCAGCACTAGATCGTGCGGGTAGGTAATCTTGATATTCGTAACTTCGCCCGGAACGGCAACACTTTCGGCGTTCGGGAAGTACTTCTCCATACAGGCAGCAGTGTCCGTACCAATGAACCCGTCCTTTTCGGCTTGCGTGTAGGCAGCAAGAACTTCCTTTGCACGAAAGCCTTGGGGAGTCTGCACCCTGACAATACGATCATCTGTCACGATGTCGATTTCAAGCTGATCGACGTCGATGGCGGGCAGCGCCCCACCATGCAATTGGGCTGCCACGGCAATTTCATGGAAGAGGTGACTGCTTGCAAGCGGGCGGGCACCGTCATGGATAAGGACTACATCGATGCTCCCCTCCAAAATCTCCGAAGATAGATACTTGAGGGCATTGAATTCAGAGTCGTGCCGAGTTCGTCCGCCGTTGACGAGTTCAACCTTGATATGAGGAATCTCCCGAGCGAGAACTTCCGCAGCAATTTCGGCATCGGCGGGATCAATTACTAGGACCGCGCGACAATGAGGGAAGCTCTTCACCGCATTCTCAAGGGAATGGGAGATGATTCGACGATCATTTAAGGCAAGCCAGACTTTGTTTGTGCTGTGGCCAAATCGCGTCCCGCTACCCGCAGCGAGAACCACGACCGCGATTCGCATCATGCGTATGTGAGGCCGAGGCTGTCTTGCTTGCGGCGGAGTTGAACGATCAGACTTGATTCGTCCAATTCCACCTGATCGTAAGAAATCAGCTCGCCCACCTTTATTGGCTTCTGCACGATGGCATTTTGTATGAGGCCGATCGGCACTAGGTTGTCTCGTTTGGCGTCTTTTGCAATATCGGCGTATCCGCGAACCGTGTAGCCGCCGATGCCATCAATTGTGTCTCCGGGAAATAAATCCTTTTTGGCCATCGTGGTGACTTCGGCCATCAGACTGGGTGCGAATAGTGAAGCTTCACGATCTAGGACGGCGCGTGCAACCGACAACGGGGCTTCAATGGAAGCCAGATGAAAAGGCCGGTAAAGCGCGAAGTACGGTCCGGGGCCCATTGCAAGATATGTCATTTCGTGGTTGATGTATGGAGCATCCGAGCGAACAATGACAAAGACTCCCGGTGCCACATCCCCCATGCAGTAGTCCACAACTCCTGGACGATCGAGAACGCCGCCGTCTTTTTGAAGTGCAAACACCTCTGTTAGCGTCTTCACCGTTGCATGAGGCCCATACATTCCACGCTTGGACAATTCCAGACCGGTGGCATTGGCAAGCGCGACCATCTCCGTCATCGTCTTTGATCCATCGGTAAATGAACAGAGCATTTTCGGGTTCATACGCTTTGACACGGCGCGCGCTCGCACTGTGTCTGGCGTACTCAGAGGTTCGAAGGGATTGTTCTTCCCCTTACCCGCCGCGACAACCTCGAACTGCAGATCACGGGCGAAATCAACGAGCGCCTTTGCTTCAATGGGCTCGTCCCCATGGCAGACGGTATATACAGCCCCGCCACTTTCGGCAATATTGTGAAGAAGCGGTCCGATCGTTACATCCATTTCAACATTGAGGACTGCGACATCCTTCTTGGCCTGCAAGCATGAGTATGTAACTTGAGCGCCAACATCTGGAACACCAGTTGCCTCAACGACGATGTCATACGGCAGTTCGGCGATGAATTCTGTAGTGGTGGTCCCAGTGGCCTTGCCTGCCAACATGGCATCCGATAGGACTTTATGGTCGGTGCTAATGACAACGTCTTTGATGCCGATATCGCTGAAAAGACTTCTAATGCGGTCGGCATCGACATCTACTACGAGGGCAAGAGAGAGTCCGGGCATTCGGAAGATCTGATATCCAAAACCTCGTCCCATCTGGCCTGCGCCTACGAGGGCGACCCGAACGTCTCGTCCTAGGGTCTTTGCATGATCTTGAAGCCTCTTTGAGTACGCCACCGGGCAAATCTAGCCGAAAAGAGCTTTTCGGTCAGAATAGGAGCAGCGAAGTTCACAGAGAACCCCCCGAATTGAGGTCACAGCAACCTGTGAATAAGGTGTAGGTTTTAACTGTTGAGAATCCTCAATACTTTGCGCAGTACCTATTTCCCTCCTTCTATATAGTTCGAATCACTAAGGACTAGCTTCAAAAACAGAGGGTTTCTACATATCGATCTTGCCGAGCCATCAACTCGCGAACCGTCTAGTGCGCCCTTTACGTCGGCGTCCAGTCAGGCAAGTGCCCGAAGCCAATATGGCGCACGTTTGATACATAACAGAATCGAATTAGCATGAGAAAAACCAATAAAATCAAGGTATTCACCGCAGTCGCATTATTGCCATTACTGGCAATCTTCGTCTCTCCAGCCTCATCCAATGCGGCTGCACCGACCATTAACCAAGGCACCACTACATCCTTCGGCGTCCTCGCCGCAACCACAATCACCAATACGGGTCGCAACAACCATCGGCGGAACCGCAGGTGGCGACATCGGACTTGCTCCGGGATCAGCGTTCACGGGCAGCACCACGGTGACGGCCTCGGGCGTTCAGCACCTTGCCGATACCGCAGCTACCACAGCACAAACCGATCTGGTAACTGCCTTCAACGACATCAGTGCGCCAACGCCCACAGTTCTAGCTTCACCTGAATTGGCATCGCACGTCATTACACAAAGTGCAGATGGATCGATTCGAAAACCGCAGGAACGGTTGTGGCGCGCGTGGCTGTGAGCTCGGTCACGCAACCGACGACTTTCTGACGCGATTTGGTGAGGATGGTGACGACATCATAGGAGGCGCAGCCACCCAGACCCATCAGCACCAGTTCCATCGGTCGGCTGCCGCGATTCTGACCGCCGGCATCCGTCGGTCCATCGAGCGGAATCGTATGGCCGGAGTCGGCGCTCGCCATAAAGTGAACGTTGTCGATCCATTGTATTTTTGCGTGCATGGGCAGCAAATCCACTGTTTGAAATTGTAAGGTCGTGACTGTCTGGTGAGTCCTGTAGAGAACTGCGACCGCTGGAACTGTGAAACTGTACCGTTTGTCGACCAGTTCTCACACTGACCGCTATCCCTGTGCAAGTATCAATCGTGCAAGGTGTCACGAAGGAGCGTCAACAAATGCTTGCCACGAAAAGTTCGCACAAGAGTTCGCCAGTAACCGGAATGACTCCGGGTAGACCACTGGCCGCCAAGGGGTTCCAGATCAATGCGCCGGATGAGGATTCTCATCTCGATGCGTTTCTGGCAGCCGCTCACCGCCGGAAGTACCCGGCGAAGAGTACGCTGATCTACGCCGGCGACAAGAGCGATTCAATCTACTACATCCTCAAAGGATCGGTCACGGTTCTGGTGGAAGACGAATCCGGTCGCGAGATCATCGTTTCCTACCTGAACGAAGGCGATTTCTTCGGAGAGATGCCTCTGTTTACCGACGACACACCGCGCTCGGCCTGGGTGAAAGCCAAGATCGAATGCGAAGTCGCTGAACTGAGCTACAGCAAATTCCGCGAACTTGCGGGCAAGCATACCGACCTGCTCTACGCGGTTGGCCGGCAGATGGCCGATCGCCTGTCACGCACCACCCAGGAACGTGAGTGACCTGGCGTTTCTGGACGTCACCGGTCGGGTTGCACGGACGCTGCTCGAAACTGACCCGGCAGCCGGACGCCATGACCCACCCAGATGGCATGCAGATCAAGATCACCCGTCAGGAAATCGGGCGCATCGTGGGCTGCTCACGGGAAATGGTCGGACGCGTGTTGAAGACACTGGTAGACCAGGGACTGGTCTCCGTGAAAGGCAAGACCATGGTGGTGTACGGCACCCGCTGATCACTCACCAATCGACTCACATGGATGTGACGAACAGGCCCCTTGAGGGCCTGTTTTCGTTTCGAAAAGGGTCGTCGATCGGGTCTGAGCCGACCGAGAGTGTTATCTGAACAGCGCCTCGAGCGCGGTCCCGGGATCATCAGCGCGCATGAAGGCTTCACCCACCAGAAAGGCGTTGACGCCGTGAGTACGCATGGCCTCCACGTCCGCGCGGGTGTGGATGCCGCTTTCGGTAACGACCAGGGTGCCGGCGGGAACGAATCGAGCAGATCGAAGGTGGC
>CAWJOR010000007.1:0-90506 GCA_963844465.1 uncultured Actinomycetota bacterium | reverse complement strand
CGCGACAGCGCGTGATTGGGCACGTATTGGCGCTCTCATTCTCGATAACGGTGCCGCAAGAGTTGGCGGGGCCAACTTGATCAATGCCAATTGGATGGCCCGCCTAGAACAACCAATGACGACCCTTGACCACGGTTGGGGCTATAGCGCCCAGATATGGCACCCGTTCACAGGCACAATGATGATGCTTGGGCTCCACGGGCAGTACATCTTCATCAACCCGAGCACGCATACGGCGATAGTGAAGTTGAGTGACGAGCCAACAGATAGTGGTAACCACGAAGTGCTTACGGCAAATGTGCTGCGTGATCTTGCCGTTTCAAAGCCTTAACTAGTTCTTGTCACTGGTTTGCACTCGTCGAAACGCTGAAAACAAATTCGACGGTGGCAGATCCGAGAACGGGAACCGAGAAGGTTCCAGTGCCTTTGCCGTTGCCGCTCATGACATGAGTAGCGCTGTCAATTGACATCTTCACGGCGAAGGTAATTGCACCGTACATGCTATTTGATGCAACCACAGTTGCCCCGCCCGTCGCATCGGTGACGCAACCACTTACGTTCCATTGTTCGGCGCTACCAGTTCCCCGGCCATTCAAGACGGTGAAGTTTGTGGCTATAGGAGTCGTGACTGAGTTCAGCGGCGAATCCGTCTTATAGATAGTCACCGTCGCGGTCCCGTGGTATGTCCCGTCGAATGTTGTTATCAACGGAATGTTCCCCTGCCCGCACGCAATTGGGGCCGAAGTCGGCGAACTATCGGGCGTAGGTGCAGGAATCGCATTAATGGAAGAACTCGGAGTTGGAGTGGGCGTTGGAGTCGGTTTCGGTACATCTGTCCCATACTTAGGCGGGATATAAACGGTAGCTCGGAATTTGATAAGTACTCGTGCATAACCAACTATGGACGCCGGACCCGTCCCCACAGAATTGACCGCGGCCACCGTGAAGTAATACCAGACTGATGGGGGCTTGCTGCTCGGTTTATTCGGATTCGGGATGTCGACAACGCATCGCAACGCCGAGGAATTGCACATGTGAACTTTTGCTCCTGGATAGTACGTAACCTTGTAGGCGGTGATTTTCTTTCCGCCATTGGAATACGGCGCCTTCCATGTCAATGTTGCTTTTTCTACGCCGCCGACTGCGTGGACATCTGTGGGTGCCGCTGGGGTCGTGTACTTGGTTGGGACAGCGCCGGAGATATTGATGCCGCTTAGCCCGACGAGAATAAATACGACACCGAAAATCGAAAATCTACGACGGCGCGTACTTTCCATGGCTACTCCTCAAAGCAACCTTGCATGTGCGAAAAGTCTAATAAGGGCGGTATTTGCAGCGTAGAGAAAAAGAGAGTGCTAGCACACCTTGAGAATTAGAGAAGAACCAGGTCATCCCGATGAATAAGTTCGCGTTCGTACTCAGGGCCGAGCGACTGCGCCAATTCCTTTGTGGATCTGCCGAGCATCTGCGGAATTTCAGCAGAATCAAATGCCACTAATCCGCGAGCGATTACAAGACCTTCCTGCGATGCGATTTCTACAGCATCTCCTGCGCTGAATTCTCCTTCGACTGAAGTCACACCAGCAGGCAGAAGCGAGACACCGCGTTCGATAATCGCCTTCACCGCACCCGCATCAATAACTAAACGGCCGTGTGGCGTGGAAGCATGCGCAAGCCAGAGAAGTCGCGAGTTTGTCTTGGAGGGTTGGGCATGGAAGTACGTTCCGAAATCATCACCCAGAAGTGCAGCACCGGCCTTATCAAGAGAGGTCAGCAACATCGGAATTCCCGCACTCGTTGAAATTCTCGCGGCTTCAACTTTGGTGATCATTCCCCCGCTGCCAACGCCAGATGAACCGGCGCCACCAATGGTTGATTCATCAATGCTGGCAAGTGACTCGACGTCGCTAATCCGCGTTGCACCTGCCTTTGAAGGAGGTGCGTCATAGAGGGCATCGATATCAGAAATCAGCACAAGCAAGTCGGCGCCGATAAGAAGTGAGACTAAGGCGGCAAGGCGGTCGTTGTCGCCGAAGCGGATCTCCTGCGTTCCGACCGTGTCGTTCTCGTTGATTACTGGGACAACACCGAGCGCCAGAAGGCGATAAAGGGCGCGTTGGGCGTTCTTGTAGTGAGTTCTATGAATGACATCCTGCGTTGTAAGCAGTACCTGCGAAGCGACCACCTGGTGGCGAGCAAAGCTTTCCGTGTACCGGTGGATGAGCAGACCTTGGCCAACCGAGGCCGCAGCCTGCTGCGTGGCCAGATCTTTGGGACGCGACTTCAATCCAAGCGGGACGATTCCTGCAGCAATTGCACCTGAGGAGACGACTGCAACCTCTGCGCCTCGTGCGCGAGCAGCAGCAACTATGTCTACGAGTCGATCAACGGCAGATGGATCGAGTTCCGAGCCGGCCTTCCCTGTGAGGGAGGATGATCCGATCTTGATGACAATTCTTTTGGCAGAGGAAATCTGTTCGCGACTCACAGTGTGTTTACCGCAGATCGCTTATGTCAATGGATGGATTTGCCTTGTCCTCTGCGACATCTTCCGCATCCATCTTGAGCTCTTCAACCAATGCAGGAGTATGTGGATCGATAACGGTGAATTCCCATTGACGTGCGAGCTCTTCAGGAGAGAGTTGATCGCGCACCTTCTCAGGCCCGCGCCAGATCGAATCAAAGCGAACATCTTCACCGCGCGCACCGAGCAACTCTGCACCGGATTCAATTGTTGGTTCCCAATCGAAGATCACTGCGTCATCGCCTGTACCGACGCGAACTTCGCTGCCGGCAACTGCGCCCTTCTTGAAGAGTTCTTTCTCAACACCAAGTTGCGCCATGCGGTCTGCAAGATAACCAATTGCTTCGGCGTTCTTGAAGTTGGTCTGTCTTACCCAACGCATGATCTTTGGACCTGAGATATTGAACGAGCCGTCTTTGTTCGCGGTGACACTGAATCCAGAGTCATCGACAGCAACTGGGCGAAGGACGATACGCGTGCGCTCTTCAACAGCCATTTCTGCACGAGTTTTTTGGATGATGCGAGCCATCGCGTAAGTAAGATCAGGAAGGCCCACACGCGACGCGGCAGAGACCGGATAAACCTCGTAACCGCGGTCGCGTAAGGATTGGGCAACCATATCAGCCATCGCGGCGCCATCTGGTAAATCGATTTTGTTCAACGCGATGAGTCGTGGACGATCTTCGAGTCCCCCGTATTGGGCAAGTTCATCTTCGATGATCTCAAGATCTGCAAGTGGGTTGCGATTAGTCTCCAACGTTCCGCAATCCAGCACGTGCACTAGTGCAACGCACCGCTCGACGTGACGCAGGAACTCCAGGCCGAGGCCCTTGCCCTGGCTGGCTCCTGGAATAAGGCCTGGAACGTCCGCGACTGTAAATCGGGTCTCCCCCGCCTGCACGACGCCGAGGTTCGGAATCAACGTGGTGAAGGGATAATCGGCGATCTTGGGACGTGCAGCGGATATTGCTGCAATAAGAGAGGACTTGCCGGCACTGGGAAAACCGACGAGGGCGATATCGGCAACGCTCTTGAGTTCGAGGATGAGGGTGCGCTCTTCGCCGGGCTCGCCGAGAAGGGCGAAGCCGGGGGCGCGGCGCTTTGAGGATGCAAGGGCCAAGTTGCCAAGTCCGCCGTGCCCACCTTGTGCGGCGATGAAGACGGTGCCGTTGCCGACGAGGTCAGCGATCTGGTTGCCGTCCTTGTCGTACACGACGGTTCCGTTAGGAACCTTAAGGACAAGGTCCTCACCCGATGGTCCGTCTTTACGGTCGCCGTAGCCGGCACGACCCGAAGTCGCCTTGCGGTGTGGTGAATGGTGGTAATCAAGGAGGGTAGTGACATTGGGATCGACGATGAGCTTGATGTCGCCACCGCGTCCGCCATTGCCGCCATCGGGTCCACCCAAAGGTTTGAACTTCTCGCGGTGCACGGAGACACAACCATCCCCGCCTTTGCCAGCCATGGCATAGAGCGTCACGCGATCAACAAATGTCGCCATTTTGCGCCCTCCTGCCTAATCTAAAAATGGATTGTAAAAATAAAAGAGCGGGTCCGCATGCACGGCCCGCTCATTTATGAGAACCGAGATCTAGGCGACGGGGACCACATTTACAACGCGACGACCGCGAGCGCGACCGAATTCGACTGCGCCTGCAGCCAGTGCGAAGAGAGTGTCATCCTTGCCACGTCCGACGTTTGAGCCTGGGTGGAAGTGGGTGCCACGTTGACGCACGAGGATCTCGCCGTTCTTGACTACCTGTCCGCCGAAGCGCTTAATTCCGAGGTACTGCGCATTAGAGTCGCGACCGTTTCGTGTCGATGAAACGCCTTTTTTACTTGCCATTTCTCAACTCCTTAGTTCATGCCGTTGATGGCGGTGATAAGAACACGAGTGTTCTTGGAACGGTGACCCTGACGACGGCGATAGCCGGTCTTGTTCTTGTAACGAAGAATGTGGATCTTCTCGCCCTTGGTCTCATCAACGACCTCGGCGGTTACTTTCACGCCTGAGAGGACCTTGGCGTCGGTGGTGACAGTGGCACCATCAACTACGAGGATTGCTGGAAATGTTACGGTCGAACCTGCTGCAGCGTCGATACGATCGACGGTGACAGTGTCTCCGACGGCGACCTTCTCTTGGCGGCCACCCGCCTTCACAATTGCGTACACGTAACCAACTCCAGTTCTTTAACAAAGCTTATGGGCACGAAAATCTCCACCAAGCAGGGCCTAAGGGTACGGAAGTTAGACCCTCTGGGTCAAACTGAGCCCCTTTTTGGCCCTTTTTTCTAGGCTCCGGGTGTGATCACCCCAGTACTGGCGGCGCGTCGACGTCGACGTCCCTTGGCAGGCTCTGGGGTAACAACATGGGGCATTTCAGCCGTAACTTCCTCGGCAGGGGTGTAATCCTCGCCGGTATCGGGTTCGCCCAGTTCAAGTCCATCTGACTCAAGATCATGCTCGATGGCTTCGGCAATCTCGGTTGAAACCTCATCTGCTGGCACAACTTCTTCGTGCAGATCGTGCTCAATAGCCTCTTGTGGCTTCATCATTTCATCAAATGGCATCGATGGCCTCGGCTTCACAGGGTCAGTGTGGATGTGAATTCCACGTCCACCGCAACTCTCGCATGTAGTGGAGAAAGCTTCAATAAGGCCTTGTCCAACACGCTTTCGAGTCATCTGAACCAGACCCAGGGATGTCACCTCTGCGACTTGGTGCTTGGTGCGATCGCGTCCCAAGCATTCGACAAGGCGGCGGAGAACTTGCTCGCGGTTGGACTCAAGGATCATGTCGATGAAGTCGATGACGATAATGCCGCCGAGGTCGCGCAAACGAAGTTGGCGGGCAATTTCTTCCGCGGCTTCAAGGTTGTTCTTGGTGACGGTCTCCTCAAGGTTGCCGCCCTTGCCAATGAACTTGCCAGTGTTGACGTCGATGACGATCATCGCCTCGGTACGATCGATGACAAGTGACCCACCAGATGGCAGGTACACCTTGCGATCAAATGCCTTCGACAACTGCTCGTCTACACGGTAGTTGCTAAAGAGATCTCCCGGACCCGTGAACTTCTCAATTTTGGAAGTGAGCTCTGGTGCGATGAATCCCAAGTAATTGTGGATGTCTTCCCAGGCTTCGTTTCCTTGGATTGTGAGCTTGCGGAAATCTTCATTGAAAATGTCGCGGATAACACGAACTGCCAGGTCAGGCTCTGAATAGAGCAGTGCTGGTGCGTGGAAATTCGGATTCTCCGACTTTGCGACGATGTCTTCCCACTGGGCTTTCAATCGCGCGACATCTGCTTCGATCTCGGCATCGCTTGCACCCTCTGCTGCGGTGCGGACGATAACGCCAGCCTCATCAGGAACGAGTGCCTTGAGAATCGTCTTCAAGCGAATGCGCTCTGGTTCTGGAAGCCGGCGACTAATACCGCTCATGCCACCACCAGGAACATAAACCAAATAGCGCCCTGGCAAGGAAATCTGACTCGTAAGGCGAGCGCCCTTCTGACCAATCGGATCCTTTGTCACTTGAACCAATACAGGCTGACCCGTCTTCAAGACCATTTCAATTTTGCGGGGCTGTGAATCAGAAATGCCAGCGGCATCCCAATTCACCTCGGCTGCGTAGAGAACTGCGTTGCGGCCCTTGCCGATATCGACGAATGCGGCCTCCATGCTTGGGAGCACGTTCTGAACACGGCCCAAATACACGTTGCCGACATAGGAAATATTGCTGTGACGGTTTACGTAGTGCTCAACCATGACCTTGTCTTCGATGACGCAAATCTGCGTGCGATCTCCAATTTGGCGGACCAACATCTCGCGATCAACATTCTCGCGACGCGCAAGGAATTCACTTTCGGTGATGATCGTTCCGCGCTTACGGAACTGCTCGCGATACTCAGAGCGCGGCTCGCGGGTGCGGCGAGGCTGTCTCCTAGCCTCTGCTCGTGCTGGCCTCTCACGAACTTCGCGAGGCTCTCTGGCCTCGCGTACTTTCACAACGGTGACTACGCCATCTTCTTCAACGGTCTCGCCGGGAGCCACTCCGTCTGCGCTTGATCGACGACGACGTCGGCGGTGGGTTGCAGCCTTGGAGGCATCATCGCCCTCGACTGCTGCCTCAACATGCTCGCCCTCTTGTTCTGAAGGCCGACGGCGACCACGGCCACCGCGCCTGCGGCGACGTCCACGGCTGTCGACATCTCCTCCAGCAGCCTCAGCCACTGGTTCGGCGACGATCTCGGAAGGGACCTTCTTTCGTGAGGCAGACTTCTTGACCACGCTCTCGACAGCAACTTCCGCGACCTCTGCCTTGGCCGCACGCGGGGCGCGGGTCGGTTTGACCGCTGTTACGGCGGCTGCCTGGAAAATCGGCACCGGGATCGCCGGCGCGCTCTTCTTGGAAGGGGCTTTCTTTGGAGTGGATTCACCCGATTCAGGGGAAATCTCGGAAACTTTCTTAGCCGCACGCTTGCGCGGCGTCTTTGGCTCAATAGCCATAGCACCAAATCCTCTATGCGTTCATAAAACGCGCTCTGGCTCGTAGTAACGAGCAAATCTTTGTTGAGTTCGCACTTGCTATGCCTCTGGGACACAAACCGCGATGCAATCGCGAGCCGCGCTGAACTTTTGTCCAAGTATGGCAGAGGAAGCCCTTAATACCCAATAACCGGGATATTGACGGGGGTTGCGCCCCTCTAGCCCCTCTGACGGGCGTGGACGTTCTGAAGCAGCCCGATCCCGATCAGGTTGGCGAACATGCTCGATCCCCCATACGAGACAAAGGGCAGGGGAACTCCGGTCATCGGCATCAACCCCATGGTCATACCGATATTTTCAAAAGCCTGGAAGGCGAACCACGCGATCACGCCGGTGCACACAAGCCGACCGAATAAATCTTGAGACTTCCGCGCTATTCGGAAAGATCGCCAGAGAATGATCATGAACAGGAAGAGGATCAGCGAACTCCCGAGGAATCCGAGTTCCTCTCCGGCAACAGTGAAAATAAAATCGGTCTGCTGTTCAGGAACGAAGCGACCGTTGGTCTGCGGACCCTTGAATAGTCCTTTGCCCACCAAGCCACCTGAGCCGACAGTGATTCGCGATTGTCGCAGCTGGTATCCACTCAGTTGAGGATCGGCCGAAGGGTTCACGAACGATTGCAATCTCTTAACTTGATAATCACTTAGTACGCCCACTTTCACGGCGACGAATCCGCCGAGCAATGCAACGAGCAGAAGTCCGACCACCCAACGAGAAGGCGCTCCAGAGACGGCGACGATGGTGACAACGGATGCGCTGATAATAATGACCGTGCCCATATCTGGCTGCAAGAGAATCAGCAAGATCGGGAGCGCAGCAATTGCCAGTGCGCGCGCAACATCCTTGTGAGTGGGTTCTTCACGATCATGAACGCGCTCTGAGAGCACCATCGAAATTCCCACGATGATAGAAATCTTCGCGAGCTCTGCTGGTTGAATCTGAAATCCACCAGGCAGTGATATCCATGCGCGCGCTCCGTTGACCGTACTTCCGACGCCCGGAATGAGTACTGCAATCAAACCGAGCACGCCGAAACCCCAAAGAATGGGCGTGTAAGCACGAAGCAGTCTGTAGTCAATGATCGTTGTACTGAAAGCAAGAAGTGCACCAATGACAATGTTGATGATGTGCCGTTTCAGGTAGTACTGAGGATCAAGCCCCATCCCCGCATACCAAGACTTGGTTGCGGCGTAGACGAGGAGGGTTCCAAGGAGTAGCAGAAGAGCTACCGCGCCGGTAAGAATCGGATCGAAACCGTGCATGGCAGAACTTCGTTTTCTGCGACGCGTGATGTTTGCGCTCATGGGGTCGTCGTCACCTTCATTGTCGGTGAAATCTTGGGCAAACTCGTTGGAGGTCCCGCAGGGAAAAGTGCCTTATCCGGCACAACCTTCGAACCGACAGCCCCAAAGATCGTTTCGTAAATGTGTCGAACACCAACAGCGCTGATATCTGACCCGAATCCGCCCTGGCTCACCATCATGACGACTGCATATCGCGGCTTCTCACTTGGGCCAAAGGAAGCGAACCACGAGGTGTTCCCTTTCTTAGTTCCGTTCGGGTTCAGGCCGAAAACTTCGGCTGTTCCTGTCTTTCCGCTCACTGCGACTGGAAATCCGCTGAATGTGTAGGCAGCTGTTCCGCTCATAACCACTTCACGGAGTGCACCTTGAAGAAATGTCAGCGTGGACTTGGTTGCTGGTAGTTTGCCAATAGCCTTCGGTGCGAAGCGTGCAAGAACTTTGCCATCTGTCGTCTCAACCGCCTCGCCAACGGTGGGTTGCCAGATGGTTCCACCGTTTGCAATTGCTGCATACATTTGTACGAGCTTCAGAGGAGTGACGACTGTATCGCCCTGTCCGATGGAGAAGTTGACGGCGTCACCACCGCGAATCTTGTCACCGTCGACGCAATTCTCTTTTGCCAGTGCTATGAGGAACGCTGTCTGCTGTTTCTTTGGAGCGCGTGTTGTGTAGTTGCAAAAATAGTCCTTGTTCTCTTTGTACCAATCCAAACGCCACTGTCGATCGGCCAAACGACCACTTGATTCCGCGGGAAGATCAATCCCCGTCTTCTTTCCAATTTGGAATCCGCGGGCCGCTGAGAAGAAGTAGTCATGAGCATTCTTCTTTGGAGAGAGGCCCCCATCCCTGAGCCATTCATCGAATGCGATCCGATACCAAATTGTGTCGCACGAAATTGCGATTGCCTGACGCATCGTGATTGTTCCTTGGGCCTTGCTTTCGAAGTTATGAAATATGGTGGTGCCGACTTGAACACTTGCAGGACAGCTGTATGTCGCATTCAGGTTATAGCCGGCGTTGGCGGCAGCAACCAGAGAGACCGCTTTAAATGTAGATGCAGGAGCATATAGACCCTGCAACGCCCGATCCAGTGCCGGAACTCCGTTGGTCACGCTGAAGAGGTCTTTCGCCTGCTTTACCGTCAATCCTTTTTCCCAGATATTCGGGTCGTAAGTCGGATAGGAGGCAAGAGCCAAAATCCTTCCTGTCTTCACATCCATGACTACAGCGGCGCCACCATCTGCGACATTTCCCCCAGCCTTCGCTCGAGCAATGGCATCTGCCAATGCGCTTTCTGCTGAGGCTTGAAGCCGGGCATCCAGACTTGTCACCAGATGGTTGCCTGGAATCGGCTTGATGTTCTGCGACTGCCTCGTCACTGCCTCTTGCCTGTCAACGATGACCGTGCGAATTCCCGGTTTACCTCGAAGATACTGGTCGTATTGATATTCGAGCCCGGCTTTTCCGATTGACTCGCTGCGGTAGTAATGGGCGCCGTTGGTTGACGTCATATCAGCTTCAGTAAGGGGACCTACGTAGCCAAGAACGTGCGCTGCATTCACACCCCCGATACCGGGATAATTTCGCACCGCTACAGGCATTGAATCAATTCCTGGGTACAGATCTGCTCTTTCAACGATTTGAAGGGCTTTTGCTGGATCAGCATCTTTGGTGATCGGTATCGGTTGATAGCGCGTACCCGTCCAACAGCCCGCCTGTACAGTCTTTGGCAACTCGCCGCATAGTCGGGTTTGGCGGTAAACATCTGCGTATTTCAACCCGAGCAGCGTCGCAGTCTTTTTGAGCACTGCAGTCCCCTTGTCCTTTTGCTTATCCAGGACACTTCGGTCTGCCGTCACCGCGAGACCAACACGGTTGAGCGCAAGGGGAACACCGGAGGAATCAACAATGAGACCACGAGTCGCAGGTGTGACAATGTCGCGACTTTGAATGCTCAGCGCCGCATCTCGGTACTTCGGTCCCGCACCGATCTGCAAATAGAAAAGTCGTCCGAGCAAGGCGAGCATGAGCGAGACGATCAAAGTCTGCGTGACGATCAAACTTAAACGTGAGCGCTCATTCATTGAAACTCCCTCGTTTCAAAGATCGCACGATGGAGCCTTGATGCCACGGGGAGAACGAAGGGTGCAATCGCAAGTGTCCAGAGACCGTTGCCAATAACCGTCCTGAAAAGTTGGGAGACTCTTCCCACATCAGTACCCAGTAACGCGTTGAAGACAATGTAAAGAGTTACCGCCACTACCACCGCCCCTGCCACAAAGACGACCAAGCTCAAGGGATTGCTCCGCAGGGTGTCGTCGCCGTAACGAAGGAACGCGATCCCAAAACCGATAGCAGCAAGAATCAAGGCCCACTGACCGATTGGTCCGTTGGATGAGGGTGCGAAATCCATGAAGAGCCCAGCACAGAAGCCAACAATCGCCCCAACTTCGGGTGTACTCAACGCCGACCAGCACAGGGTGAAGATTAGGAAGACCGAGAAGCCCCCAAAGGGCAGATGAACTTGATCAATGATCATCAATTGAGCCAAATAGACGATAATGAAAATCATCGTGGAATAGAAACCTCTTCGGGTATACATCGAGAACTACTTTTTGAGCGTGGGTGTAGCGCTTGGTGTCGGTGAAGGAGTCACAAAGATGGTCACCGTCGGAATGGGAGTAGGCATCGGTTTTGGCGGCACAAGGGCGTCTCTCGGATCGATAATGGGCGGGCTGACCACGACTGCCACGATGCCCAAGGTATGAAGATTGGTGAAAAACTGAACTTCGGCAAGTTGGGAAACCGAGCCTGCTGAATTTGGAACCGACGTGACCGTCCCCACCGGAACACCGGGAACAAAGGGCTTTCCGCCTTCGCTTCCCCGAGCAAGGAGAACATCCCCCACCTTCACGGTGGTCTGACTATCAAGCAATTGGAGAATCGCCCGATCGGTTCCCTGTCCAGTCAGAATGCCAATCTCCTGGCTTCCGGCAATTCGAACTCCTACATGGAAGGAAGGATCGGATTCCAACATCACTAATGCTGTTGACGCATAAACTTCTTTCACGACTCCGACTAGACCATCACCGCAAAGAACTGTCATGTCGCGAGTGATATGAGCATTCGCGCCAACATCAATTGTGATCGACTGGCTAAACGATGCGCTTGTGCCTTGTGAGATAACTTTGGCGTTGACCACCTTGTATCCGCCAGTACCTGCAAGATTCAGGACTGATTTGAGTTGCTTGATCTGCGACTCGATGTTCTTGCGGTCAATCAACGTGCTTCGAAGTTGCGAGTTCTGTGCTTCGAGGTTCTTGATTTCCGCCCGTGTTCGTCCTAAATGGGCGATGTCGGAGAAGAAACTACCGACGGGGCCGAAAGCCGAACTGGCTGCGCGCTGAAAGGGACCAAGCACACTCTGTGTGCCATGGCGAAGACCCGTAATCAGTGAAACACCCCGCAGATCAAGCGTGATCAAGAACAGGGACGTGACGATCAAAGTCACGAGCAACAGGCGACTGCGATTGTCCCCGCCGTATCGCATTTAAGGCGCGCCTACCGACGAGGTTCGGAAATCAAGACTTTCTCTAAAGCCTCAAATTCTTCGATACATTTTCCAGTGCCCTCGACAACAGCGTCGAGTGGGCGATCGGCAATATGAATCGGCATACCGGTCTCGCGACGAAGCCGCTCATCAAGGCCGCGCAAGAGCGCACCGCCTCCTGTGAGGACGATTCCACGATCCATGAGATCGCTCGCCAACTCTGGTGGGGTCTTATCAAGAGTGCTCTTCACCGCGTTGACGATCGCATTCACGGGCTCCTCGATTGCCTTTCGGATCTCAGCAGCAGTCACCACGATTGTCTTTGGAAGGCCAGTGGCAAGATCGCGTCCGCGGATTTCGGCATCCGGTTCGCCCTGAATTGGATAGGCAGAGCCAATGGCCATCTTGATTTCTTCTGCCGTGCGCTCACCAAGGAGCAGGGAGAATTCGCGCTTTACCCAGTTAATGATGGCCTGGTCTAGCTCGTCTCCGCCCACGCGGATTGAGAGAGCGGTGACAATTCCACCAAGGGAGATAACAGCGACTTCGGTTGTTCCGCCGCCGATGTCAACGACCATGTTGCCGGTTGGCTCGTGGATCGGAAGTCCCGCGCCGATCGCAGCTGCCATCGGCTCTTCAATGATGTAAACCTTTCGCGCACCTGCTGCGTATCCCGCATCCTTTACGGCGCGCTGTTCAACGCCGGTGATTCCTGACGGAACACAAACAACAATGCGTGGCTTG
The DNA here is from genome assembly GCA_963844465.1 of uncultured Actinomycetota bacterium. Taxonomy (GTDB): domain Bacteria; phylum Actinomycetota; class Actinomycetes; order Nanopelagicales; family Nanopelagicaceae; genus QYPT01. The sequence goes on along the minus strand of CAWJOR010000007.1, from coordinate 77,834 downwards.
GCAAGATAGCGACGACGATGAACCTTCTGGATGAAGTACCGCAACATGCGTTCGGTCGTATCGAAGTCGGCAATGACGCCGTCCTTGAGGGGGCGGATGGCGACAATGTTTCCCGGTGTACGTCCGATCATCTTCTTGGCCTCGTGACCGACGGCAAGAATCGCGCCCGTATCTTGATTCACTGCAACAACACTTGGCTCATTAAGGACAATTCCACGCCCGCGTACATAAACGAGGGTATTTGCTGTACCCAAGTCGATGGCCATATCGCGGCCGATGAATGACATTCTGTTGCTCATGTGTTCCTCTCAATTGAAGATCCATTAAAGAAAATTTCTATCTCACGCTTCGCCGACTCCGCAGAATCGGAACCGTGCACGATGTTCTCAACGACTTTTGTGCCTTGATCGCGGGCCAGATCGCCGCGAATCGTTCCGGGAGCGGCAACAGTTGGATCAGTTGCTCCAGCGAGGGAGCGGAAACCTTCGATCACTCGATTGCCCTCAGCGATGAGCGCAACTATCGGTCCAGATAACATGAACTCAACTAGCGGTTCATAAAACGGTTTGCCTGCATGCTCAGCGTAATGTTGTTCGAGGATTGAGCGATCGGCTTGCAACATCTTCACTGCAACGATCGAATATCCCTTTGTCTCAATACGAGAGATAACCTCTCCAACTAGCCCACGCTTAACGCCGTCTGGCTTTATTAATACCAAGGTTCTCTCTGTGCTCACCCCCAGAGTGTAATCGGTCTATTGACCCTTGGTCTCGCCCGCTTTCAAGAGGGCTGCACGGGCTGCCTCACCCTTTTTCCCGACAACAATGGCGGCGATCCATAGCCCCATGAAGAGGGACCCTAAGAAAAACAGCGAGGTAGTTACGAATCCATATCCGATCAAGGCGACCTGGAGCACCGAACCGAGGACCCAGCCAGCTCGGGTCCTCAACATTGAGACTGCCACCACGAGAAGCGCGGCAATTACTCCGCCCAAGATCAAGGCGATTGCGCCGTGGTCCTTCGAGGCGAGCAGTACGGCGAAACCCATGACCATTATTTCCATCGCAAGAACGGAAGAGGCCAAGACTTTCATCTGTGTTTCATCTCAGTTGCTGGAGAGTCTCTTGAGAATTGTGCGTGACTGCCCGACGGTGACAACTGAACCGGTGATCACAACACCCACAGAATCATCTGAGAGTGGCCTGCGTGCATCTCCAATTGCTCGCTTGATCGCTTCTTCAAGATTCTCAACAACCATCACGCGATCAGGACCGAAGATTCGATTTGCAATTCGCTCGACGTCGCGCGCTGGCATTGCACGTGTCGATTGGCTGGCGGTGACAATAACGGAATTGAGAACTGGTTCCAACTCTTTAAGTATCCCTTCGACATCTTTGTCGGCGAATGCGGCAAAGATTCCAATGATTTCATCAAAGGTGAACTCAGTTTCCAAAGTTTCTGCAAGGGCTTTTGCGCCGTGGGGATTGTGCGCGGCATCAAGAATTACCGTTGGATCATGAAAGACCGTCTCGCAACGCCCCGGTGAAGTCACCGCGGCAAAACCTACTTGAACGGACTCTGGATCAAGTTCTTGGCCACCGAAGAAAGCCTCTACCGCTGCAAGAGCGGTCGCGGCATTCGCACCTTGGTGCTTTCCGTGCAACGGTAAGAAAATGTCTTCATAGCGTCCACTAAGTCCCTGAATCGTGAGTAGTTGCCCTCCAACCGCAACACTTCGTTTCTCGAGCGAATATTCAATTCCTTCACGCGCAACCTCCGCGCCAACTTCTGCAACCCGACGCATGAGTTCGACGGCGGCTTCCGGTTCCTGTCGAGCAAGGACCACAGAGGATCCTTCCTTGATGATCCCGCCCTTAGTCTTTGCGATTTCAGTGAGCGTATTCCCAAGATAAGCCGTGTGATCGAAACCAATGGGAGTGATTACGGATACCGCTGCTTCAACAACATTGGTCGCATCCCACTCCCCTCCCATACCTACCTCAATGACGCCGATATCAATTGGCCACTCTGAGAAGGCGACGAAAGCCAGTGCGGTCATGGCTTCGAAAAATGAGATGGGCGTGTCGAATTTCTTGTCCATCAATTCAAGATAAGGAGCAATGTCGTTGTAGGCGAATATGAAGAACTTCGGGTCTATTGGCTCGCCGTTGATTGCGATCCGCTCGAGCAGACTCTCAAGGTGAGGGCTCGTGAAGCGACCCGTGCGAAGCCCTGTGGCATTCATCAGCGAGTCGATCATCCTGGCCATTGTCGTCTTCCCGTTGGTCCCTGCAATGTGAATTGTCGGGTATGCCAATTGAGGCGAACCAAGGAGGTCGACGAGTGCGGAAATCCGCTCTAGTGACGGTGCGATTCGGGTCTCGGGCCAACGCGCCTCTAATGCGACCTCGATTGCATGAAGTCGGGCTTGGTCCTCTGCGGTAGTCATGCCGTAGGCAATTGTTCGAGTTGGGTGGTAATTCGTGCGATCTCTGAATCGGTCTTCGCCAACCGTTCCTTGATCTCGGCGACAACACTCTCTGGCGCTTTTGCCATAAAACCTTCATTTGAAAGTTTCACGATTGCCGTTTCGCGGTCCTTCTTCGCAGCAGCGAGATCCTTCGACAAGCGCGCTCGCTCGGCCGGAACGTCAACGCTCTGACTCAAGTCCAGCTCAATCTTGAACCTGCCGATTTCTAGGGTCTTGCTCGGAGTAAAGAAACGTTCCTCGGGGTGGTCAATGCGAAGAACAAATCGCATCGCACTTTCATACCGAGCAAATTCCTCTGGCGCATGGAATTGGCCGGGGATCCTGTGGCTCGGCTTAATGCCCTGGTCGTTTCGGAAGCGACGAACTTCAGTGACGATTTCCTGCACTTGAAGAATCAACTTCTCCCCTGCAGTGTCATCATGCGAAGGGTTCGGCTTTGGCCATTCGGCGATTACAACGGATTCGCCTCCGGTGAGATTGGTCCAGAGTTCTTCGGTTATGTAGGGCATGATCGGATGCATCAATCGAAGCAGCTGATCGAGCACGTGGCCGAGAACTCGCTTTGAATCATGGGCAGTCCCGGTGGCAAATGCCTCCTTCGACAGTTCCAAGTACCAATCGCAGAGATCGTCCCAAGCAAAGTGGTAGATGAGTTCGCATGCGCGCGCAAACTCGTAGGTCTCTAGCAACGCATCTACATCTGCAATGGTGGAATTGAGTCGACTCAAAATCCACCGGTCAATAGCGTTCAATGATTCATACTCGGGCATCTCACCTGAAACCGTTGCGCCGTTCATCATGGCGAAACGTGTGGCATTCCAAAGTTTGGTCGCAAAGTTGCGCGAGCCAGCGATCCATTCCTCTGCAAGGGCTTGGTCGCTTCCAGGATTGGCACCACGAGCAAGGGTGAATCGAACTGCATCTGCCCCGTACATATCCATCAATTCCAGCGGATCAATGGCGTTTCCCTTGCTTCTGCTCATCTTCTTGCCGAATTTGTCTCTCACCAATCCGTGCAATGCAATGACGTGGAATGGCGGCACCCCGTCCATCGCAAATAGCCCGAAAAGCATCATTCGTACGACCCAGAAAAAGAGGATGTCATATCCCGTGACGAGAACACTCGTTGGATAGAACCTCTTCAAATCCTCCGTCTGCTCGGGCCAGCCCAACGTGGAGAAGGGCCAGAGCGCAGACGAGAACCATGTGTCTAGGACGTCTGGGTCTTGGGTGTAGCCAGCAGGTGCATCCTCATCAGGGCCAGTGACGACAACTTGTCCGTCTGGTCCGTACCAAACAGGAATGCGATGGCCCCACCACAGTTGACGGGAAATGCACCAGTCGTGCATGTTGTCGACCCATTCAAAATATCGAGGTTCGAGCGAGGCAGGCTCGATCTTGACCTTGCCCTCACGGACGGCATCACCCGCGGCTTTTGCAAGGGGAGTAACTTTCACGAACCACTGCTTGGACAAAAGTGGCTCGACTGTTGTGTCGCAACGCTGGCAGTGTCCGACCGCGTGTACATACGGGCGCTTCTCGGCAACGATCCGACCTTGCGCGCGGAGTGCCTCGACAACGGCCTTTCTCGCTTCGAAGCGATCTAGACCATCGAATTCTGTGCCGGTTCCTGTGACAACGGCCTCCGGACTGAGGATGACAAAGTTCGGTAGTGAATGACGTTGCCCAATTTCAAAATCGTTTGGATCGTGAGCCGGCGTGACTTTGACTGCTCCTGTTCCAAACTCCGGATCTACGTGCTCGTCTGCAATTATCGGGATCTGACGGTGTACGAGTGGAAGCATAATCATCTTGCCGATGAGGTGGGAGTAGCGCGCATCATCAGGATGCACCGCAACCGCAGCGTCACCGAGCATTGTTTCGACACGAGTTGTTGCCACCACGATCGAATCTTCGCCTTCGCCATAACGAATAGAAACCAATTCGCCTTCGTCATCATTATGGTCAACTTCGATATCAGATAGAGCGGTCATGCACCGTGGGCACCAATTGATGATGCGCTCTGCACGATAAATCAGACCAGCGTCATAGAGACGCTTAAAGATAGTGAGAACAGCGCGCGAAAGTCCTTCATCCATCGTGAAACGTTCGCGAGTCCAGTCGACGCTGTCGCCAAAGCGGCGCATCTGCTGAAGGATTGCTCCGCTAGATTCTGCTTTCCACTGCCAAACCCTCTTCACGAATTCTTCGCGTCCCAAATCGTGTCGCGACAAGCCTTCCTTTGCGAGTTGCTTCTCGACCACATTCTGCGTCGCTATTCCTGCATGATCCGTCCCCGGCAACCAGAGTGCATTGAAGCCTTTCATCCGCTTCATGCGGATGAGAATGTCTTGAATTGTGTGATCCAGCGCAGTGCCGATATGCAATACGCCCGTGACATTGGGCGGAGGCAAAACAATCGTAAAAGAAGGTTTGTCGGACTTAGCTTCTGGGGTGAAATACCCGGCGGCTATCCACTTTTCATACAGTGGGGCCTCGACCTCCGCGCTCGAGAAATTGGGAGGTAATTCGCGCTGACTCATGGAGGAGAGTCTAGATTATGCGCTCTTCTCCTCCGGACCCTTTTGTCCTCGGACGATCCTCTTTGGGATATCGCCAGTTCTCGTCACAAAAGTTGGTGGGGCCCCATCGGCGATACATTCCCTGGTAACAATCACCTTTGCCACGTCAGTGCGGCTTGGAACGTCGTACATCACTGAAAGCAGCACTGACTCCATGATTGCCCGAAGTCCGCGTGCGCCAGTACCCCTGAGGAGGGCAAGTTCTGCGATCGCATCAAGGGACTCAATCGTGAATTCGAGTTCCACGTCGTCCAAATCAAAGAGGCGGACATATTGCTTGACTAAGGCGTTCTTTGGTTCGGTCAGAATCTGCATCAAGGCTGTCTTATCGAGTTTCTCGACGCTGGTTACGATCGGAAGACGACCAATGAATTCGGGGATCATTCCGAATTTCAACAGGTCCTCAGGCATCACATCTGCGAAGACATCTTGCTTATCTCGATCGGCCTCGGTCTGAAGCACGGCATTGAAGCCCACTCCGGCAGATCCCTTACGCCCTTCGATGATCTTCTCAAGCCCTGCGAAGGCTCCACCGACAATGAAAAGGACGTTAGTGGTGTCAATTTGAATGAACTCTTGGTGAGGGTGCTTGCGGCCACCTTGAGGTGGCACCGAGGCTACTGTTCCTTCAAGAATTTTCAGAAGTGCCTGCTGGACACCTTCGCCTGAAACATCGCGGGTAATCGACGGGTTCTCGGACTTTCGAGCAACTTTGTCGATCTCATCAATGTAGATAATTCCGGTCTCCGCCTTCTTCACATCGTAATCAGCGGCCTGAATAAGTTTGAGCAAAATATTCTCAACATCTTCACCGACGTATCCTGCTTCGGTTAGGGCGGTTGCATCTGCAATCGCGAAAGGAACGTTGAGCATCCGAGCTAAAGTCTGTGCCAGTAAGGTTTTACCGCAACCCGTCGGACCGAGGAGCAGGATGTTGCTCTTGGACAACTCGACTGCATCCTCGCGTTTTGTGTCACCGCTTTGAACGCGCTTGTAATGGTTGTACACCGCGACCGAGAGCGACTTCTTTGCCCGATCTTGGCCGATTACATACTGATCAAGAAACTCGTAGATCTCCGTTGGCTTTGGCAACTCTTGCAGACCAAGTGAGTTCGCTTCGGTGAGCTCTTCGACGATGATCTCATTGCAGAGGTCGATGCATTCATCGCAAATGTATACACCCGGGCCCGCGATGAGTTTCTTAACTTGCTTCTGAGTCTTCCCGCAGAAAGAACACTTCAGCAGATCGCTTGTCTCGCCAATGCGGGTCATGACACTCCTCTAAGCCCTAATAAAGGGAAGTTGGGCACGAGCCAAGGGTAGATTCAACAAGGCGGGAATGGAGGGGTAATTAGCCCTATGACTGTTCGCCCTGAGAAGAATTCCGCGGAGAAACAGGCGATCGAAGATCTTTGACACCTGGGACAAGAAGAACGAGCGCGCACACGACAAGGTGAAAGACAACGGACGCGATAAGAAAGTCGCGCTCGCCAAATACCTTCGTAATCGGGCCGACCAGCGCCATCCCCAAAGGCATGAGGCCGACTGAGCCCATGTAATCAACACTGAATACCCGACCCTGCAATTCTTGGGGTATTTCTCGTTGAATCGCCGAGGCCCAATACGCCTCCCAGGGCCCGATCGAGATGCCGGCTATCAAATATCCAACAATGATGATCCATTTTGACGCAGGGAAAGCGAGCACAAGAGGGGCTATTGCAAAAAATCCCCAGATCACGACTGCAACCAATCCTGGATGCTTGGCGCGAACTCTCATTGCGATCAGAGCTGAGACGGATCCTCCAATGCTGAACATCGCGGCAGCCGCGGCAAAAACCGTGTTCGTGTGAAATTCCCTACGTGTAATTACAGGCAACAAAACATTTTCGCTTGCGAGGACAACCATCAATTGCACGGCAGACATGGCGATGCAGGCAGCAACCCACGGGGTGTGCCAGACGGTCTTCAAACCTTCATGCAGATCTGTGATGAACGAAGGTTTGATCTCCACAACGTCGCGCGGCTTCTCAACAATCTGCATGAGCAGGAATGTTCCCGCTATGAAGAAAGCCGCTGTAATTGCAAAAGTCATTCGGCCGCCGATAACGGCGACAGAAAATCCGCCGATGCCGGGCCCAACAACTTGGGCAATACGAACTCCGATGGAACGAAGAACATTACCTGCCGGTAATTTCTCGGGAGGAAGAACACTCGGCAAGATCGCCCCCGATGCAGGGAAACCAAAAGCTTCTCCAGCACCCATGGCGAAGACAAGAACAGCCAGTCCCCATGCCGGCACATTTGGCGTTGCAACAAAAATAAGGGCAATCATCAAGATCGCGCGATAGATGTCAGCGCCGATCATGACGAATTTTCGTGGAAGACGATCCGCCCACACGCCGCCAACAGGTGCCAAGATCACTGAAGACAAAACCCGCGATGCAAGAATGAGTCCAAGAGTCGTCGTCGTGCCACCGGCATCAAGAACTGTTACTGCAAGGGCAATGGGAAATGCAGAAGCACCAATTGTTACAAGCAGATTAGAAATCCAAAGATTCCGATAGTCCCTGTAGGTGAATAGGTTTCCAGGCGCAAGCAATGCCATAGGTGCCTACTCCTGACGAGACTAAGTGGTAGCCCTTAGTGTGTCGGCTTGGCCTTACGGCTGGCAAGTACCTGATCGATCAAACCATATTCAACTGCCTCTTGAGCAGTAAGAATTTTGTCTCGCTCAATATCTTGTGCGATCTGTTCTGGTGATCGAGTTGAGTGCCTTGCGATTAATTCTTCGAGAAGAATGCGCATGCGCATCACTTCACGCGCCTGAATTTCAATGTCTGATGCCTGTCCGCCGCCCTCGCTTGAAGGCTGGTGAATCAGAATGCGCGAATGCTCAAGTGCATAACGCTTTCCTTTACTGCCCCCCGCAAGGAGGACAGCAGCAGCGGATGCTGCCTGGCCGAGACAAATGGTCATAACGTCTGGTCGGACAAATTGCATCGTGTCGTAGATGGCGGTGAGCGCCGTGAAGGATCCACCGGGCGAATTGATGTAGATCATGATGTCGCGATCTGGATCCATCGACTCAAGAGTCAGAAGCTGCGCCATGACGTCGTTGGCAACGGTGTCATCAATTGCCTGACCAAGGAAAATAATGCGCTCTTCGAAAAGTTTTGTGTACGGATCAAGGCGCTTGTAGCCGTAGCTTGTGCGCTCTTCGATTGTCGGAAGAACGTAGCGGCTGGTAATTTCATTCACGCGATCGAATTCCATTCTCATGCTGTGCCTCCTCGACCCGAAACCTGAACCGCCGAACGAACAACATGATCAACGAAGCCATATTCTTTCGCCTCATCGGCAGTGAACCAGCGATCGCGGTCGGAATCCGTCGTGATGGTCTCAAGAGACTGCCCCGTGTGGAATGCAATCAACTCGGCCATCTTCTTCTTCGTGAAGCCGATCTGTTCTGCCTGAATCTTGATATCAGTTGCAGTTCCACCGATACCGCTGGATGGCTGGTGCATCATGATGCGAGCGTGTGGTGTCGCGTAACGCTTGCCGGCAGCGCCTGCACAGAGCAGGAACTGACCCATCGAAGCCGCAAGGCCCATGCCGACTGTTGCAACGTCGTTGTTTACATATTGCATGGTGTCGTAAATCGCCATGCCCGCGGTAACAGATCCACCGGGAGAATTGATGTACAGATAGATGTCCTTCTCTGGATCCTCCGCAGCAAGAAGAAGAATCTGCGCGCAGATAGCGTTGGCCATCGAATCTTCGACAACTGAGCCGAGGAAGATGATGCGCTCTTTCAGCAATCGGTTGTAAACCTGATCATCAAGTCCGCCTGAACCAGTTTGCGGTGCACGAGAAATGATCTCGGCCGCCGGCAGGTGAGTGCTAATTAAATCCACGAAACATCCTCCTCAATAAAACTTCCTGTATTGACCCTAACAACCCCAACGGCCAAATGCTTCCCGATTCAGTCCTCCGAGCGTGGATGTTCGCTTATAGCGGAGAGTTATTCCTCAGTTGCGGCAGGTTGTGGTCGAAGTGCTTCCAGATCGACGGCATTTCCTGAGGCATCGGTAACGGTGACTCGACTCAGAACACCGGCGAGTGCCTTAGCACGGCCAACCTCAGCCACAAGTTGGCTGATCTGACCCGCCTTGGAAAGTTCCTGAGCAAACTGCTCGGGAGCCATTCCGTAACGTGAGGCCGTGCGGACCAAATACTCGGTCAATTCGATTTCTGTCACTTCAACGGATTCGGACTTCACCACGGCATCCAGCAAGAAATCAGACTTAAGTGAGGAACGAACCTGCTCTTCCACTTCGGTCCGGTGTGCTGCGTCTTCCATGCGGCCTTCACCTTGAAGATGCTCTTCTACTTCAGCGGTGACGAACTCCTCAGGTACTGGGATCTCGATGTCGGCAAGAAGTTTCTCCACGAGACGATCGCGTGCCTGTGCACCTTGTTCCATCTTCTTCACTCGGGCTAGGCGCTCGCGGAAATCCGCACGAAGCTCTTCCAAAGTATCGAATTCACTTGCCAGGGCTGCGAAGGCATCATCTAGCGGAGGGAGTTCTCGTTCCTTGACTGCCTGGACGGTGACTTCGACATCACCCTTCTGGCCTTCTTCCATCCCGACCAGTTGGGTCTCAAAGGCCTTGACGTCCCCGGCCTTCAGTCCAACAAGTGCCTCATCCAAGCCATCAATCATTCGGTTTGACCCGACTTCGTAGGACATCCCAGAGGCAGTGCCACCTTCGACGTCTTCACCATTGATACGAGCAACCAAATCGATCGTGACAAAGTCACCGGTTGCGGCTGAACGATCTACGGTGTTGAGGGTGCCAAAGCGAACGCGAAGCGCCTCGACCTGCTCGTCAATATCGGCCTCGGTGACTTCGGAGTCATCGACGTTGACGGTGATCTTTGAGAAATCTGGCAACTCGACTTCTGGGCGCACATTTACTTCTACGGTAAACGAGAGCTTCTCTTTGTCGACGAATTCCTTGATGTCGACCTCAGGGCGGCCAAGAACAAGAACTTGGTGTTCCCGGGCGGCTTGGGAGTAAAAGTCAGGCAAAGCAAGGTTGATTGCCTCATCCAGCACGGTGCCACGGCCCACGCGCTGATCGATCATCGCTGGCGGAACCTTGCCCTTGCGAAATCCTGGGACATTGATCTGCGATGCGACCTTCTTGTATGCCTCACTGAGGTGGCCTGACATTTCGTCAAAAGTCACATCAATTGTGAGCCTTACACGGGTTGGAGAAAGCGTCTCGACCGTGCTTTTCACGTGGAACTCCTTGCTTTGGAATGGAATGTACTGAACTACTTACTGGTCGGGGCGGGGAGATTCGAACTCCCGGTCTCCTGCTCCCAAAGCAGGCGCGCTAGCCACTACGCTACGCCCCGCGGCGCAATTGGAGAGTCTAGAGGAGAAATTACCTTCCGCTTACCGTTCCCGATATTGTTAGCCCCTGTTACGGAGCCCACGCTCCAAATACACCTTTGCGGGTGTAGCTCAATGGTAGAGCCCCAGCCTTCCAAGCTGGCCATGCCGGTTCGATCCCGGTCACCCGCTCCACGTCTTTAAAGAGTGACCAGTCCTTCCTCAAGAAAAGGCTCAGATTCGGCTTGATTTGCCACCTCTCCCAGTAGCCTTTCAGGCACCACAACCTTGGAAGGCCGATGCACATGAGAATTTCCTCGCGCAACATAAAAACCCTAGTTTCCTTGACAGTTCTCGCCTTGGCCGCCGCGATGGCACCGGCCGTCGCAGATTCCTCCGATGGACAGAAAAGTGGCGTCATATACAACAGCGTGATTAGCCCGCTGCCAGGGAACTTGCCAAGCGTCGGATTCGAGTCGACCGCCTTCAACGAATTCGGCAATGCTGTGAACTTCTCATCAGCGACCAGCCACGACCTCACAAAAGTCATTGTGACGATGAGCAGTTGGGGTTGTGCTTCGGGTAGTTGGTACTTGCACACCTGCGCCACACCAGAGGATGCATCCTTTGCAGAGCCCATCACTCTCAATATCTACAGTCCAAGCACAGACGGAGTGAACCCCGGTGCGAAAATCGCCTCCATCACAAATACTTTCAACATCAAGTACCGACCATCAGCAAGTGCGCTCTGTGTCGGCAGCAATCTTGGCAAGTGGTACGACGAAGAGTCGAAGACGTGCTTCAACGGTCTTGCCCAGAACATCACCTTTAACATGAAGAACGTCAAAGTAACAAGCAGCGCGATTTTTGGAGTCGCCTACAACACCACCCACTACGGCTATGCACCGATCGGACAGAGCGCTGCATGTTTCTCCACGAGTGCGGGATGCGGCTACGACTCACTCAACGTTGCTGTTACTGAAGACCCAACGAACGTCAGCGTCGGCACAAGCGTCGTTCCTGGAAAACTCTGGCTCGCATCAAATGCCGGGGGCCAATATGCGGATGGCGGCGCTGCAGGAGTAGGTACTTTCCGTATTGATTCTCCAAATGTTGCCCCATGGTGGGGCGTTAGCGATCCATACTCTTCGGCACCTTGGTATGTCCCTGCGATTAAAGTCTTCGCTAACCAGAACGGCAAAGGCGAGAGCCAATCCGATGAAAAGTCATCGACCAAAAAGACCGCTGACAACAAGTCAGACGGAAAGCACGGAATCAAGAAGGACTAACTTCTCGCTTCGTGGTCGGCCAGAATCCATGCGGCAAAACTTGCCGTCAGGGCGCTGATCATTGCAATGCCAAAAACTATTAGCACTCCCGCTACGAGACGTCCCTCTGTTGTAACCGGGTAAACGTCGCCGTATCCGACACTGGTCACTGTGACCAACGCCCACCAGATCGCATCGCTCGGCGTGGTGATGTGACTGCCTGCGGCAAATCGCTCGATCTCGAGTACCGCCGCGCCCATGATGAGAATCATCAAGACGGTGGTAACACCGATCAGGATCGGGATGGACTTGATGTAGGCCTTCTTGCTTCTGAAACTGGCCTTGCTCGTAAAAAGCAGCGCCCTAAGCCCTCTTAAAGGTCGGAAGAATGGAACCACTACTAAAAATAATTCGACGAAGTGTGTGGTGAAGAATTTTCTCTTATTTGACGCAAGGTACAACTGAACCAAGTAGTCCAGAAGAAACAGGGCCCAGATTAAGTAATTGCTCCACCTAAAGATCTCGACTGACGAATGATCCATTGGATAGAAGAAAATAGGGACAACATAGGTAAAGGTGTAGAGAAGGCTCAATATCAACGTCGGGGATGCCATCCGCTCACGCCATCTGGCTGCCCTCATGGGCGCAAATCCTGCCATGACGATTGAGTATTGGTCATAAGGCGCGAGGAGTTGTTCAGTCTCTCATTCGTAGATCTTTGCTGGGATCACTCGGGCAGCAGCATCCGTCGTCAAGTTTCACGCGCCCGGTAATGGCGCCGTATGCAAGCACAACGATGAATGCCAATGCGCTTGCACCGATGAGATAAACAACCACGTGACCCCTCCTCCGGATGAGGACTAGCACTCACCCTAAAGAGTGCCTGTCCTTGAGATCACATTACGCTCGTGACTCAGAAACAGCCAATATCAATAGACTTTTGAGGAACTGCCAGAGCGTGGCATTCGAAAGAGTCGAACGGAGAGTTTGAGATGGCTCATGATTCAGGGAGTTCGATAACAGGTTCAGGCCCCCGCATTGATTATGCGCAACGACCCATGCTCGTATTCTGGGAAACAACTCGTGCTTGCCTTCTGGCATGCAAACACTGCCGAGCAAGCGCAACCGCACAGGCGCTCCCAGGCGAATTGAGCACGGCCGAGGGCAAGGAATTCATCGATCAGGTTGCAGGTTTCGGTCGCCCCTACCCGATCTTGGTAATGACCGGTGGCGACTGTCTTCTCCGACCAGACATTTTTGAATTAGTCGACTACGCGACCAGTTTGGGAATTCCCGTCGCTCTGTCTCCTTCAGTCACGCCAATGCTGACACCTGAGATGATCCAGAAGATCGTCGACAGCGGAGTCAAAGCCGTCTCCATAAGTCTTGATGGCTCACTGCCGGATACGCACGAGGGTGTCCGTGGAATTCCAGGCCACTTTGCCAAGACGGTCGAAGCCATTCGCGCGCTGAGCGCAGCGGGCCTGACTGTGCAAATCAACACCACCGTTATGCGTGCAAACGTTGACGAGTTGGCGGAGATCGCGCAGATCGTCAAGGACGCCGGTGCGCACATCTGGGAAGTCTTCTTCCTCGTACAAGTTGGACGCGGAGAAGTCACCGAAGCGGTCTCTGCTGACGAGCACGAAGACATCTGCAATTTCCTGTACGACGCCTCTCAATACGGATTCATCGTACGCACGGTTGAGGCACCCTTCTTCCGTCGCATCGTGAATCGACGAATCGCTGGTGATCTTGCGCCAGAGACGGAGTTATACAGAAGCCTTTCCTCTCAACTCGTCTCGCTGATGGGGCCTCCGACAAATCGTTTGCGTGCGCACACGACCGCGACCCGAGATGGCAAGGGAATCGTCTTCATCGCCTACGACGGAGAGGTTTACCCGGCGGGCTTCCTTCCACATGGATTGGGCAACGTCCGCACAAAGCCGATCGCCACTATCTATCAAGACAATCCGCTGCTCGTTCAGATTCGCTCATCCAACTTCTCTGGTCGCTGTGGGTATTGCGAATATGCAGACCTTTGTGGCGGATCTCGTGCCCGAGCGTTCGCTGCGACAGGTGACGCTCTCGGCGAAGATCCCGCTTGTGCCTACATTCCAGAAGGCGCGCCCATGGCGTTGGTTGGCGACTAGAACTAGCTACTAGCGCTCTGTTCTTTCTCGATATCCAGATCCACCAGAACCGCTGTCGCCGCCTTGGAACCAGAACGAAGGCACGCCGCGATTCCAAGGCCGTCGTAGGAAGATCCAGCCAGATGAATGCCTTTGAAGAAGGCGAGGTCCTCTCGGATCTTGGAGATTAGTTCAACGTGACCGATCTCCAACTGGGGTATCGCGTTCGGCCAGCGTTGCACATGCGACTCGATAGGTTCTGCTTTGATACCCGTCGCATCAACCAAGTCTGCATGCAACTTCGCAACTAATTCTTCGTCATTCAACGTGTCGATCGCTTTCTCATTTGCACGACCGCAAGAGAGCCGAATGAAAACGACATCGGGATCTTCCATATGGGGCCACTTCGTGCTCACGAAAGTCGCTGCCTTGAGAAGGCGCTTCCTGCTCGATGGTACGAGAAGCCCAGTTCCTTTGAAGGCTTTCAATCCTTTAATTGCATCCCTTGGATAGGCAGCAATGACTGTCGCCACCGATGCATATCGGACCCTCTCTAAAAGCGAAGTCGCTACGTGAGAAAGGGGGCGGACGATTTTGGCGGCCACCCTTGCAGGTAAAGCGAGAACCACGGCATCGACTTCCACTGATCCATCCACCGTTGACTCCACCAGATATTTCCCGCTCTTCATCGCTTCTACAGAATCGACGGTTGTGAAGGTTCTTATCTCCACCCCAGTGTCATGGAGCATCCGTTGCGTGAGCATCGTTAATCCTCCTGCCCATGTGGCAAAAGAAAGAGGAGGTCCAGGTTTTTGTTTTCGTCGGCTCATCATGATCGAACGACGCCGATCGGCAATGGCAGCTAACTCAGGGGTGATCGCTCTAAGGCTCAACCCGTTGACGTCTCCCGCATGCAAACTTCCAAGTACTGGATCTACGAATCGATCTACAACCTCGCGACCAAATCGCTTGCCGACATATTGTCCGACTCCGATGTCGCCACGCAGTTTTCGACGCGGGACAAGGGGCTCCAACCCTGCTCTGAATAAACCACCAAAGGACATAACACCTGAACGAAGAACCGGCCGTAGCCTTCGAGGTCCTGCTGGACCAACCCCTTCCGGAAGTCTTTGAAGGCCGCGTTCGGTCCACAACCAAGACGTCCCGGGATTTGATTTGATGAGTCCGCCCGAAAGGCCAACTTCACTAATCAGCGCGCTCATTCCCGGTGCGGAAACATGAATTGCTTCGGCACCCATATCAATATCGTGCTCGGCAACTCTGGTGTTTCTGATCTGACCTCCCAGAGTGGAGGAAGCTTCAAAAAGAATGACATGCACTCCGCGTTGACTGAGTCGGCGGGCGCACATTAATCCACTAATTCCGCCTCCGACGACGGCGACCGTTTTCTGGACGATTTCAACTTCACTGGGATCTGGAACCACGTCGGACACAGTACGCCAATTAATCGACTCAATAAATGCATTCTTGGGTGCTAACTCGTCTGGGTGACCTGCCCAACCATGATTGCGTGATACTTGCCGGTCAGCGTGATAGGAAATGAAGTGGTGTTTGATCCGCACGTGACTGTGAGCGAGAGAGCATAGGAATTTGCCACCTGACTACCGTCAATAACCACTTCTGCGGCAATTGAAACGTCATCCCGTTTTGTCGCGAGGTTGAAACTACTGCCGTTCGAAACCACATATGAAACAGAATATGAAGGTGACGCACCTTGTGTAGCCACATCAAGCGCGAGGGGATAAGCCGTGGTGAGTCGATCGACATTGAATGTTTGAATTTGGATTCTTATGACATAGTTTTTTCCAGCTTCGAAATTACCAAAATTCAAAGAAGCTTGGGAAGACCCAACGACACCCTGTATTTGAGATCCGAAATTTACGGGGCCGAAAAGCACATTAGAAGGACCTGTGGGGCCTGTGGCTCCTGCAGCACCGGTCGGTCCAGTGGGTCCCGTAGCACCAGTGGGTCCAATCGCACCGTTTGCTCCGTTTGCGCCATTGGCACCAGGTGAACCTGTTCCTCCTGGAGATCCTGCAGGACCCTGAGGACCAGATAGTCCTTGTGCGCCACTAGATCCGGCCGCACCACTGGCACCCGCAGGTCCCGTTGCGCCAGTTTCCCCTTTTGCGCCTACAGGTCCGGCGACACCTTGAATGCCTTGTGGTCCTTGCTCACCTTTTGGCCCAGTAGCACCCGTTAGACCCTGGGCTCCTGCAGCAACAACATTGGCGCTAGGTCTTGCATCTGTCCCATTCGTGCCACTCGGACCAATTTGCCCTTGTGGTCCGCGAATACTCGTTGGTGACGGCCAACGAGATTTCGTTTTTGGTCCGTAGAAAAGCATTGCTCTGGTGTCGATGTAGAAATCACCCTCGATGCCCTGTGAATTCCTTGGAGAAGTAACTCCATTGAGGATGGTATTTGCGACAACAGTTGATATCCGTCCTGCTTTTGAAGGCTTGAATAACTGAGTCTTAGTTGCCGCATATGAAGAAGGAATTGAAATGGTGCTTAGAGTGAGAGATGAAATTAGTATTGAATAGAGGGACTTTTTGTACACCTTCATCAATGAGTCTCCGCAACGACGCACAATAAGCATTTATTCTTTTACTCAGAGTTATCAGCAAACAATCAGGAACTCCCCCATTCCCCACGCGTAGCACTCTCAGGATTGCCCTATCTATTACGTCACAGTCGCCAAAAACGAGCGTGGCACGCGGAAACTCTGACCTTCCTTTAAGCATTTCCGAGCAGGTTATTCAGATTGCTGGAGTTGTCTACGAGTAGTCGATGGCGAAGGGCTGTTGGCGATGAAATCCCGAAAGGGACGGAAAGCAGGCATATCAAATGTCATCTAAAAAGAAGGTCATAACTATCGTGGTCACGACCGCTGCCTTGACTCTAGGTAGCGTCGGAATTGCTACCGCATCTAATTCCAAGAATTCAGTCAAGATCAAGTCAACGAGCACCGCTCGTTCAGTCGCCAATCTCGGCATCGGAAATCCCGGTCGCCCAGACATGGACGGTCAGAACTACCTACTCACATCGGTGCTCGCCGGACTTGTTACCAAGGGGACTTTAACCCAAGCACAGGTTGATGCAATCAATGCAGCGATAATCGCCGCACGTACAGCAAATCAATCACAAGGTGATGCACGACGGGCGGCTCATGAGAGCCTAATTGCAACGACAATCGGAATTTCCGTGGCAACCCTCGAGGCACGACTTGCCGCTGGCGATTCACTTGCGACGATCGCAGGTGCTAAGACCAGCGCGCTCATCGCAGCACTCGTGGCCGAAGAAACAAAGGAAATCGATGCTGCTGTAACCGCGGGACGAATCACAGCCGCACAAGCCACAGCGCTCAAAGCCAATCTCAATGTCCGCATCACTGCCATGGTTAATGCCTCCGGTGAAATGGGGCGCGGAATAGGACACATGGGTGAAGGACGCGGACATGGTCCAGGAATGGGATTCCCTGGAAGTGCCACCGGTAGCCCAAGTACTCAGGGCTAATCCGTAACTCGACTCAGCAGAAGCCCGTCACTACTAGGAGTGGCGGGTTTTTGCTGTGCAGTGCAATCTTCGTGAGAGACTTCGCGCATGCGCATTCATATCGGTAGCGACCACGCTGGCTTGGAACTCAAGGCGATCTTGATCGCCCATCTCACGTCAAAGGGGCACGAGGTTACCGACCACGGTCCTTACGAGTACGACGCACTCGATGATTACCCGGTCTTCTGCATCCCGGCGGCCCAAGCTGTCGCAGCCGATCCTGAGTCCCTCGGCATCGTTCTTGGGGGATCTGGCAACGGCGAGCAAATCGCGGCCAACAAGGTACGAGGAATACGCGCGGCTCTCGTTTGGAGCGTTGAAATAGCAAAACTCGCCCGCGAACACAACAACGCCAATGTCATTTCCATAGGCGGGCGGATGCATACTCCCGAGGTCTGCAAAGAATTGATCGACACCTTCATCGCGACCCCGTTTAGCCACGACGAGCGCCACATGCGTCGTATCGGGTTGATCGCAGATTTCGAAAACGAAGGTCTCGTCTAGATTTTCGTGTAAATCAGATCTGTGACCTCGTGGTCCTTTCGCAATCCTTGTCCCTCAAATCGCGTTAGCGGGCGCCAGTTCGGCCGCGCGACGATTCCTCCCGCAAAAAGTGGCGAACGATCCAATCGATCATTCATCCATGTTGCATAGGGTGCCCAATCCGTGGCCATATGAAAACTTCCACCGGTCTTTAACTTCGATGCGATCAGTGCGATGAAATTCTCATTAACTATGCGTCGTTTGTGATGCCGGGTCTTGGGCCAGGGGTCTGGGAAGAAAAGGTGCACTCCATCAAGGGATGAGTCAGCGACCATGTTCTGCAACACCACATGCGCGTCTTCATCCATAACGCGTACATTTGAAATCGCATGTTCGTCTATTGCCGACAAGAGTTTGCCAATTCCGGGTTGATGCACGTCAATGGCGAGAAAGCCCGTCTCGGGGAAACTCTTGGCAATTTCTAGTGTTGCCTCCCCCATGCCGAATCCAATCTCCACGACCACCTGCTTTGCATGAGGAAATATGGAGGCGAAGTCGAGTGACTTTGGACTCATGTCAATGCCATAGGTGCCCCAGAGGCGGGTGCGCGCCGCCTCCTGGGCAGCGGTAATCCGAGTCCCCCGCAACTTGAAACTCTTGATCGTTGGTGTGTCCACTCCCCCAGCCTTTCATGATTGGATACCTCAGGAAGAATCGCGGAAAAACCGTCAAAGGAGACGAAAGTGCCAGGAGTTAATCTCACACACGCAGAGGCTAAAGAGCGCGCAGGGCTCATCAAAGTTGAGAGCTACGACGTCGACCTTGACCTGACTTCGGGAGCCGAGACCTTCGTCTCGACAACGACCATCAAATTCTCTGGTCTAAAACCCGGCGCCTCCACCTTCATCGATGCCGTCGGCAAGTCGGTCATCTCGGCAACCCTCAATGGCGCGCCAGTGGATACCTCCACATTCGATGGCGAGAGCGTCTTCCTTCCTTCCATCGCCGCGGCCAACGAACTCAAACTTGTCATCGAAGGCATCTACTCGAAATCAGGCGAGGGCCTTCACCGCTTCGTGGATCCAGCAGATGACGAGGTATACCTCTACACCCAGCACGAAACCGCCGATGCGCGCCGCACGTTCCCTTGCTTTGACCAACCCGATCTCAAGGCCACCTTCGCCCTGACTGCACTGGTCCCTGCACACTGGGAAGTTGTCTCGAACAACGCGCCAACCTCAGTCACCGAGGTCAGCGCAACCACAAAGCGTTGGACATTCAAGCCCACCCCCGTGATCTCCACATACCTGACCGCGATCGTCGCCGGTCCCTATGCAAAAGTTGAGGACGTGTACGTAGGAGAGAAGGAAATCCCGCTCGGGCTCTATTGCCGCAAGTCACTTGCCCCGCACATGGATTCAGATGAGCTCTTTAAGATCACAAAACAGGGTTTCGCGTTCTACGAGAAGGAATTCGGCCTTGCCTATCCGTTTGATAAATACGACCAACTTGCCGTTGCCGAATTCAATGCCGGAGCGATGGAGAACGTCGGTTGTGTGACTTTCGCAGAAGATTATTTCGTATTCCGCAGCAAGGTCGCTGAAGAGTCCTACAACTGGCGAGCAAACGTGATCCTCCACGAAATGGCTCACATGTGGTTCGGCGACCTCGTCACGATGACGTGGTGGGAAGATCTCTGGCTCAACGAATCCTTTGCCGAGTGGGCCTCCTATTACACACTCGCCCTCGCCACAGAATTCACGAACTCCTGGACCGTTTTCAATTCGCAACGCAAGGACTGGGCGTACCGCCAAGACCAGCTCTCCTCCACTCACCCGATCGTTGTGGCGATGGAGGACATGGAGGCAGTTCGGACCAACTTCGATGGAATCGCCTACGCCAAGGGTGCAAGTGTTCTACAACAACTCGTTGCCCACGTCGGTAAGGACCAATTCATGCAAGGTCTCCGCAAATACTTTGCGAAGCACGCATGGGGAAACACGACATTGAACGATCTCCTCGTCGAACTTGAGGCTGCAAGCGGGCGCGACTTGAAACCGTGGGTCGCTACATGGCTGCAAACTGCGGGTGTGAACACCTTGCGTCCGAATCTTGTAGTCGAGAACGGCGTTTACACCACCGTGCAGGTAATGCAAGAGGCGCCGAAGATGCCCGTCGGATCCACCGAACTTCGACCACACCGCATGGCCGTTGGCTTGTACGACTTGGTTGATGGTGCACTTAACCGACGCAAAAGCGTGGTATTCGAGTTGGCAGGCACTTCAACAACGGTTACGGAATTGCAAGGGGAAAAAGCAGCTGACTTAGTCATCCTCAATGATCAAGACTTGTCCTATGGAAAAATCCGATTCGACGAAAATTCTATTAACACGCTCAAAGAACATCTAGGGGATGTCAAAGATCCACTGAGCCGCGCGCTCTGCTGGGGTGGCGTGTGGGACATGCTCCGTGATGCCGAATTGGCAGCGAGCGATTATGTACCGTTAGTTCTCAACGCGCTTGCCGGGGAGTCTGATACTTCAGTTATTAAAGTTACGTTGCGACAATTGAACTCAGCGGTCGAACTATTCGCAAATAGCACCAACCGAGTTCGACTTCGCGCTGAGAAGGCAATCGGAATCGAAGCACTCCTGGATGGCACCGAGGCAGGCAGTGATTTACAACTCGTGTACGCGCGTGAATTTGCGGCATCAGCCAAATCAGCAGCGCAATTCGCGAAGGTGCGATCCATGCTTGATGGAAAAATGAAGGGTCTCGTTGTTGATGCTGACTTGCGATGGGCATTGCTCAATGCCCTTGTTGAGTCCGGTGTCGCAACCCACGAGGAAGTTGATGCAGAACTCGAACGCGACAAAACGGCAAGTGGTCTACGTTCCGCCGCCTTCGCTCGAGCGGCATTTCCAGATGCTGCGGCAAAAGCCGAAGCATTCCGTGCTGCGCTCTATGACGGACTAAGCAACCACATCCAACTGGCAACAATTCAAGGATTCAATCGACCATCGCAAAGGGAGATGCTCGCTGCTTATACGGACAAGTATTTCGAAGTGGTCCTCAAGGTCTGGGAGAAAGAGACCTATGAAATCGCCAGCAATGTAGTCACAGGTCTTTATCCTACGTACCAGGCTTCTGCCGAGACGCTAAAGAAGACGGAAGATTGGCTTGTCGGTGTTGGCAAGGACTCACCTAATGGCCTTCGCCGATTGATGTCGGAAAATCGTGACTCAATGGCTCGTGCCCTTAAAGCACAAGCTAAGGATGGTGAAATCAAGCAGTAGCCGCTTGGGCTCCAAAACCTTCTAGGTAAGGCAACCATCGCTCATCGGTTCGTCCGCTTCCAAGAATTCTCCATGCTGCACCAATGGGTTCGCGTGGAAGCGAGCGAAGTCGCCAGCCGATTTCCTTCAAGTGCTTGTCGGCTTTCGCATGGTTGCACTTATGACAGGCGGAAACGACGTTCTCCCATGTGTGCGCCCCGCCACGACTGCGCGGTACAACGTGATCTATCGACGTCGCAGGGGCTGTGCAGTAGACGCAACGCCCGCCATCACGGGCGAAAATCGCCCGTCGTGAAAGCGGGACGCTATGTCGGTATGGAACGCGCACGAAACGGTTCAATCGGATCACAGAAGGCAGGGAAATCTGTCCACTCGAATAGTGAAAGACCTCTCCAGAATCTTCAACCATCGTCGCCCGTGAATTCAGGACAAGTATGAGCGCGCGTCTCTCTGCGATGACACCCAGTGGCTCGTAGGTGGCGTTCAAAACAAGAGTTCGCGACACGATCGCTCCGATCAGGCGCGTGGCTCGCGCCGATGCGCATATCTTGCCGTAACTGGCGCCACCTTCGCAGTATTTGGCGGCGATTGGGTTAGAGTCGCCCCATTATGAGCGCTCACATCATCATGGCCGCGAGTTTCACAGACCGAACTCAGAAAGTGTGGGACTGGTTTGGAGGCTCACCTCTGCACATCCTGGTCATAGTCATCATTGCCGTGACCGCGCAAAGAATCGGCAGCAGGGCAATCACAAAGGCGATGAACCGACTAGCGGCGGCGGACTTGGTCCATGGTCCTGGGCATCTGGCAGCACGGCAGAAAGAGAGAGCAAGGACCACTGGCACCGTGCTCACCAGCACCCTCAACGCTGTCATTTGGGTGATTGCCCTCGGGATGATTCTCGGAGAATTTGGGCTGAACCTCGGCCCCCTCATCGCTTCCGCCGGCGTGATCGGGGTTGCCATCGGCCTTGGTGCACAGACGATTGTGCGGGATGTCCTTGCAGGTCTGTTCATGCTGATTGAAGACCAGTACGGAGTGGGCGATCGAATTGAGGTTCTCGAGATCTCCGGAACCGTGGAAAGAGTCGGTCTTCGAATCACGACCGTTCGAGATGATGCTGGCACGCTCTGGTACTTACGTAATGGGGAAATCCTGAAAGTTGGAAACCGCTCTCAATCGGGTTGATTCACGAGGGAGTTTGCAGCCATCTCGACGTAATCCAACATCTCCTTTTCTAGATCTTTCGCGAGTCCAAGACCGTGCACAGCATTGTTCATGCATCGCAACCATGCGTCCCTCTGGGGCGAGGCGATATGAAAGCCAGCATGCCTCATTCGCAATCGTGGGTGACCTCGTTCATCCGAATATGTGGTGGGACCGCCCCAGTATTGCTCAAGGAACATCTGCAATCGATGTGCTGCACCTTTCAAATCCTCTTCCGGATACATTGGGCGAAGGATCGGGTCTACGGCAACTTGGGCGTAGAACTGCGAAACCAGATCGGCAAAAACTTTGCTCCCGCCGACCCGCTCGTAAAGACTCTTCATTAAGCCAGTCGCAACCAAACTGCGGTGTCGGTTGGAAGTTGTGTGCCATGAATCGGGGCACTCGAAAGAAGGATCTTTGAATGCTCCGGCAATTCAATTGATTCACCGAAGTTCACGTAACACGCGAAATTTCCTGGTCGGGAGAAGGCAAGGACATCATGCCCAGCCTCGATCCACGTCATCGGTCCATCGCCCAACCCAGCTTCTTCATGTCGGATAGCCAACGCCCTGCGGTACATCGTTAATGTCGATGACGGATCGTCCTCTTGAACATCCACCGCGTAATTGCCCCAATTGTGGCTCTGCGGCAACCAAGCTTGCTCTGGTTTCAGTGCGGGGTTGGAGGAGAATCCAAATGCTCCCGCGGAATCTTTCTTCCAAGGAATCGGCACGCGACAACCGTCGCGACCACGATCGGTGTAGTCGCTCATTGCCCAACGAGGATCAGTCAATCGGTCCTCTGGAATATCGCGAACTTCAGGAAGAGCCAATTCCTCGCCCTGATATACATATGCGCCACCAGGCAATGCGAGCATCAGCAGCGCACCAGAACGAGCGCGCAATGTCCCTCGCTTCAAATTCAGTCTCTGTGGGTCCCCTTGACGCTCTAGGGTTGTGTTCGAAGTACCTGCAATAAGGCCGAGATCAAATCGATCTACTGATCGCACTACGTCGTGGTTATTGAACACCCATGATGACGGTGCTCCGACCTCCTCTAGTGCCTCCATCGACCGGTTGATCATCTTCTTCAATGATTTTGGCTCCCACGGTGAAGTCAAGAAATCAAAATTGAAGGAGTTGGCCAGTTCATCGGGGCGCAAATATCTGGCAATTCGCGAAGCGGGGCTGACCCATGCCTCGGCAACAGCCATCCGATCCCCTGGATATGAATCTAGAACCTTGCGCCACTCGCGATAGATCTCGTGCACGCCATCTTGATCCCAGAATGGACGAGTATCCGCCGCAAGCATCTCTGACTCTTTATCGGCTTCAACAATGTCGGGCAGGCCAGGGGCCTTCACCATTCCGTGGGCGACGTCGATTCGGAATCCGTCAACACCGCGATCGAGCCAGAATTTGAGAACGTCAATAAAGTAGTCGCGAACATCTTGGTTATCCCAATTGAAATCTGGCTGTTCGATAGCGAAAAGATGCAAGTACCACTGCCCTGGCTCTCCATTGCTCTCGATCACGCGTTGCCAAGCAGGGCCACCAAATATGGATGTCCAGTTGTTCGGAGGAAGCTCTCCGTTTGGACCTTTCCCATCTACGAAGTGATAGCGGGCTCGCTCTGGTGATCCAGGGGCGGCCTTCAGCGCCGCCTGAAACCATGCGTGCTTATCACTCGAGTGGTTCGGGACGATGTCCACGATCAGTTTTATCCCGTGCTCATGCGTCTCTTTGATAAGACGCTCGGCGTCGGCCAAGGTTCCGTAATCCGGCTCGATTGCCATGTAATCAGCAACGTCGTAACCGTGATCGATCTGCGGCGATGGATACCAAGGAGTGATCCAGATTGCATCAACACCGAGTTCCTTCAGATACGGAAGCCTCGTACGAATGCCTTCCACGTCACCTTTGCCGTCGCCATTTGAATCTGCATACGAACGAATGTAGATCTGATAGGTAACCGCGTCGCGCCACCAAGGCCTTTGATCTCGCGCAGAGATAGATCCTTGCAAATTCATGAATTTCCTTCCGTCGAACTTGCCAAATACTGCGACAGAAATTCACGCTCTTCGTCATTGAGCGGGCGCGACTTCTTTGTTTCCATGGACACAGCCACTTGCACCGTTGTTACTTTTGAAAAAACTACGCCATCTCGAGAAATCACGTAGAGCAGATCAAATGATGCCGTGCCAAGTCGTACCACGGATATTGCGATATCGAGGTCGATTGCGACATCGTAAATAGGCTCGATGAAATCGACTTCAGCGCGCGCAACAACCATGTCGGCGAGCATTGGCTTTTCTCCATTTCGCTGCCTGGAGAACCACATGAAATCCGAACGAGCCTCTTGCGCGAAGGTGAGATAAGCGGCGTTGTTCACGTGATTGAATGCGTCGAGGTCATCCCAGCGAACGTGCATTGAATAGTGGTGAAGCATCAGCGGGTCAGCTTTCTGTACGTGACTCTGTGCGGACGCGCTGCATCAACACCGAGTCGTTCGATCTTGTTCTTCTCGTAGGATTCAAAGTTGCCTTCAAACCAGAACCATTGCGATTCGCCTTCGTAGGCGAGGATGTGCGTTGCGACGCGGTCCAGGAACCAGCGATCGTGCGAGATGACGACGGCGCAGCCTGGAAATTCCAGAAGGGCGTTTTCAAGGGAGCCCAGAGTCTCAACATCCAGGTCGTTTGTTGGCTCATCTAGGAGCAGCAAGTTGCCACCCAACTTCAACGTCAATGCAAGGTTCAATCGGTTCCGCTCACCACCGGAAAGAACGCCGGCCTGCTTCTGCTGGTCTGGACCTTTGAATCCAAAAGCAGAGACGTAGGCCCTGCTTGGCATTTCGACCTGGCCGACCTTAATGAAGTCCAGGCCGTCGGATACGACCTCCCAGAGAGTCTTCTTCGGATCGATTCCGCCGCGTGATTGGTCGACATAGGAGATCTTCACGGTCTCTCCGACTTTGATGTTTCCTGAATCGGGCTCTTCGACTCCAAGTATGGTCTTGAAAAGAGTTGTCTTGCCTGCGCCGTTTGGCCCGATGACTCCCACGATGCCGTTACGAGGCAGAACGAAACTTAAATCATCTATCAGCAGGCGATCGCCAAAACCCTTCGATAGATGTTCAATATCGACAACAATATTTCCAAGGCGTGGCCCCGGTGGGATCTGGATTTCTTCGAAATCTAGTTTGCGCATCTTGTCCGCTTCGGCTGCCATCTCCTCGTATCGAGCAAGTCGAGCCTTGGATTTAGCCTGACGTCCCTTGGAGTTCTGCCGAACCCACTCAAGTTCTTCGGTGAGACGTTTGACGCGTTTGGCATCCTTTTGTCCTTCGATCTTTAGTCGAGTGGACTTGGTTTCCAGATATGTCGAGTAGTTGCCTTCATATGGGTAGGCGCGTCCTCTATCGAGTTCGAGAATCCACTCGGCAACATTGTCCAGAAAGTACCGATCGTGGGTGATCGCTACGACGGTGCCAGGGTACTTACTCAAATGTTGCTCAAGCCACTGCACCGATTCGGCATCGAGGTGGTTAGTCGGCTCATCGAGCAATAAGAGATCCGGCTGTTGAAGAAGCAACTTGCAGAGCGCGACGCGTCGTCGCTCTCCCCCGGAGAGAACCTTTACATCAGCATCAGGTGGGGGACAACGAAGGGCGTCCATCGCCTGCTCAAGTTGGGAATCGAGGTCCCAAGCATTGCGATGATCGAGTTGCTCTTGGAGGTTTCCCATCTCCGTCAACAACTTGTCGTAGTCGGCATTGGGATCGGCCATTTCCTCGCTGACAGCATTGAAGCGATCCATGAGTGCAATGGTCTCTGCCACTCCCTCTTGGACGTTCTCTAATACATTCTTCTCGTCGTTGAGCGGCGGTTCCTGAAGGAGAATGCCCACCGAATATCCAGGAGACAGAAATGCCTCACCGTTGGAGGGTTGTTGGAGCCCTGCCATGATCTGCAGGACCGTCGACTTACCGGCTCCATTGGGGCCTACAACGCCGATCTTGGCCCCCGGATAAAAGGCAAGGGTGACGTCATCTAGAATTACTTTTTCACCATGCGCTTTTCGCGCCTTTTTCATCGTATAAATGAACTCAGCCATGGAATGAAACCTTAGTGGTTCCAACCGTTAGACTCCGTATCGAAAACTTACCCTCAGCGCCTGTAGCTCAGTCGGATAGAGCACCCGCCTTCTAAGCGGGTTGTCGCAGGTTCGATTCCTGCCAGGCGCACCAAGTTTTTCAGCAAAGTGGACGCTTTATAACGACCTCGTTAAATCTCAGCCTTTGCCAATTTTGGCAATCTGGGCCTGATCCAGCGAAAGAAGCGGTCCTGTGATCGTTGCGTACTCAAGAGACGGATTGGTCGTGGGGCACTTGGCATCCACTATGTAATTGAGGAAACTCTTGAGTGCTGCGCTGTTCTTGCTCTTTGTATCCACCAAGGCGTACGAGACGATTCCCAGCGGATAGGCATTTGCGATCGTTGTTTCGTAATTGAAAGTCAAATAGCCGTTCGAATTCACGGTTGCTGCTCCGAGAAATGCAGATGTGCCAGCAGCATCCGGGGCCTGAAAATTACCCGCCGCATTCTTGATATCAGCGATTGATAATCCCGCGGCTTTTGCATAGCTCTTCTCGGCATACGTTATCGAGTCCGGAGAA
Organism: uncultured Actinomycetota bacterium; assembly: GCA_963844465.1. Classification (GTDB taxonomy): domain Bacteria; phylum Actinomycetota; class Actinomycetes; order Nanopelagicales; family Nanopelagicaceae; genus QYPT01. The sequence goes on along the minus strand of CAWJOR010000007.1, from coordinate 50,716 downwards.
TTTCCAGCAAGTGCAGTGACCCCTGATGACCCGGCAGCACCGACAACTCGCCCAAGATTGGCCTCGGATTCGATATTGCCCGGGAAACCGGACTTGAAGTCATTGCTTCCTGATTTCGTCCACACACTTGGCGCCATGCCGTGCAAGAAATTGGTGAAGTTACCTGTCGTACCTGAAGCGTCGGCACGATAGATCACGTGAATAGTTCTGGCAGGCAGGCTGACACTTGCATTTTCCGCGGCAATGGCTGGGTCATTCCACTTGGTGATCGTTCCGCCAAAGATTCCTGCGATTGTCGCTGCAGACATCTTCAAGGGTTGTGATACATCGAGTTTGTACATTACGGCAACTGGCGCTGCAATGACTGGCACGTGAATTACCGAAGCAAGCCGAGTTGACGCAGTATGTGGCGTATCGGAGAAATTGAAATCATTGATTGCCTTATCCGAAGCGGTGCGACCGGCACCTGAGCCACCCCCCGTATAGGTGTAGGTGTTGCCTGATGCCGTGTTGTACCCGGCTTTGCAGGCATCCAATAGTGGAATCGCAAAGGTAGAACCTGAGCCGGTCAAGTTGATGCCTGCGGCCGATTTAGTCGAAGTGGGCCGTGCAGCAAAAAGAAGTGCGGCGATAATCGCGACAATGATCAACAAGATTGCAAATATCCATTTTTTGGTCATCTTCATGTGCTTCCCCCAATGGGTTTATAACGCTTAGACGATCGTACCCGTAACAGCCTTTGCTCATCCTGGAGGAAGATGACAAGAGGCGGCCGACCTAAGTCGACCGCCTCTTTCAACCTACTAGGGGTCTAGAGGGTGTACTTATCCAATCTTTGCTATCTGTGCTTTGTCTAGTGCTAGGAGGGCACCAGTGATAGTGGTGTATTCCAAGGATGGATCTGCGGAAGCGCACTTTGGATCAAGCATGTATGTCATGAGGCCTTTGACGGCTGAGGCATTCTTCGCCTTTGTATCAACGAGCGCGTAGGAGACGATTCCCAGCGGGTAGGCGCCTGCTTCGGTCGTTGCATAGTTGAAGGTCAAGTATCCGTTGTCAGCAACAGTGGCAGCACCAAGGAACGCTGAGGTTCCGCCGCTGTCTGGAGCCTGGAAATTTCCTGCTGCGTTCTTGATGTTGGCCACGCCAAGGCCTGCGGCTTTTGCGTAGCTCTTCTCATCGTATGTGATCGAGTAGGCAGTCTTGCTTGCAAGGGCAGCCACTCCAGCCGAACCGGTGGCGCTGACAATACGGCCGAGGTTGCCCATGTCGTTCAGGTTGCCAGGGAAGCTCGTCGCGAAGTTGTTGTTACCAGCGTTCGTCCAGATGGAGGCCGCTGTTCCGCGAAGGAAGTTCGTGAAGTTGCCTGAGGTACCCGAGGAATCCGCACGGTAGATGACCGTAATCTTCTTGTTGGGCATTGTCATGTAGGTCTTGATGGTGCGCTTGCTTTGTACTACAGGCTTGCCCGACTTGTCTTTGACGACTGCGCCGGCCTTATCTTTCTTGTAATTGATCTGAACGATGGAGCGGTTGTTATCAGCAACAATTGCTGGATCGTTCCACTTGGTGATCGTCCCGCCGAAGATGCCGGCGATGGTTGAAGGCGAGAGGTTGAGAGTCTTTGTGGTGTTGAGGTGATACATAACTGCGATCGGGGCTGCAATCACCGGAATGTGAATTACTGATGCGAGACGTGAAGACGCAGTGTGTGGAGTGTCTGAGAAGTTGAAGTCGTTGATGCCTTTGTCAGATGCAGAGCGACCAGCGCCAGATCCGCCACCTGTGTAGGTGAAGCTGTTGCCTGTGGCATCGGAGAAGCCTGCCTTGCAGGAATCAAGCAAAGGAATGGCGAAGGTTGAACCAGCACCAGTCAAGTTAACTGCAGCAGATGCTGACTGAGTCGCGAAGAGAGTGATTGCAACTGCAGCCACTGCAATCTTCAAGGACTTTGTTATTTTCATGTACTTCCCCTCATAGGATTCGGTTTACTTACAATGCAGAATGTATGGATACCTTCTGAACGGTTAGGCCCGAAACCCGAAACAGGGGTTGACGGCAAGATGAACAAATGGTGTCGGTTCAGCCGAATCGGCCGGTCACGTAGTTCTCTGTGCGGATGTCCTTTGGCCGAGAGAAGATCTCACCGGTCGGCCCGAACTCGACCATCTTGCCTGGGCCGCCCTCAGATAGCAGGAATGCCGTGTAATCGGAGACGCGCGCGGCCTGTTGCATGTTGTGGGTGACGATGATGATTGTCATCGTGGATGCCAGGTGAGAGATCGTCTCCTCAATTCGAAGTGTCGATCCGGGATCAAGTGCGGAGCAAGGCTCATCCATCAAGAGCACTTCGGGGCGCACGGCAAGGGATCGAGCAATACACAGGCGCTGCTGCTGACCGCCAGAGAGAGAACCACCGTAAGCACTGAGACGGTCTTTCACTTCGTTCCAGAGACCTGCGCGCTCGAGGCACTCCTCGAGGAGGTCATCCTTGTTGTCGACTTTCAGTTGAGCAAGCTTTAGACCCGCAAGAACGTTTTCAGAAATTGTCATTGATGGGAACGGGTTGGGCTTCTGGAAGACCATGCCAATCTTCAAGCGGATCTTCGTGACATCGGTTCCGGGTGCATAAATGTCTTCACCGTTCAAAAGCACCTGACCGGCCATCGCGGCGCCGGGAATGAACTCATGCATGCGGTTGAGAGTCCGGATAAACGTTGATTTTCCGCAACCCGACGGGCCGATTAGCGCCGTGACAGTGCCTGACCAAAAATCCAATGACATGTCTTCTAAAACCATACGGTCGCCAAACCATGCGTGAATCCCCCGTGCCTCAAGCCCGACACCTTGCACCTGCGTGTTCACGCTTTTGGATTCAAAGCGTCGACGGGCAACATCGCCAAGTGAGGAGACAAAGCCTTGCGGCCGACTCTCTGTATTCATATCTCTCTCATCACTCAATTGCTCGACCTTCTTTCACTCAACAAGCGGGCTGATGCGAAAAGCACCAGAACGATCACCAACAAAACCAGAATTGCCGCCCATGCACGCGTGATGGACTCAGGGGTTCCAACCGCATAGGACTTCCAAATATAGAAAGGCAACGACCCCATGGGGCCGTGGAACGGATCTCCGTTTACCTTGTCCCCGCCACCTGTGAGGAGAAGGATTGGCGCTGTTTCACCAGCAATGCGTGCTACTCCCAAAATCATTGCCGTCACGAGTCCGCTTCTGGCCGCCGGAACTACGACCATCGCAACGGTGCGCCAATGCGTGCCACCGAGAGCGACCCCTGCCTCGCGCAGATCATTGGGAATGAGAAGCAGAACTTCTTCGGACGTGCGAGCAACCGTTGGGATCATCAGGATGGACAGTGCAAGTGCACCAACAAATCCTGAGTAACCCTTCGTTATCGGGTACACGACCGATGAAAGAATGAAAAGTCCCGCGACAATGGATGGAACCCCGCTCATCGCTTGCACAAGGAATTTGATCGGCCGCATAAATCTTCCGCGAATCTCTGTCATGTAGATCGCGGTGAGAATTCCAAGCGGCACGCTTATAATGAGAGCCACAAGCACGAGGATTGCGGTGCCGGTCAGGGCGTGGAGAAGGCCGCCTTGGTCTATCGGATCGGTAACGCTGTTAAGTGCCATGTCGTGGGTGAAGAGCCCCAAGTGAATTCCGCGATATCCGCGAATGAATACAGTGGCAAGGATGCTGATAATCGGAAACACAGCAATCGAAATGCCCACGGCCACTACTGCTCTGGCAATCGCATCCTTCGCAACAGAAAATCCGCGGGAGATGAGGTTCAAGGTAAAATCAAAAGTGGTAAAGGCGACAAAGAAGACGAAGGCGTAGGCCAACTTGCCCGCCATAGGAGTGAGCGCCACGACTAGGTAGGAAGTGGCGATTGCAGCGACAAACACCAGCGCCGAATTCAAACGCTGACGCGGAGATGCCTGCCAAGGCTTCTGCGGTTTGACGATTTCTGCCGTGGTCATCGGCCCTTGCCTCCCGAGCGGCGGACCACGAGATCGGCGCCAAGATTGACGAGCAATGTAAGCAAGAACAGCACCAACCCCGCGGCCATCAATGCCTTGATCTCTTCCGGCCCGGCTTCCCCGAACTTCAACAAAATCATGGATGCGACGTTGCCGCCCGCGCCGAGAAGCACGTGCCAGTTCACTTGGTAAACAATATTGAGCACTGTGTATACCGCGACCGTCTCACCCATGGCGCGGCCAAGGCCCAACATTGCACCGCCGACAATTCCGCTACGTCCATAGGGAAGCACAACAGCGCGGATCATCGACCAACGCGTCGCGCCAAGAGCATATGCAGCCTGGATTCGATCAAGCGGAGTCTGGCTGAAGACCTCGCGGGAGATTGATGTGATGATCGGGATGATCATGACTGCAAGGACAAGTCCTGCGACAAATGGCGAGCGCGTGAAAATCGGTGGGTCCACTTTGAAAATAGGGATGAAGCCAAAAAAGTGATGAATCAATTTCTCCCAATACTCCGCTGTCGGCATCAAGATGAAGAATCCCCAGAGACCGAAAAGGATTGACGGGAACGCAGCCATGAGGTCAACCACTGCCACCATGATCTTCTTCAAAAACGGTGGTGCATAGAAATTCAGGAAGAGCGCCGACAACACCGAGATCGGGACGGCGACAACGATCGCGATGAGCGCGCACATGAGCGTGCCGACAAGCATCGCAGCGATTCCGAATTTCGTCGCCTTGGGATCGATGTTGCCCGCATCATCTTGGACAACCTGCCATGTACTACTCGTGATGAAGTGGATTCCCTGCGAGCGCAGCACGGAATATCCCTGAATTGCCAGAAAGAAAAAGATCAGGGCGAGTATGAGAAGCGATGAGAGAGCCCCGGTCGACACGACGCCGTGAAATACGCGATCTGAGAAACGTGGCTTTGTCGTGATCTCCCTTTTGGCTGGAATTCCGTCTTCCGTCGCGGAAACCAAGGCCTGGGACACAAGGCGATCCTGCTCGCTCCCAGGTGAAATTACGTGGAAGTCAGGTTAATGGAAGGTGAACGGAGGGTGAAAACCCTGAGTTCGCCGCGGTCCTCTAAAGTAACGCCATGGCAAATGACTCTCCCCCTTTGGTCTGGATCGATTGCGAGATGACGGGCCTTTCGCTGGATGCAGATGTCCTTGTAGAGATGGCGGTCCTGGTGACCGATGGCGACCTCAATCTCATCGGCGAAGGAGTAGACGTGGTGATCCACGCCGAGGCTACGAAAGTGTCAGGCATGAATGATTTCGTGACCTCTATGCATACAAATTCAGGGCTGATAACCGAGATTCCAAACGGCATCCCCGTATCCGAGGCCGAAGAACAGATCCTGGCCTACCTTCTAAGTGCCGGCGTTCTATCTGGCAAGTCTCCATTGGCCGGCAACTCCGTGAGTGTGGACCGCAACTTCATCGCCCGTGATATGCCACGGCTCAGTGAGTTTCTCCACTACCGAACGGTGGACGTCTCATCCATCAAGGAGTTGGCACGGCGCTGGCACCCACGGGTCTACTTCAATGCACCAGCCAAAAGTGGAAATCACAGGGCCCTCGGTGATATCAAGGATTCGATCAACGAATTGAAGTACTACCGTGAGGCCATCTTCGTCCCTGCCCCGGGACCGGACGTCGACCTGCTCCGTGAGCTCTCGGGACAGTTCACGGCGGTCAAGCCGCCTACATCTGATTAAAGAGGAGCAAATAGGCAGGTAGTATTGGCACCTCATGGTGGGCGTAGCTCAGCTGGTAGAGCACTCGGTTGTGGTCCGAGATGTCGCGGGTTCGAGCCCCGTCGCTCACCCCACTTTTATTGGTGACCTAAGGAGTTTCCCGTGTCCCAGATGACCTTTGATGTCATTGTCGAAATTCCGGCTGGCAGTCGAAACAAATACGAAGTTGACCATGAGACGGGCAAGATCCGCCTGGACCGCATGCTCTTCACCTCAACCCGCTATCCATGGGACTACGGCTTCGTCGATGACTCCCTTGGCCTGGATGGAGATCCCATCGATGCCCTCGTGATGCTCGACGAGCCAACCTTCCCGGGTTGTGTCGTTAAGTGCCGAGTCGTCGGAATGTTCCGCATGCGGGATGAAGCAGGCGGAGATGACAAATTGCTCTGTGTGCCAGCAGGGGATGTCCGAAAAGAGCACATCAGGGAGATCACCGATGTTCCAGAATTTGATCGCCTTGAAATCAAGCACTTTTTTGAAGTCTACAAGGACCTCGAACCTGGCAAGAGCGTTGAAGGCGCCATGTGGGTCGGACGCGAGGAAGCGGAGAAAGAGATCCACGATTCCTACGATCGTTACCGCAACCAGCCATGAAACTCATCACGGCGATCATCAAGCCAGCGAAGCTCGACGACATCATGACAGCATTGCAGGCAGCGGACGTGCAGGGCATGACTGTTTCTGAATCCAAAGGATTCGGTCGTCAGAGGGGCCACACTGAGATCTATCGCGGCGCCGAATATACCGTTGATCTAATTCCGAAAGTGCGCATCGAGATATTGGCCGAAGACAATGAGGTTGAAAACATTGTCGATGTCATCTTGGTCAATGCCAACACGGGATCTATCGGTGATGGAAAAGTCTGGGTAGTGCCAGTTGAATCCGTAGTGAGGGTCCGCACTGGCGAGCGCGGAGGCGACGCTCTCTAGTTATCCGTTCGGGATCAACTCCTTTGGGCACCTAGTCAAAATCTTCAAAATAGCTTCCATCTCTGGCTTAGTCACCCACAAACCGTATTTCGCTTTCACCGCCACCTGCCTTGCGACGAAGGCACACCGATAACTCTTCAACGGCGGCAGCCACGTTGCGGCATCTCCGTCGCTCTTTTGGGAATTTAGCGATCCTTTAACCGCTAAGAGTTCCAGTGGATCATTAGCCATCAAGGTTCGCGTCGCAAGAGATAATTTAAATGCGCCTGTCTGCCATGCATTCGATAGCGAAACAATGTGGTCAATCTGTACCAGCGAACTCGTTGCGACTCCCCTGACGAAAGAAATATCCGTACCCGAATACGGATCGTGCAATATTCCACTGAGGACGACGCAATCGTGAGTCCCGGTCCGAAAAATCACGTTGGTCAAGTCCCTTTTCAAAATATCGTTTCTGGTGTCGCACCCGTTGTGATTGGTATCGGCCCATGCCTGTCCAAATTGAGCCCTGGAATAGCCTGTCTTTGGGGCTCTGCCCTTCACCGGAATTTGGGCTAACACCTGACTCACGGAGGCTTGACGACTGAATTGAGCTGCGCCTGAGGGCGATATAGTTAGCCCCGCGATCAAGGCACCCGCGAATGCGAGCGTCAGGATTGTTCGGCCAACAGTTTTGAGCATGCCCCATGGTGCCCGTCTCGAGATGGCAGAGCAAACCCCGCCACGCTGATAGGGTCTGATCCGCACGAACGGCACGCGTTGTTAGCTCAGTTGGTAGAGCAGGTGACTCTTAATCACCGGGTCGGGGGTTCGAGTCCCTCACAACGCACAAATTTTTGTGTATTACTCCACCAGTTCCTTGACATATCGTGTTCAGCGAGGCTTGGCTTTAAAAGGCGTATTCCTTTGAGGCATCTCGCTAAATGCTTTGGGATAAAACAACTTTCTCGATTCTACAAACATGCGAGGCAAGACCTTTGCCATTGCCCGAACATCACCCAACGCCGTATGAGCGTCATCGATTCGCTCGTTGTAACTCGCGATAACCGTGTCAAGTTTGTAATTCTCCAAATCGAGAATTTGTCGCGAGAGCCACAAAGTATCGAGGGCGGGCAGTGATGGAAGTGAAATTCCCGCCATTTTGAATTCATTCGCCAAAAAGTTCTCCTCGAATCTGGCGTTATGCGCTACCAAAATTGAATTTTGAATGATCTTCAAGATGGGGCCAGTTGCCTCCTCGAAAGTGGGTGCATGTTTAAGCATTTTAGGGCTAATGCCATGAATATCTGTTCGTCCCACATCCATGGACATCGGGTCAATTAGAGTGCTGAACTCTTCGATAACATCTCCATTTACATTGATTTTCAGAATCGCGATTTCCAAAATTTTCGCTTGAGGTGGGTTGAAACCAGACGTTTCTAGATCGATAAGAGAATACGATCCATCCAGTTCGAATTCACCTTGATACGCGCCATAGGCAAAGAGCCTCCCAACTTCGCCAGGTTGGGCGAACATCGGTCCCTTATATGTAGGCATCCGGCATTCTCCCTAATTAATGCTTCGGTTCACCATAAAACTCACAGCGTCGTTCATATTTATTGGGACGATCTTCTTATCCAGGTTGTCTAATGCCCAAACTCGGAATATCTCGTCGACAAAACCTTGACCCACAGCGTCGACTTTCTCAAAATCCAGTTGTATCTCGTCAAATTTCCCAAGCCCAGCCAGCAATCTCCGAGCCTCACTTCGCGAGACAAAAGTCGTGCCAGTTTCGAATAGTTTGACAATGGGACGCGTGCGTATGAAACGATGATCAACCGTGAATTCCTTAAAGACTTCCACATATCGTCGTTCAGTATTCACTTCCAATTGACAGTAAACCCGAGTGCCTTTCTGGCTCTTAACCTGCCCCACACTGAAGTCGCCAAGAAGATTATTGACAGTCCACTGAATTCCATCCGATGACAATTGAAAGACGTCAACCGCCTTCGAAGTAAAGAAAATACCCTCGCCAGAGTGAGCTTTGGGAGCTGTAGTTTGTTTTCCCTTCGACAACTCCGCCACCGACTCAAAACGATTGTCGAGTTTGAACTCCCTCATGATCTTGGAATAGACCCCGCAGCCATCATCGGCGATTTCGAAAGACCAAACATCTGGCGTCACCACAAACTTAATCATTGCCTCATTACCCTCGGAGTGATCAATGGCGTTGTTCAACATTTCATTAAATGCCATCGGAATGATGTCTGCGGCTCCACACTTTGTGTCGAGATTGAGCATCTGGACTATTTCCTGCCACACCTCATGCTCTTGCAAACCCGAAAGCGAAGTCGTCTTCACCCAAGATATAACCCCGTCCTTGACCACTACTCTCGCCCGGCGAGAGGGATGTCGATTCTTCGATCGAGTTGCTAGTGCATCTTCGACGGCTTTGATGTCGAATACGCGTTGACCTCCTTTCGTTCGAGCACTTGGGATAATTCCAGCATCTGCAAGCCGACGTATAGTGTTTTCGTGCAGCCCAACCGCCCGCGCAAGTTGGCCTATCCGCACTCGTTCTGACACTGACACTCCCCCAAGAGGCTCTAAAACCTCACTATCCATGACATCCTGATAGAGAATCTAGCAGGTTTAGTGAGGTATTGCCTCAAAGTTGTTCAAAATAGTGAGGGTTTTGTCGGAGGGAACCCAAATTGGTGAGGTTTAGCATCAAAACCTAACCACTCAAACTTCACAAAATAGGATGGGGCGCTACCGTAGATCGGTAAATCTGACTCATTAAGTTGGGATGTGTATGGACGAACAAAGTGCCGGTGATATGACTGCACCCTTAGCAGTCAGGCTTCGCCCCACCAGCATTTCGGACTTGCTTGGTCAGCAACATCTTCTCCAGCCTGGCTCCCCCCTCACACGTTTAATCCAAGGGCAAGAAAAGCACATCACCAGCGTGCTTCTTTATGGCCCTCCTGGAAGCGGAAAAACAACCCTTGCAAAGATGATCGCGCACTCTGAGTCGCGCGCTTTCGTTGAACTATCGGCGGTGAGCTCTGGAGTTGCTCAGGTACGAGAATTACTTTCAGAAGCGCAAAAGAGATTGACGGACGAGGCAGTTGAGACGGTTCTCTTTATCGATGAGGTGCACCGCTTTTCCAAGGCACAGCAGGACGCTTTGCTTCCAGGAGTTGAGAACAGATGGGTGACGCTAGTTGCTGCAACCACGGAGAATCCGTCCTTCTCGATCATCTCCCCACTACTTTCGCGATCGATTGTTCTGACTCTGCGCCCTATTCCCGATACTGATATCGCGACGCTTATCGACCGTGCCTTGACCGAGCCCCAGGGTCTCAACGGCGAAGTCACGATTTCGGCGCAGGCAAGAGATTCACTTGTCAGACTTGCCGCCGGAGATGCCCGCCGAGCGCTCACATATCTGGAAGCAGCAGCCGGGGCTGCCAGTGGTGAAATCACAACTGAAGTTCTGGGTCGAGCAGTAGACCGCGTTATCGAAAACTATGACCGCGGCGGGGATACCCACTACGACGTGGCGAGCGCTTTCATTAAGAGCATACGAGGCTCTGATGTGGACGCCTCGCTGCACTACTTGGCACGAATGTTGGAATCAGGTGAGGATCCACGTTTCATCGCGCGACGCGTCATGATCAGTGCCAGCGAAGATGTCGGCATCGCCGACCCCGGCGCTCTGGGCTTAGCGGTTGCAGCGGCCCAAGCCGTTGCGATGGTGGGCATGCCGGAGGCGAGGATTATTCTGGCCGAAGCCGTCACGTACTTAGCGTGCGCGCCAAAATCCAACGCTGCCTACCTCGCCATTGAGTCGGCCATCGCCGACCTGCGCGCGTCCAAGGGTGGACCTGTACCGCCGCATCTCAGAGACGCCCACTCTGGTGCGCTGCGCGATAGCCAAGTCAATGCCGCTCGAGAATCAAATTCTTATATCTACCCGCACGACCTCGTTCTGGGCGTTGCACAACAACAGTACTTGCCCGACGCCCTCATAGGCACGGAGTACTACCACCCGACATCTCACGGTTATGAAGCGCGCGTGAAGACCGCTTTGGAGCAGATTCGCAAAATGCTCGGGAGAAATTAGAACTGGATTTACTGATGAATCTGGTGGTGATGTGACTTCGAGACCATGGCTGATAACGACAGTGGGCGTTGCGATGAGTCTTGTGGCTTCCTATGCGATAGGCGCTTCACACGCAATGCCACCAGGATGGGTCAGTTCCGCGATAATTGTCATCACATCGATTATCTCCTTGACTGCACTCAACAATCCGAGACTGCTCAAACAATATGTCAACTCCTCACAACTCATTCGCAACAATCATGACCACTTTCGACTTCTGTCCTCCGGTGTACTACACGGCAACGTTCCTCACCTGTTCCTAAACATGTACACCCTTTATTCCTTTGGCCCAGTCGTAGAATCGGATCTGGACCGGATTTTTCCAGCATCGGCGAGTTCCACGATCTACCTCTTTCTTTACCTCAGCGCCACCGTTGCGAGCAACATTCCAAGTTATCTTCGCTATAGAAACCAGACAACGCCTTTCTTATCTCTTGGCGCCTCTGGGGCAGTCTGTGCAGTAATCGGTGCAGCAGTCCTGATGAACCCGGGTGCAACAGTTTTCCTCATGGGGATACTGCCAATGCCAGCGCTTGTATTCTTCGTCGGATTCCTGGTCATCAGCCGGATGCTCTCCATGAAAGCAGACGCATCCGGTGGCAGACCTGCCGTAGACCACAGTGCACACATAGTCGGTGCCATTTACGGGTTTATAGTTATGGCTGTCCTTGCGTACTGCGCGCACATTGATCCCATTGCAAATTTCCTGCATCCACGTAGCTAGTGACCGTAATTCATTTCTATAACCCCAGCCACATCGTGATCGGCGTTGAATAGGCGATGCCCTGCCCCTTACTGCATTGGGCGTCATGACGTTGAGTCATGCCAACAAGGTGCGAGAGATTCGCATAGGTGGTGAGAACCGCTCGTTATTTTTGGCCATGCACGACTAGCACTGGGCAGGTTGCATGTTCGGCGCAGGAAGAACTCACGGATCCGAGAAGAAGACCAGCGAATCCTCCGAGCCCTCTACTACCGACGATCAGCATCTCAGCGTTCTTGCTTGCTTCCAAAAGAACGGCGACCGCATGCCCTCTCACAACGCGCCCAGCCACGTCCTCTGGATGCGTTGGTCCGAACACCGCGTCAAGACTCTCCTTGAGAATCTGTATTGCATTCTCCTCCGGATGAAATGGAGGCGGACTCACGCCTTCCCATCCCATCATTATCGGATATTCCCAAGCGACAATCGCGTCGATCCGCGCGTCGAGTGTCGGGGCTAATCGCACAGCCCAACGAAGAGCATTATGTGAAGTATCCGACCCGTCAATGCCGACCACAATGCGGCCCCTGCTCTCTTCCCTCATTTCAATCGTCATCGGACCCGTCTCCTTCTCTTGGCATTACATTCAGAAAAATTCTCGATGCAAGTAGACCTGCTGTGTTGTCGACAACATGGCGATTGTGGATTCGGCGCCTTGATTCAAGTTTGGACCAGTGGGGGTCAAGCCGTCGTATCCAGCACCAACATTTGAGTCGAACATTTCGACGCCGACATCATTGTCGCCAAGGAACCAACCCCAAGCGCGCTTCACTTCTGCAAGCCAACGAGGATTTCCGGTGAACTCCCATGCACGGGCACATGCGTCGGCAATGGCCGCCACTTCAATGGGCTGCTGGTCGAACGCAGGTTTAGCGTCAAAGCGACCGCGTCCGCCGACAGGAGTGACAGATAAGTGCCCTGTATAAGTTTCCAAATTCAGGAGGAAATCGAGCATGCTTAGTCCTCGCTTGAACATTGCAGGATTTCGAAGCACCCATCCAGCAAGAATCACCGCCTCCGGAATTGAGCCGTTGCTGTAACGAAGGCGCGGCACCGACCACAACCAGTCTGCACCCGTGAAGCGACCTTGCGGCTGATGCCGATGTGCTCTGAGAATACCCTTTGCGGCATTTTCACTGGGGTCATAGAGCAACAATTCCCCCGCTCCCAATGTGGCAAATGTAAGTGCTAGACGATCAGACGTCTCCGCTCGCGCAAGCGTGCGAAAAGCGTCAAGGGATCGACGATGAGTTTCCCGATCCTTTGAATGGGCTGCGCTGTAGCCCAGCGCCCAAATTGCCCGCCCCCAGCAATCCCCGGTACTGGGTTCATCGGTCCAGAGTCCCTCCGCATTCATCCGATTGTGACAGCGACCGTCTTCGCAAATGGCTTCGATGATGAAATCAAAATAGATCCGCTGCAGATCCAGGGATTCAGAATCCAGTTCAGGTTGCCGACTCAGCAGCAGAAAAGCTCGGGCTATGTCATCGAGACAATAGCCATGTTGAGGGCGCGGCTCACCTAACAGAGCATGCTCGTAAAGTCCTCGTGACGTAGACAGTCTTGCCAGATGAGTGAAGTTCGGCGTGAAGGCCACGGTGGCAATCATGCGCTTACCCTGTGTCTTGGAAGAAGGGAAACGATTCGCATGTATTGCGCAGCGACAGATGGCCATGCGGAATCATTGGCCATGGCGCTCGTTCTTCGTGTCATTTCTTCCGCAAGATTTGGGTGCAGAAGAATGTTTCGCACTCCAGCCGCTATTGCGGCGGGATCACGATGCGGAACCACAATTCCTGCTCCGTCGCCAAGCAGTTCGATTGCATGCGGAAAACTCGTCGCAACAATCGGTCGGCCCGCGGTCACGGCCTCAATCAAAACGCCAGAAGTCACTTGGTCCAACGTGTCATAGGGCAGTACCACGACAGAAGAAGATGCGATTAACTCGTCAAGTTTGCCGTCCTCCAAATAACCCGACCTCAAAACGACCACGTCATTCAAACCTAATTCGTTTATGTGACGTTGAAGGCCATCGCGATATGACTCGCCTTCGTGTTGAAGTACCTTCGGATGAGTGCGCCCCGCGACAATGTATAGAGGCGCGGGGGCAAGATCGCGAAGCAAACCCACAGCCTCGATGGCCCATTCGATGCCTTTGCCCGGCCCAATCAAGCCCCAAGTCAGAAGCAACGGCCTGATCTCCTTTGGTCGCCCTGTCTTGATCGGAATTCGTCGCGCACCATGTGGCACGACAAAGAACTTACGGGGACTACCGGAATTCAGAGATGCCAAACGATTATGCGCCGTTTCGCTCATGACGACGACGGCGGACGCAAGACGGCACAGTTCATCCACTATGTATTTTTGATGTGGCGACGGCGAACTCAAGACAGTATGGAGTACGACAATCGAAGGTATTCTCAAGCCCCGAAGCAAGGTCAACACTTCGTCACCATCATTGCCGCCATAGATCCCGAACTCATGCTGAACAATGGCCAAGTCCATCCCGTTTAGCGCCTGAATCGCTCTAGCCATCGCGGAAGGATCCCCTTCTTGGACGGTGACCACGATCTCCGATGCTGCTGCACCGTCATTTGGAGGTGACTCCACAAGACGTATGCCTTTCGTGGAACACGAACGTAGATCGGACATTGCCGCCATTAAGGACGCGTTGAATGTGGCAATCCCACAGCGCGTCGGCGCATAAGTGCTTACAAAGCCGATGGTACCCATTTCATGTTTTTCCCCTGCAGATTTCGCAGAGACACCAAGGCGAGACCGGGGCTCGTATTCTGTCCCTGTTCTACGGACAGTAAACCTTGATGCCCTGGACGTCCAATCGAAAGACTGGGACAACCCTCATCGCCGCTTTCTCACCTAGATTCCGTGACAAAGCCGTTCCCAACGGCGAACGAGGTGAATACACTTTTAAGGATCATCGAGGTGGGTAGTGAACGAGAATTCCGCTTTGGTCCGGCGCATCACACCGGTACTTCGTGCTAATCCAGCCCGGGTTATCTCCAAGTTCTTCCTCCCGGGAACTGAAATCGAACCTCAGGGCGTCCTGCATGTCGACACAGTAATCGAACGCATTCTCCGCATGAGCGAAGAAGAAGTGAAGTTGAATCTCGAAGTGATATTAGCCCGCTACGCAGATCGACATTACGATCTGCACAAAATCTTCACCGATCATTTTGGGCATGTCGCCCATCATTTGCCCAACGCCAACGATATCTCGACAGAACGGCGCGACTTGATTGGCGCTTACTTCACGCAAGAGTATGCCGTCGAGGGAGCGGCGTTATTTAATCCGTCTGTCGTTCTTCACCCTGACCAAACCGGTTTGCAGGAGGGCGACATTCGCTTTATCTTGAGCGTGCGCGCCCTTGGTGAGGGACACGTTTCAAGTATTGAATTCCGCACTGGAATCTTCAGCCATTCTTCCGAAATCCAAATCGATGAGCCTGGCCGCCATCTCGTTACGGGGCACAAGGCACCAATTACTCTTTCTCGGGAGTTCCTACGAGAAGCTCTCCTCGAATATGCGGGGGCCGTCATCGTCGAGGAAATACTCCGATTATTGCCAGCGGAGTTTGACACTAGCCAACTGGAACAAATCATCGCCACAGTCGAGCGCGATATCCTCATTCAAGAGGGTGCGAGGGATCTCTTAAAGCAGATCCGTCGTGTCGCATCTGCCAACTACCGGCTTCACTTTCCCTTAGGTCATGCCCTTTCAGAACACGTCATCTATCCAACAAGCGCCGATGAGAGTCATGGGATTGAAGACGCGCGTTTCACAAGATTCACTGAGGATGACGGGAGCAATATCTATTGCGCCACATATACGGGATTTGATGGATTCCATCTCAGCCAACATCTCCTCAAGACGAAGGACTTTCAATCCTTCGACATCACCAAGCTCATTGGACCTGCTGCGCGCAACAAGGGTTTGGCGCTCTTTCCCCGAAGAGTCGGTGGCACCTATCTAGCCGTATCGCGTTGGGACAGCGAAACAATAAGCATTGCCCGCTCGAACAACATGAGTTCCTGGGCTGATCCAGTCGCTGTGCAATTTCCTGAGGAGCCATGGGAATTCGTGAAATTGGGGAATTGTGGCTCGCCAATCGAAACGGAATTTGGATGGCTGCTCCTTACACACGGCGTCGGCCCCATGCGCGAATACGGAATCGGAGCCCTTCTTCTTGACCTAAATGACCCGACCAAGATGATAGGTGCGCTCAAACATCCCCTACTTACATCCACCGAAGATGAGCGAGACGGTTATGTCCCTAACGTCGTCTACTCTTGTGGCGCGCTGCTCCATCAACAAACTCTAATCCTGCCCTATGGATGTAGCGACTCCACGATAAGGATTGCATACATAGATTTTCCGAACCTCATAAACCGACTTAGGACCCTTTCTAGGTAGACCATCAAAACAATCGGAGTGGCTCCCTCACAACCCACTATTTTGAGTACTTGAAGTTGACCGATTGTTCTTCAATAGGAGCGGAGTAGCCACCACACTCCCAAGGATATGCAAGTACTCCTTGCTCAAACTGAGCGTCTTTTGCAAAACATTTCCAGTAGAAGAAGACATCACCTTGCACCCAATGCAGGTTCTTATCTCCGGACTTCACAGTCGGGTTGATTGATCTATCCGGAACCTTCATCATTATCGGCGCTTGGGAGTGATTGCCAACGGTTCCTGAATAGGCAACCACATCGCCACGTTTCACCTGCCGGCCAAGAAGGGCTTGGCAACTTGCAGACACTTCACTCGCCGGGATCTCTCCATCGTTCTCTGTAAAGAACTGCCATCCCTCTGCTCGCAAGGGTCCAGGCCACTCTTTTGCGTTGCTGCAGAGGGGAGACTTATTGATCCCTAGAAGCAACGGTGAGTTTTGTAGATGGTAGAAGCAAAAGATTAATCCTGGCCAATCCGAACTTGTAGATTCAAAGCAAAGTCCCAAGTCATCAAATGGAACCTGGAGTGTGCCATCCATTCCATTTCTATAATCAGAATTCCGATTGTTGAATCCAATGAAACGCGCATCGATTGGCGCCAATATTGGCTTGCCTAGGGGAATTTCGAAGTTGACTCCAGTCTTTCCAGCATAGGAACCCATTTCTGGACGGCTTCCCGTTTTCGGTCCAAGTGTTACGAACGCCGGATCCATTCCCCCGCTAAAGAGGGAGTGTTGGTTATTTATCCCCTGCATATTCACTGGCGCCCCTGTGATCGCCGAGACAGAGGTAAGCGGTGGAAAGAGCAACGTAGAGTGCGAAGCCATTGGAGTCGGCTTTGGCTTGAGCGTACTCGTTGGAGACGGAGTTGGTTTCGGAGACGGAGTTGGTTTCGGTGATGGAGTTGGTTTCGGTGATGGAGTTGGTTTCTTAACCACCACGCCCTTGCTCCAGACCAACTTCTTTCCCGACTTAATGCACGTGTAGATCTTGTTTTGATATGTGACTTTGCTCTTGTAGACCTTGCACGTCGACCCCGGAGTAATTTTGGAAGCCGAAAAAGAAACCTCGGGAATCAACGCCAACGAAAGAATAATTAGCGTTGCTATTGCTACGAGGTGACGTCCTCTCATGATTCGACGATCATACAGTTCCTGCGAGAGGAAGATCGGCTGATGCATCATATCGATGAGCCACTACGTAACCATAAACGCCCGTAAGGGCAACATTGTGTCTGCACACCAGATAGATGACTCCGAAGCTGGCATCAAGATTCTCGGCGCCAGAAAGATGGAGGACAAAATCCTGGAAGTAGTCCTGATCATACCAGTCGTCTCCATCCAAAAAGGTTCCAGACTTATTTCCGGCAAAATCCGCGAGATCATATGACGACTTCCGCTGCTGATAACACCAAACATTTTCATGCTTGGCTGTAACCGATTCGGTGGCGAAATTGCCGTAGAGATAGACGCTGAATGAATAGGCACCAGCGGGAAGTCTCGATGTATCGACCGCTAACAGCACATCCCGTTGGTAGCCAGCCGTGTTGGTGGCCGATGTCATTGGCAAATCGCGATCAGAAAGCCTGTATCTATATTGTTTAGTAGGCACCGCATTCGCTGACGTGCCAGAAACGCCTTGGGATCCAGCCGAATTCCACCGAAGGACTCTTTCCTTTGATGTGCACTTCGCCGCAATGCGTAGAACACCGGTGGTTGTGTTCACACATCCTGAGATCGTTGAACTTGTTGAGCTGGCCAGCACAGGCAAAACTCCCAGCGACAGCGCTGCAATGGCAATTACTGAAATAGAGGCTGATCTAAGGTGATTCTTTAAGAAGGAGTTTGACGCTTTCATGATTATCTTCTTTACATGAGGGTATCTTGGTTGACTGGCTACTTCCAGTCCGCCAAGGCATTTTCAGCGTAGACCTCTGTAAAATGATGGACAATAGATTCAAAAGGTGCGAACCCTTAATCGACTACTTCTTCTTGAAGCCCTTTGGACACTTCGGCGCAAGGCCTGAAACCTTCTTGGTTTGTTTAGCCTTGATACAAGTGATGGTCTTTATCTTGGCCGCCTGCGACTCAAGATCGCTTATGGTGCTAGCGAATTCACCGGTTTCCTCCTCCGCATAATCTTTTACAGGACCCAAGTCGGCAGTTGGATTCTGCAGATTGCTATCGATAACCCTTCGTACCTCGATGAAATCCGCAAGCACTGCCTTGAACGTTCGGTAGGCATTCGCATCAAGCGCAAGCTTTTTCTTGACGGCCATGAGTCTCGCGTACTGCGCATCGAAAAGTGGGTTGTACTGATTCTGAATCGAAGCAACCTGATCAGCCCTACTCGGGGTAGAAGAAGCCGTGGGTGTTGGCGTGGCAACAGGGTCCGCAGCGAATACCGGACTGACACTTCCGACCATCAACGACATGACCAACAAAAGTAGGGCGCTACGAGTTTTCATGAATCAAGAATACTTTCCAAGAGGTCACTTGGATCTATTGACTTGATCACACTAGATCAAAGCGATCCAGCATCATGACCTTGTCCCAGGCAGCAATGAAGTCATGGACGAATTTTTCTCGCCCATCATTGCTTGCATAGACCTCTGAGAGTGCCCGGAGTTGCGAATTTGAACCAAAAACAAGATCGACTCTACTTCCGGTCCACTTCACTTCTCCCTTCCTGCGATCACGGGCTTCAAACAGTTCTGGGTTCTTTGAAGTCGGTTGCCAATCCATGTCTATATCCAACAAGTTGAAGAAGAAGTCGTTAGTCAGCGTTTCTGGTCGCTCAGTCAATACTCCGACTTCTGAACCTGCGGTATTTGCTTTGAGGGCGCGCATACCACCGACAAGAACGGTCATCTCTGGAGGCGTTAGCGTCAGAAGTGACGCGCGATCAAGAAGTGGGAATTCCGCATGATCTTGGACCGCCTTATTGATGTAGTTGCGGAAACCATCTGCAATTGGTTCGAGAACTGCGAAGGATTCCACATCGGTTTGCTCTTGTGTTGCATCTGTTCGACCCGGAGTGAATGGAACATGTATGACGTTCCCGGCTTTTGCGGCGGCCTCTTCAATGGCTGCGCATCCACCAAGCACAATGAGATCCGCCAGCGAGATCTTCTTTTCCCCGCCGTTGAATTCAATCTGAATTGCCTCAAGTGTCTTGAGTACCTTTGCCAACTCGACCGGGCTATTCACTTCCCATTCTCGTTGAGGCAGAAGGCGAATGCGGGCTCCATTTGCTCCCCCGCGCTTGTCGCTTCCGCGGAATGTTGATGCCGATGCCCAAGCAGTTGAGACTAGTTGTGAGATAGACAGCCCCGACGCGAGAATCTTCTTCTTCAGTGATGCAATGTCCTCTGGTCCCACGGGTTCGTATGTCACTGCAGGAATTGGATCCTGCCAAATCAACTGCTCCGAAGGAACAAGCGGACCGAGGTATCTGGCGATCGGGCCCATGTCGCGGTGCGTCAACTTGAACCAAGCCCTGGCGAATGCGTCCGCAAAAGCATCTGGATGCTCGAGGAAGTGACGTGAGATGGGTTCGTAAATTGGATCCGTCCGCAATGCAAGGTCTGTGGTGAACATGACCGGTGCATGCTTCTTTGAAGAATCGTGCGCATCTGGCACAGCCTTTGATGCAGCACCATCTTTAGGAATCCACTGAATTGCTCCAGCTGGGCTCTTTGTCTGGACCCATTCATAGGCGAACAACGTTTCGAAATACTCGTTATCCCACGTGATGGGCGTCGGCGTCCAAGCCCCTTCAAGGCCACTGCCGATGGTGTCTGCACCTTTCCCAGTTCCAAATGTGTTCTTCCAGCCAAGTCCCATTTGCTCAATGGGAGCAGCCTCTGGTTCTGGTCCGACGTACTTGCTTGGGTCGGCAGCACCGTGCGCTTTGCCGAAGGTATGACCGCCCGCGATTAGTGCGACAGTTTCTTCGTCGTTCATCGCCATTCGAGCAAAGGTCTCACGGATGTCTAGAGCCGATGCAAGAATGTCCGGCTTGCCATTTGGTCCTTCAGGATTCACATAGATAAGACCCATCTGAACGGCAGCAAGAGGATTTTCCAGAACGCGGCCTTCGCTGTAACGCGAATCCGCCAACCATTCGGCTTCCTTGCCCCAGTAAGTCTCATCTGGCTCCCACACATCTTCTCGTCCGCCGCCAAAGCCAAATATCTTCAATCCCATGGACTCCAGCGCGCAGTTGCCCGCAAAGATCATTAGGTCGGCCCACGAAATCTTCTTTCCATATTTCTGCTTTATCGGCCACAACAGTCGGCGGGCCTTATCGAGGTTGACGTTGTCGGGCCAACTATTCAGCGGAGCGAAACGTTGCATTCCGGCACCGCCGCCGCCTCGACCGTCGGACACGCGATAGGTGCCCGCGCTGTGCCAAGCCATGCGAATGAAGAATGGTCCGTAGTGCCCGTAATCGGCCGGCCACCATTCTTGCGACGTCGTCATCAATGTTTCAATGTCAGATTTGAGAGCTTTCAAGTCAAGGGTCTTGAACTCCTTGGCGTAGTCAAATTCTTCGCCCATGGGATCTGCCAAAGGTGAATTCTGTTGAAGAACCTTGAGGTTGAGTTGGTTTGGCCACCAAGTCTTGTTGGCGGCGCCCAGATTTGTCTGTCTACCGCCTGGATATGGGCACGTGCTTTCGCTTTCCATCTTTCCTCCAAAATAACTCATGCCAGCAAACCCGATATTCAAAGCGTAACGACTATAGGTGAATTCTCAACTTCGAGCATGGAGGAATCCTCTCAAACCTTAGGTAGTGAGCTTCCCAGGCCGCAAGCATCCTTCGTATCAACCCGATATGTTTTCCCCATGATCGTTGACTCCGCCCTCTATCAAAACGGAATGCGAGTCGACGGACCAGCAGATATTTCAGACCTAGTCGACGTGGCAAAACGAGATGGTGGATTTGTCTGGCTTGGTCTATCCGAACCTAGCCAAGAAGAGTTCGATTTGGTCGTCGGCGAACTGAATTTTCATCCCCTTGCGGTTGAAGATGCCATATCCGCGCAACAGCGTCCCAAAATTGAAGATTACGATGGACTCACATTCTTCGTTCTTAAAACGGTCTTTTTCAACCAAACCAAAAGTGAAATCACTACTGGCGAATTGATGTGCTTCATCAATAGCCACTTCATAGTAACCGTGAGACACGGAGAAGGTTCTCCCTTGGCAACTGTTCGGCAAGACCTTGAACTCAAACCCGAGCGCCTAGCCCTTGGGCCCTACGCCGTTCTTCATGCCGTCCTCGACCGGGCAATTGATGGCTACACCGCAATTGCCACTGCACTTGAAAATGAAGTCACCAACCTTGAAAACAAAGTCTTCAGCGGCAAACGCCAAACATTTTCCCAAGATATTTACTTTCTAAAGAGAGAATTCATCGAGTTTCGACATGCAATAGAACCTTTGACTGCTCCTGTCCAGAAAGTTACGAGTGAAAACTTTAAACCTGTCCCAACAACACTCAAACCGTTCTTTCGTGACACCCTAGATCATCTTCAGCGGGCGTGCGAAACTGCAGCAGGTCTCGATTCATTACTCACCTCAGTTCTACAAGCTGATCTAGCCCATGTTCAGGTGCAGCAGAACGTCGATGTGAGAAAGATTTCCGCATGGGTCGCACTCGCAGCTGGCCCAACCATGATCGCAGGAATCTACGGAATGAACTTCCGTCACATGCCCGAGCTGGAGTCCCAGTATGGCTGCCCCATTGTCATCGCTGCGATGGTTTCTCTTACCGCCTTCTTGGTGAGAAACTTCAAGAAATCCGGATGGCTGTAGCGAAGTGATATCCGCAATCTTTGTCGAGAGTTTTCTCAGAATCTCCACATAATTGCCCGAGAAAGTTCCTCTCAGGGCAACAGAGCCCAACTCTTCAAGGAGGAATCGCATGAAAACAAAGAAATTGGTCACTGTTGCTCTCTTGAGCTCAAGTTTGATCCTCGGCTCCATGACGGCATCCAGAGCTGATGAGTCACAAAGTCCTTCCCCAACGCCAGTCGCCACCGCAAATCCCGTATATGTCGCGCAGTTGGCCGCCTACAAGGTCGCGCTCACCCAGTACAAGGTTGCGCTCGTGGTCAACGATATTTCTTACCGAGCGACGATGGCGAAATATTGGGCAGACTGGCAAGCCGCGGTAGCCAAATACGAATCCGCCTGGCAGGCCGCATTGGCCAACTTCAAGACCCTCAAAGACGCATACGATGCAAAAGTGGCTCCGATTAACGCCACACGCAAAGCCGCGATTGATGCGGCAGATGCTTCCTTCCTTGCAGCGATCGCAGCCAACAATTCGGTTGCTTCCGAAGAGGCAGCATTGACTGCTCACCAGACCGCCGTCAAAGCGGCAAATAGCGCTTACAAGACTGCGATTGCCTCCATTGGTGCCGCGCCAGTTCGCCCAACCAAGCCAGCTGAACTGACGAAGCCACCGGTTCCCACCAAGCCAGTCGCCCCTGTGAAGCCAGTCGCCCCTGTGAAGCCAGGAGATCAAAAGGACAAGAAAAAGAAGTAAAAGTACTAGACCTGCGGAAGGGCTCCCGATCCCAATGGATTTGGAGCCCTTTTGCTTTTGTTACTAATGCAGTTCGGCACTCTTTCGACGTAGGACGGTCTTGAATTTGAATCCATGTCTTTCGGCGATCTCCTTCATGGACTTGGGGATCTCTCCTAGATTGAAGTCATAACTGATGACGGCTCCGTTGGTTCCCATAATCGTGCCCTTCACATGGCGCATGAGGGTCTTCCCGGATTGAAACGAGGACTCGCCGCTAGTGCCAAAGGAGAAGCCCTTGCTCTTTTCGGTGGTCTTTTCGTAGAGAAAGACAGTCTTTTCATTCTCATCTACTAGGACTGCATTTTCATACCTGATCTTCTTTTCTCCAGAGCCCATCTTGGCATCAAGCAATTCGCAATCGACGGTGATGTCAGATTCCCCTCCTTTGATTGGAGAGAGAGCTTTCGCTTCCAACATCGAAAAGATTTCTTGAATAATGACATCCTTCATAATGGCTCCTAAGCCTTAGGAATTACGGCAATGAGTTTGGAACGCGGGCTCTCCGCCCCTGAATACAAGGCGACAACGCCAATATAGATTGTTGCTTTCGGCTTTAACTTTGTAAGCGTGCACGACAAGAGCGGGGCTTTCACTCTGCAGAATGAAAGTAACTGTCCGGCCCTGCTGTAGATGCCTACGCGGTAATAAGTAATCTTCCTACCATTAGTGATACTGGGCGCCTTCCACGTCACCTTGACTGCCTTTGAGAGCGCAACAGCCTTCACAGACTGGGGAGCCGTCAACGTGCTCGTTGAGGAAGTCTCACTTGACTTAGGAGTTGGAGTCGGAGAAGCGCTTGAATTAGTCCCGACCACAACTCTCACCCGAGGAGACGAGGGAAAACTAGAACCCAGGGAGGAGACAGTCCGGACTTGGACGTAGTAGGTCCCGCCCGACTTCAGGTTCGTCATGAAGCAGGTTGTTGCCGATGCCGGGTCAGCAGTGCAATAACTTACATACGAGCCTGCTGAAAACTCCGGACCAGAAAATGCCTCCGCGGTGTACCAAGCAAACTGACCCGTCCCGAGAGCCGCGGATGGAGTCCACTTGACGGTTACGCGACCTGAACTGTCACTTGTCGCAATCACGTTGGTGGGAGGCGAACCTGCGTTGCCAGGAGAAATTGGCTTCATAGCGCTTGGCCCACTTGCACCCGCGCTGTTGGCCGCAATCACGTCAACGTAATAAACCGTGCCTGAGACAAGTCCCCCGATGACGCAGCCCAATCCTGTTGTCGAACATGACGCAAAAACTGGAGAAGCGGTAGGTGGTGGAGCAGTCCACACCCTCGCGGTGTAGTTGAGCGACTCGCCTCCCGTGGAACTGAGCGCATCCCAGGTGACCACCACTTGCGTGGGTCCCGCCATTGCTTCGACATATTGCGGAGACGAGGGAACCGATGCCGCCACCGATGAGGAAATCGAGAATGTATTCATCGACAACGCCAAAGTTAAAGATAGGACCCAACTGAAATGTCCGGACGGCCGTTGAGTTCTTGTTGCTCGATTCGTCAACACCGTAACCCCCTTACAGGAAATTCAAGCGCGAAACGTGCGAATTGATGCTACAACTGGGCCACTTTCTTGTCTGTAGTGATGTCAGGGTCTAGCCCTGTTTTGCCCCGAAGAGCGATAGATCTGTCTTCGGAATCACATCGATCCACAGGCGGCGCGGAATCACATAATCGATAGAGTGTTTTCGCAGGAAACACACAAAATGAATGGGGAGGCTTTTTGTGCAGGGCAATCGAGCCCTAAAAATCGCTTAGGAGCGAAAAAAATGAAAACCAAAAGGATGATCAGCGTAGGTCTGCTTGCCGCCGGACTCGCCTTGAGTTCAGTGGGCGCTGTAAATGCAGACACAACCACACCACCACCAACCGCTAAGTCACCAACAGCCTATGCTGCCCAACTTGCAGCCTATAAAGAGGCTCTGATTCAATACCGCGTCACTGTCGCAGTGAATGCGATCAACTACCGAATCGCGCTTGAAAAATACCAAGCAGATTGGCAAGCGACCCTTGCAAAGTACGAGGCGCCATACAAAGCGGCTCTTGCTCAATATCAACCACTTCACGAGGCGTGGGTGACCAAGTTGGCTCCCATCGCAGCCGCCCGAAAGACTGCGCTAGATAAAGCGGATGCCGATTTCCTGGCAGCTATTGCCAGCGCCACTACTTCAGCACAGAAGACTGCAGCGCTGAACGCTCACACAACCGCAACGGCATCAGCAATCGCCACCTACAAGGCCGCAGTTGCCGCCCTCGGAGCTGCACCAGTCAAGCCAGTCAAACCGGCGGAGTTAACTAAGCCGCCGCTTCCAGTAAAACCAACGGCGCCTACAAAGCCAGTTGCTCCTGTTAAGCCAGGCAATTCTAAGAAGTAAGTACATACTCGGGAATAGTCAGGCTCCGAACTCAGTATCGAGTTCGGAGCCTGACTATTTTCTACGTAGTGATTACGGAGTTGTCCCGATCCAACTTCCACGTCCCGAGCAAAGGTCATAACCGACAAGGCATCCTCCGGTGTTTCCGCCCGATGTTATGTCTCGGTAGGAAATGCTGTTTGCGTAGACGTAAGTCGAGTTCACTTGCGCGCCACTGGCTGCGGAACGCGCTGCCCACATTGGTGAAGATGCGCTTGTGCCGCCGACCACGAACCAACCCGATTTACCGTTGTAGCGAGTCGAGTCATAGACGGACACTCCCGATGCAGGATCTGCATCGAGCGAGACGTCAGGGGTGGCGCGCTTTGTGCCACAGAGACTTTCAAATGCAGATTGCGCGCTCGTGGCCGTCTCGTACAGACTGCATCCACCTCCACCTAATGCCCAACCGGTCTCATTGTTGAATGAACCGTCAGCGTTGAACGTGAGTGTGGTTCCACCGACTGAAATGACGTTGGGAGAGGAGGATGGGTACTGCGCTGGCAAACCGCTGTCACCAGAGGAGACGAAATAACTCACCCCTGCAGTTGCGAAGTGAGAGTCCCAACCAGTCTCTGTGGACGACTCGCTCCCGCCCCAACTATTGGAGACATACGAAGCGTGCGCGGAGGCATAATCTTCGGCAGCGAATAAATCATTTGCATTAGCCGACTTGGCTTCGACTAGGAGAATCTTCGCGCCAGGTGCGATGGCATGTGCCCACTGAATGTCCAAGCTAATCTCAAGTGCCCAGCCTGCATTCATCCTCGGATAGGAAGTGCCTCCCGTTTGATTCACTTTTGTGAAGCACCCGTTTGCTGTTGTGCATGTCGGGAGTCCATATTGTGCCGAGAAGACGCCAAGGTCTTTTTCAGCAGTTGGATCGTCATACGCGTCAACAATGGCAATCGTCATGCCAGCGCCGGCAGTTGGTGAAGTCGAGAAGGCATATGCCGATTTGATCTGCGCTGGACTCAATCCAGAAGGAGAAGTTGAAGCGAACGGGGAAACGTGGTCACTCTCAACGATTACTCGCGAATGGCATCGCATGGAGTCAGGTGTAGGCGCTCCGCACACCGGACGATGCTCCGTGCCAACGCCTGCGGCATGCGCGCTCGTTGCAACAAGAGAACCAGAAAAAGCGAGGGCTGAGGCTGCGATAGCCACCAGGGATTTTGAGCGCAGGGTGAGTTTCATCTAGAAATCGTACAGAAAGCTACCCAACCTTCGTGTCATCTCCTTGGGGGTCAAAATCCATGTCGTAACGGCTCTAGGTTATCCGCGTTCGATAGGGATGGCCTGCATGCCCTTTGAGTCAGCAATCAGCATAATTGCATCGTCTCCGCTCTTTTTGAGAGCGTCCATAACTTGGTCGCGAACCCATGTTCCAGCCTGTTCATCATTTCTTGCCCAGAACTGAACCCGGCCACCAGTTAATTTGGAAACCGCACGGGAGAGTTCGGTATCTCTAGGACCGACGAGAATAACAAAGCGCGGACCAAGAAGGCCTGATGAAATCAGCTCTCTTTCTGAGCGATAGATCAACCAGTGGTAACCAGCTATTGCCCCCGTCGTCACAAGGACGGCAACTGCAAATCGCATCCGACGAATTGTCTCCAAGCCGAAACTACCTTTGAAAATGTCATCAAAGAGGAAGAAGACTCCGACTAGCAACGTGACAACTGCAGCGATCCCACCAAGTCCAAAGAGAATGAAGAGATAGACGCGACGAGTCGGTGAAGTGTGTTCTTCGGCGGGAAACTTTGCAATGGCAGTTTGAATCCTGTGCCAAAAGATCCACCACACAGGGCTTCCTACGATGAGCAGAGTTGCTGCGGCCAGAAGTGCATTGGTCGCCCCACTTCCCGAGATCACTGCGCTGCTGCTTAGGGCTTCCACCAGAGCGACAAGAATCATCGCCAAACCGCCTGCCGCAGCGAGCAGGCCAATTCCAGCCATCAAATACTCGTAGACCCGCGCGACCTCTGTCCGAGTCGCCTTCCTATCCTCTTCGAGCATGGCGTGGTGATACCACCAGGCAATCACTCCAACACAAACCGCACCACAGGCGCTTGGCACGTTTCGGAAATGCGTCGCAGCATCGGATGACCCAGGATCGCCCACAAGCCATACGAGGGCACTGTAAAGAACGGTGCTTGCAGAAACCACCGCCACGATGAGTCCGCCGCCCACCCCTACGAGGAGTACGTAGATAAACCAGAGTGGATCCCTTTTCTCCTTGGAATAATTCTTGATCCAGTAGAGGAACCAAATCGGCGCACCAACGATCAGAGTTATTGCACCTCGCAAGATCGGATCGCCATGAGACACGAAGATCGCATCCCCTCCAAAATTCCATATTCTCTGAATCGCACCCGACACCAATTGATCAACACCCACGACAACAGTGCCCAATGCAATCAGCGAGCCAAGCAGGTGATGAATACGTGAATTCGCCAATGGAGCTGAGCGCAAGTGCACCCACCAGTGAACTCCCCAAACAGCACCCCACACGATCAATCGCGAAAGAGCCGCGCCTCGGAAGTCATCTACTCGGAACGCCCACGAAATCATGTCGTGAAGAGCGAACATTGCCACTGCCAACGACGTGATTGACGTCATCGTGACGTAGAAGCCCCACCCAAACGACCTTGGCTCTGTCGGGTCTTCTGCGAATCGGCGGCGGGTCCAGAAGGCAAGGAAAAGGAAAAGCGGAATTCCCACAACGACGAAGGAGAGATTGCGTGCTAAATCCGTCTTGTCTGACACAACAAGGGTAGAGCGTTCAAGAAGCCGGCCAAGCAGACCAGACAAACCCAATGCGCTGACGACAATTAATGCATAAAGAAGTAAGTACTGGAAGAAGCGTCGAACTGAATGGCCTTGCAATGCACCCGGAGCCTCACCCAATCTGATCTTTCTGATTCCGAGCACCACCAAAACGATCACCGCGATAGGGAGAAGAAGTCCGAATGCGCCCCTCACTTTGTCCTCATTCCACAATCAAATAGCGGCCAAGGCACTCCGGTGATGCGCCATGTTCCATCAATATTGCTAAGGCGGAAAGTATGGTCTTCAGTCATGAAGTCTCCAAGCGGACTTCCGGACGGGATTTCCACTCGTACTCGTACTTCCGCGGTGGTTCCTTCTGTGGATGAGTCGACAAGAAGAACTCGCGCAGTCTCGACAACATAGGCGCGGTCGATGTCGTCAGCGGTGCAGACGCTATCTGTGGAAAGCATCTTGGCAGCCGCCGCATTCTTTCCCGAGAGAATGGCCTTCAGGTAAACCTGCACAGAACCGGCCGGCGTCGAGCGATCAATGACCACCGCGGACTTTGTCGATGAAAGAACAGTCACAACTGCAACCACAATGATAATGAGGCCTATCACGACGGCCAGGAGTCGATTCGGATTCTTGCTCACGCTTAAACTGTATAACTTCTGAACCCTGAGATCAGGCTTCTATTAAGGCTGGACCCTCATTTATTTGAGTGGGCAGTCACACTCACCCGTGTCGTTACAATACGTGCGTGGAACTCCAAAAAGTCATTCTCTACTACGCCTTTACTCCTATTTCCGACCCCGTGGCCGTGCGCCTATGGCAGAAGACACTCTGCGAATCCCTAGGACTCAAGGGACGTATCTTGATTTCACCCCACGGCATCAACGGGACGCTCGGCGGCGATATGTCAGCACTGAAGAAGTACGTGCGGGCGACAAAGGAGTACCCGGGATTCAAGAAGATTGACTTCAAATGGTCGGACGGCAGAGGCGATGAGTTCCCGAGGCTGAAAATCCGCGTTCGTGATGAACTTGTCGCCTTTGGCAATCCAGACGAGTTGGTTGTCGATGAGAACGGAGTCGTCGGAGGTGGCATTCACCTTCGCTCTGACCAAGTTGAGAAACTAGTCAAAGAGCGCGGTGATGAGGTCGTGTTCTTTGACGGTCGAAATGCGTTTGAAGCCAAAATCGGAAAATTCAAGAATGCAATCGTCCCCGACGTCACCACAACTCGCGATTTCGTCACCGAGATCGAAAGCGGAAAGTACGACCATCTCAAAGAGAAACCCGTTGTCACTTATTGCACGGGCGGCATTCGCTGCGAAGTTCTCTCATCGGTAATGAAGAACCGAGGATTCAAAGAGGTTTACCAACTTCAAGGCGGCATCGTTCGTTATGGAAAGAAGTACGGCGATCAGGGCCTCTGGGAAGGCTCTCTTTACACCTTCGATTCTCGTATGGCGCTCGACTTCAGCGAGAGCACAAAAATCCTTGGCGAGTGCGAGAAATGTTCAGCGCCAACCAAGCAGTTCCACAACTGTGCAAACGTCGCTTGTCACGATTTGATCCTGCTCTGTGATGATTGCGCCAAAGAGAACGTCAATAGAAACTGCACTCATCGGCGCACCCGCTTCCGAGATTCGGAGACGATCGGGTAATCACCGATCAAGGGATTGGAGTTACGAGATCCTTATCGTAAATCGAGTCCCAGACGATTGGGGTGAAATTGAACCCTGCGATCCAATCTGGTTGGGCGTTCACGAAATCCTGAAGATCTTTCCATTCCTTGTAAACGACTTTCGCATATGCCTGTTGCTTGAGGGTGAAGCAAGACAAGTGGTTGAGATCGTAGGTGAACATGGTCAATTCGTAATCGACGATCTTCTTCTGAAGTAGCCAGTACTCATTGAGGTGGGCAGAGGAGAAGAACCAAGACCACATGCCGTTGACTGGAGCATACTCGGCAGCGAATTCCTTCTCCTTGGCTTCGTATGCCAGTACCTGAGCCTTCACTTTTTGGCAGTTGGCAGAAACCGAAGCCGCCTGGGCCGGTATCGGGGAAAAAGCAACGCTAGCCAGCAAGAACGTGAGAGTAAGCCCAAAGACGCTTAGACGCTTCATAGCAGGACCTCCTGATCTCCACTTTAACGAGTCTCCCTCTCGTTGCCTAGATTGCCTGCCTCCGACGTAAGGAAAATGTTAGGAAACCCCCCGAAAGAGGCGAAACCAGACACAAACATCTACGGTTGAATCCATCATGAACAGGAAGGGCATGCTCCGGTCTGGGAAGGTCTTGAGCCACAAAAGTCGAGCTTCGGCTGTGAAAACGATGGCGGTTCTGCTCGTAATACTCCCAGTAGTCAACTTAATTCTGGTGCGGTTTCGTCACAGTTTCAATCTGACGACCAACACGCTCATCCTATTAATCATCACCCTTGCGATTGCAATCAAGAGCCCTATTTGGCTGACGACTATTGGTGCAATTGAGAACTTTCTCTTCCTGAACTACTTCTTCACCCCACCCTTTCACACTTTGAAGATCAGCAACAAGGATGATCTCATTGCACTCCTTGTGTATCTAGCGACAAGCCTCACGGCGTCTTTCATCCTAAACAAACTCGAGATCCGCACCGCCAAACTCAAGCGACTTTCAAAAGAAGGACTTTTTCTCTCAAGTCTTGCAGAGAATATTATCCGAGGACACAACTCAATCGATGAAATTCTCAACAACTCAAAGAGCACATTCGGACTGAAAGAATTGGCTGTCGCCCGAAATGACTCATCCGGGGTTGCGCCCGAAATGGAAGTTATCTACGGAACCGTCTCGACGATTTCCGAAGAAATTGCGGACTCCAAAATTGTTTTGAACGCCGAATATTCTCTTTTGGCCAACCCCGCCATCACCGATCCGGAATTCAGAAGCCTTGTCACCACCTTTGGATCACAAGTGCTCATTCTCTTGGAGCGACAAGTGCTAGAAGAGAACGAAAAAGAACTTTCAGAAATTCGACAAGCGGATCAAATGCGTGTCGCATTGCTTAACGCGGTCAGCCACGACCTAAGAGGTCCGCTGGCTTCGTCAAAGGCAGCCATATCAAGTCTGCTCAATGGCGGTATTTCGTGGACACAAGAAGAGCAGACGGAATTGCTTAATTCTGCAAATCTTTCGTTGGATCAACTCAACCATCTCATCGAGAATCTACTGGACATGAGTCGGCTTGAAGCAGGAGCGATCTTTCTCAACTGGCGAAACGTCGGCGTAGAAGACGTAGTTTCGGGGGCAATCAAGTCTCTGAAGTCCCAGACAGATCTCATTGAAATAAGCATCGACTCCGAGCTCCCGCCTATCAAAGGTGATCCGATTCTTCTTGAGCGAATAATCGGCAACCTCCTTGAAAATGCCCTCCGTTTCAATCCAAAGGGCCGACCAGTAACGATCGCGGCTTTCCACGTAGAAGAGCGGATTGAGATACGGGTCATCGACCATGGTCCAGGGATATCGGAAAAAGAGAAGGCAAAACTGTTTACTCCATTCCAACGCCTAGGAGATCGTGACAACTCAACCGGGGTTGGACTTGGACTAGCGATAGTCAAAGGATTCACAGAGTTGATGAACGGGCGCATCTCTACGGAGGAGACATACGAGGGTGGTCTAACGATGGTCGTCTCATTTCCAACCGGGGATGTGAAATGAGGAAAGAGCAAACGAAGTGCATTCTGATCGTGGATGATCACCTCGAAATAGTGCGTACTCTGGTGATGAACTTCAGGGCACGCGGATATCGGACATTGTCAGCCGGTGATGCCACAACTGCTTCGGCCCTAGTAGCAGAAGCCAATCCCGATGCGATGATTCTGGACCTAGGTCTGCCGGACATGGATGGCGGCGACCTCATCGTAAAGATTAGGTCGTGGAGCAACCTTCCGATATTGGTACTTTCCGGAAGAACGGAGCTTGATCGCAAGCTGAACGCGCTGAAGGCAGGCGCAGACGACTACATTTCGAAACCATTTGAGATCGATGAAGTCATTGCGAGAGTGGAGGCAGTACTCAGGCGATCAAAGGATTCAAGAACAATTCCTTGCTTCCAAATTGGAGATTGGAAGGTCGATCTTTCACGGCATCAAGTTGTAAAAGTCGGCGGCACGGATCTGCACTTGACCCCCATCGAGTGGCGCCTACTCGAATACCTTCTCTCCAAGTCGGGGACATTGGTTTCGCAGAGGGAACTTCTTCAGGCCGTTTGGGGAAATTCATACGAAAGTGAGACCAACTATCTTCGTCTCTTCATCAGCCAATTGCGAAAGAAATTGGAGCCCAATCCTCAACTCCCTGCGTACATTCTTACCGAGCCTGGTATTGGATACCGCCTAATTGCGCAGACGATGGAAGAAAGTGAAACCGATGCCTAAAGCTTGGACGGATCAGGCTCCTGCCCCCGAGATTCTCAAAGAGCACGCGCACCTTAAGGATCCGCTCTCCTACAAGGTGAAAAAAGCCCTTCTTGGCAAACCGCTGAATCGACACTCCTTGTCGCACCAGCGACTAAGCAAGGTCTTTGCGCTTGGAGTCCTTTCATCAGATTGCATCTCGTCCTCCGCATACGGAACCGAAAACATTCTTTACTACTTGCTTCCCGCCTTCGGTTTGGCAGGTTTCTCCATTCTTATGCCGATGACCCTGATCGTGCTTGCGATTCTAGTAATCGTCACACTGTCCTATCGCGAAGTTGTCATGGTGTACACAAAAACGGGTGGATCTTACGTGGTAGCGAGAGAGAACTTCGGACCAGTTGTGGCACAAATTGCTGCGGTCGCTTTGATGCTCGACTACATCGTCACCGTCGCCGTTCAAACCGCCGCAGGCACTTCGGCCTTAACTTCGGCGTTTCCGACTTTGGCCTCCTACACCCTAGAGATAACTTTAGGCGTCATCGGACTCTTACTCTTTGGAAATCTGAAGGGTGTCAAAGAAGCTGGGCGAGCGTTTGCAGCACCAACCTATCTCTTCGTATTTTCTGTGGCGCTCGTTTTCATCGTCGGGATTTGGAAACAAATCCATGGAACCCTTGATCACGTAGTAACCGGCGCCGGCACCATGCCAATGGGGCATTCGCAACAACTGCTCACCGCTGGCGCCATACTCGTCCTTCTTAGGGCTTTCGCAAACGGTGGCTCATCCCTTACTGGCCTCGAGGCGATTTCTAACGGTGTCTCATTGTTTAAAGCCCCCGAGGGCCACAACGCTCGGCGAACGACGGTCATCATGAGTTCGATTCTTGGAACACTTGTTCTCGGTGTCTCTTGGCTTGCGAAAGAAACGCACGCGTGGCCTTACGCCAATGGAACGCCAACTGTAATTTCACAAATCGCCGATGTCGTTTTCGGTCGCGGGTTAGTCGGCCATATTCTTTATCTTTTTGTCCAATTCTCAACGATGTTGATTCTCTATACCGGAGCCAACACCCCCTTCAGCGGCTTCCCGTACTTGGCGAGTTTCATCGCTGAGGATGGCTTCCTCCCCCGTCAATTAACCAAGCGGGGCCACCGCCTCGTCTTTTCCAACGGAATAATCCTTCTAGCCATCGCCGCTTCAAGTTTGGTCCTGGCCGTCGGCTCCAATGTGGCAAAGTTGATCGCGTTTTACGCCATCGGCGTCTTTACCGGATTCGCGATGGCGGGATTCGGTATGGCAAAGCGCGCGATAACCATGAAGGAGTCGCATTGGCGACGAAGGTTCGCGATCAACTTCGCATCGGGGTCCATCTCTGTGTTGATCGTGATCATTTTTGGAGTAGTTAAATTTACGGAAGGTGCATGGCTCATAGTTTTGATCTTCCCCATTGCAACCACTGCCCTCATACGGCTCAATCGACAGTATCGCAAAGAGCAGACCGCTTTAGCGATTGATGAAGAAAAATCTCGCGCAACCTCAATCGCACGTCATGACGTCGCGGTCCTCATCGACTCTGTAGATGTCGCCACAGTCGGCGCCATCAGATACGCGAGGAGTTTGAACCCGCACAGTCTTGTTGCGGTGCATTTCGTCATTGATGACCGACATGCTCAGTCGATCTCATCAGACTGGGCGAAGAATAAAGCCCTCTCGGACGTCCCACTCGAGTTGATCGATTGTCCCGATCGCAGGCTGCCGAACGCGGCGGTTGAATACGCAATCAGGGCTACCCTGAGCGAGGACGTCGAACTAACTCTTCTTTTTCCAAGACGTGCTTACTCCTTCTTCCTTGGTCGAATTCTCCATGACAGAACCGCAGAATCGATTGCCGCTCCAATCTCACAACTCGAGAGGGTAGTGGCAACCATTGTTCCCTTCGACGTGGAGAGGATAATCGCAGGGAGACCGCTTACTAGAACCAGAAAGATGCCACCGGTGAAAACTGTCGAAGCCCCGCGAGTTTTCGAGAAAACTTTCTCGCAAGATGTCGCTGTATCTCTATCTGGTCCCGTTAGCCATTACGCAGAGAAGATGATTCCAATTCAGCATGCCACGTGGCGGCAGCGTGCACATGTCAGAGGAAGGGTCACATCGATACTCACGGCCCCAACAGGCGCCGCTCCGGGATTGGACGTTGAAATTTGGGATGAAACTGGAGGGATCACCCTGCATTTCCTCGGCCGTCGAAGTATCGCCGGTCTTGGGGTCGGCACAACCGTCTGCGCTGAAGGCATGGTCGGCGAAGCAAACGGTCATCTGACGATCATGAACCCGTCGTACGAGATCGTCGTTTAAGAAAATCAGACTTACTCAGGCGCCTTCAAGACTTTGAAAACTCCGCGCATGCGAATTCGAAAACCGAGTTTCCCGTAAAGCCTGAT
The DNA here is from genome assembly GCA_963844465.1 of uncultured Actinomycetota bacterium. GTDB lineage: Bacteria > Actinomycetota > Actinomycetes > Nanopelagicales > Nanopelagicaceae > QYPT01. The sequence goes on along the minus strand of CAWJOR010000007.1, from coordinate 15,982 downwards.
CGCATTGTCATTGGTCTCGGAAACATGCAGGAATGGAACTTCGCCATCCTCTCTAATTCTCGCAGCCACTGCCTGCACGAGTCGCCCACCTAGACCTCGGCCCTGATACGCGGGGTCAGTACAGACTGCACTGATCTCAACCCAACCCGGCGGGTTCATGCGACGACCCGCCATGGCAACGAGGTTCCCATTGACTCGAAAGCCCAGATAACCACCGAGTTCAACAGTGCGAGGCAAGAACGGGCCAGGCTCGGTCCTTGAAATCAAATCAAGCATCTCAGGAACATCATCTCGACCCAGTTCTATCGCTTCGGGATCGGCAAGTCCGATCACAGATTCACCGGTCATCTGCTTGCCTGTTCCACCACCCAATTCTTCCCATCTTTCGGGGACATCTATCTCTTTTCCCGTCAGCACAGCAGTGCCGCCTGGTCCAATGAGATTTGCCAGATCACTCCAACATTCAGGATCGTTGGAATTCTCGATTGCGCTAAAAGGCGAAATATCTACAGGAAATCGACGTGCCCTGCCGAAAACTTCTGCGAAGGAAGCTTGCGGGCCCGAAAGTGCAGCCCATGCCGCGTTATCAAGAACGTGGGGATTCGGCGCAGGTGAATTCTGAGTCATAGATCGAAATCGTAGTCCGCAGCTACTACGCGAGGATGAACTTGATCCCTACGAGGACAAGCAGGACTCCAAAACCCCGCGATACCCAGGTGTTGCCTATGTTCAGCCCAATGTGCGCCCCGACATAGGCCATAAAGAAGATTCCAACCGCTAACGCTGATGCAACCTTGAAATCGACATCTCCAACCTTGGCGTACTTCCACACTGCCATAATGCCAACTGGCAGCAACATGGCTGCAAGGGATGTTCCCACAGCTTTGGACGGGACGAACTTCAAGAAGGCGATAAGCATGGGGACAATGACTATCCCGCCGCCAATTCCAAACAATCCCGCGAGGATTCCCGCCACAGCACCAATGGAAAGTCCAATGAGAAGCGAGAATGCTAAAGACACGTTGGACCCCGTCCTAGTTAGGCTCCCATCGTATCTGGCGGAATTCGCTTCTTGCCAACAACGAGACCTCACTTCGCCTTAACAACCGGTTGACGTACGACTGTGCGCAGTTTTTCGGGCGCGACTTTTCTCGGATCGCTCATATAGATCTCGTGATGCTTGCCATTGAAGGTGAGGCCGTTTGCAGGCATGAACTCGTTATGCATTCTGTTCAGCATCGGCCCCTCCTTGTCGTATGGGCCGATGTGGAGGATCTGCACCGACTTCCCCTCTTTCAGGATCTCGTGCCTGAGCTCGGAGAGTTTGGCGTTCTCTTTTTCTCCCCCACCGATTTCACGGCCTGTTTCACCATCGCCTTCGTGATCCAGTCGGGGACCATGATCATCGCCGTCCACTTCCAACTTTCCTTCCGACGTTTCGCGAAGGCGGACATGTCATCGGCCACCACAAACTCTCTAAAGGAGGGACAACGTAATCTCGTCCAAGCTCCTTCTTGCTCATGAACTTCAACGTGTAAGAAACGGAGTAGAGCGCCTCAATCGCTGCGGCGTAATCGGGTGATGTATTTGGATCCCCCTCGCCATCGACCATCAGGTACTTCAAAGGTGGAACTGTGACTATCGAAAACTCTTTGGAGGTTGGCTTGTACAAGAAATCTAACTCTTTTTTGAAATCAACTTTCTCCATGGAACGACCCCCTTCTAGGGCGCACATCTCCGTACAAAAAATCTTACTCACTCCTAAAGTCCATTAGGCAAGTGAAATTCGTCCCATCCAGTAGCCTTGAGTTACTCTTGAAAAGAAAGCGGTGGCATGGCACTTTGGTGGGACAGACTCATTGGTCCCCTTGTAAAGCGAAGAGCCTGGATCCAGCACGTTCTCGTCACAGCAGTCGCTGCATCAGTCGCCTGGCTAGTTGGCAATCATTACGTGCCCAATGGAGGACTAGTTGCCTCAATTGCTGCAACTCTCACGGTTCGAATCTCCCTCAATAAATCGATACGTGAGGGTCTGGGACAACTATTGGGAACCACCATCGGGGTCGGCATGGCCATGGTTGCCATCCACTTTTTTGGATTCGGGGTCTCAATTGTCTTTGTGATCGTCATCCTCTCCCTCGTCTTTTCCAGAGTTCTGCACCTCCGCGAAGTCGCCTCCATAAATGTGATCATCACGGCGCTGATCGTCATCGGACCAGGATTGGCGGAGTCAACTGCCATTCACCGCACGATCTCAACATTGATTGGAACATCAATAGCAATTGTCTTTTCCTATTTTGCAAACCCAAAGACGCCCGCAGGTCGCACCATCGATCGAATCACGGAATTGGCATTTATTTCGGCGAAGTTGTTGGGCGAAATGTCAGAGGCGGTTGCGGTTGGCTACTCTCCAGATGTAGCTGGACGTTTCTTGGCCAGAGCGAGGCTGCTGGTGGAGGAGATTCCCGAGGTACGAGCACAGGCGCTGGAGGCACGCGCTTATGCCCAGTGGTTCCCGACTGCGAGAAAGGATGAGGCAGAAGATCTTTACGAGCGCGGCTTCGCGCTGGAACACACCGTTGTTCAGGTTCGCACAATATCTAGAACCCTTTTTGATATCTCCTTTGATAAGGAACTGCCACCGAAAGTGATCGAGAGAATTTCGTATGCGCTCTCATGTGCCAGTCTGGCGATTACTCAAGGCAGCGAAGCCTTAAGAGGGAATCACCGTAGGCTTCCAGAAGTCTCGCTCACACGCGATCTCCACATTGCATCTGCATCTCTGGCTGAAGAAGTAATGGAATGCGGTCGGAAGATAAAAGTGACTCAATATATTCGAAGTATTTCCTTGGTGACCAACTTTGAAAGAATTGCGAATTCCATCGACTTGGACACTCCGGCGATTACTGAAATTCAGCCCGAGGAGGATCTTGGTATACAACTGCTTGAACTCTCTCCAATAGAGCAGGGGAAGAGGCTGGGCGGGAAATTCATCCGTTTCGTGCCGAAAAAGGTTCGAAGACTGTTCAATCGATAGCGAGAAATCCTGCGAGGAAGTTCTTTCCCTCTCTGTACCGCCTTGTGCCCAGTGCAATCACCCATGGAATACCTGCGCTAAAGGCACGACCCCCTGCGGCTCATTTGCACAGGGGGTCTTGCCGTCTTGTCCTGGAACGCCGTTCGCCCTAGTGACATATGCAGTTGATGGTCGACTTGTTATTTCAGTCGTCAGAGGCTTCGTCATCGCTTGATGACCCAATTGCATCATCATCGGAATCATCACCAGATGGCATTGATGATATGGAAGGTGCCTTCATTGAGGAAGGCAGAACCGCTGGCGGAATTGACACTGCCGACTTTGAAACGTGGGTGATCGTCGGTAGGGCATGTGTCTCATCTGCATTTGCAGAGGACGTCAGGACCGCCGCGGAAATACCCAAGCCAAGGACCATGATGGCCCCGGCCGAAACGAACTTGGACTTATTCGAGAACTTTTCCATGTTGACTCCATTCATAATTCGTTCTAGGGGTGGCTCCCCTTTCGAATCAAAACCTAAGAGAGTGGCTTGAATAACTGATGAGCACCTACTGGGAAAATGATTTGAATCGCTATACTCGATTCGCTCTGCATGCCTTTGCGGGAAGGCCCCAAAAAGCTACAAAGTAGGTTGGGTTTTATGAAAAAACGTCGTGTTAGCGATCAAGCCAGTCTCTTAACTGGACTCGGTCTTGGACTTACGTTGGCCATCCAGATTATCAACCTAACGGCGCACGACTTCAGTTCTTTCTACAGCATCATCACGATGACATCTCGATTCTGCGCACTTGTCGGTTCATATTTGGCGATCATTGGGCTTCTCTTGATCGCTCGAATCCCATGGATTGAACAAGCACTGGGCCACGATCGTTTAGTCACATGGCACAGAAAATCCGCCCCATACGCGCTTTATTTTATTTCACTTCACGTCTTCTTGGTCGCCGTGGGTTATGCAGGAAACGACCAGAACAAAATTGGCTCGACTCTCTGGGTAATGATCACGACCTACCCATGGATGCTCCCAGCAACCGCTGGCTTCATTCTCTTGGTGATGGCCGGCGTCTCTTCTTATCGCGAATTCCGATCCAGAATGAAGTATGAGACTTGGTGGGTTATCCATCTCTACACGTACCTTGCAATCGCACTTTCCTTCATGCATCAAATTCTCACAGGGGCGATGTTCATTACAAACAAACCAGCTCGGTACTACTGGATCGGGCTCTACCTTTTTGTTGCCTTCTCCATCGTGACATGGCGAATCCTGATTCCGCTAAGCCGTTCAATTCGCCACCAACTCAGAGTTGAAAAGGTCGTGCAAGAGGGACCGGGAATAATCTCCATTTACATCAAGGGTCGCGACATCCTCACACTGCACGCAGTCGGCGGACAATTCTTCAGTTGGAGATTCATCACCAAAAAAGATTGGTATCAATCGCACCCTTATTCGCTCTCGGCTCCCCCAACTGACGAGACTCTTCGAATTACCGTAAAAGGATTAGGCGACAGTTCGAAAGGCCTTGCCAACCTTCAACCCGGCACACGGGTGTTCATAGAAGGTCCTTACGGAATCTTCACGTCAAAAAACGCGCAGCGCGGACGCCACATCATCCTTATTGGCGGGGGTGTCGGAATCACCCCGCTTCGCGCGATCATGGAGGAGTTCCCAAATAACACGCAAATAGATGTCTTTTATCGTGTTTCGAAAGAGGAAGACCTCGTTCTCCGCAAGGAACTTGATGAGCTCTCTGACCGCCTGGGTGCTCGAGTCCACTACCTCGTCGGCACGAGAAAAGACCATCCGATGACTGCCGAGTACATGAAGAAATTCGTCCCGCAATTTCCGGACTCGGAGATTTTCATCTGCGGACCTGAACCACTCGTGTCGGCTGTCAAGAAAGCAGCGGCCGAAGCGGGCATTCCCACAGATAGATTCCATGATGAAGCCTTCGCATTTCACGGCGATTAGGAGCGCATGATGTTACGTAGAATCGCAATCATTGCCACCGGCACTGTCGGCGGCGTCGTGGCGGTCGTCGCTTACCATCCACCGTCGCTTACTCCAGTCTCAACAATCGGTGTCGCCAACCCCGCACCGGCATCGACAAGTACGCCCTCGGGAACGAAGACTCCAGCGGCAACGAAACCAACAACCGCGGCTTCGGGCATATACACCGGAAATACAGCACAGACTGCATGGGGCCCAGTACAGGTCCAAATAACAGTATCTGGCGGGCAAATCACTGCCGCCAAGGCGCTGCAGTGGCCAAACGGAGATCGACGATCACAATCAATTGCACAGCAGTCAATCCCATATTTGATTCAGCAAACTTTGACCACAAAGTCCGCGAATGTTCTAGGCGTCACTGGTGCCAGTTACACAAGCGATGGTTGGCGACGCTCGCTTGCCTCTGCACGATCAAAGGCAGGTATCTAAATGAAGCGCTGGTTGGTAGTCGGCATTCCACTTCTCATTCTTGCTGGCCTCATGTTCTTGAAGCCGCCTTCATTCACGGCTTCGACTCACACACCGAGTACCACCACGAGCACGGTAAAACCGGGAGTACCTGGTGGTGGCGAAGATGAGGAGGAAGGTAAGCCTCGCTACGGAGGCCATGAAGCCGACGAGTACGGAGAGACAATAAAGAAGTAATTGTCGCTGACTTTACGTTAAGAGATGTGAATTGCAACCTTCCGCTAGTTAACGGGCATAGTTATATAGTCGATTGTAATTGGCGAGCGGGTAGACGTTATGACAAGTCCGGTATTCACGTTAACGAATTCAAATGTAAAACTCGTATTCGTAGACGTAAGCATCGTGATTAACGGCATTACTTGGTTACCCGAGAAGCCAAAATTTTGTGCGCCATGGAGGATTACTTGAGTCGTATACGTTCCGGCTGCAAGGGCCACAGGGTAGGTGTACGTGTATATATTTGAGGCGACAGTCGCGTTTACATTTGCGCCAGCTCTATAAGTACTGAAACTTGGTCCTGTCGGGCCACTTGGACCGGATGGACCGCTGGGCCCCGTCGGACCACTTGGACCCGTCAGCCCCGATGGGCCGGAAGGGCCTGATGGGCCGGTCGGACCGGAAGGACCAGTCGGGCCGGAAGGCCCCGTTGATCCCACGTTGCCGCCGATGCTAAATGTCCAAGCGGAGAATGTTCCAGATCCCCCCGTCGTATCCACTAAGACGGTAATGCTGGTGTTTGCCGTCAGAGCGGTGATTACACCTTCCATGTAATTGGTCGCGGAACCGGTGTTGATCACACGAACACGGTCGCCGATGACATAAGCCCCGGTGTCTGCTACTCCGGTAAACGCTTTAGATCCGGTACCGATTGCCAACGATGAATTGGACGTGGTTCCGGAATACCCGACGCCCGTTGGACCAGTCGGGCCGGTCAAGCCGGAGGGACCGGAAGGTCCCGAAGGGCCTGTGGGGCCGGAAGGGCCCGTGGGGCCGGTTGGGCCTGTCAATCCCGAAGGTCCCGAAGGACCAGTTGGGCCGGTGGGGCCGCTGCCTGCCCGCCGGGCCTGAAGGACCGCTCGGACCCGGGGACCAGACGGGCCGGTGTCACCAGTGGGGCCAGTGGGGCCAGATGGGCCCGTCAATCCCGATGGACCCGAAGGACCAGTGGGACCGCTAGGGCCGCTGCTTCCCGCCGGACCCGAAGGTCCACTCGGTCCCTGGGGACCCGATGGGCCACTGCCTCCCGCCGGACCCGAAGGACCGCTCGGTCCCTGAGGACCCGATGGGCCGGTATCGCCACTTGGACCGGTGGGGCCAGATGGGCCTGTCAACCCCGATGGACCCGAAGGACCAGTTGGGCCGCTGGGGCCGCTGCCTCCCGCCGGGCCTGAAGGACCGCTCGGACCCTGAGGACCAGACGGGCCGGTGTCACCAGTGGGGCCAGTGGGGCCAGATGGGCCCGTCAATCCCGATGGACCCGAAGGACCAGTGGGACCACTAGGGCCGCTGCTTCCCGCCGGACCCGAAGGTCCACTCGGTCCCTGAGGACCCGATGGGCCACTTCCTCCCGCCGGACCCGAAGGACCGCTCGGTCCCTGAGGACCCGATGGGCCGGTATCGCCACTTGGACCGGTGGGGCCAGATGGGCCTGTCAACCCCGATGGACCCGAAGGACCAGTTGGGCCGCTGGGGCCGCTGCCTCCCGCCGGGCCTGAAGGACCGCTCGGACCCTGAGGACCAGACGGGCCGGTGTCACCAGTGGGGCCAGTGGGGCCAGATGGGCCCGTCAATCCCGATGGACCCGAAGGACCAGTTGGACCGGTGGGGCCAGATGGTCCCGCCGGACCCGAAGGGCCGCTCGGTCCCTGAGGACCCGATGGGCCACTTCCTCCCGCCGGACCCGAAGGGCCGCTCGGTCCCTGAGGACCCGATGGGCCGGTATCGCCAGTTGGACCGGTGGGACCAGATGGTCCCGTCAATCCCGATGGACCGGAAGGGCCAGTTGGACCGGTAGGACCAGATGGTCCTGTCGCGCCTGTACCCGTTGGACCCGAGGGGCCAGTAGGTCCTGTATCACCAGTCGGTCCGGCAAGGCCCGAAGGGCCCGATGGTCCCGTCAATCCCGAAGGGCCCGAAGGTCCGGTTGGACCTGTTGGACCAGTCGCACCGGCACCCGTTGGACCCGAGGGGCCAGAGGGGCCCGTAACACCAGTCGGTCCGGCAGGACCAGACGGACCCGAAGGTCCGGTTAATCCCGAAGGACCCGAAGGTCCGGTTGGACCTGTTGGACCAGTCGCACCGGCACCCGTTGGACCCGAGGGGCCAGAGGGGCCCGTAGCACCAGTCGGTCCGGCAGGACCAGACGGACCCGAAGGTCCGGTTAATCCCGAAGGACCCGAAGGTCCGGTTGGACCTGTTGGACCAGTCGCACCGGCACCCGTTGGACCCGAGGGGCCAGTAGGTCCTGTATCACCAGTCGGTCCCGCGGGACCCGAAGGGCCCGATGGGCCCGTCAATCCTGACGGTCCTGACGGTCCGGTTGGTCCGGTTGGACCTGTCGCACCTGCACCCGTTGGACCCGAGGGTCCAGTAGGTCCGACATCGCCAGTCGGTCCTGCGGGACCCGAAGGACCCGAAGGGCCAGTTAATCCCGAAGGACCCGAAGGGCCAGTAGGCCCGGTAGGTCCAGTGACTCCAGCACCGGTTGGACCACTAGGTCCCGTAGCACCGGTTGGACCCGTTGGTCCCTGAAGACCCGACGGTCCAGATGGTCCCGTCAATCCCGATGGTCCCGATGGCCCGGTTGGGCCAGTCGGACCCGTTGCACCGGCACCGGTCGGGCCCGATGGGCCGGTAGGCCCAGTTGCACCGGCTGGTCCCTGAGGACCCGACGGCCCAGATGGCCCCGTCAAACCCGATGGACCCGAAGGGCCCGTGGGTCCAGTTGGTCCGGTTTCGCCTGCACCCGTTGGACCGCTAGGCCCAGTGGGTCCAACTGGTCCCGAAGGACCGGCTACACCTGCACCCGTTGGTCCCGAAGGACCCGAGGGCCCCTGAACTCCTTGTGCGCCTTGGGGTCCAGATGGCCCCTGAATTCCCTGAGGCCCCGATGGACCGGTCGGGCCCTCTGGACCCTGAGGTCCGGTAGGACCTGATGGTCCGCCAGCAGGACCCGAGGGCCCAATTGGACCTGATGGACCAGGAGGACCCGATGGTCCTGATGGTCCTGCAGGACCAGTCGGACCGGTTTCACCACCGCCTGTGCCACCACTCCCTGCTGGACCTTGGGGACCTGCCGGACCCTGAGCTCCTGCCGGACCTTGAGCACCCTGCGGACCAGCAGGACCTTGGGAACCTGCCGGACCTTGGGGACCCTGCGGTCCTGCCGGGCCTTGCAAACCTTGCGGCCCCGGTTCGCCTGTAAGGCCAGGGTCACCCTTGTCACCCTTGTCACCTTTGGGTCCTTGAGGACCGGTCGGACCAGACGGACCTTGTTCTCCAGAAGTTCCTGCAGGTCCTTGCGGTCCTTCAATTCCTTGCGGCCCCGAAGTACCCGAAGGACCTTGCGGCCCAGTTGGACCGGAAGTGCCCTGTAACCCCTGAGGACCTTGAGCACCTTGCGGCCCACGCAAGCCAAGAGATCCTTGATTTGCCGACATGCCGGTCAAACCGAACGCACCGAGGGAACCAGTGGTTCCAGGTATCCCTGAGGTGCCGCTCGTTCCAGGAGATGGCTTTGGGCCGGTAAAACCGACCGATGGACCAGAAAGCGACGGAAACAGTGGCTCGGTAGTGCTTCCAGTTGGCGTTACTGGTCCAACGGTCTCTTCAGAAAGAGGCGGGTGTAACTGACTCTCTGCGTAGGAAATAGGCGCTTGTACTCCAGCGAAAATGAGGACAGTCGAAAGAAGAAAGATAGGGGACCTAGTTTTAGGTAATAGGCGACCTATGATTCGGTGAAAATCTTTCGCATAAATCATGTCCGCCCTCACCTCCCGAGCGGAGATGGATGAACTCGTTAAATGATTGTGCCACTGCGGACAGCCTAAAACAAGGCTTTCTAAGTGAGTTTGCCCATGTTTCTGAGGCGAAAGATCCTAGGAAATCTGTTGAATTTGATTGTGAATCAATGACAGACCGAGGGCTTGGTCGATCCCCGGATCAAAGATTTCAACCTGAATGTCTTTGTCCTTGATGCCCATGTATACGTTCGTTGGCCGAGTCTTTACGTAGAAGACTGCGTTGTCATCGACGTTGGTGAAGCCAACGTTTCCCGAGACTCCACCAGCGCTCTGCGTAATCAAGAAAGCACCCTTTTGCACATACGTGGCAATCACTCTAAATGACGTAGTGGTGTCATTGAGCCCATTTCCATTTGGCAAGTAACGCACAAAAGCAGCACCTGGTTTGTTCGCAATAAGTGCGTATTTGGCACCTGCCATTGGACCGGCCCAATACACCGTCAGATGTTTGGCAATGACAACTGACCGCAATTCACTTGCCGACAATGCCACTTTGCCTTGGACCTTTTGCTCGTCAGTGCTCTTGCTGTAGTGAGAAATGATGAAATAGCCGGCAATACCAAGAACAACCACCGCGAAGAGACTTCCGAGAACAAGAAGGGGTCGACTCCTCTTGCGCTTGTTAGAAGACATTTCAGCGTAGGGCGATGTCTCTTGATCGATGAATTCGCCGTCGGAAATGAATTCGTCGCGGGAACTGTTCTCATTCACAGTGAAGCGCCCTTCTATTTAGTCAGTATCAAGTTGGCTAGCAGGAGCTGGGCAACCACGTTAATTAACTGATCTGGCGAACTTGATTCTTAACCAGTACCAGTCCAAGTGCCTGATCCACTACGGGATCAAATACTTCGACTTGTATGTCCTTGCCTTTAATTCCAATGTAGACATTTGACGGCCGTGCTTTGGCATAAAAGACGGCGTTGCCATCAGCATTCACGAAACCCACGTTGCCGTTTGCCGCCGCACCCGCAGTTGACACAGCGAAGGCATTCTTCTGCGCGTAAGTGCCGATGGCCCGGAAAAGGGTTTTGGTGTCATTGAGGCCGACGCCGCCAGGTAGGTAGCGGACAAAGGCGACTCCAGGGGTCGTAGCAATGAGTGTGTACTTTGCCCCTTCTTGCGGACCTGCCCAATAGACAGTGAGTTTCTTGGCCAACACGACGTTGCGAAGGTCACTGGCAGAGAGTGCAACCTTGCCTTGAATCTTCGCAAGGTCATTTCCACTGCGCTGGTTCTTCACAAAGAAGAAGCCTCCGACAAGCAAGATCGCAATCACGATCCACGTCAAAACTTTGCGAGAGCTCTTCTTCTCCGAGATCTCAGCTTCTTCAACCTGTTCCTCGGTTGGAGTTGCTTCTACCTCAGGCTCCACGGGAGGGGCGACGGGTTTACTGGAATCAGCGTCAGAGGTTGTCTCGTCCTCTTTTGCTTCCATCGCATTGTTCTTTTTCTTTGGTGTCGACTCTGGCTCCGCGGGAGGGGCGACTGGTTCACTGGATTCAACTTCAGAAGGTGTCTCGTCGTCTTTTGCTTCTGTCACAGTGATATTCCTCCTGGGTGCCAGCACGTGCGCTCGGTAAATTGTACTCGGGGATAGCCCAAAAACGCTGTTCCTGAGGGAGGAAGATACGCAATTCGCATCACAAGACACTACTTAATCTGTTGAATCTGACCTCTAAAAAGGGCAAGAGCAACGGCCTGGTCCTGGCCCGGATCGAATATTTCTAGTTGAACATCATGACCCTTGATCCCCACATAGACGTTGGTAGGTCGCGTTTTAACGTAGAACACTGCGTTGCCATCGATGTTGATGAAACCAAGGTTGCCCTCTTTTGCCCCGGCAAGTTGAGTGGTCGCGAACGCGTCCTTTTGCACGTAGGTGGCCACCAGTCGAAAGGATGGCGATGCATCAGTGACACTTGCTCCGGCAGGTATGTAGCGAACAACAGCAACGCCTGATTTTGGGATGAATATCGAGTACTTGTTTCCCTCGACTGGGCCAACCCAATACGCGGTCAGGTTGCTCTTCCGAACCACATCGCGCAAACCTTTTTCTGATAGCGCAATACGCCCCTGCATCAAGAGCGTTTGGTTCGGTTTCTTTTGATGAGTGCCAAAGTAGTAGCCGCCGTAGGCCAAGCCACTTACAAGGATCAGAGTCAAGATGACAATGAGAACTCGGCGAAGAAGATGACTCTTCTTTTTGCCCGTAAATTGGTTCTCACTCATAGAGAGCTACCGTACCTGCAGTTTAGCTCCATGCACCTGCGGTGGTAACCGTGTTGGTTCCAAGAGGCGTGAAGGTCACATAGGAGTTTGCCTCGATATTATTGGTAGTGGCACCGGGCTTTGCAGAGAATTTGATTTGTGGAATAACAGTTCCCGAGCCATTAACGCGCATGATGCCGGTAACCCTGAACGAACCGCCAAGAATCGAATCTGAGATGCTGATGGCTCCACCTGTCGCGGTCTGATACCACGTTGAGTAAGGACGGACGGGAGTCGTTGCTCCTGTAGTTAGTGGAATGTAGGTCGTTTCATAGGCGACGGACGTATACGTGGCCGTGCCGCCAAAGCCAAATGACGTTATGTGTGCGGTAGCGGTTCCTGTTGCTGACCAACCAACAACGGCCTCGAATGCGTAGGTCGTTGAGCCCGCCACGGTCAAGGCTCCATTGGTCGGAGTTGCAAAGATCGCATAGTTTGTTGCGGCGACGGCTGCTATTGCCCGGGCGGCGGTCGAAGATGCATACAAGACGCTCGGAATGACTCCACGACCTGATGTGGCGTTGGGAGTGAAGTACAACACCTTGCCATCAAATTCAACTGCACCCGCAGTAGCAGCTGTTAAAACTGGACCGGTGATGAACTGCAACGGTTCGGCAGCAGCAGACCCAGCGCCCAGAACAAGTGTCGTTGCAGAAGCCATAGTTAAACCAGTTGATGAGTGCGTTGCGCCATCGGGGAACGTGACAGTGCCCGTAAATGTTGGCGATGCAAGTGGCGCATAGCCAGTGACCGTTGCACCAGCCGCGATTGTCGTTGTCGCAGGCAAGTTTACGTTGCCACTAAAAGTTGGATCGCCGGCGACGGTGTATGCGCCGGTAAGAGCTGCAAGGGTTGCATTGAATCCGGTACCAGTCATTGCACCATTGATGACGGGAGATGTCAGAGTTGCTGTTCCGCCAAGAGTGTATGCGCCGGTAAGAGCTGCAAGGGTTGCATTGAATCCGGTACCAGTCATTGCACCATTGATGACGGGAGATGTCAGAGTTGCTGTTCCGCCAAGAGTGTAGGAACCCGTAAGCGCGGCAAGGGTTGCGCTAAATCCTGTTCCCGTAATTGCACCAGTAATCACTGGAGTCGTGAGCGCTTGGTTTGCAGGCAATGTCACCGTCGCACCGGACAGATCTACAGTTCCCGTGAAAGCTGGACTTGCGAGTGGCGCATAAACAGCCGACACGTTTGTACCTAAATAATTCGATGTCCCGACTGGCCACGCGCCGCCGACACCGTTGACCTTTGGTCCATAAATCACGCTGTTGGTTGTGTCGAAATAGAGAGCCCCAACATCACCGAGTGCGGCAGCCGGTGCGCCCGCACCGCTAAGGATCGATCCAACCGAACCAGTAGCACCCGTGGGGCCACTTGCCCCCGACGGACCAGATGGACCTGAAGGTCCCGACGCGCCTGAAGGACCCGAAGGACCTGTGTCCCCGGTTGGGCCAGTTGGACCGCTAGGTCCTGTCGGTCCCGTCAATCCCGATGGTCCAGTTGGTCCCGAAGGACCTGAAGAACCCGTGGCCCCTGTTGCCCCATCAATACCAGTGGCGCCAGTGGCTCCGGTTGCACCGGTTGCTCCCGCAGGGCCGGTGGGGCCTGAAGGTCCAGTTAAGCCTTGGCTTCCCGTGGCGCCAGTTGCTCCGGAAGCGCCAGTTGCTCCCGTGGCTCCGGTTGCTCCGGTTGCGCCGTCAACCCCGATGGGGCCGGATGGGCCTTGCGATCCGGTGGCACCGGTTGACCCTGTCGGGCCCGTCGGGCCGTCAATGCCCTGAATTCCTTGGACGCCCTGGAGGCCCTGGGTGCCCTGGCTTCCTTGCGCGCCGGTGGGACCGGAAGGACCCGTGGCGCCCGTGGCGCCTGTGGCACCGGTTGCGCCGTCAATACCTGTTGGTCCGGATGGGCCGACAGATCCCGCCGCCCCGGTGGGTCCGGATGGGCCCGCCGGGCCGGTCAGGCCCTGAATGCCCTGAGTGCCTTGGGCCCCTGTTGCCCCTGTTGCACCTGTTGCCCCTGTTGCCCCATCAATACCAGTGGCGCCAGTGGCTCCGGTTGCACCGGTTGCTCCCGCAGGGCCGGTGGGGCCTGAAGGTCCAGTTAAGCCTTGGCTTCCCGTGGCGCCAGTTGCTCCGGAAGCGCCAGTTGCTCCCGTGGCTCCGGTTGCTCCGGTTGCGCCGTCAACCCCGATGGGGCCGGATGGGCCTTGCGATCCGGTGGCACCGGTTGACCCTGTCGGGCCCGTCGGGCCGTCAATGCCCTGAATTCCTTGGACGCCCTGGAGGCCCTGGGTGCCCTGGCTTCCTTGCGCGCCGGTGGGACCGGAAGGACCCGTGGCGCCCGTGGCGCCTGTGGCACCGGTTGCGCCGTCAATACCTGTTGGTCCGGATGGGCCGGCAGATCCCGCAGGGCCCGATGGGCCCGCCGGGCCGGTCAGGCCCTGAATGCCCTGAGTGCCTTGGGCTCCGGTTGCACCTGTTGCACCTGTTGCCCCATCAATACCAGTGGCGCCAGTGGCTCCGGTTGCGCCTGTGGCTCCCGTTGCTCCCGCAGGGCCGGTGGGGCCTGAAGGTCCAGTTAAGCCTTGGCTTCCCATGGCACCTGTTGCTCCGGAAGCGCCGGTTGCGCCGGTTGCGCCGGTTGCGCCGGTTGCGCCGTCAACCCCGGTGGGGCCGGATGGGCCTGCGACTCCTTGAATGCCTTGAATCCCTTGCAGGCCTTGTTGGCCCTGGCTTCCCTGGGCGCCAGTGGGACCGGAGGGCCCTGCCGGACCGATGTCACCAGTTGGACCTGATGGACCAGAGACGCCCGTGCCAGAACCTGCCGGGCCTGCCGGTCCAGATGGACCCGACGGACCAGCGGCACCTGCCGCGCCTTGAGCACCAGCCGGACCCTGTGGTCCTTGCGGACCAGTTAAGCCTTGTGGACCTTGCGGTCCGGTGGGACCTTCCGGACCGGATGGACCAGAGGATCCACTTCCACTACCTGCTGGACCTGCTGGACCTGAAGGACCCGCTGGACCTTGAGCTCCTGCTGGACCCGCTGGACCTTGAGCTCCTGCTGCTCCTGCTGCTCCTGCTGCTCCTGCTGGACCTTGTGGACCCGAGGGTCCAGTGATGATCGTTCCTGTGCCGTCGACGATGACTGTTGTCGTAACGCCTGCCGGACCTTGTGCTCCCGCCGGACCTGCAGGACCTGCTGGTCCCTGTGCTCCCACACCTGCGGGGCCTTGTGCTCCCGCCGGACCTGCCGGACCTTGTGCACCAGTGTCACCTTTTGCTCCAGCTGCGCCTGCGGCTCCGCTCGCGCCTGCAGGGCCTATTGCGCCTGCAGGACCTGTCGCGCCTGCAGGACCTGTCGCGCCTGTTTCACCTTGAGGTCCTGCTGGGCCTTGGATACCTTGAATTCCCTGCGCGCCTGGGGACCCTGCAACACCTGGCGCACCTTGGGCGCCTTGCGAACCTTGAGGTCCTGCTGGTCCTGCTGGTCCTTCAGGTCCAACGAGTCCTTGCAATCCTTGAATTCCCTGCGGTCCTCGCGCACCGACAGTGACCGAGCCGCCTGTAATCCCCGCTGCGGCATTGGTGATTGCGCCAACCCCTCCGCCTGAACCGGAAGAGGTATTGCCGGAAGGCGTACCCGTCTTACTTGTGCCGGTTTTCCCGCCTGAACTCGTGGTTGGGAAGGTCAGCGGACCCTTCGTGGTCGCCGCCTGCGGCGTGACTATCGCACCTGTCGTTGAGTTAACAAAAATCGGCGGCTTCAAGCCAGTTACGAAGCCGACCGTGGCTTTTCCAGATTTAACCGGGCCGGTAAGTCCCATACTGCTGAGTAGGAATTGACCTTGCGCCGCAGATGCAGTTGGAAGTTGAAAACCAGTACCTGCCAAAATAACAGCCAAAATCAACATAATTCTGAATTTTGGGACCCCAAACCAAGGCTCGTTCGAGCGCTGGGGTACGCCTCGCATGACTCCCTTGACTGGCACAAGAGGATAATTAGAGTGAAGTGTAGGGGAATTACTTACTTATCCCTGACACATACTCGGGGGACACCCCCCTTTTCTTAAGCCCATCAAAGGCTGTGTGAGTTACTAGTCCTCAAAAAGGTCGGCAAAAAGAACTACTCGCCGATATGTCATTGCCGCCAAAACACGATGATTTGTGTCTGCAG
>CAWJOR010000006.1:0-15872 GCA_963844465.1 uncultured Actinomycetota bacterium | reverse complement strand
TATGTGGCCTGCCTTCGACGTTACGTATTGCTATTCGGCGATGAATTCCGTGGTGGTCGTACCAGTGGCCTTGCCTGCCAACATGGCATCCGATAGGACTTTATGGTCGGTGCTAATGACAACGTCTTTGATGCCGATATCGCTGAAAAGACTTCTAATGCGGTCGGCATCGACATCTACTACGAGGGCAAGAGAGAGTCCGGGCATTCGGAAGATCTGATATCCAAAACCTCGTCCCATCTGGCCTGCGCCTACGAGGGCGACCCGAACGTCTCGTCCTAGGGTCTTTGCATGATCTTGAAGCCTCTTTGAGTACGCCACCGGGCAAATCTAGCCGAAAAGAGCTTTTCGGTCAGAATAGGAGCAGCGAAGTTCACAGAGAACCCCCCGAATTGAGGTCACAGCAACCTGTGAATAAGGTGTAGGTTTTAACTGTTGAGAATCCTCAATACTTTGCGCAGTACCTATTTCCCTCCTTCTATATAGTTCGAATCACTAAGGACTAGCTTCAAAAACAGAGGGTTTCTACATATCGATCTTGCCGAGCCATCAACTCGCGAACCGTCTAGTGCGCCCTTTACGTCGGCGTCCAGTCAGGCAAGTGCCCGAAGCCAATATGGCGCACGTTTGATACATAACAGAATCGAATTAGCATGAGAAAAACCAATAAAATCAAGGTATTCACCGCAGTCGCATTATTGCCATTACTGGCAATCTTCGTCTCTCCAGCCTCATCCAATGCGGCTGCACCGACCATTAACCAAGGCACCACTACATCCTTCGGCGTCCTCGCCGCAACCACAATCACCAATACGGGTCCAACAACCATCGGCGGAACCGCAGGTGGCGACATCGGACTTGCTCCGGGATCAGCGTTCACGGGCAGCACCACGGTGACGGCCTCGGGCGTTCAGCACCTTGCCGATACCGCAGCTACCACAGCACAAACCGATCTGGTAACTGCCTTCAACGACATCAGTGCGCCAACGCCCACAGTTCTAGCTTCACCTGAATTGGCATCGCACGTCATTACACCAGGCACATATTCAACAGGTGCCGGAACCTTCGAGAACTCAGGAGCTCTGACTCTTGATGCGCAAGGCGATGCGAACGCGGTCTTTATTTTTCAGGCTGCTACAACATTGATCACGTCTGCCGGTAGCACGATGACCCTCGTCAACGGCGCTCAGGCTTGTCATGTCTATTGGAAAGTCGGAAGCTCGGCCACACTCGGTGCGAATTCGACTTTTGTCGGACATGTCTATGCTCTGACTGCAATCACAGCAAACACCGGTGCAACGATTCAGGGACAGTTGTTGGCACGCACGGGTGCAGTCAACCTCAACGCCAACACCATCACCAACTCCGCCTGCGTTACGCCAACACCAACGCCAACACCAACGGCGACTGCAACTCCTACAGCGACACC
The DNA here is from genome assembly GCA_963844465.1 of uncultured Actinomycetota bacterium. Classification (GTDB taxonomy): domain Bacteria; phylum Actinomycetota; class Actinomycetes; order Nanopelagicales; family Nanopelagicaceae; genus QYPT01. The sequence goes on along the minus strand of CAWJOR010000006.1, from coordinate 14,443 downwards.
AACACCAACAGCGACTCCAACTGCGACACCAACACCTACAGCGACACCTGTCGCACCAGCAACATTGATTGTTGTCAAGCATGTGGTGAACACCTACGGCGGAACAGCAGTTGCTTCTGACTTCATGATTCATGTAACACACAATGGAGCCGAAGTTGCCGGAAGCCCAGCCGTCGGAGTTGACAGTGCCGGTCACTCATATAGTTTGGAGCCAGGTACCTACCTGGTCAGCGAAACACATGTAGATGGTTATTACGGCACTTTCGCAAGCACCGATCCTGCTTTAGGCGGTCTCATAACTGCAGATGGCCTCATAACGGTTGCTTCGGGTCAAGTTGCGACAATCATGCGCACGAACTACCAAGTTGCGCCCGCTTACGTACCAGTCCCAACGCCAAGTGCCACACCAGCTCCAACAACTCCACCTACTCCAGTAACGGAAACCGGTGGAAAGCTTCCAAAGACAGGTTCACCCTGGTTCAACCTCCTAGCAATTGCTGCGGGATTGGTTCTACTCGGTGGAGTCGGTTTCGGAACAAAGAAAGCACTTAGGTAACTCAGACCTATGAAAAAGCGCTCATTACTCACCACTGTATCGACACTTCTAGTAGTCGGTGGCGTAGTCGTGGGCGGTTATGCAATAAATCAGATTGAAGAGATGAACGCCTACTCTGGTAGCCCAGCGCTTTCTAAGCAAGTGCTACCAGAGTTGGCGCCATCTTCATTGAAACTCGATGCCTCGGTAAAACCTCAAGACATATACAACCAAGTGAATGTACATAGAGGTGATTACATCGGAAAGATAACGATTCCGGACCTCAAACAAACTTTGCCCATTTACCAAGGTACGGAAACTGCTCAACTCAAGATGGGCATTGGACACTACGAAAAGAGTGTTCTCCCCGGTGTTGCCGACAATTCCGTTCTCTCCGGTCACAGAGATTCTGTTTTCTCCCAGCTGGGCAAACTCAAAGTCGGCGAATTCGTCACCGTCGAGACCGTTGCAGGCAAGTTTACTTACAAAATATCTGGCTTCCGTATTGTCGGCGCTAACGACCGAACGGTCATTGTTCCAACGAAAACAGCCGTGCTAACCCTGACCACGTGCTACCCATTTCACTACATAGGAAACGCTCCAAAAAGATTCATTGTCAGCGCTGATCTAGTGCCCCAATCTCCAGCACTCTGAATTTCCGCCTTAAAAGGCGGTAAGTTCTGATGACCTCAAAACTGTGAGAAACTGCCCTTCATGATTTCCACACAGAGCCTCGAGTTACGCGCTGGGGCACGCTTGCTTGTCAGCAAGGTAACGGTGCGGATCAATAATGGCGACAGAATTGGCTTTGTAGGACGAAACGGCGCTGGAAAAAGTACTCTGGCCAAAGTTCTAGCAGGTGAAACCCTTCCCGCCGGCGGCCAAGTCCTTCGAAGCGGCACTATCGGCTATCTGCCCCAAGATCCTCGTACAGGAGATGAAGAGGGAACGGTCGTGGAGCGTATTCTCTCCGTACGCGGTCTAGACCAGATCGTGGCTCGAATGCGTCTAATAGAGCAACAGATGGCCACGGCTGAGGGCGAAGAACTTGAGACCGTCATGAATAGGTACACGCGTGCCGACAGCGAATTCACGGCTGCGGGTGGCTATAGCGCAACGTCCGAAGCTGAAGCAATCATGACGAGCCTTGGAATCCCTGAAAGGCTTTTTGATGAGCCGCTCAGCGCACTGAGCGGTGGCCAACGTCGCCGTGTCGAACTCGCGCGAATTCTCTTCAGTGGAGCTGAGACACTCCTGCTAGATGAACCGACGAACCACCTTGACGCTGACTCGGTTATCTGGCTCCGTGATTATCTTACGAAGTATTCAGGTGGATTGGTCATCATCAGCCACGATGTGAACCTCATTGAAACTGTCGTCAACAAAGTCTTTTACCTTGACGCCAACCGAAACGTCATCGATGTCTACAACATGGGGTGGAAGAAATATCTTCTCCAACGCGAACAGGACGAACACCGAAGAAAAATCGATCGTGCCAACGCAGAGAAGAAGGCGGCGATTCTCGAGAAGCAGGCTGAGAAACTTCGTGCGAAGGCAACCAAGGCAAAAGCAGCACAAGGCATGTTCCGTCGTGCGGAGAAATTACTTTCCGACTTGGAAGATGTACGCAAGAGCGATCGCGTTGCAAAGTTGCGATTCCCAACTCCTTCCCCTTGTGGAAGGACTCCGCTTTCAGCAACTGGACTGAGCAAGTCATACGGTTCCTTGGAGGTATTCACCGACGTTGACTTGGCGATCGACAAAGGCTCGCGCGTTGTCATTCTTGGATTGAACGGTGCCGGAAAGACCACACTACTTCGAATGTTGGCTGGAGATCTTGAGCCAGACACCGGCGAAGTCGTGCAAGGACACGGACTCAAGATCGGCTACTACACGCAAGAGCACGAGTCGTTGGATTTTGAGAGAACCGTCCTTGAAAACATGTCGAGTGCTCATGCCGAACTGCGCGAACCAGAGGCAAGAAATGTGCTCGGCTCCTTCCTATTCTCGGGCGATGACGTTCACAAGCCGGTCAAGGTCCTCAGTGGCGGCGAGCGCACTCGTCTTGCCCTTGCCGTCCTCGTTGTGAGCGCGGCCAACGTGCTGCTTTTGGACGAACCGACCAACAACTTGGATCCGGCATCGCGCAACGAGATTTTAGGAGCCCTCGGGTCCTTTCAGGGAGCGGTGGTTCTGGTGTCGCACGACGAGGGCGCCGTTCGAGCGCTCAAGCCAGATCGAGTCCTGCTCCTGCCAGACGGAGATGAGGACCTGTGGAACGAGAGTTACCTGGATCTCGTGGAGATCGACTAACGACTAACTAATTAGTATCACCCAGCACCACAGCACGTAGGGGTCGTTCAGGTAATTTCAAGCGCAGCGCAAAGAAGGCGACCACCAGCAGACCTCCGAAGAGAATCCCCAGCCAGAGCCCCCACAATCCCGCGCCAAGGAGCACGCCCGCGCTGGCCGGCCCCATGATCATCCCAATCTGCCAGGTGTTGGTGGAAGCCGAGTTGTAGCGGCCTCGCAAATGGTCAGGTGCAATCTGATTGACGATCGCAGGCATGATCGGCGACCAGATCATCTCCCCGATGGCAAATACAAATTGGCAGATGATTATGGCGGGCACGGCGAATTCCTTCATCACACCAGCGACGGCGAGCACTGCCCAAGCCGCCGCCCAGAAGAACATTGCGATCGCCAGCCCCTTCGCGCGAGGCATCTTCTCCAACTTCTTAATCACCCATAGTTGGAATATCGCGATGACGGCTGTGTTCACGGCATATGCCCAAGCCAATCGAGCGGGCTTAACATCGGCAACTGTCGTCGCAAAGGATGTGAACCCGACTTCCAATTGGCTATAACTCAGAAAGATTGCGAAAAGGGCGACGATCCACACTTTCACAAACACCCGATCACGGATGACATCGCCCCACCCACCCTCAAGGGTGGCGTTGTGCTCGCGTTGGGCCTTGGACCTATGCCCGACATTCCTCAACGTAAGAACAACAAGGACGTACACGAAGAATGAAATGCCGTCACCAATGTAGAGCACTTCAAATGTGTGGGGCTTGTCGATGGAGACCACGAGGGATGAGGCAAGTCCGCCAAGTCCAAGACCCAAGTTGAGGAGAGCAAATTGAGCGCCGTAAATTCTTTCGCGAAGATGATCCGGGGTCAGTTCAGTACTTAGCGCACCCTGCGCTGGCCACACCGCAGAATTTCCAATCGCGCAAATAGTCATGACAATGAAAGCGTCGGAGATGGTTCGAATAAGGGAGAATGATGCATAGCCGATCCCAGTAATACACAGCGAAAGAATGAGGATAGGGCGCGGACCCCATTTGTCGATCAGTGAGCCCACCAAAGGAGCAGCAACCAAGGAGACAATCGCACCGTAGCTGAACACCAACCCTGCGATCGATGTCGGAATGTGGCGAACCGAGTGGAAATAGACAAATGCAAAGGGAAGAACAAGGCCATTACCAAGGGCGCTGAGGGTAACGCCAAGCAACATCCGGCGTACATCCGGCGGCAATCGATCGGCTTTATCTTCCTTGAGCAACATCACACCATCTTAGGGGTGACACTCGTGACCGCCGCTACCCCAACTCGAACTATTGGCATAGATTTAATTACGAGATCTCGTCCAAGGAGGATGTATGGACTCCCGAAAGTCAGATCAGCACAATTCCAATTCAGTTGTAGGCATCATGGCATTGCTAGCGCTTATTGTCCTCGTCATCTTCTTTCTCCGAGTGGGATTCATCGTTTCGTTCTTCATCTGTCTAGTTGCCTGGCTCATATTCTTCTTCATCTATTTTCGATTTCTCCTTGCCATCACCCCTCTGATCCAGGGACTTCTATTCTTGCTGATTCTTGCTGTATCCATCGCCCTACTGCTCACGGCGAACCCAAAGGAGTCCTCGACCGCTAAATCGACCTCCAACACTCCTGCGGCAACCGCGAGTAAGACAACGGGAGATTTCACCCTTGTCGAATGTGCAAGCAAGGCCACCGACGTGCCGGTTATGCCCAAGGGATATACGAACATTATTTACTCCGGACCATATTTGTCAGGAAACACCGTCGGTCCTGACAAGGCAAACAACATTCGCACTTTCTCCTTTAAGGGCCAAGTAGACAGAACTGAGAAGAACACTATGTACTCGTACACTGCGAGATCGGGAAAAGACAAGGATGGAAACCCCTTGCTCATCACAGGTGACACAGTGACGATGGAAGCATGCAATGCCGATAACATGACGAACAAGATCTACTCGATAAACTCGCAGACGTTTCGCCCAGCGGGTGCAAACACGATCTCGAATCGCAACTATTTCAGTGGGGGTCCATATCTGACGGGGCCCGGTACTTATCGAATCGATGCATACTTGAAGATCGGTTCGGGCAAGTGGCAACTCATCAACAGAATGACCGGAATTACAATAACCGAATAGAAAGGCCCGTCGATGCTACCGAAATCTCAATCACGGAAGTTACGATGGAGATGGCTCTCCTCCTTTATTGGAGGGGTGCTTCTCTGCTCTCTGCTCACTCCGATAGTCGCCGCAAGTGCCGATGACACTGGCTGGGTGAAGCGCGACCCCAGTTGTTCCTGTCAAGGCATCGCATCTTCGAGTGATGGCAGCAAACTTGCTGGATTCGTCAACGGAGGCAAGGTCGTTACCTCTTCAGATTACGGCGTCACGTGGACCGCGCACGAATCAAACCGCAATTGGAGCGGCATCGCATCATCCAATGATGGAACAAAATTGGTCGCGACCGTTGAAGGCGGTCAGATCTACACTTCTGCTGATTCTGGTGCGACCTGGACGGCGCACGAGTCGGTTCGTCCCTGGTTCGGCGTCGCATCCTCAAGTGATGGAACGAAATTAGTTGCAATCGTGAACCCCGGTCAGATCTACACCTCTGCTGATTCTGGAGCGACATGGATTGCGCGCGAATCCACCCGCGCCTGGCGTGCTGTGACCTCCTCAAGTGACGGAAGCAAACTTGTCGCCGTCGTCCGTGACGGTCAGATCTACACCTCTGCTGATTCTGGAGCGACATGGATTGCGCGCGACTCTGCTCGATTGTGGTTCTGGGTTGCTTCATCTGCTGACGGGACCAAACTTGCCGCAGTTGTCTACGGCAATCCAGGAAACATTTATACCTCCTCTGATTCGGGTGCTACATGGACACTTCGTGCAAGTGACTTGAATAGGTATTGGCAAGGCATTGCGATGTCTGCCGACGGTTCAAAACTCGTGGCCAGTGCTTACATGGGGACTGTTTACGTTTCCAGGGACTACGGCGTCACGTGGATTACTGACAATTCCATTCAGAATTCCTATGGCGTCGCATCCTCGGCCGACGGTAGCAAATTCTTCGCCACCTCTCAGAGTTACATTTACACCTATGGCGTAACCGCCTCACCTAGCCCCACGCCATCGCCATCAACGACAACAAGCGGAAAGGTCGCCTACACGTGGACGAAACTCGATTTCACGTGTGCATCGTGCGAATCCATAGCCTCATCCAGTGATGGCTCCAAACTCATCACCGCGGACAGCTCTGGATCCACCGGTGGACACATTTACACGTCGACCAACTACGGGGCCACGTGGACCTCTCGAGGACCCGTGCAGATTTGGAGCGGTGTCGCCTCATCCAGCGATGGAACAAGACTCGTAGCCACCGTTAAGGAAGGCATGATCTACACCTCCAACGACTCTGGTGTCACTTGGACTCCGCGTGATTCGGCACGTCGCTGGGACGCCGTTGCATCCTCGGCTGATGGTTCAAAGCTTGTAGCCTCCGTCGAGGGCGGCTGGGTTTACACCTCCGCCGATTTTGGTGCCACGTGGACGCCTCGAAACTCAGTGAGAAATTGGACCTCTGTCGCCTCATCTAATGATGGAACCAAACTTGTGGCGGTAGCCAGGGCCGATCAGATCTTCACTTCAACCGACTCAGGCGCGACCTGGACGCCTCGCGAATCAGCACGTCTCTGGCGCGCGGTTGCTTCATCTGGCGACGGTACAAAGTTGGCCGCTGCTGTCTACGCCAGCGGTGAAAGTAGTTTCATCTACACGTCAACAGATTCTGGAGTTACCTGGAACGTGAGAGCCAACGATGCCCCTCGGTACTGGCAAGCGATCGCGATGTCGGCTGACGGATCCAAACTTGTAGCGACCAGCTATATGGGCACGGTTTACATATCCCAAGATTCAGGTGCGACATGGGTTTCCGGCAATGCAATTCAGAACGGCACTGGCGTCGCAGTATCCAGTGATGGAAGCAAATTCGTCGTGGTCGGAGTACAAGGCGGATACATATACGCCACCGCCAAGATTGTGAAGGTTGATAAGAAACCTACGCCGAGCAAAGTAAAGGGCTCGATCATCATAAAGAAGGTGAGTGCTAAGTCCTACATTTTGACCGTCACATCAAATTCGCCACTGACAAAATTCACAATCACGGCGACAAAGAACAAGAACAAAACACTCACATTCAAAGGGACAACCAATGCCTCAGGAACTGCCACTGTCAAAGTTGCCCTGAACTTGCTCGGGTACTCCCTCTCGCTCAAATTCACCTAGTTGGGGATGACTTCACATGAGACGTCTTCTTGACTCTCGCCTACCGAATAGAGTTTCGGCAATTGTCGGTCTCGCATTTCTGTTCTCCCTTATCTTGTTCAACGCGTCTTCTGGAGCAGATCCAAGTGCGTGGACTTCCCACGAGTCCGTACGCAATTGGTACGACGTTGCATCCTCAAGTGATGGCCAGAAATTGGCCGCGACGGTTGCAGGTGGACAGATCTACACATCGTCCGACTACGGGGTCACGTGGACGCCTCGCGAGAAGAAGCGAAGTTACGCCGAGATAGCCTCCTCCGCCGATGGCAACAAACTCGTCGCTGTTGCTGTGAATTCTCCGATCCTGATATCAACTGACGCAGGGCGGACTTGGAAGACACGTGAAACCCCTCGTACTTGGTGGGCAGTGGCTTCTTCCTCTGATGGAACCAAACTCATCGCCGTGGTTCTCGGCGGGCGTGTCTACACCTCGGTCAATTCAGGCGCCACGTGGAATGAACGCGAGAAAATTAGGAATTGGAATTCCATTGCCTCATCAGCTGATGGCAAAAAGCTCATTGCATCAGAACTCGATGGCAAGATATACACCTCGACCAACTCGGGCGCATCCTGGACACCTCGAGAGTCGGCAAGAAAGTGGTCGGGCGTTGCCTCCTCCGCCGATGGCAGAAGGTTGGTGGCCGTTGTATCCGGCAATGAACCCACTTTCGTATCGAAGGATTCAGGCGCAACCTGGGCCGGGCGCTATTCGATCAAGAACGGTCGCGGTGTTGCCTCCTCCGCCGATGGGAAAACGATCGTTGTCACCCAGTATGGAGGACACATAAACGCATCGACCGACTTCGGGCGAACATGGTCGGAGATTACATACAAATTTTTGAATTGGCAGCGCATTGCTCTATCGAGTGATGCCTCACGGATCGTGGCAGTGATGGGGAACGGCCTCATTTACACGGCGAAGGCTTCGGACGTAATTCCAATTACTGCCTCGCTCGAGATTAGGAAAGTGACGACGAGTTCCTACGTGATCACGGTGACCTCGAACGCCCCCAACACAAGAATTACGGTTACGGCGATTAAAAGCGGGAATCCGACCCTCACCTTCGTCGCCACGACCGACGCACAGGGAAGTGCCGTTATTCCGGTGGCACATGATCTATCCGGCTACAGCTATCTACATCAACTCGATAAGAAATGATTGAAGGCATGCCATGTTCCATACATCTAAGATCAACGGAGTCACAAGTCGACGATCGCGTCAGCTCATTGTCCTCACAAGTGCAGCATTAATCCTGAGCAGCGTCTCCTCATACGCATACACCGGCAATTGGAAGGCTCGCGAATCGGTTCGTTACTGGTACGGAGTGGCGTCATCTTCCGATGGAACCAAACTTGTAGCACTGGTGAGCGGAGGGAAAATCTACACCTCCACCAATTCTGGCGTGACATGGATCGAGCGTGAATCAAACCGCGATTGGGTCAGGGTTGCATCCTCTAGCAACGGAGTGAAACTTGCTGCGGCCGTGTATGACGGCCAGATCTTTACATCGACTGATTCTGGTGTCACATGGGTGGCCCGCGGTGAAGCAAACCGTTGGCAGGGAATCGCGTCCTCAAGCGACGGCAGCAAACTCGTCGCCGTGGCAAGCGGCCGTCAGATCTACACTTCTACAGATTCAGGAGTCACGTGGACCGCACGAGAGACTGAAAGAGATTGGCATGGAGTTGCATCATCCGGTGATGGGACCAAATTGGTCGCATTCGTTCCGATGGGGCAGATCTACACTTCGGCCGACTCAGGATTGACATGGATTCCACGAGAATCAGCTAGGAATTGGGATGCGGTCGCATCCTCAGAGAGCGGCACAAAGTTGGTTGCCGCCGACAGTGGCGGTCAGCTCTACACCTCGTCAGATTCGGGAGCCACGTGGAGCGCACATGGTCCGGTTCGTTACTGGAATGCCGTTGCGTCCTCTAGTGACGGAAGCATTCTGTTGGCTGCCGCGTACAACGACCTCATCTTTGGGTCCACCGATTCAGGAGCCACGTGGAGCGCACAAAGCCCCACTCCCCGCTATTGGTACGCCTTAGCCCTGTCGGCCAACGGGTCTGAACGCGTGGCGACGGGCGTCAACGACCATATCTACACCGACAACTCGGCGGCCACTGCAGTGACAAATCCCGTGCAGAAGAAAGGGACGCTCAACATCAAGAAATTGGCAACAGGCAAATATTTGCTGTCAATTTCCTCAAATGCCGCTCAAGCGAAATTCGTCATAACGGCGACGAAGAAGGGAAGCAAAACCCTGAGCTTCAGCGGCGTGACAAAGAGCAATGGAAGCGCATCGATAACGGTTCTGAAAAACTTAAGCGGCTACAAGTTCACCCTCAGGTTTACAAACTAGCAGCCACGCTAATTCACCCAGATTACGTTCAGTTCCTCAGATACTTTCCCGTTGACAATCCATCTGTAGTGCCTTAGTCCTGGCGTAGTCACGGTGAGTTCCTTCCAAGGAGCCGAGAAGTTTGCGCTGCACGTCCACGATATGCGAGATCCCCATGGCTGAGACCAGTTGTTTCCTCCGCCCAATGAAACCCAGACGCCACTTATTTGCTCCTCGAGGGAAACTGAGTTGATGGGATTCCAGCAAGACTCAAGGGCTCCAATGGCCTGCTTTCCAGTCGGACAGTAGGCGTATGGCACTCCGTCTTGTCTGGCCACTGGATTCAATATGCAGTCCGCTATCAATCCTGCATCCTGCGAATGCCCTTGCCAAACTCGAAGGCTGAGAATGTTTGGTCCCTGGGAGGAGGAAGCACCGACATAACGAGTTCTCTCCTTATCCATCGTGTATTTCACGGTCGACTTACAAACAGTGTCACCGCCAGCCATAAGATCACACGGATCATCCATCGTGTGATCTACCCCGAAATTGTGCACTAATTCATGCACCCACGTCTTTGACGTGTAGTTCTCAAAGAACGGTGCTGATTTACCTTTGCACGAGCCTGTTGGTGAGACGTTCTGCAATGCCACGATGGCGGCCATCCCCGGGGTACTCGCGTAACCGCAGTATTTGTCTGAAAATCCCGGCACCTCGATAAAGAAGATGTAGTCCTTACGATTATCGCCGGGATTTTCCATCGCCTTGATCTCCGAAAGCAGGACTGAGGCGTCGGATGTTGTTTTATCTGTGACAGATTGGTGAGTGCGCAGATACTCGGTTGAGTATTGAGACTTAAGATATTGAATATCGTATCCAGTAGAGGTTCGATCGATTGGCACCATATAACCAATTTGCCCGCTCAGATAACTGTTGCCTTCGTCAAGAATCCCAGCAAGATAACCATTTGTGTCGTAGGAGTTGTCCGTTGCATCGGCCGGAACTACGTAGACGGGTTTAATTTGAAATCCCGATACGGCATCCGGCAAATCTGCGGTGACTCTGTTGGTGCCTATCTCCACACTTTGAGTAACCTGGGTTGCCCCAGGAATGAATTCCGCACCGTCCTGGCTGGCGACAATCGTACACGTGCCCGCTTGAAGAAGAGTCAAGGTTGAATTAGCAATAGTGCAAGTCAAGGGTGTGCTGCTGATCAATGTGACAGGCAAATTTGAGTTGCTTGTGGCAGACAATTCATACGTGCCCTGACTAAGTAGAAGTGCACCTGGAAGATGGAAGTCAATGATGTTTGTTCCATAGACCTTAAACTCGGCTATCACCGATTTTGCAGGCAAGTAGTAGGCATTTCCGCTTTGCTTCAAAGAGAGCCGGCACATTCCAGGAGTACCAGAAATCAGGATCGACAATTTCCCAAGAGTGCACACCGCCGAACTAAGTGACGTGGCAGCGACGGCTAACTTAGAGGTGGCAGAGAAGGAAAAAGCCACCCACTTTTGCTGTGGCGCCAAAAGCATGATTCGAACCCATACTCAATGCCACAAGAAGGCATACGGTAAGAATTCGATTCCTCATAGGCTAATTCTTTCTCTTTCTCTTTCTGCAAGCCAATCATCAATCACGTAAAAGACAATCAGCATCCCAAAAGCGAGAAATTCCGAACCGACAATATCGGTGAACCAGTGAACCCCGAGGACGAGACGCACTAATCCCATAAAAGCCGTGACAAGACCAACGGTAACAAAGATCAAAAATTGTCGTTTGCCGGCAAAAATAAGCAACGCGGATCCAGCGGCAGCAACGAAGACGGTATGGGACGAAGGGTAACTCGGTTCGAAATCAAACAGCGTAGTCAGGCCCGCACCCGGTCGAACGCGGCCAAAGAAGGGTTTCGCCACAGTGGAAACGACTGCGGATGCAGCCACCACTGCCAAAGGAATGAAGTCACGAAGATACCAAGACCGAGTCCAATAATTGAGGTACAAGAGAATCACAACGATCACCAGAAAGACGATCACTGGAGTCGTCAGCGCGCTGAGAACCTGAGCCCAGTGCACTTCGCCAGGAGTTCTATGTTCTTTGAACCAGAGCGCAACACGCTCATCTATGGGGAGCGGTCCGTCTTTGGCAATGACTCCTAATTCCACAAACAGCACCAAAGACAACAGGCCGATTGGGAACAAGAAATATCGTCTCAAGTTATGGGTTCGCTTTTTCTACCGTGATATCGAGTTCCTCGGCACCTTCATTCTTCAAGGAAAATAAGACGCGTGAGCCGTCAGGGATTTCTCCGCTGAGCAATTTGGTTGCCAAGGCATCTCCGATCTCCCTTTGAATTAGCCGACGCATAGGTCTTGCTCCGAACGCTGGGTCGTAGCCGTGGACGGCAAGCCAGTTCTTAGCACTCTCTTCGACGTCTACAACAATGCGGCGATCGGTCAATCGCTTCTGCAGATCAGCAATGAGCAATGTCATGATGAGGGCGATCTCTCTACTACTCAGCGGATTGAAGACCAAGATGTCGTCAATTCTATTCAGGAACTCGGGTTTGAAGGCTTTATGAACCGCCTCCATGACCCCCGCCTTTCGGGTCTTTTCATCCAAGGTCGTATCCATGAGGAATTGTGACCCGAGATTCGAGGTCATGATGATGATGGTGTTTGTGAAGTCCACGGTTCTGCCCTGACCGTCGGTGAGGCGACCATCGTCAAAAACTTGGAGTAAGAGGTCAAATACTTCAATGTGAGCCTTCTCTACCTCGTCCAGCAGCAAGACTGAATACGGTCGTCGACGAACGGCCTCGGTCAGTTGTCCGCCCTCTTCATAGCCGACATATCCAGGAGGTGCCCCCACTAATCGAGAGACCGAAAACTTCTCTCCGTATTCGCTCATATCTATCCGCACCATGGCATGCTCGTCATCGAAGAGGAAATCGGCCAGCGCCTTAGCCAGCTCGGTCTTTCCAACCCCTGTAGGACCCAGAAATAGGAAGGTGCCTGTGGGTCGATTTGGGTCAGAGATTCCCGCCCGTGCCCTCCTGATCGCATTCGACACGGCAACAATTGCATCTTGCTGCCCGATAACGCGACTGGAGAGTTCGTGCTCCAGATTAAGTAGCCTTTCGCTATCGGCCTGAAGAAGGCGCCCCACCGGAATCTTTGTCCAGGCCGCTATTACCTCGGCAATGTCGTCCTCTGTGACCTCCTCCTTCACCATAGCTGCACGGCTATTTGCCTTTGCGCGAGCCTCATTGAGTTCGACGTCAATCTCGCGCATCCGGCCATACATAAGCCGCGCTGCCCTTTCTAAATCCCCCGCTATCTGCGCTCGCTCGGCCTCACCTCTCAGGTGGTCGAGTTCTTCGGTCAGGGCGCCGATTCGATCCAGAAGATTCTTCTCTTCGGCCCACCGTTGCGCCAAAGTCGCCAACTCCTGGTCCTTACTTTCTATCTCTTCTCGAAGGTCACTCAGCCGCTGCTTCGAGACGTCATCTTTCTCTTTTGCTAGCCCGAACTCCTCCATTCGAAGTCGATCCACGGCACGCTGGAGTTGATCAATCTCCTCAGGAGAAGAATCAATTTCCATCCTTAGCCGCGACGCTGCCTCGTCCATAAGATCGATCGCTTTATCGGGCAAGAATCGATGAGTGATGTACCGGTCTGAAAGTTTCACAGCGGCAACTAAAGCGCCATCGCTGATAGTGACCTTGTGATGCGCCTCATACTTCTCTCTCAGCCCGCGAAGAATGGCCACGGCTTCCTCGATTGTTGGCTCTCCCACCAATACCTGCTGGAAACGCCTTTCAAGTGCGGCATCCTTCTCAATGTACTGGCGGTATTCATTGAGAGTGGTCGCGCCGATCATGTGCAATTCGCCTCGAGCAAGAAGCGGCTTCAACATATTGCCCGCATCCATCGCGCCGGCCATGCCCCCGGCGCCAACGACCGTGTGAAGTTCGTCAATAAACGTAATGATTTCTCCACCGCCTGCAACTATCTCATCCAGAACCGCCTTCAGCCGTTCTTCGAACTCGCCGCGATACTTGGCACCAGCAATCAATGCCCCAAGATCAAGCGACACGACTCGTTTTTCGCGAAGGCCGATAGGAACATCACGAGCGGCAATCCGAAGTGCCAACCCCTCGACGATGGCCGTCTTGCCCGTACCTGGCTCTCCGATAAGTACCGGATTATTCTTTGTGCGCCTTGATAGGACTTGGATGACTCTTCGCACTTCGTTATCTCTGCCAATGACGGGGTCTAGTTTGCCTTCCCGAGCACGTTGCGTTAAATCAACTCCGTATTGTTCCAGTGCGGACTTCTGATCTACATCTTGAGTAGTCATCATTGAACTCCTTGGTGACAAGAATAACCCAGTTATTACGAAAAATCCTTGTCCTGCTTGGATATTTTAATAGAAGGGGAATCGGCGTAGGCTGACGACGGTGGCAGCAGTCACAAGTCTTGTGAGGTGTCAGATGATCGAAAGAATGCCTTTATCGGAGCGAGGTCTAGGAACAGGGAAAAAAGCACGTCTCCACAGAATCTTGCATCAGTTTGGATTGAAGAACGGGACCGCCCTTTTCCTTCCCTACGATCAAGGATTGGAACACGGACCACGCGACTTCTTCGCAAACCCCGTTTCTGCAGATCCAAAATACATAATCCGTTTGGCCCTCGAAGGTGGGTTCAATGGGATCGCGATTCAAATTGGCATGGCTGAGAAATTCTTCTGGGAATTCGCTGGCGAACTCCCTCTAATTCTCAAACTGAACGGAAAGACCGATATCCCATCTGATGCTCGCGCTTTGTCTCCGGTGCACGCCAGTGTCAAAGAGGCGGTGCAACTCGGAGCAGATGCAGTCGGATACACCCTCTACGTTGGATCGCCTGCGCAGG
>CAWJOR010000005.1:0-10060 GCA_963844465.1 uncultured Actinomycetota bacterium | reverse complement strand
CGTAACGATGAAAGCATGACCGTCACTTGGCGTGCTTTGCAGAAGTGTTTGGTACGCGACCACTCCGTTCCCGCCAGGTCGGTTATCGACCACAACCGACTGACCCAGTCGATCACCAAGCTGCTTCGCCACAACCCGCGCAACTGAATCAGGGAGACCGCCAGGCGCATATGGCACGATGAATTTCACAGCCTTAGATGGGTAGGCTTGTTGGGCCAAAGAAGTCAAGGGCGCCAGGCAAAAGGCAAGCGCTGCAGTTGCCGCAAGGGTTCTTCGTTGCATTTGATGTCTCCTGATGTGGTTTATGGCGTGAACCAAGCCGGATCGAAGGGAAGACCCATGACGCCGGCAAGTCCGTCATGAATCGGCAGCAAGCACCCGACTCAGAGAGTCTCTTGCATTTTACTTAGAGGCCTAAGCTTGTGCATTTTTGCAAACCGCTTGATCGTTGTCAACACTGAAAACCCTCTTCTCACCGCTGGTCAGGTGGGCGCGTGGAAGGCCGATGGCTTGGCTCGCAGGAGGTCCTCTTGCAGTTCGACCGCCGTGCTAAGCGCGTACGCAGCCTGCAACCCGCGCAAGCTGGCCCTCTCCCCGATCCGCTTGGTTTTCGGTCGCCCTCAATGAGGCGCGACTGATTGGTTGCGCACTGGTTGGAAAGACGGCATCGCAACAGTTGGACACGCAGGCCTCGAGACAACCAAGGCGGTGGTCCACGACGTCTTGGAATCGCGCCAGGGTGACCCGCGTGTCGGCGGGAGATGACCATGACGAGTCTGGTCCAAGAGGCGAAAATGCATGGCCATGATCCTTGCACCCAAATGCACGATGTGATGGCTGACCTGCCCGTGCAACGCCCGAGCTAGCTAGCCCAACTGCCGCTACATCACTTGCATCTCTCCTGGCAACGTGCGATCAATAGTCGACCGAGCTCGATGATCGAGATGGGAGAGCAGCTCGCCCATGGAAAACTGCCATGAACGATGGCTTTGTGCACCTCTTGCACTTTACTTAGTTGCCTAAGATAATGCTTCCTTGCAAACTGGTCGTCACTTTGTAGCTCCGAAGACCCTCCTTGTGCCAGGAGGGAAAACTCAAGGAATACCCATGTCATCCAATACTGATTTTGTGAACCTCGTGGTCGCGAGTGCTGCGCCGGCTGCTCGAGATATCCAACGCTTTGAACTGGTTCATCCGGACGGGGCGTCCCTACCACCATTCACAGCTGGTTCGCACATACGCATCAAGACACCGATTGGCGTCAGTTCGCCAGTATTCGTTAAGCAACGATCCCGAAGAGCGCCATCGCTATGTCATTGCCGTCAAGCGTGAACGCGATGGCAGAGGCGGGTCAATGAGCTTGGTCGATACTGTCAATGTCGGCGATACCGTGGAGGTAGGTCACCCCGAGAATCTTTTCGAGCTGGATCCCAAGGCACGCAGCTTCGTGCTGATCGCCGGCGGGATTGGCATCACGCCCATGATGGCCATGGCGCGGCACCTCTCTACGCAGGGGGATCGCCCCTTCAAGCTGTACTACCTGACACGAGACCCCGAGGGGACCGCCTTTCTTGAAGAGTTGCAAGGCGCAGAGTTTTCTTCCAGCGTCATGGTGCACCACGACCTTGGAGATCCGGCCAAAGCGTTCGATCTTTGGCCGGTGCTAGAGAAGGCAGGAGCAGCGACGGGCCGCCACGTTTATTTCTGCGGCCCCAAGCCACTGATGGATGCCATCAAGGACATGACGGGTCATTGGCCAAGCAGCACCGTGCATTCCGAAAGTTTTGGTGGGGATACGAAGCCCCACGCCGATGACCAGCCATTTGAGGTCGAACTCAAGAGTAGCGGTCAGAAATTCACAGTTCCGGTAGGTAAGTCCATTCTCGACACGCTCCGCGCTGACGGGATTCACGTTCCCAGCTCGTGTGAGAGCGGTACTTGTGGATCGTGCAAGACACGGCTTCTCCAGGGCGAAGCTGATCATCGAGATCTTGTATTGCTGGAAGAGGAGAAGTCCGACCACATCATGGTCTGCGTCTCAAGAGCCAAGTCCTCTACCTTGTTGCTGGATCTATGAACAACGCACGGTCACCGTCAGGATCTGCCGGACCCATTCGGCTTGGTGTACTCGGATTGGGCAGAGCCTTCACATTGATGCTTCCGACATTTCTTGGAGATCGACGGGTCAAGCTCGTTGCGGCATTTGACCCACGGCCAGGAGCGCGCAATGCGTTTGAACAAACGTTCGGCGGGACCGCGCATCAATCTCCTGAGGCGCTGTGTGCAGACTCCAGCGTCGAGTGGGTCTACATCGCGACCCCGCATCAAATGCATGCAGAGCATGTCGCGCTCGCTGCCAGCCTCGGAAAATCTGCGTTGGTCGAGAAGCCCATGGCGATCGATATCGATGACTGCACCCGCATGATTGAGGCCTGTCAGCAATCAGGTGTGCAACTGATCATCGGACACAGCCACAGCTTTAATGCGCCAGTGCTTCTGGCCCGCCGACTGATCGATTCGGGCGATTTCGGCGAGGCTCGTCTCGTGCATGCGATGCAGTACACCGATTTTCTGTACCGGCCGCGGCGTCCTGAAGAGCTGGACACATCGCGCGGAGGCGGGGTTGTGTTCAGTCAAGCGGCGCACCAGATTGACATTGTCCGACTGCTGGCCGGTGGACTGACCACACAGGTGAGAGCAGTGACAGGAGCGTGGGATCCGGCCAGACCGACGGAGGGTGCGTTCTCGGCACTGCTGAACTTCGCCAATGGGGCTTTCGCGAGCGTGACCTACAACGGCTACGGTTTCTACGACACGGACGCGCTCATGGATGGCATCGGCGAGATGGGTCGGCCAAAGGACCCTGCTGCTCATCACCAGACAAAGCAACGGCTCGCAAAAGTTGAGGACGAACTTCAGGAGGCGATGTTGAAAGCGGAGCGGAACTTCGGCGGCAGTCTGTATACGGCTCCTCCGGAGGCCTCCCCCGAAGCTTGTCAGCATTTCGGCCCGGTGCTAGTGAGCTGCGAAGGCGGTGACTTGCGGCTGACACCGAATGGCGTTCATGTGTTCGACAAGTCCGGCTCCCGATTCGTCAAAGCCACAGTTCCCTCGGTTCCCAGAGGTGAAGTGGTGGACGAGCTGTGGGGCGTTGCGCGCGAAGGCCGTGCCCCGCTCCACAGCGGACCTTGGTCCCGGGCGACCTTGGAGGTGTGCCTCGCAATGCTCGAGTCCAGTCGTCGATCAGTGGATATCATGCCAAAGCTTCAAGTTGGCTACCTTCCACCTCCACATGCCTGATTCCGAACACACACGACATCTATTGCGACACTGGCGCGAAGCAGTTCCGCAAGACCGCTTGGCACACTTGATTCGAGATGTCTCCCGTGCGCAGATGCGGGCCCTGCAACTTCGCCTGGCCGCCCACGGGGTTTCGTTTGGGCACTGGACATTTTTGCGAATTCTCTGGATACAAGACGGTTTGACACAGCGCGAGCTAAGCGATCTGGCCGGCGTCATGGAGCCCACCACGTTTAGCGCAGTTAAGGCCATGGAGAGCATGGGCTTCATCGAGCGACGGCAGTTGGCTGGCAACAGAAAGAACATGCATGTCTTTTTGCTGCCGGCAGGACGTGCGCTCGAGAAGGCGCTGGTGCCGCTCGCCGAGGAGGTCAACGGCGTCAGCGTTCAAGGTCTATCCGATCGTTCGCTCGCCGTCGTGCGTAAATGTCTACTTTCGATGATCGAAAATCTAGCCGCCGATGAGGCCGCCTCCTCCGATCCGCAAAGTTCCGAACGTCAAATAGCGTAGGTCTCGTACGTAGCCGGGTGGAAAATCTCTTCGACTGCCAACCGCCTCGCCGAAAGACCTTGCGAGTGGTGGTGACGCAGGAAGGTATCAATGGTGGCCTTGTTCTTGGTCACACCATAAGACCAGTAGTCATTGCCCATCGTCTCGCGAGCCGCTTTCAATTGCTCTTCCACAAAAGGAAGAGTGACCTTCGTTGCAGAGGTATCCGACAACGCCTCCAGAGCCGCCGCTTTTGCGTGCGTGAATGCTTTGTATACAGCGCCCGGTAACCACGGATGCTGTTCCGCCAAGCTCTTTCTGATACCCACCACATGCATGATGGGGAAGATCCCAGTGCGGCGGAAATAGTCCTTCGCAACTGAAGTTGGATCATCGAAAAGCCAACCCACATTGGGATTGGCGAGCACCTTGGCGCTGGGAGGCCTCGGGGCCATGAATCCATCAATTTCACCAAGATCCAGAAGTTCAGAAATGGTCATGCCTTCTCGAGCGCTTTCCAGCTTCACGCCGTCCGGAAGAGACAACGCAATTTTTTCAGGTCGGCCAGCGGTTTCGATGCCCCCTCTCACCCATGTCACATCCTCCGGTGCGACTCCGTAGTCATCCTGCAAGAGCGCTCTAGCCCACACGTTCGCACTCAACTGGTACTCAGGCAGCCCGATACGCTTACCTTTGAGGTCCTCAGGACGCTTGATTCTGTCCTTTCGCACATAAATCGATGTGTGCCGAAAGGCTCTCGACAAGAACACAGGAATAGCAACGTA
Source organism: uncultured Actinomycetota bacterium (assembly GCA_963844465.1). GTDB lineage: Bacteria > Actinomycetota > Actinomycetes > Nanopelagicales > Nanopelagicaceae > QYPT01. Next base: position 5,485 of record CAWJOR010000005.1, on the reverse strand, counting down.
GGGGCAATCCCCCTTCGCAGTTTTGACGGCATAGCTCGAGAACGACAGTTCTGAAATGTCGAAATCTTGACTGCGCATGGCCCGGAAGAACATTTCTTCCGGGTTCAGATTCATGAAGACGGGGTCGACACCATCGATCTGAACTCGCCCATCAAGGAGTGCACGGGTACGATCGTAGTCGCCCATCGCGACTGAGAGTTGAAGCTTGCTCATGGTGGAATCAGGTTTTGACAGAATAAGAAGGTTCGAGTTCGGGACGTTCGATGCCGTCAGCCCACACATAAGTTGCAGCGTATTCTCGCCAGTCAGTCGTCTTTGGCACCACTGCCTGGAATGAACAGACGCTGGCCGGGATAGCAGCGTCACCGGTTCCAATTGCTGGCTCACCATTTTGGAAAGCACGAACCGCATCCAGCATCTGCTTGCGAAATTCCACCACGGCAATGTCACTGGCACCCAACCGGTCGTTGGTGCGGTCGGCAATGGGACCCATCGTCACCCACATCGCTACGTCCTGATTTGGGAAAGCCTTTAATGCCGGTAAAGTTTCCGGCCTTCATGGCTTGCCGATCCTGCCAGAAGCGGTTCTCTTCGTTGCGCAACGGCCGGTACCTGTCGTCTAGATCAACCCCTACTGTCTGACCGAGAAATTTTCGCCAGGTTTCGGTCTCGGGCGTTTGAGCAGGGTGCCCCCAAGCCAAAAAGTAGAAGGCGGTGTTGGTGTCGTCCATCGGGACGTTCACGTTCGCCACGTTGTACAAGTTGTTGGGGGGTATGAGCGCAGACGCGGGCGCAACGAAAACCGTGGAGCGCACGTAGTCGTGTGAGCTGGCATTCTGAATGGGCCTGCGGATTGCCGCATAACGGAAACCGTAGCCAGATCGCTGCACCTGCATGCGCGGCGCCTTGTCCGTCGAAGGGCGCAACCAAGCTTTGTCGGTAGCCGCAGCACCGGAGACGCGAGCGGGAACCATATCCGACGAATGCAAACTGGAGCTGTGAGCCGAGTCGATGGCTCCCTCAAGAATCTGAGCCCAGTTGCAAGGAAGGATGACCTTTGCGATTGACACCCGAGTGTCCTGCGTCGGCGCCCATGGAGGTGGCACGAATTCGGGCACGCTTTCCGCGGGGCCAAACCACGACCAAATGAACCCACCCCATTCCTTGACGGGGTACGCCTTGTGCTTCACCTTCTCCGCGAACCCGCTTGCCGCGGGCTCTGACACCATTTCGAGAACATTGCCTGCAACATCCATCTTCCAGCCGTGGTACAGACACCTCAGGCCACCTTCTTCGTTGCGGCCGTAGACGAGGGAGACACGCCTGTGTGGACACTTCTCATCGAGAACTCCCACGCTCCCATCAGTATCTCGAAACACCACCAGATCTTCGCCGTACACACGCGCTTTGACCGGTGTCCCGTCGGCCTCTGAAACTTCTTCGATCAGACACACCGGAGTCCAATGGCGCCTCATCAACTGGCCCATTGGGGCGTCGCCAACTACACGACAGAGCAGTTCGTTTTCTTCAGGAGTGATCATGTGCATGCCTCTTAAGAAATACGCGACCAGAGCCAAGCTTCTCTGGATCGCCTTTTTGTTAGTCGTCTAAGTATATTGTCGACGAACCCCTTTTTGCAAGCACTTCGCGTACTTCTGCCTAGAGTGCATTGTGAATCGCACCGGGTTTTGAGGAGGCCCAACTCTCTGGGAGGATTGAGCCATGAAGAAATCAAACCGCTTTTCTCCCGAGGTCCTCGAACGCACCGATCGCATGGTGCAGGAGTAACGAGACGAGTACCCCTCGATGTGAGCCGCCATCGAATCCATCGCCCCCAAATTTGGCTGCGTGCCGCAGACCCTCAACGAATGGGTCAAGCGCGATGAGATCGATACCGGTGCCAAGGCTGTACGTGGCCTTCGTGATCGACGTGTACGCCCGACGCATCGTAGGTTGGCGCGTGAGCAGTTCGATGCGAACGGACTTCGTGCTCGATGCACTGGAGCAGGCGCTGTACGCCAGGCAGCCCGAGCGCGATGGCAGCCTGGTTTGTCACTCCGACAGGGGATCGCAATACGTCAGCATCCGCTACAGCGAGCGCCTCGCCGAGGCGGGCATTGAGCCTTCAGTGGGCAGCAAGGGTGACAGCTACGACAACGCGCTGGCCGAGACCATCAACGGCTTGTACAAGGCCGAGCTGATCCACCGGCGAGCGCCTTGGAAGACCAAGGAATCGGTGGAGCTGGCCACCCTGGAATGGGTGTCCTGGTTCAACCACCACAGGCTGCTGGAACCCATCGGCTACATACCTCCAGCCGAGGCTGAGGCTGAGGCAAACTATTACCGGCATCTCGCCAATCAGGCGGCAACCGCTGCCTGACTTAAACCAACCGGCCTCCACGAAAGCCGGGGCGGTTTACAGAGGCCTTCGGATCCTGGCATTCCTTCTTCATGGCCCTGTCCATACAACATTCTCAGAAGACGGCCGCCTCTAGCAGTTCTACAGGATCGCCGTAGTGAGCAGCAAGCTCCACCACAGATTTGTCGCGCAAGGCGCACAGGAAACCTCGGTCAATCAGCTGATGCTCGCCCGCGGTACCCCAAAACCCCAAAACCCCTCTAGTTGTTTTTCAATTTCTCTTTTCTGTATTTAATAATAAATTTGAAATAAATGAAGAATTCAAATAAGTAGATCAAGCTACTTAAAGGGCTAAAGAAGAGACTCTTATCTGCTCTCCTTTCATATTTTAAATGGCAACAGGATGAGCTCAATGGTTTACCTGATTAGTCTCCTCCTGATACTTGCTTTTCTCCTCCTCTTACCGATCTCAACCACTTCTAAACTTCCACAACTAGAGCGGATAAGGTTAGTAATACTTCTTCAATCCGACAACATAATCTTACTTTTTGGAAGAACAAAATACTTTTACATTGTACTCTTCACAATTAATAGCATGATTCTTTTCTGCTCGCTCGTATTTGCAATTGGACTACTGAAAACCTGGGAACTGTCAAGAGGCAGCAGCAGTTTTCAATCAAAACCACTATTTAATGTTGTTTCAGGATGCTTGATGACCTTTGGGAAAGTTCTCTTCCCTCTCATAAGTTCTCTTCAAATTTTATCAATTCGTTGTTCAATCTAGTCTCAGATATGCTGCGAAAACACGAGCCTACCTTCCTTAGTCCTCAGTGTCTTTGGACTCGTATTCTCATACATTTTATTCTATCTTTTCCACTCTGTGAATTCCAGCTTTCTCCCTTTAAAACTAATACCTTGGTCAAAACCTCCGTAAGGGTTGAGAGTTTTAGCAAATTTGATACATTTAACTTTGCCGCTACTAATTGCTCTCGAGGATTATCTTGTAAGCAAAACTAGCCTTACTATTCTTATCGGAGTGGCCTTCCGGATTTCTCACCTTATGTCTCTACTTGCAAGTATTTTCAATCTCCTCTTACAACCAGTAAATTGACAACATGCTTTCTTTCAAGTATTGCACTCTCTGGGTTGTTTCCCTTGTCTCACTGGTAATCAGCGTAACTAAGAACGACTCAAATTACTTACTGTGCATCATTACTGGATTGGCGAGTCTTGCTCTCACAATGTTTATCATCTAGTTAAAAGTCTATCTGTATACAAGAAAGCTAATTTCATCAGTTACTTTGAAAAAGTATCTATACATCCTCAGCAAAACTTAGCAAGCAGCCTATTCTTTTCTGATGTTAAACTAAATGACTGGAAAGCAAGCCCAGCTGAGTTTAAGGGAATATTTTCTAAAGCACGTTTCCCTTTGCGGCTATCCAGATTGCCCTTGCCGAATTGTAGGTCCCTCGTTTGAAAAAGAACTTGAAATTTCTATTACTTAAGTACATGATGATGAGTACAATTTTGTAATAAGACTCCCCGAAAAGAACAAAATGATGAATCTCATTCTAAGCATTGTATTTTTCTCCATGAAGAAAAGTTCAGAAATCAAGTTCACTTTCATATATTGAGATCTATCTCAAGTTAATTGACTAGAATAAGACGTACTCTTTATTTTACCATCTCTAATCTCTCAAAAATGCGCAAGACTTTTCAAAGAAAGAATACATCTATCTCTCTGAAATGCTCTTACTCTAGAAAGTTGAGGAATTTGAAAAGCAAGACTCAATAGATGTAGACAAATTAATGACCATAGAGAAAAACTTCGCTGAATACAAACAGAATATTCAGACTCTTACAATCCAGGTAGAAAGATTCTGGAAAACAATCTTAAAGGAAGAATTTGACTTACTCTAACTCTTGAGCCAAGGAGTATTTATTGTGGATGGATATGTCCATCTCAGTGAACTGAAAGAATTTATGATGGAAAAAAGCCCTGATTTAAGAATTAGTAATTCTAAACATGTAGTTTTGCACTTCAGTTATGAACTTTGAGATGGAAGCCTAGCTAGGATTGATCTAAATCAAAAACATTGAGTAGAAATAAAAGATTCTGAGGTATAGTTCTTATACTACTAATAGAGATGACTTGGGGATCTTAGTTGTCTCAGCTAATTTTAGCTCAATGAAGAAGATTCAGTTTGCAAATAAAATATTGTGTGACCTTTTGGAATATTCTTGTCATAAGCTCAAGGAAACTGATTACAACTTACTTATACCAGAATTCTTAAAGGAGACTCACTCTGAAATAGTTCAAAAGTATGTCTGTGAAGATTTAAATAGGAAGATATGGACAAAATAGAAAAATGCCTGGTTAGTGAACTCAACAGGCTGCATAATAAAGGTTAATATAGAAATCTAGACATTCATCTCTCAGTCGATTGGAGTGGCAATTGTAGCTTGCATCAGCTAATCATACAATGGCTCAAAGCAGAGAAGTGTCTCTTGCTCGAAGACAAAGCTAATGTCATCCTTGCTAATGATGAGGGAATCGTCATGTAGGTTTCGAGACACTTCTTGGAAACTTATCTCAACAATTAAATGGTAGATTTCGAAGAAAATAAAATTAAAATTGATTAAATATTCCCTCACATAAGAGAGTTTTATGAAGAAATTGTCGAATAGAAGACTGAAATGGTAAAAAACTTTACGGACTACGAAAATAGACATGAAGAAGTCTTAGTAAAACTTACTATGAAAGAAATTAAAATTGGGAGGTCGTAGAATTTTGCAGAATATATTTTTGAGGAGTGCTATTTCCACACACTTATAAGCACAAAGAAACTATAGCCAAGTTTGTTCAAAGCAAAGCCCCAACTTTAATTAAATATAGGATTGATTAAGCATTCTTGTGTTATTACCCGAAGAGAATACTTTGAAAATAGTAGTTCGAAAGCTAGAAGTGAACTTTGAATTAATGGAGAAAATATTGAAGGTGACTTCAGACAAACAAATACATATCAAAGTAGTCTGGGAGGAAAGGGCCCTGTTAAAGTAGGAAAAGTTATTGAAAATAAGTTCGAAGAGAAAAAAGAAACACATTTCTTGAGTTAAAAATCTACT
>CAWJOR010000004.1:0-17432 GCA_963844465.1 uncultured Actinomycetota bacterium | reverse complement strand
GATCTGATCAATGGCCACGTACTCAGTTCTCTTCGTCTGCATGGGTAATATCTGCCGCAGCCCCACAGCGCATGGCGTGTTTCGGCACAAGATCCGGCAACAGGGTTTGTCAGACGCGGTGGCGGTCGATTCGGCCGGTACCCACAACTACCACCCCAACAGCCCACCAGACGAGCGTTCACAGGTTCATGCGGCCAAGCGAGGGTACGACTTGTCGGACTTGCGGGCCAGACAAATTCAGGCCGCAGACTTTGAGGAATTCGATTTGATTCTGGTCATGGACTTGGACAACCTGGACATGGTTCAGGAACAGTGCCCCCAAATACATAGACACAAGGTTCGCCGACTGACGGAGTTCTGCCTTAAGCAACGACAGCCAGGTGGTGCCTGACCCGTACTACGGTGGCACCAACGGGTTCGAGCATGTTCTGGATCTGATTGAAGATGCTTGCAATGGTCTGCTCCAACATCTCAGGCCGCCGCCAATACCACAAGTCAGACAGGAGGAATGACACCCGATTGATGGGATGATGGACGGTTTACTTGTTGAATCAGTCGTCGAAAAGGGTGCAAGTGTTCAAGAACATGATCGTATATAGAGTCGGGCCAGAGTGGTCCGCAACCGTGGCGCAGATCGAGGCAAGCCTCGATCGTGGGCGCTTTGTCGAATGTGGATCGACCCAGGAGAAGTCCATTGGCTGGTGCGAACCCAGAGGTGAGGCTCATGGCCCCCTGGTGGAATCTGTGGGTGGCCAACTCATTTTGAAGCTGATGATCGAGACCCGTGCGCTGCCAGGTGCTGTCGTCACCCGAAAAGCCAAGGAGCGCGTCGCGCACATTGAAGCCACGACCGGTCGCAAGCCCGGCAAAAAGGAGATCCGTGACATCAAGGATGACATCCGGCTGGAGTTGTTGCCAATGGCCTTTACCAAACAAGTTTCAGTCGGGATGTGGATTGACCCCAAAGCCCGGTTGCTGGTGATCGATGCCGCCAGTCAAGCGCGCACCGATGATGTGGTGACGATGCTGGTCAAGTCGGTGCCCCGTCTGTCCGTAACACTGCTCAACACCAAGGTGTCACCCACTGCCGCCATGGCCGAGTGGCTCATCAGCCAGGAAGCCCCGGCTGGTTTCACAGTGGATCGTGAATGTGAGCTCAAGGCTGCCGACGAATCCAAGGCTGTGGTGCGCTACGCCCGTCACCCGCTGGACAACGACGAGGTACGCAAGCACGTTCAGGCAGGCAAGCTGCCGACCCGACTGGCCCTCACCTGGGACAGTCGGGTCTCGTTTGTGCTGACCGAGAATCTTCAGGTCAAGAAATTGGTGTTTCTGGACGTCGTATTTGATAACGGGGCCACCGGCAAAGACGACGGCTTCGATGCAGACGTGGCGATTGCAACCGGCGAATTGCGCAAGCTTCTTCCGGATTGGTGATCGATGCCGCGAGTCAAGCGCGCACCGATGATGTGGTGACGATGCTGGTCAAGTCGGTGCCACGTCTGTCCGTAACACTGCTCAACACCAAGGTGTCACCCACTGCCGCCATGGCCGAGTGGCTCATCAGCCAGGAAGCCCCGGCTGGTTTCACAGTGGATCGTGAATGTGAGCTCAAGGCTGCCGACGAATCCAAGGCTGTGGTGCGCTACGCCCGTCACCCGCTGGACAACGACGAGGTACGCAAGCACGTTCAGGCAGGCAAGCTGCCGACCCGACTGGCGCTCACCTGGGACAGTCGGGTCTCGTTTGTGCTGACCGAGAATCTTCAGGTCAAGAAATTGGTGTTTCTGGACGTCGTATTTGACAACGGGGCCACCGGCAAAGACGACGGCTTCGATGCCGACGTGGCGATTGCCACCGGCGAATTGCGCAAGCTTCTTCCTGATTTGCTTGAAGCAATGGGCGGGGAGATGGTGACGGTCTGATGAAAAATAGTTTTCGAGTTGACGGGACGTTCCGTTTCCTAGATCCTCTCGCTCAGTGCGGGCAAAGCTCCAGACACTCGATTCCGGACAAACCGACATATATGGTCGTAATCCCAGAATCCGACCTCACTTTCGGAAAGCTCCATGACAACCCGTGGTTCCTCTACTCTGCCAGGAACGCAACAATAGCCACCCACCCGTAGTGTCTCTGTCTTTTGGAATCCCTCTGACCATAAGGTCCCGAATCTCAAATGACGATCGATCCATTTACTGGCTGCTAAAGCCGCATCCGGATTTGCGGGGACGGTGCGAGCAATGCTTTCGACAAGTTCCTGCCAGGCGGTACTGTCTTGGGAAAGTGGAGGAATCAGCTTCAAGAAAACAGCATTTCTGCGTAGCTTGCTCTGCAGTTCCTTTGGATCCCAGATCCGTCCAATCTTGTCAGTCAGCTCATCACCTAGATCCCATGCCAGCCAAAGCAAAAGTACTCTTAGTTGAGCACCTTCTTCTGTTTCCGCACCGCTCAATTTGTCGACGTCGTCAAGCATTCGGTGGCCCGCACCGAGTAGGTACCGAACGGACTCATCCAGCAAATACCGACGGTCCTGTTCCTCCACTAAGAGGTGTCCGGATTTCTTCCAACGCGGGGTTTTATCCAGATGCCGAAGCTCACGGACAAGGGCGATTACAGCAATAAGTTGAATCACGGCCGTTGGACTGCGCTCCAAATTGGTCGCCGCTAGTTTCAATTGATCCACCATTCGACGTGTCAAAGTTCTTGCTCTGCGTGCAACAGCCCTTGCAACATCAGAATCACTCAAGCCGGTAGGAGGAAGTGCCGGTTCACTTGATTTTGCATCTTCGTCTCCCTCCTTACCAACTTGTTCTTCTTCGTTCCGACCAGAAGCGTCAGTTTCCAAAGATGCGTTGTCAAGTCCTTCTGAAATTCTTCGCAAAAGCACATCCAACAAATACGCCAGATCGCCAGACTTCAGCAAACGAAGCTTTTTCTTCTCTTTCGGCAAGTCTGCAACATTGATTGCCAATGAGTCTGGTCCCTTGGCAGTGAGAGCTTGAGGTTGCTTGCCATGGTGCGTCTTTAGGGTAGTGTCAACTTCCCGATACGTTTCATCAGAAAAAATAACTCTTTCAACAGATGCAATCACCTTGGAAATGTCACCTTCACTAGATCCAAGACCGCTCAAAGCATTTCGAATTTGATATTGCCTTGTTGAATGGGCAGACGCGGAAATCTGTGCAACATCATGAACCATTGCGCGTGCCACCATTTCATTCTGGAAATAGAGCACACACGACACGACACGACCAACGTCGGACGCAGGAACAAACGAAATACAGTTTGCCTCTTGCGTGGGCAACGCAACCTCGCCAATCTTCTGCATATTTGAACTAAACAGTTCAATCCGATCCACGAGTGTCGCTGGGGACCGCCTGATGATTCGTATCTCACCAGACTCGGGGTCCAAGACGCCGCTCAGCAATGACAAATAGTTTGATTCGTTTGACCTTACCTCCAAGCTACTACGCTCCACAATTGATTCAAAAAGAGCTGGAACAAGCTCTTCAAGTCCAAATAGTTTTTTCAACCCGGTAGATTCACCAATTTCTCGAGCGTCAGGCCCAGTGCGCAATAGAACCGCTTCAACGTTAAGTGACGATCCTTCGGCCAACCAAGCAGGCCTGCTTGGATTGGCGCTTCCGCTGACAAACGCACATTCATCACCGTTACCTTCGAAATAGATGGCCTTGGCATGCAAATAGCCATGGCTGTCAGGCCATAACTTCCGCGCATCAACATAGCGTGCAACTTGTTGGTTCGGAGAACGCGATAGCTGAACTGAGTCCGGATCAATGCCTACCGTGAGGCTCGCGTGTGGCCATCGCTTGGCAAGTTCAGCAACAAATGCAAACTCATTGTCAAAAAATGCGCCTACGACGCCGATCCGGGAAATACCCTGTGGAATCCTGGGGGTCAACTGGTCAATGAGTGGCTCAATAGATGGCCCATGCGACAGAGCAAATGCGCTCAACGGCGGGGTTGCGTTCACGACCAAAGGAGTAATAAATCGTTCGAGAGCAAATGCAGCATCTAACAATTGGTCGTCTGATCTGTTGCGCTCTATCTCGATCCAATTTTTGGCCATCCGCCAGGCGTCAGCCAAGAGTGATGCCCCCTCGCCATCCTTTGATCCAGAGACCTCTACCCAGTTTGTAATCTCCCGGTTGTATCCGAATCCCGAGATGGTCAAATTGTGACTACCGATCAACACTGAAGCCTTCTTAGGACCAACGAGGATACAAAGCTTCGGGTGAAAAGCACCTGGCGCGCTAACGGGAAGCAACGTGTAGCCATAGCCAGCTAATCTTGGCCTCGTCGCTTCACTGGCCCAAGAAACTGCGCACTGTGCCCGATCCATCAAGACAACGTTATGTCTGCAACCAGCGCTGACCAATTTTCGCAAGACGACCTCTTCATAAAAAGGCAGCGTGGCGTTGAAGGTCGTGATCAGGGAGGCTTCAAAGCCGCCTCGCTTGATTACCTCGAGAATCGAGACTGGCTCAGACACTTGCAACCTCCAGTAACCCAGCGCCAACCTCTGTTATGTGGGTTTGGCGATTCGGGGTTAACCGGTCGCGACTCAACGCGCCAATGTCACGTAGGATTTGGACTGCTTGGCGAAATCGAGGGGTTGTATTTGCCGGTGGTGGAATCTCTCCCACAACCTCCAAACCGCGTTCTGTCGGTCGCATGTGAAATGTCGAGCGTCCGGTCTGTCTCAGCTTACGCAAGGCGACCCGTAAGTGGGTGTTCAAACACCATTTCACTAAATCAGCAAATACAGCCTCCAGCGTCATTGGCCGCCAACTCTCAACGCGGCTCCGAAAGCTCACAAGTTGGATGGGATAGTCTGTTAACGCCTCTGGCGACATGGCGACATTTCCGTAGGGCGACTGAGACAGGTCGTCACGGCAAGCCAAAAGTGCGAGGACAGAGATCGCTACCTTCACAAGTTGCTCTGTCTCATCACTTTTCCCCCAAACGGACATCATTCGATTTGCGATCTGAATTTCATGCGCATCGCTCTCCCAATCGCTGATCCGGGGTGCTGTGGACTTCAAGTGATCAATGTAGGCGCCAAAGGACTCAAAGTTAAACTTCTTACAGGCAGTGGTAACTGCCGAGCCACTGGAAAATACCTCCGCGAACGACTCGACCGAACCGTGGGACGTTTTCTTCATGAACTCCTGCGGTTCGAGTTCACGCAATGCCAGTCCCAGTATGGTCTGACAGGCAATTGAAAGCAGGTCATTGCGTTGGTAGATCGCCCAGCATGCCAGTGTTGAATTCATCGAGTTTGGAATATCCCATTTCTTACCCCCAGGCAAAGCACCCGAGTAGATGCAGGCACGAAAAACCTGCTCGCTCAAATCAGCACCTGCCGGAAGGCTTCGTACCAAGTTCAAAATCATGCCCAACGAACGTTTTCGTTGCTGGCCTTCTTGCGCAAATGCGTTGTTGCGATCGAAATAGAGATCAGTAAGTGTTTTGCGTTCATTGGTACTAATGTCCAGCTGGCATGCACAAAACGTGTGCAATACATCCAGTTGGTCCAAAGTTACTGCATCACTTTCGACAACCGTCCAGAACAAATCAGCTTCAACTGTTGCATTCACTTCCTCTGCCAGAGGTGCTCCGAACTCCTTGGTGTACCTAATCCATGGTTTTGCGGAAGCATCGACCAACTTGAGATCACTCAATGTTCCAGCGTAGTACTGTGACAGCCCACCCATAGGACTCATGAAATAGCGAAATGGCGACGCTTGGGCCGTGAACTCTGACAGATTCAAAGGCTCCCCTCTTTCGAGCCTGTCGAGTGCCTGTGTTAACTGATTTCGTCCAACCATAGCAACGCCGTGGCGCTCGTTGTCTTTGTCGGTTATTCTTGAATGTCGTTCGGAAATAAGCGTAAAAAGGCAATCGCCGCGACGAAAATATTCGATGAACTTCGATTCATCGTCTTTCGCGTACCGTTGGTCAAAAGCCCAGATGAGCCAAGGGTACAACGAGTAATACCTTGCGCGATCAGTGACATTTGTTATGCCGGGAAGCAACTGGCCATAAATCAGCACGCAAGGGGCCTGTGTGCCCAGATGATCCAAGCCTCCAACTGATTGAGGAGGCGAGACCCACGCTGTTTCAATTTTCAAATTAGCTCCATCATTGTTGGAACTACAAGAGCGCCGTTGCTGTTCATTTTGGATTTCCAGATAGGTGGGCAGGTCGTCGAGGGATTACATTGATTATGCCCAGCGCCGATCCCTCAGCCCCGTAATGGAGCCAAGACAGACACAGGACTTGGAAGAGACATACGACTTCTGAAACTGCTCGGTCAAAGCCACCCACCTGCGGCCGTACGGTGTTCGTCGGCAATGTGGCGATGAGTTTTTGGATGATGACGCTTCTGCCACGGCAGGCTTGGCGTCAAATACTGGATGGTTGCTGGTGGTACTATGATTTGTGCGGCGCTCCACGGTGCCTTGCTAACACTTCATTACTGGAGGCAAGCATGATTGACGAGTCCATACTGACCAAAGGTCAATTGGCCGCAGGTAAAGCCATTGCAACTTGGAAGATGGCAAACACATTGGCTAAGGCCCTGGCAAGGCGCTACTCCAAGCGTTGGCAATTCGTGGATTTTCTTGGCCCGAAGGGCCGGGAATCAGCAGGAATTGTCGATATCCTGGCGATCCGAAAGTCAGGCAAGAAGCCTGTGGTTGAAGGGCTCAAAAAACTTGATCTGTTTGAAATTATGGTCATTCAAGTCAAAGGCGGAAACGCCCCTGAACCAACTGCTGATGAAATTGCACGAATGCGCGGTGTTGCCACTCACTACCATGCCAGTCAAATTGTCTTGTTCCAATGGAAGAAGGGCATCCGCGTCGACACTGGCTACAAAGTACTGAACACTCAGAACGAGTGGGAACCAATCTCAGGCAATAAGTTGTTTGGGGATTGAACGCACAGCCCGGAGGATCTGGCAGATGGACAGGGAGAGAACTAATCCTGACACGCCATAAGTCACATTGAGTTGGTGCATAACTTCGACATTGACAAAGCCTCACTCCAAGAACACAAAGCCATCGCGCGCGCGGTAAAGCTGAGCTGGTCGCTGGCGCCCCTTCTCCTTCCCATCAACAACTTCTACCAATTCGACCGCTTGTTCTGGTGACTTCAGGCGCCTCCGAAAAACGCTCTTGTCCAGCGACTGCCCCAGAATTTCTTCACATGTACGCTGCAGTGCGGTCAGCGTGAATTCACTGGGCATCAAATGCAGTGGCAAAGCATGTCGCTGCACCTTGCGCCTTAATACGCTCACAGCCTCCTTGAGATGCGCATCATGGTCAAACGCCATCGCAAGCCCGTGATCTCTTGCATCGACCCAGTCCACATCGTCTACTTTGTGTTTAGCAACCGCCTTCACCAGGTCACGTGGCAAAAGCGCGAAGAACAAAACGCTGATCGACCAACCGCGCGGATCACGATCCTTCCCACTGAAAGTGCACACCTCCTCTAGGTGGGGGGTATCGACTCCAATCTTTTCGCGCAATACCCGTCGTGCGGCAGCTTCCAGACTGTCGTCCTCCTCAGGTTTTAGAGAACCACCAGGCAGGGCCCATAGTCCCTTTTGAGGGTCGTTTGCTCTGTGCACAAGCAGTACCTGCAGACCATTTTCCTCAACGCTAAAGATGGCAATGTCCACCATTACTATGGGGTAAAGTTCACGTTTCTTCATAATAGTTGCACTTTGCCAATAACTCAGATATAATATATGCATTATGCAACTAAGTACACAGGGAGGGAACCATGGCATACGACATCATTGGTGACATACACGGGCAGGCAGACAAGCTTCATGGCCTGCTAGCCCTGCTTGGCTATGAGAACCGGGGCGGCGCCTACCGTCATAAAGAACGCACTGCGATCTTTGTCGGCGACTTCATCGACCGGGGGCCAAGGCAGCTGGAAAGCGTCATCACAGTTCGTCGCATGGTCGATGCCGGCAGCGCTCAGGCCATCATGGGCAATCACGAGTTCAATGCGATTGCGTGGCACTGCCCTGACCCTGCCCACCATGGCGAGTTCTTGCGCCCGCATGATGGCGAGCTTGGGAAAAAGAACCTGTCACAGCACGCTGCCTTTCTGGCAGAGGTCGAAGACGATCCTGCCTTGCATGCGGAAGTGATCGACTGGTTCCTCACCCTGCCCTTGTGGATCGATCTCCCAGGCATCCGAGTCGTTCACGCCTGCTGGCACGACGGCTACATGAGCGAGATACGACCACACTTGACGCCAGACCTGCAATTGACGCGTGAACTGATGATTTCCGCGAGTCGCGCTGGACGGATGGAATTTCGCACTGTTGAGGGCTTGACCAAAGGCCTGGAGATCGACTTGCCAGCTGGGCACATGTTCCATGACAAGGATGGGCATCCCCGGCATAACGTGCGCATCCGCTGGTGGGATACGAACGCCACGACCTACAGGGACTTGGCCATGATGCCTGAGGATCTTCGCGAACGCCTTCCAACACTTGCCGTAGCACGGGACGCTCGCTCACCGTACGACAACACAAAACCGGTGTTCTTCGGCCATTACTGGATGACAGGTCAGCCGGTGCTGCAGTCTGATAGTGCTGCGTGCGTGGACTACAGCGCAGCCAAAGAGGGACCGTTGGTGGCGTATCGATGGGATGGTGAGACAGCGCTCAGCGCCACCAATTTTGTGAGTGTGGGGTGATCCCCTTGAAAACCCAACTGCCACGCCGACCCAAAGACAAGCATATTCAGGATCTTTACCGGGGCTGCCTGCTCGGCGGCGCAGTCGGTGATGCGCTGGGCGCACCCGTTGAGTTCATGTCCAGGGACCAGATCTTCAAGAAGTTTGGTCCTGGTGGAATCAAGGAATTCGTGCCTGCCTTTGGCAAGCTCGGCGCGATCACGGATGACACCCAAATGACCCTGTTCACGGCCGAGGGCGCGATGCGGGGCTGGGTGCGCGGTAACGTTCGTGGCATTTGCCCTATGACGGGTGTCATTGCCAGGTCCTACCAGCGTTGGCTGCACACGCAAGGTCAGCACCACGAAATGCACGATGACGGCTTGAGCGGCTGGCTGATCGGCCATAAGGAGCTTTTCTCGCGCAGAGCACCCGGCATCACTTGCCTGTCTGGTCTGCAAAACATGCGCAAGCCCGACGATGCCGCAAGGAACAACAGCAAGGGTTGCGGCGGCGTGATGCGAGTCGCCCCCATTGGGATGTATTACGCAACGCTGGCCGCCGACAACGCGCAGCACCAGGACGAGTCCATGAAATACTCGTTCGGACTGGGCTGCCAGGCGGCGGCGATTACACACGGTCACGCGACCGGACAACTCGCATCTGGTGCCTTTGCGGCCATCGTCATGAAACTTCTGGTGGGTGTGCCGCTACCGCAAGCAATTGATGCTGTGCTGCCTCTATTGATCGCCCAGCCCGGCCATGAGGAAACGCTGCAGGCCATACAGCGGGCAACTCAGCGGGCATCCGCCAGACCCAATGATGCCGAGGCATTGGCTCAATTGGGTGAAGGGTGGATCGCGGAGGAAGCATTGGCGATCGCTTTGTACTGCGCCTTGTCCGCCCAGGACTTCAGATCCGGTGTGATTCTTGCAGTCAATCACAGCGGTGACAGCGACTCAACTGGATCAATCGCAGGGCAATTGCTGGGTGTGATGCACGGAGTGCAGGCGATCCCTGAATTGTGGCTCAAAGCCTTAGAGCTCAGGCCAGTGATCGAAGAAATGGCCGATGACCTTGCAACTCTCAAGGAGTGGGACCTGGCGAGTGAATACTCCACCGACGAAGCGGACTATTACTTCAATAGATATCCAGGATGGTGATCGTAGTAGCGACTGCCTACGACCGTACAACCGATGCATCTGATGCAAACAACAAACGAAAGGGGCACCAATATGGAAGAATCTGACCCGACAGGACTTGCACTTGCGAAATGGGAGACGTCTTTTCGAGCGGCCGCAAAGGCCGATAGATACAAGCTCCTCAAGACCCATCTACGAAGTTTGGATCTGCCCGATGATCCAAGCCTGCTGCTAGAAGGAACTGTCCTCTTTGTGCGAATGGTTGTCGCCTACCTGACGCTGGACAACCAGAAAGTCATTCAGTTTATCGAGCAACAACGGTATGACCCAGCCAGCGTCACCGACGCCCCCTACACGGTGACATTTGATGTTTTCGGAAGTGCCTATGCCCGAATCAACCTGCCCGCGTCGCTGAGACCGATCGATCTGGCTGACCTCTACGGCGCCCCCTGGGAGGACTACGGTGTTGTTGGCTACTGTGACATCTGGATAGCACGCACCGATGGAGTAGCGCTCAGCGCAGAAGAGATGGCCGGGTTTGAGCAGGTCGTCACCGCTGACTTGCGCTATGACTATGGCGAGGAAGAGCTAGCCTTCTGGTTTGACCCAGACACGCATGAAGGAATCCTGAAAGTCACGGTTCAAGATGTGTACGCAGATGAAGTCGACGATGCCACAGGGAAGCAAACAAGATGATGGTCAAAAATAGTCGGAATTCACCACTTCAGATTGCAGAGGTACTGTTGGAGCCAGCAATGGGCAGCCCTCGGTTTGACCCTGTGCCCCGGTAAGAAGGACGCTGCAAGCAACTGGAACCGCGATCTCGCGCAAGACCTGCAATTCATTCGGGACTGGGGCGCCACCACGGTCGTAACTCTGATTGAAGACCATGAATTTCAAATGCTGTCCGTCCAGACTCTGGAGCGTGACGTGCGCGCCCTGGGAATGGACTGGCTGCACCTTCCGATCCTCGATGTCAGCATTCCGGACCACCGATTCGAAGGCGCTTGGGTTTTGGAGGGTCCGAAGCTGCACAAGCGGCTTGACTGCGGCGAGCGCATCTTGATCCACTGCCGCGGTGGCCTCGGTCGAACTGGGTTAGTTGCCGCTTGTATTCTGGTCGAACGCGGATGCGATCCGCAAGATGCGATAAGGAGGATCCGCGCGGTGCGACCGCATGCAATTGAGACGTCGGCACAGGAACGCTATGTCCTGGCCTGCAAATCGCTCCCCCGAAATAGACCTGACGCACCAATGCAGGAAAGACAAATCAAAACTCCAGGGAGGCCAATATGACTATGTGCGTTGTGTATGTCGGTGATATCGAAGACCCGACGTTCAAATGGGACGGCGATTGGAATGGGAATGTTCCCGCGCGCCTATCTCCTGAATTTCCACCGCCGCCCCAGCACTACAACGCAGACTTTCATGCATGGGTGAAAGCCACAGGTGTCGTATGTGAGCAAACGGATCTTGGGGGATGGGTTGCGCGAGTTACGAAATCTCAGATAGCGGATTTCATCGCTGAAGTCTACAAAGGCGGTCGAATACTGCCATGGTTCGAAGGCGCCCTGGAAGATCTCAAGAAGTTCGTCGGGGCCCTTGACGATAGCCGTGTCTATGGGCTTGTGGCTACGGAGTGGTAGATCTGCGGCGCTTTCGCACTCAGCCGACCGCGCAAGCGCTATGGCAGCCATGACATCAGTTAGGTGCGTCATTTCTGGCTTTCGATCTGGCTGCGGTAGCTCGTTCCTTTTCAAGTTCTTCAAGGTGATTGCTTAACGAAAAGCTTGGCCCGCAGTAGGCGTCATTGAATGAAGTCAGCCAGGAACCGGCCAAGCGCTGCAAGCTGTTTCGGTCACGATGCACACAACGGTTTGCCGGCGGGCGGGATGCCAGTTCGGTGACAACGTTGAAGACCGCATAGGCGGTTTCACCCAACTCACTGGAATATCGATCACTCATCTCGGCAATCTGAGAATTCAGGACTTGCCAGTCTCCTTCATGGGGACCACCTGGCTGCTTGGACTCTGGCGGACGCAGGCTGAGAACGGCACGCACGACTGGCTCAAACTGCACACGCGGCACCGCGCACTTGCGCAGGTTGGCCAGCGAATGAGTGAAAGTGGTTTTGAATTTGACGAGACGATCTCGTGCGATCCTGAACTGAACAGTTTCCCCAATCTCGCGCTGCCTATGCGTGAAACTGAATCGAATAACGGTGCCCGGCAGGATCAGGCCGTTCTTGCAGACCTTGCGGTAGAACCCGATGTCAAACCCTAGGGCGCGCAGGCCGTTATAGCTGTTTGTGACGCGGATGAACGGACCAAAAACGTCTGGGCGCTGATCTGCCGGGACGGAGTCGAAATCGAGGGCAGTGGAGTTGTGAGCGAGATCAATATGGCAATAGCCAGCGGTAGATGGTGCGTCGACGGCACTTACCCCCCATTCGGCAGCTGATGTTTCCGGAAAGATCGTTCGACAGCACTTGTAGGGCAGGTCAGCGTCTCCGCCCACTGTTCTTCACAAACCTGTGCAAAAAATACCTCGGTGACTTGGGGCAGTGTTAAAGGCAGCACGATTTCTCCATATTTTGCAGTGAGGCCGACAGCAGTCCGTGCCAATATTGCCGTGCTACATTAACGGCGAGCCTAAAGCTCCTCCGTTTCTCCTCCCTGAACGGAGCCCGCAAGGGTTCAACCCAGCCTAATCCGCTGGGTTTTTTATTTCCATGAATTGGATGCAATCTCATTCGATTGCTCTGACGCTATTCAAATGCCTCGAAGGGATTTGGAACTCGCCGACGCGCTACAAATGTCCCGACTACTTGCACGCCTGGAAAATGCACGGCCAATCGTCGATTCGCGGCAACGAAGTGCGCACCCGTCGTGAGCATGTCGTCGTATAAAAAAATTACACCGGGTTTTGCATTTGGCTTGCCTGCAGCAGAGTCAAACTGCAACGCTCCAAACAGATCGTCTGGTGTGGGTCGTTCATCAGACTCATGACTGGCCCCAAACACTCCACTAAAGGTCAGACAGTCACGAATGTCAATGGGAGTCGTAATCTTCGACGCCATCAAATTGAGAACGTCCAACATGCGCGGATCAAACAACGGATCTGCGCGACTCCTGGACGGAGGCATGGGAATCAAGACCGGGTTGTGTTGCTGCAAGTCAGACCAACGCCACATTTGAGAGAAAGCCCTCGCCACTGTGTCAATGGCATCACGCTTGTATCGCCAATCGGACTGCCCAGCCCGATCCATCTTCTTTTTGAAATTTCCAATCAACTGATTCGTTGGTGAGTACGTCCACTTTTTTCCGTCCGTGTGCTCATGGGGCGTGTACTCCCCCCAAAAATAGCAACGTGCATCAGCAGGCAGATGCGAATGATCCGGACGCTCCAAGTCGCCAACGACTGTGAGGCGGGAAGGCATCGTCATGCTAATTCGCGCTGGATATCCTCGAACTCACGTACTCGGATGGCACCAAGCTTCTCAAACTTGGCGGGCCAAGAGATCGATGGGTTATGGAAGTTACTTTCCAAAATGAATAACTTGCGCCCTTGTGCCAAGGCTGCCTTGGCCTGAATCAGCGTGCCTGAAGTCTCACTTGCCTCAACAATGATGGTGGCTTCGGTTAGCGCAGACATAGTCTTGTTACGCTCTGGAAAGAAAAACCGATTCCAGTTGGGAGTTTGGCTTCTGTATCGAAGCACAGGTACTTGGCTAACCACCAAATACTCCGACGCAATTCGACGTTGCAGATCGCCATTTTCTTTCGGATAGACCTCCGAAATTGGAGTCCCAATAACCGCAATCGTGCGTCCACCCTCGGCAATGGCGGTTTCATGTGCGACGGTGTCCACACCTTGAGCCAAACCCGACACCACGGTGAAATCATGCTTAATCAGAGCACGAACAAGCTTGCGAGTCCGCGCGACACCGTCATCTGATATTTTTCGCGTACCAACCACTGCGACGCGACGTGGCGCATCTGCCAGTTCCCATGATCCTAAAAAATAAAGGAACTCAACTGGCTCCGTCGCATCCCGAAGGCGTTCCGGGTAGTCATACGTACCGTGAATTCGAACTCCAAACTTTCTAACTCCGCGTTTCGAGAACTCTTGCATCACCTCGTCAGCTACCCGATTTGAAGTGATGTCATCTACCAGGTCAGAGGGCAGTCGACCGGGGTTCGAACCAAACAACTCAGCCATGCGCTTGGTGCTCGAATTTGGCTGCTGCCACAGGTATTCGTACGCGCCAATTTCAATGCGCGTATCAACGGGCTTATGTGCAAGAAATTCTGGCCATCCACTCATAATTTTTTCAAAAACACTCAATCATCAACACAAGACAACGTAAGACTAGTTATCTGTATGTGCGTACAGTATCACGATTTTCAAGCGATGTCTAAGTTTGGCTGGAAAGGACCCGAAGAGCCGGCTCCATCGTACCCCATTGGGATCCATTCGACATCGCCAAGGGACGTGCTATGGCCATGAGATGGCAGCGCTCCCAATTCCGCCGATGTGATCCTCTGTCAGGGCTTCTTCATCGCGCGCTTCAGCTTGTTTCTTCTCGACTACAGCTGGCCATGGTGTGGAGAACTCACATCGGTCAATGCAGCTTGCTGTTTCGACCGAAGGTCGCTCATTTAGCTACTCAGGGGCAATCGCTTGAGACAATTTTGAGATCGTGTCTCGTGCTTGAATGCGCGACTCAACCACGTGGCGTACCGCGTCCGAAATCGCTTTCCTCAACCCGTTTGATTTCGGTATTGGTAGGACAACTTCCTCGATGCGATTTCCGAGTGTATCTATAACATCGCGCGTGAACTGTTTAGTACGCATCTGCCGCTTGACTATGTACGAATTCATGAGACCCAGGAACAAGAACGGATCCAAGTCCCCTCCGAGCATGCGAAATTTGAACATGCCGCCACAAAAAAGGCTCTTCACGTCATGTTTTGTAATGATGCATGTCGATCCCACTAAGTACGTGCCATCACGGACCAACAAAATATCGTTTTCCTGGACGTCTTGCCCTGCCGCATATTGCACGTAGATCTCCTCTGACACTCCCTGCTTTGGATTGTGGTTGATTTCCCAATTTGCGAAATCACTTGTGCGAAGGAATGGGATGGTTCCGGTGTCATATGCCATCTTTCCGATTTCGTCACCCGTATGAAACTCAATCACTTTGCTGTCTGAAAGCTCCTTGACACTTCTCAGTTCACAGTGCCGAGAGAGTGACTGCAGTTCAGCAGGGATGTTGATGTCGTAATACGAAGGCAAATATATCTGGTTCGCAACAATGGCAGACTGTTGCCAGAAAGAACTGAAAGTGCCGAACTCTGCGGTAACAGTCTCGTTGGAAACTGCTGTGACCATGGATTCCGGCGTCAATGAAATGAATTTCAGAATAGGCTTTGTGCTACCTGTCCTTAGCACCTCCTCCATCATCTTTGAGCAATGCTTCACGAAAGCTTTACCAGTCATTCGGGTTGCCAGCGCCCTTTCGCAGTCCTTGGCTAGTTTTTGGCGGAATTTTTTGTCTGCAGGAATTGGTAAAACTAGCTCAAAAAAGCGTTGCCCAATTGTGTCAATGATGTCCGCTGTAAATTGGACCGATCTAATTTGCCGTTGGACCCAGGGGTTATTCAATGCCAAGAACAAGATGTGTGGATCGAGTTTCGCTTTGTCATTTACCCGAAGCTTGAGTACATGTGACTGGTACAGAATATTCTTATCAATCGTTGTGATGAAGCAATTCGTGCCAATAAGGTACGTGCCGTCGCGAACGAATAGGATGTCCCCCGGCTGCACGTCTTGGTCTGTTGCGTACTCCTCGTAGATTTCTTGCGAGACACCTTGTTTTGGCGCACTTTTTATTTCCCAATTGGAAATGTCGCTGGTTCGCACAAAGGGAATATCTCCCGTTCCATACGCCGCCTTCCCAATCTCGTGGCCTGTTTCGGCGGATAACAGGCCCAAGTCGACTAGCTCCGCGATGCTCTGACATCTGTGAGACTGTGCCAATGCTGCTTGCTTTTGGGCTAGTTCGGGGTCGTAGTATTTGGGTATGTAGACTGAGTCACGAATCGAAGAAGACTGCTGCCAATAATGAATCATGTCTTTCCTTGTTCCTTACGCTGGGCCCGCTTGATACAGAGGCGCAACATTCGGCACCTCATCCAACACTACCTTTTTACCCTCACCATCAATTGCCCATGTTGGGTTACCGCGACTATCATGGCCGCACCATTTAACGTCACACATAAAGATGTGGTAGGGACTTGTCGCCGGTGTCTTTTCGAGAATGACTACGCATGTTTTCGCATGAGTGAAGGGTTGAAAAAGATCTTCCGGCAGAGTCACGATTGCCAGGATGCGTGCCCGCTTATTGATGTAGTCAACGACATAGCGGTATTTCGGCATGCCGAAGATACTCTCAAGCAAGACTATCCCCATTCGCCCGCCGTCGCGGAGTAGATCAAGACAACGCTCAATGAATAGAATCTGAGGGGGCTGTTTTTCTTGCAGACTTCCCTTAGTGAAGGGTCCGCCCTTTTCTGATTTCCAAACGTGCCCTAGGTCAAAAGTCTTTAGAATTTCCTCACCCTCGACCGCAAGCTTCTTACCAAACGGCGGATTGGTGATCACTACATCAAACGATCCAATCTGAACTGACTCACGCGCCTTACGGCTCCAGTGCTTTGGTTGTTCTAGGCTGTTTTCGCAAAAGACCCCGCCGCGGCCATCGCCGAGGATGGCCATATAAGCCTTGGCGACTTTTGATAAGAATGTGTCCTTGTCGATACCTCGAAATTTGTCGATTGCCACTTTTTGCTTTTCAGTATGAATCTCCAACTCTGGCCAACCAAGAGATTTCCCTTGGTCTTCAACAGATCGCCATACGTGGCGAAGCGCCTCGATCAGGAATCCGCCTGATCCGCAAGCGGGATCAATGATCTTTTCATCGGGCTTAGGATCGACCATGTCCACGACCATTTTGACCACATTGCGAGGTGTGAAAAATTGTCCCTGTGGGCCCTTCAAAGATGGACCGATGAATGTTTCAAATGCCTCGCCGACCGCATCACGTTCACACTCCGTCAATGCATACTGCTGCAGCGCCCCAACGATATGCATCAAAGATGCAGGGTCGAGCAGTACCGAGTCAGCGACTTCAATGACGTCTGAGTATTGCTTCTTCACCAGTTCAAACAAACTGCAAATGCGGTCTTTAACGTCCTTGGCTTCCTCCTCAACGCCAGCGCGAAAAGTCACGATGTCAGTCGGTTTGGTGAATCGCTCATCGTAAATCTTGCAGAAGATTAAATTGATTAACTGTTGGGCAAATATCTCGTCACGGGTGATTCCTACGGCATTCGCTGCAAGAAAATTTCGCATTGTTTTGAACACCGCCTTTAAGTTCGTAGCAGGTCTCAGATCGTTCCGTCTAAACATGCCGATGTCTTCAATGCGCTGCCCGAAGAGGGGTATGTTCGGAATTTCTTCGAAGAAAACTTTTCCGTTCTTTTCAATCTTCTTTAGGGA
>CAWJOR010000003.1:0-8539 GCA_963844465.1 uncultured Actinomycetota bacterium | reverse complement strand
ATACGACTGGTTAGACCTCTCGTGCCTCACGACGCCGACAGCGAAAGAGAGAACTTCATCGGGGCCGGAAAATCTGGCGCGTTGCACATTAGCGAACCATCAGATTCAGCCGCGCAAGTTATGTTCCGAACCTCCAGGGTTCGACCGTTGGCGCAAGTGCCGCTCTGCAAGCTGAACTTCCTCGTGCCGTTTGACATCAGCGCAGTCTTCCCAGTCTGCGCGCAAGTCGTAGGCGAGGAGTCCGGGTTAGCGAAACGAATTGTGGATATCGCGACTTCGCCCTCGGAGCAAAGAAGAATCAAATTCATAGCTGACTCGCTCACCTTGACGGAGTGCTCCCAGCATCTCTGCGCAGTCACAGGTTTTCCCTCCGTGGCACACCCGGAAAGCAAGATTTGCACGAACAGCAGAAGTAGAAGTCTCAGCATTTGTACGGCTTAAGGTCTAACGTTCCCGATACGAATAGGTGGTTAAAGCATCCTGCGTCTCCGAGAGCGCCTTTTTCTCATTCCCGGCCTTGGTGGTGACGACGATTCGCTTGTTAGTGCTGTAGCGATGCGGGATCAGGCTGCTAGGTTCAGTTACGAGTCGAGTATTGACGGTCATTTCGATTGAATCAATCACTTCCGTCGAATTCCTTGCCGGCGAAGCAGCAAATTGCTTAATCAGCTCCTCAATGGCTGAAGCGATCTCGGCAGGATCTGGCTTCGTTTCCATTTCAATCTCAACGCAATCTCGATCTTGCCCCATTCTGCTGCAGGCTACCTTGCCCACGATCTTGAAGCGCGAAATCATCTTGAATGTCTTGTTCGGTAAGAACGGAATTGCACTAGGGGTTTCAGTCCTGTAGTACTCACCGACATCTAGCGTTCCACCTGCCCAAAATCCGACAGTTTGGTGCCAATCCGCGGACGCCAATGCATTTAGCGAGGCATCTGACGTAATTTGCTTCAACAATTCGTTGAGTTTTGGATCACTCGCAAGAGAGGGAATCGCCTTACGGAAAATAGAAAAAAGTGAGTCCCTAAATTCACTCACATCCTCTAGTCGCTGAAAATCGCCTGCCGGACTTACAAGGAAGGACGGCATTGCTGCTTGAGTAAATATCTCTAGCTGTTTGCGCTCTACATCAGAGAATGAGGCGGGAAGTGCAGAAGTATCGAGGCGGAAATTGTTTTGGGATACAACGACTCCTTCTGCTGTCTTTTTTGCCTTCATGTCGAAAACCGCAGACACCCCGCTTGGCAGTCTGGACGGAGTTCCTTCGCGAGTCTTATTCTTAGTTTGTGTAACTGTGGCCTGAAGTCCATCGGGCCATGCAAATTCAAGTTTTACTTGGGCTTGAGCAAAACTCAAGGTCAGTATTGCAATCAGGGAAATCAGTATTTTTGGTTGATTCATTGTGGGTTTCAGTGAGAGCGTGAGTTTCATAGGATTGCTTTTGATCCTGCCAGCTGAGGGAGCTTGCATACGAAGCTCAAATTTTGCGTGAGGAAATTCACAAACGCCATCCCCCATTTGGGGGATATTGAGCGATAGAGACACCCCGCCCAATGAAATCATTTGGCACTGCTAATGCAGATGCCAGCCAATTCGGTCGCCAAGTTCACTCCATATACTGAGAAAAACCTGTGGATCTTGTGAATCGATTGTGATCAGAGAGAGCAAATGGTCAGATGTAAATGTTGTTCTGATTCCGGCCACTAAGTACGCGATCTCTATGAAGTCTTCACAAGGCGTAAATGGTGGCGACGGCAGCGAGACCACTTCATAGCCTAGTTTGGTAACTTCGCTCAGGAAGTGATTGACGCAAGGCCTCCACTCACGGTTTTCAAATGAATCATTCCACTCATAGAAAAGCCAAAGTGCATTACGGTCTTGCGAAATTGATCCGAGAGGGTAGAGCCTGTACATCTTCGACGATCACTTTTGCTTGGAAAGTTATTTCGTTTGGCGACTGACTTTCTACCAAGTGCGTATTCCGGAAGTCGCTGACCACCGTTCCGGAAATAGCTGATCAGATAGATTGAATTGACCGATTGGATTTAGTGGTCATCAACGAAAGTCAGCGTTCTCAACTAACTTTCAAGCGGCCAGAATTTTTTCGCACTCCGCCCCAGTTCTTACGGGTTTCATTCCGCACAATGAACCACGCCTCAGCTCGGACCAGCATTGGCCAGATTAACTCGGGAAATTCAATCACAGAGGAATTGAACCTCAAATAGGTATCTTTCCAAACACCTTGCATTACATCCGGGTCGTGCAGAAGCTTTAGCAGCAATACCGCCATGTTGGCATCATTGATCTCACTGGAGAGTTCCGAAAGAAGCCTGGCGACCATTGGTCTTCGACGCTCGAGCCATTCGAATCGACCGAATTCCGGTAGCAATACATCCGCTTTGAATTCACTCTGGTGAAACTCCATCACTTCGTTCGTAACCAACTTCGAGATGGCGGCATCAAACCTCAACTTTAGACGGTAGGCCTGCTTTCGCCGAGATGCAGATGTTTTTGCTTCAGAAAGGAGTGCTTCGGTGACCTTTGCATCTCCATCCACGAGTACCGAGGCGTGGTCATTGCATATCAAACGCCCAGAAATTGCGGTTCTCCAGCAGTACTTGCAGAACCGGAACAGTCCGACGACTCTGACCTCTTCTCCACCGGATAGCTTTTTTAGCGACAGCTTGGCGTGATCGCACATATGAATGAAGTACGACACCTCCACTAATGGTGGCGCCTCGTCATCCCGTGGTGGGTGAGTCGAATGCCGATGCAAGACTTTCACTGCAGTCGCCATATTCATCAGATCGATATTGTCCCCTTTACTGCGTCCAACCAGCTCGGCATATGCGATCAACAGCGTGTCCCAGTTCGGGCGCGATCGTGCAGCGAATACATCACGGTGCTCGATAGGTAGCAACGGCCGCAGATGGAGGCAAGCCTGTTTCCAGGCTATGCGCGGGGAGACGGGATGCTCGGCTACCTCGAATTTGATAGCGTGCAAAGCTTCCCAGATGGCGTGCGCATCCTTGAAACTCTCGGAAACAGCTGGCAGATGTTCAAGGTAGAGAGGCAAAGAATCAAGTGTCCTGAAAACGCAGTAGATTCAGTTTGCCACAGTCCGTAGCATCCCGATCGGTGTAAATCTGTCACTTTTATGGGTATGCCATGGACACACTGACCCTTCCTGAAATCAGCAAGATACTGAGAATTTCTGACCATACGGCCAGAAATCGTCTGAGCATGGGCATGCCCATGCCGCCGTCATTCCGCGTAGGAAAACGCCGCTTGTTTATCAAGACGGAAGTTGAGAAGTGGCTGGAGGCGCAGATGGCCGCGTCTTCTGGTCCAGGCTTTGCAATGCAAAAAGTTGCTCAAGACCCTATTGCTGCAGAGATGGGAGGGCTGACCATGTCCTAACCCCCCTCAACGCCCCAGCAGCGCAGGATTCACAAAGAACGAAGGCCCCAGAGCTACGAACTCATAGGACCTTCAGGGGGATGAACATTTGATAGGTGTTCCATCTTCATTATGGCGTGAGCTGTTCAGAGCGTCAACCGAATGATGTCGATTTTCTATAAATCGCAGTTCGGTAAGAGCTCAGTGCGTCCTGCATTTTATGAACGCGTCGTTGACCGTTGACTGTACATGGTCAACACCAGCGGCGTTATTGATGAAGAATCTATGAGCAAGATAAAAGACATTTTGAGGCTGGTGTTGACCACCACGATGCCTCTAACCCAGATTGCCAGTTCGCTAGCGGTCAGTCGAAACACCGTGAAACGGTATAGAAATGCGGCCGCCACACAGCGAATTCAGTGGGGTGATATTGCCAATCTGACGGCTGGAGAACTGGATGCCAAATTCAACAATGCCAAAGGACGCTTGATTGCCAAGCGGATGCCCGACTTTGCGGAAGTGGCAAAAGAGCTCAGCAAGACAGGCGTAACCCGACAGTTGCTTTGGGAAGAGTACCGACTTCAGGGGCCCGAAGACGCTTTGTCGTACTCGCAATTTTCCTTCCATCTGCGCGAGCACCTGCAGAAGCTTAATGTGTCGATGAGGCAATCACACGTGCCTGGTTATGCTGTATTCGTGGACTATTCCGGAAAACGTCCACATTACGTTGACCAGCAGTCGGGGGAGATCATTCCTGTCGAACTATTCGTCGGAGTGCTGGGCTATTCCAACTTGACCTACGCAGTAGCGACGCCTCGGCAGAAGCTTCCTGAGTGGATACAGGTAAATGTCCAAATGTTGGAGTACTTTGAAGGCGCCCCGCTGGTCGTAGTTCCAGACAATTTACGCTCGGCTGTAACCAAGTCTGGGCGTGAGCCTTTACTAAATCGTAGCTACGAAGACATGGCCGGGCACTACGCCATGGTAGTTCTACCAGCGCGACCTGGGAAGCCCAAGGACAAGCCCAAAGTGGAAGGCGGTGTTTTGATCGTGCAGCGCTGGATCTTGGCGCGCCTGCGCAACATGACATTCTTTTCTCTGGCCGAACTAAACCAAGAGATTGCCCAACTGGTGGAGCTGGTAAACAACAGACCATTTAAGAAAATTCCAGGATGCAGACGGACTCGCTTTGAGGAACTAGAGCGCCAGCACATGCAGGCACTGCCGGCTACAAGATACGAAGTCGCGGAGTGGTCTTCTCCTCAAACTGTGCCACTTGATTATCACGTGGAGGCGGATCGCCACTGGTACTCGGTACCGCATCACTTAGTTAGACAGAAGGTAGAGACTCGCCTTACTGTTTCTACGGTGGAGGTGTACCAGACGGGTTCCCGTGTTGCGAGTCATCAGCGGAGCCATGTGGTCGGAGGCCACACAACTGATCCCGGCCATCAACCACCAAATCATCGTGCCTATGCAGAGCGAACCCCTGAGAAATTCAAAGCGTGGGCAAAAACTGTAGGGGTCAGCACCGCAAGTGTTATCGAACACATGCTCGACTGCAAAGTCCCGCAGATGAATATGCCCGCGTGCGAAGGCATCCAAAAACTCGTCCGGCAGAACGGGGACGAGCTGGTGGAAGCGGCATGTCAACGGGCGCTGGATATCAAATCCCCTTCGCTCAAAAGCGTGCGCTCCATTTTGAACACTGGTCGCTTGCGCCTAAAGCATGACGACACGCCCACCGACCGCAATTTGCCGCTACACCAAAACGTGCGCGGCGCCACTTATTTCAAAGACTCTGGACCTACACAATGCTAATTGAACAAACCCTAGACGGACTGCGGAAACTCAAATTGAACGGCATGGCACAAGCTCTGGAACACCAAAGTATCAATACATCAATTCACAGCCTTTCCTTCGAAGACCGGATAGCTATGATGGTTGACGCTGAGCGTCTATCCAGAGACAACAGGCGCCTCCAACGCTTCACCAAAAATGCGCGAATGAAGGTGGGAGCCAGTGTCGAAGACATCGATTACAAGTCCAGCCGCGGTCTTGACAAGCGACAGGTCGCAAGCTTGGCGAACTGCAACTGGATTGACCATGGCCAACATCTCATCTTGACTGGTCCGACTGGGGTTGGCAAGACATGGTTAGCCTGCGCATTCGGCCATCAAGCAATTCGCAGGGGACTACCGGTAATCTATTACCGGTGTACACGTTTGCTTGAGGAGTTCGAAATCGCTCGCGGCGATGGGAGCTTGCCAAAATTGCGCACACAGCTGTCCAAAGCCAAACTTTTGATTCTCGACGACTGGGGCCTCTCCACACTGTCCAATCGCAACCGGCAGGATCTAATGGAAATTGTCGATGACCGAACAGGCGGCGGCTCGCTGGCCATTACGTCACAGCTACCTGTTCCGCAATGGCATGAATACATCGGAGATCCAACGCTCGCCGATGCCATCTTGGATCGGATGGTTCACAGTGCTCATCGGATTGAGCTTAAGGGGGAATCCATGCGCAAGACGCGGGCTACCAAGCCGTAGCGGTTCAGCGGAGACGGGCCCTGGAACTCATCTGAGTCTCAAGGCCCAAGCTCTTTTTTGCAGATAAGACGTTGCCCATGTTTGAAAGTTTAGTAGCTACCAGCTGAAGGAGTCATTCAACCGAGCTCGCGTCGGCAGTGCGTAAGTATGGAAGAGTCAAAAGCGTCAGCTGGTGAATTTTTGAGAACCCGGCATATCGAATGACACATGAAAAAGTCATAGGGATCTTGTCCAACTGGGGTTAGCGATTGGATATCCGCCCTCGACAAGGGACGTTCAATTTTGCCACGGGCCGTCCCAAAAACCGCCACTGACGGCCTGTTGTATGCGCCGTCAAACCGGCGCTGACAACTGGAATCGCTGTCCGGCAACCGAACGGAATAACTGGCGGTTTTGGAAAGGAGTTGTAGGCGGTGTTTGAGTGGAACACGCACCTGACTGCCTAGCGATGAATGGATTGCTCAAAAAGAGTGCAAGTTCGCTGGATTTCAAAAAAGGCGGGCAGGATAGAACTGAGTAAAGTGATATTTCATACGGTCTTGCACCATCACGACCGGGTTCAATCCCATCCTGGCATCTGAGCGTTGACGTTTATTCAAAGTTATCCACGCAGTTTTGAAATATCGCTCAATACCCGTGCAAACAAATTGTCCGGCGAGCCGCCTTCCTTGTCTCGCATATAGGCCAGCGTCAATAAAGTCAAAGGATGAATATTCATCACCTCTGACAATTGATCGACCTTCGTCAGGGTGGGTGACTTCTTGTCTCTCTCCAAAGTGCTGACATAGGTCCGGCTGGAGACCAAACCGAAGGCTTCCTGGCTGAGTTCACTTGCTTTTCGTGCGTATTTCAATGCACCGGCGAAATTGTTGGGCTGCGATTTGGTGTGCGTCATGCACACCGATTAATTAACAATGAACCCTAAAGAGCTACAATCTATAGTGTTCATTTGAAGTTAGTATGTTCATCTCTCATATCGCATATAGGTCGCCTGTCTCGGATTTCTTTGCTGATAGTGCAGAGACATATTGGAGGGCCGTGGAATTGTCTTTGTTCACTCCGTGGTTCATGGTTTCTTTCCGTCAATCCGAGTCTGATGAAGACGATGGATTTGAAGTCGGAAGAACTCTGCTTCTGTCAGATGTGATGTCAGCAGAGCAGTTTTTCAGTCAAGATCACGGACCAAGGATCAAGATTGACTCAGTACAAATCGTGACGCCTGGGCACATGAATGGCTCTGACCACTGGAAGATGGACAAACTTCGCGCAGCCTGGTCCGCACCGGAGCCTGGAGAAGAAGGACAGACCGCTGATCTTTATGAAACCTGCGATGGAAAGTGGTATGCCCACTCCATGCTGGGCACGCCCATCAAAGATCTGAAATCCAGGTCTATCCGGTTTTTATACCCGTCACGTGGCGCCCCGCAAAGTGCCGCTGCTTGATCAATGCACCGTGCATCACAGAGCAAAGCAATAGCGCTAGACGCAGACGGAGTCTTGTTGGACTACCACGCAGCTTATGGTGCAGCGTGGGAACGGGCCTTTGGAATTGAGCCAAAAATTCGCGACAGCCAGGCTTACTGGCCTATCGATCGCTGGATGGTGGAACACTTGAGCGGTACTCGGCTTGGCCCACTTCCAGGCGCAATTCGATGCGTCATTCTGGTCAACA
Organism: uncultured Actinomycetota bacterium; assembly: GCA_963844465.1. GTDB lineage: Bacteria > Actinomycetota > Actinomycetes > Nanopelagicales > Nanopelagicaceae > QYPT01. The sequence continues at coordinate 916 of CAWJOR010000003.1, read as the reverse complement.
ATTCCTGCCATTGAGGGTGCAGTGGATGCATGTCACGCGCTCACCAGCGCTGGCATTGAGTTGACTTGTATATCTGCCATGGACGCTGACTTTGCGGACGCGAGACTTCACAACCTGCGTACGGCAGGGTTTCCGATAGGGCGGGTAATCACTACAGAACGCACGGGGCATGGTGTAAGCCCTAAAGCTTCTGCTATTGCCTCAATACGTCCCGTCGCATTCGTAGACGACTACTTGCCCTACCACCAGGGGATCGCTGGACTTACCCATTGCGCACTGATAACGCGCGAAGCAAATGGCTCACCCAATTGCGGCCTTGGACTGGAAATGGTGGACTCCCAGCATAAAAACCTCAGCGGATTTGTAGAATTCTGGCTGAGTCAAACACAGAAAGCCGCATGAAACTGCTCGTCTACTCTGACCTGCACCTGGATCGGCGCCCCTTCAATCCAAAGTCACCTAACGGCGAGCGTCGCAGACAGCAATGCCGACGTGGTCATCTTGGCTGGTGACATAGACGAAGGCACCAGGGGTATTCGCTGGGCCAGGGAGACATTCACCGACAAGCCCATTCTCTATGTCGCGGGTAACCATGAGTTCTATGGGCAGCACTGGATCGGGCTGCTGGATGCGTTGCGAGAGGAAGCGCATCGTTGCAAGGTGAGTTTTCTGGAGACTGATGTGGTGGCCATTGGTGGGGTTAGGTTTCTGGGGTGTACCTTGTGGTCGGACTTTGCACTCCTGGGCGATGGCAGCGCACTCACGTCCATGCAGTACGCCTTGTCGAGCATGAACGACTTTAAGCGGATTCAGGTCACCAGAACTGCGGAGTTCTATGAAAACCTTACGAACAGGCTTTCCCCGGAGATGGTATTGGCGCGCCATCGCGGAAGCGTGTGTTGGCTGAAAGAAGAGC
>CAWJOR010000002.1:0-42911 GCA_963844465.1 uncultured Actinomycetota bacterium | reverse complement strand
AGGCGCTGACTGGCTAACAGGATCCAACAGTCACAATCAGCGATCGCTAGTACCCGGGGTTACGCTGACCCGCCTTTTTCGGGGTTTGCATCAGCAACTGGCGATTTGGCCGAACCTATAAAACCGCTGCTTGGGACATTATGACTTAATCCCAAACCGCATGTAAGTGCTTTCTACGGAAGGCGACATCTGGCGCGCTATAGCCAAGTCACTCGCGGCCTCTTTTGTGCGGTCCAGTTGTTTATACACTATGGCACGAAGGAACCGGCTGCTTGCCAATCCCGGTGATTGGAGAAGTGCCGCATCCAGGTCTCGAAGGGCGTCCTCGTAACGCCCGAGCCGAAACCAGACCAGTGCCCGGCTGTCCAATATTGTTGCCGAGCTTTCGCTGAGTTCGATGGCCGATGTGCAGTCTTTGAGCGCCGACTCAAGTTGAACTTTCCGCGTTGCTTTTATCCAGCAGCGCTCATTCAGGATCATCGGAGAACCCGGTTTTTCGGTATTCAGCAAATCCAGCTCGGCAAGAGCAGGTTCCGGATCTCCAAACTCGCCCACAAGCGCTGCTTTTGTTCTGCGGTAATCGTCCCGTGTTTTACCGCCAAGCGCAATTCTCTCATCCAGCAGCGCGACGGCCTTTGGAACGTCACCCAACTCTGCTGTATAACTGGCGATAGCTCCAATCGCCGATAGTGACGCAGTGTCGAGTTTTCTTGCTTCCTGTGCATCACGCAGCGCGCCAGTTAAGTCCCCCGCTTCGCGACGGGCCGCGGCACGTTCCAGATAGGCGTCACCCGAGGGCACAAGCGATATCTGTTGAGTCAACACGTCGATCACGCCCTTGTAATCCCCAACGCCACGCAGGAACGAGGAGCTACTGGTTAAAGGCGTAATATCTTCTTCATCCGCAGTATTGCGAGCCTTCGCATAGATAGCTTTTATGGCTGTGAGCTGAGACGTTGAAGCAGCGCCAGTCAAGTTCCACCGACGCCGTGCGTCGGCAGGTGCAATTAAGCGAGGAACGCGGGAAAGGGTGGTTGCGACTTTCTCTCGCTCAGACGGGATCTGCGCAGCGGGTATTTCTGCTCCCGACGTGGCAAAAGACTCTTCTACGGTGAGGACGCCGTCTGTGATTACAGCGGATGTTTTGAACGCGGTTCCTGCGATGACAGTGTCCAAACTTTTATCGCCCTCAATGGCATAGCCTGTGCCGCCGTCTGGCAACCTTATCCGCAACTTATATCGATATAATTCAGGTGGGCGTGTCAAAACCGGAATGTCGGACCAAGACGATCGCGCACGGTCGGGATCAAAAGAGATTACCTGAGGTGCGCGCGATAGCCAGCGTTCCGAGCGACGGTCCTGAGTTTGCCAGCCACTGTTAAATACTCCGCGACCTTTGATGCTAACCGATCCGCTATCGGGGTCGCTTATCGATTTCAATGTTTCATATTGTGCTTCCCCGACAAAATTCTGAAGCATGCCGTTGATGAGATCGCGTTGGTCTTTTTCTGGCAAACGTGATTTTGCCAAAATCAACGTGTTCGCAAGCTCGCCGCGAGCAATCATTGTAAGACTTGCCACCGACGGCAGATCCAGGCTGGTACTTTCGTCAGCATCGACGGTAAGATCAATTGTTGGCCTTGCGGGTTGCCGAAGCTCAATCTTCAAAAGCTGCGCACCCTCTGCACGCACCGGAAGCAAATGGCCCAATGGCGGCGTATCGCGAATATCGGCCAATCGGGTACCAAGACCTGTCCCGTCCAGCCACAGCGTTTCCCCGTTTACCGTTGCGCGCACCAGAATGTGGTTGAACGCCAGCGCGCTGGGTACGCGGAGAGGAACCACATCTCCTAATGCAGAATGCGCCAATACGGGTTCCGCCTCGATTTCCAATTCTTTAAGGATGGCGAGCACGTTGGAACTGCATAGCGAATGGTAGTGGCAGGGTTGAACGGATTGGGGTAGTTCTGCTCAAGGGAAAACGCTGTGGGCAGTGTCTCATCATCCACACCCCCGACTATGGGGTTTGTGAAGGTAATCCCCGACGTGCGATCGATACCGAGATCATCGGAGACAAACGTCCCATCGCCCGACCACTGGATGAGAGGGTTCTTGCCAGCGTCTTTCACCGTGAAGCGAAGTGTACCGACCAGTGTCGGGAGCATGGAAACAAAGACCCCGCTTCCACTGGAACCAGTGAAATCGATTTCGATTGACTGGCCCTGCCCATGGTGATAGCGCGCGGAGAACTGATCCCCATAGGAAGCAGGGAACTGCCCGGAATCCCACGTTCCTTCTGCCAGCTCTGATTCAAAGGCGATCGCCGTCGTGTCATAGCGAAAGACAAACGATGCCATCCCCAGCTTCCAGGCTGTAGAGCCCGCTTGGAGGTACACGCTCACGTCCATGGTCGAGCCCGGAACATCGACCGTCATGAATGCCGCGCCTGTCTGGCCGGGCGCTGAAGGGGGAACCAGCGCCAGGATCGCCAGCAGACTCAACGCTGCAACAGCAACACGATTGATACTCATACTTGTCTAGGCTCCTGATTTTCCGCGTCTTTAAGGAAGAGTTGATTCGTTGCCCGTGGCCGCGCGAACGAGGGCGGCATCCTCTGGGCCGACCGATCCATCTCTGTTGAGGTCAGCCACGTTATAGCCCACGGCACCTAGATTGAATTTCACGATCAGGCGATCCTGAGCATTCACGATCTCGTCGCCATTGGCCGCATTTCCAGCCCACATGGCGAAGGCAAGCGGGCCGACCTGCTTTATTCCACCCGAGCCGTAGGCCTGAGATGCAGAGCCCGTGAAATCGTGCGTCGTTGCAGAAGTCACGGTCAGGGACAACGGTGCCGGCGTCATCACGGGGATGTGGTTCAGATGGTGGACCACAACGTAGTAGTTCCCCCGAGAGTGTCGAAGCTTACATAGTTCAGCGTGGTATCTTGCCTGTTCCGAATTGTCCCATCGCGCATGAGCCACGCAGAGGTAAACTTCCTGGTTGTCGAACCTGCTGCGCTGGCGGCGTTGCGGATTTCCAGCGCAATGCTATCGACGGCGTTGCCGGGAATAACGGCTCCCGGGAAACGGCTGGTGAGCGAGCCGCCCGAACGCAGCAGTGTTCGCATTACTCCGGTTCCTGGATCATAGGGGCCTTCGAGGAAGACGCGCACCGAAGCCCGAACGCGAGGAGTCTGCGTATTGCGGAAATAGTCAACGAGTGCAGTGTAGGACGGCGCTGGAGACCCGGATGTGAGCGCATGGACGCCAACGGCCGTTACAGCCAGATCAGCCAAGAAGGATGGTTGCTCCGTCCAGGCGACCCCATCAGTTGAAGTGGAGACTGTCCAGATATTGCGGTCCCTCCGCACACGCAAATAGAGGGGTGCGATATTGTTGTTCCCGATGACCACGTTGATCTTTGGGGTCCCGGTATCGTTGACGATTGCACCGGCGAACACACGCGTTTTGGAGCCGTCGCTATAGAAGTCAAACCTGACATAGTTCGAAGGATCTGACTGGATTATGATCCCGGCCCCGTGCGCCGACTGCGAGACGGGGGAATCCAGCTTGATTTCGAGTTCGAAGTCCGTGTCGTTAGCCGGCTGCAGGATCCGGGGTGCCTTGTTTCCGCCCGTCCACGGGTCGTGGGAGGTTCCCGCCGGGATAGCAAGCGAGAGTTGTGTCCCCGTCATGCTCTCGGTAACATCGCCGAGGGGGTCGACGGGGACCCACAGGTTCGTGTTCAGCGTCGGAGTATTGAAGTCATCCGAAGTGATCGTTGATGCCCCTTTGGTGATGAAGATTCTGTCGCCCGTCACTGCCGGATTGCCCGCAAAATCTGCCGAGACAATCCGGTAATGATAGACCGTATTGTCCTCCAGACCTTCAATCACCAATGCGTGGTCGGTGCGGTAGGAGGACCTGCTGACTTGGGATCCATACGAGGCCGTCAGGCCATAATCGACCCGGGCATTGGCCTCTTCATCGGTGGTCCAGCGGATCTCCGCCGAGTAGCGCCCTGTCAGCCTCTCGATCCCCGAGATCGTCGGAGGGACAACGTCCGCAATCACCGGCGTGACCGCGCGGCCCCATAGGTAGCATCCACATGGTGTGCAATGAGCAGGAACGATCCGCGGCGAACGGTCTGCACCGAATCAATCCTGGTCAAGTCCCACGTGCTGGGCTCAGGCTGGGCGATGGGCCAGACGCGGAGCCCATAGAAGGTCTTTCCTCCAGTGGTCTGGATTCTCATTTTGAAGTTATAGGTCTGCTCAAACTGGAGTCTCTTACCACTGTAGTCGACAACGTCGTCCAGCGTGAGTCGTGGCGATCCGGGCACGAACGAATACACGCCGAGGGCCCCGTACGGCCTCCACCCCGTCTTCGGCTGCCACCCCGAAACCGGGTCATCGGTGTGGCCGACCCATCGCAAGAGTAGGCCAATGATCGGGCGCGTGCTGATGGGGTTGTACCCTGAAGAGTCGATGCTATGGATCGTGATTGGTACTGTGATCTCGTAGTCCGTCCAGAGCGTATCGCCAATAGCGATGAGCCGGTCGTAGCCTGGGTCAACGGTCCGAACTCCACCCGGCGCCCGCATCGAGAATGCCGTCTACGATCTGGGCGGAATCCGTCAGACTTGCATCGTTCGCCCAGGCCACCGTGTATGGGAGTCCCCAAATGGTCCCGGGGACGTAGCGGACGACCACAGTATCCCGCTGAACATTGGCATTATTGTCGATGGCGGTAATGATCACGAGGTTGGAATCTGGCAGAGGGTTGAGCTCCGACCATCCAATATCGAAGTTGAAATCCCCTGGCTTGCTGAGACGCCGGGTGTCAGGTCCCATACTCAGAGGCCTTGAGGCCCCACCATTGAGCGTGGCTGTCAGTGTGGCGACGGCCGTCGGAATCGGTGACGTTCCCGAGGATGTCGGCCCAGCGCTGGCTCACCCCGCGCTGCCGGAATGTCTGTCGCTTTCCATACCAGATGGAAATCGTAGGTCTGGAAGAGGCAGTTACGGTAAACAGACTGCTGACCGCTGAGGAAAGTCCGCTGCTGGCGGCGGTCAGTTGCTTCTGGCCCGCAGAGCCGATGCTGAGATCGTTGAAGGTAGCAAGGCCTGAGGCGTTCGTCTGGCGTGTGACTGTTCCACTCAAACTGCCAGAGCCAGAACTCAGTGTCAGAGTGATCGAAACGCCTGGAACCTGGACATTCTGGTCTCCGGCGTCTTTCAACTGGACGGTGACCGCCGGCGAGATCACAGCGCTCGCTTCAGCGTTCGTCGGTTGCTGGACAAAAGAGAGCTTTGTCGCTCCCCCGATGGTGATTGTGACCGATCCCGAAGTGCCGGTCTTCCCACTAGCCGAGGTTGCAGTGAAGGTACCGGTGGTTGTCGAACCACTGTAGCGCATGCCGAGAGAGGTCAGGTCGGCGACACCTGAGGAAAAATTGCCTGCCTGATTGAGCACGTTGTTGCTCCCGGAGCCCAGGCCGCTGACTGTCCCGCTTAGGGGAGCATTCGCCGTGAGTGTTACATTGTCGGAGGCCGCGTTGAAACTTGTGGCCGTATTCCCCCACTCGTCCCGCGCCGTGAGGGTGTTGGTGCCGCTAAAGTCCTGCCCGTTGACCTGCGGAGATGCAAGAGAAAGCACAAAGTTGCCAAGAGGCCCCGGAGTGACCGTCACCACCAGGCGGTCGGCGCCCGTGGTATTGAGCGTACCGTCGGTGGCCGCGATTGTACTCGTACCCGCGAGGTAGAGTCTCATGACGCCGTTGGCACCCGCACTCACCGAGGCGACACCACTGGTGAAATTGATGGTCGTCGGCGATCCGAAGGGGATCCAGTTGGCGAACACGTCCACCACAACAGGGACCTGGCCGTTGGGGGACGTTGATGCCCCCGAGAACGTCAGGAGACTTGGCCCCGTCATAGCCAGTGTCCGTTGATCCTCCCGCATCAAGCGCTGTGATCGTGAGGTTGTTCGGGGTCCCAGCAATTCGCGAATTGCTCCCGGTGATCACAAAACGAGCCTGAGCGTGGACATCCGGGGTCATTCCCAAGCCCAAAGCAAGGATCGCAAGGGTCACCCCCGACACACCGAAACACGGTCTCTCTCGTCATAAGGCTGTACCTACCTGCACGGTTATTGATGGTGAAATGTATTAGTTCGTTCTCAACACAGTTCACGGGCTCAGGGATGTCAGAGGGCGAGGAGGAAGCTTCGCCCGCAGAACACCTGGACGTGAGATCAGATCGGCTGGTACAAACTGACGTGTGCAACATAGCAAACCGCCGTGGGCCGAACTGTATCCGAGGTCACATGGTGTGACGCCCGAATGTGTCCCTGTATTAGAAAGACGAGAAAACGGGGCCCATATGCAAGGTATGGCGGATCTGGGAGGGACAGCCGGCAAGGCCCCCTGAAAAGAACTAGGCCCTGCCGGAGAACCGGCGGTGAAGTGAGATGGGTCTACTTCAGCACTATGAACTTCCTGGTCAGGCTGCGCGCTGGCGTTTCGAGGCGATACAGATAGGTGCCACTCGGCAGGTTCTCGGCGTCAAGGGTGACCTCATGGAACCCTGCTGTCTGGGGGCCTTCAAGGATCCGTTGCACCTCGCGTCCGAGCATATCATAGACGATGAGTTTCACATAGTCTCCCTGCGGGAGCCCGAAGCGGATCGTTGTCGAGGGATTGAAGGGGTTCGGGTAGTTCTGCTGGAGTGTGAACTCCGTAGGAACAGTCTCTTCGTCCACGGAGGTTGCTGATCCCACATCGATACGAATCGGCTCGTGGAAGTTGATTGTGCCGTCCAGATCAATTTGCCTCAGCCGGTAGTACCAGACGCCTACCGAAGCGGAAGAGTCAGTGTACTGGTACTCCTGAGGCTGGACGGTCGTTCCGTGTCCCGGGAGAAAGCTGTTCGCAATGGCCTCGAAGGCCTCCGGCTCGATTGGGAGCCTTTCTCAATCACGAATCCGAAGTTGTTGGTCTCGCTTTCCGTCCTCCAGCTCAAATGCACTCCGCCGGAAGCCAGCGTGAAACCGGAGAACGACGAAAGCTGAATCGGGACGGGCGAACCGTAGGTGACCAGCAGGGCAGGACCCGGCCATTGGATCCAGATCCCCGTCCCTGAGGAATTTGAGTATGCGGTGAATGTGTTGTTTCCGGTGTTGATCCGGTTGAGCGGAACGCTGACCACATCAAAGCCCCAGTGTTCGCGGACACCGTAGAGACTAAACGTGTGGTTGTTGATCTTGGTATAGCCGGTTTCACCCGGAAGCGCCTGGTAATTGATGCCATTCCAGGTCGTCACGAGCAGTCGAGCCTGCGAGGCCGAGGTAAGATTATCTGGGATGTTAATCGTACACGTTTTGGTCTCGCGCGTCAACCGAACGTTGAAACGCTCCGGGACACCGCTCGCTTTGTAGAGTTTCAGCGAGCTGGACCGTGAGAGTGAAAGGCCGGTTTTCTCACTGGTCACATACCACACACCATTGTTGTCGCGGATCCGCGCCAGAAGCTTGATGGTCCCGGACGGCTGGTCGGGAACGAGATCGGTATTCCATGTGACCGAATAGGGTGAGGTAACATCTGTCCCGACTCGGATCCCACTGCCGGCCAATGCGACATTAAGGAATGTGAAATTCCGCGGAATCTACATTGCCGATTTTCAGGCGCCTTATCAGGTGGACGGTGCAGGGCAATCACATTCGTGGGAGGTGGGTTTGCTCGCAACCGATCCTGACGGTGCGATATTGGTTGTCCGCGGTCTCTGGTCGCAGCGGCAACTCAGTCCGATCGCATCCAATCAAGTGGTCGAAGTCACCGGCAAACTCATGCCACATCAGAATGACGATGTTGTTCAATCGTCCCAGTCGGTCTTGTCACGACTAGACAGCGCTCTTGTTGTGGATCAGACCTCCCGCAACCTATACGACGGTTATGTGATCGCTGATAGCGAGTCGACAGATGGCCAGAAGATCACCCGCGCAAGGATTGCGCCTCCGAGCCCCCGCTCTGCGGTGCCTGGGTTCTACTGGCAACACCTCTCATATGTGGTGATCTGGTGGTTCATGGCCGGGGTCGTGCTTTTCCTACCCTTTTACCAACGTAGAGTTGCCCCCAACGAGAACTAGGAAACCAGGGAGAAAATATGGCTCGCACTAGCGATGGCACTGTCCAGCGATACCGAATAATGGCGATTATCTCTGGTGTCATGTCTTTGCTTCTGTGGTTTGTCTATGTGCCCATAAAGGCCTTTGGTCACGACCCCGATCTTCACAGCAAGTTGGTCTGGATCCCGATCGCGCACGGATATCTCTATCCGATTTATGTTCTCACCGCTATCCAACTCTCGATCAAAGCGAAGTGGGCATTGCCGAAGATGGTGGGCTTCATTCTCGCTGGAACGCTGCCGGTTGCATCGCTGGTGGCCGAGCGACGCGTCGTCAAGATGTTCCTTCCGAAGAAGAAGTAGCCGTCAAGCACATGAAACGGCGCGGGCTTGCCTTTCGACGGGCGGTTAAAGCAGTGCTTTATCCGCTCTATGAGCGACGCCTTGTCCGAGCACTCGATTTCACCCAGACGCCGCATCATGTGGGCGTCATTCTCGATGGCAACCGCAGATGGGCAAAGGAAAATCCTGACGAGCAAGGTCGCACAACGGCGGCACATGGGCACCGCGCAGGCGCTCAGAAGATCATCGAGTTCCTTGGCTGGTGCGAGGAAGCACAAGTCAAGATCGTCACGATCTGGTTGCTCTCAACGGAGAATTTCAAACGATCCGAAGAGGAACTCCAAGCGTTGCTTGCGATCATCGGCGAAACCGTCGACAGCCTCAAATCGACGGGGCGTTGGAACATCAACCCCGTTGGATCCCTCGAACTTCTTCCTGAGTGGCTTCAAAGCAAGTTGAGCGAATCGCGCTCTACCAATCCCAATGCCATCGAAGTCAACGTTGCCATTAGTTACGGGGGGCGACGCGAGATTGTTGATGCCGTTAAGGGATACCTAGAAGATGCAGCAGAGCACGGCCTGTCGACAAAGGCCGCCGCCGAGAAATTGACTGCAGATGCAATTTCGAATTTCCTTTATACGGCCGGTCAGCCAGATCCAGAATTGCTTATCCGCACGTCGGGTGAGCAAAGGCTTGGGGGTTTCTTGCTCTGGCAGAGTGCTCAGTCGGAGTTTTATTTCTGCGAGGCGTATTGGCCAGATTTTCGTCGCGTAGATTTCCTACGTGCCCTTCGTGCCTATTCCATGCGCCACCGACGTTTCGGGGCCTAGTTCAAAAGACTCATTATTAGGCCGTCGTAAAAAGTCCCATCTATGAGCATGTAGTTCTTCATCACCCCTTCGGTTTGGAACCCGACGCTTGTGTAGAGACCAATGGCTTTTTCATTATCTGCCCTCACATGGAGCACTATTCGCGAAATGCCATTGTCCTGCGCTTGCTTGATACAGGCGACGAGGAGCAGCTTGCCAATTCCCCGCCCTCGATATTCGGAGACAACACCAATTCCGAGCGAACCTGAGTGTGTCATCGCTGCGGACTTGTCGGGAAATATGTCAGCCCAGCCAACAATTTTGCTGCCATCCAGAGCTACGAATTGTGAGACATTTGTAGCGATTCCGGCGGTTACGAATTCAATGGTTCGTTCAAGAGGCGGGGCCGAAAATCGAGCCAAGAAGCGCCTTTCTTTCGCGACCGAATCGAGAGCATCCCGAAAGCCAACTATGTCTTCTTCCCTTATCGCTCTAACCTCTATGGTCATTCTGAATGGCCCCTTGCTTATGGTTACTGCTTGCGTGTGCAAGGGGAAGATAGTTTCACGTTCGAGGGTAAATAGGCGAGCGAGTTAATTAGTCGTTCGCGTACCCTTTCGATATGGCCCAATCCCTTGTTCCTTATGTGGCAGTCATTTTCACATCCACCCGCACGCTTGAACATGGCGAAGAGTATTCACAGTGGGCAAAGCGGATGAGCGATTTGGTCAGAACTCAACCGGGCTTCATCTCCGAAGTAAGTGCGAGGGACCCAGAAACGAGATTCGGAATAACCATTTCGTACTTCAAAGATGAAGAATCAGTAAAGATTTGGAAGAGTGTCGCCGAGCATCTTGAGGCGCAAAAACTTGGCCAGCAGAAATTTTACGAGGAATACTCGGTAAAGGTTGCAACTGTATATCGAGAGTATGCGGTGAAGATTTCGAACTGAATCCCTGACTAGATAGATCCCCGCTCCTCTTGAAGCGAATTACCCCCGTCAACAACTATCAGTTGCCCCGTGATGTAGGAAGCGCCAGGCGAGCAGAGCCAAGCGACGGCGCTGGCGACTTCAGCGGGAGTTCCAGATCGCCCCATTGGCGTTGCATCTCCGTGGAGTATTTCGAATTTGGTTTGGGAATCTGTGCCGATCCAACCTGGCGCAATTGCGTTGACGGTGATCTTGTTCTTCGCCTCATCAAGTGCCAAAGCGCGAGTTAAGCCGACCAGCCCTGCCTTCGCAGACGCGTACGCGACATTATTCTGAATGGCCGAAATTGTTCCAGTCGTGCTCGACACCATCACTATGCGCCCGGATTCCTGCAATCGAATATGGGGAAGCACGGCCTGGGTCACGAGGAACGCAGAGTCGAGGTTTCGCGCGAATGATTTTCTCCACTGTTCTATCGACGTCTCATCGATGGAGTTGAATTCGGGGTTTCCATCGTCGACCACGCTTGTCATTCCCGCGTTATTGATTAATCCATCAAGACCGCCGAGTTTCTTCATAACTATGGTGATCAGCTCTTGTACTTGTCCCTGGTCCGTGAGGTCGGCGGAGGCGCCTACGGCGTCGATCTCCCTTGCACGATCATGCACACGGTCCGAAAGAGAAGTCAAAAAGACGGAGGCCCCCAGCTGTTGCAGCGCCTGAGCTGTGGCGAATCCGATGCCATGAGAAGAGCCAGCCCCTGTTATCAAGAAACGTTTTCCAGTGAGATCGAACATGAGTAAGACTCTACATTGCTGCATCTTTTTCCACTTCAACCTAGACGGGGTAGATTTGCGCTATGAAGAAGTCAAGGAAATCCGCAGTTTTGGCTGCTTCGCTCGTTGCATCTGCTCTGCTCTTAAGCGGTTGTGGGAAATCCCCTACCCCGACCCCAACGCATTCAACTTCCACAAGTCCGACATCAACGCCAACCACTAGCGCAACTCCGACCGTGGTTACAAAGGCATACGCGCAGTATTGGGTTGCCGACACGTCGCGTGGATTCCGCCTTTATCGTGAGTTCGTTCGTCTTGAGGTAACGACTGACCCAATCACGGCGGCATTGACCGCATTGATCGCTGGCAAGCCGAAGGATTCTGATTACGTCACTTTGTGGCCCAAAGAAACGAAGATCAATAGCGTCGTTCTCGCTGGAGACAAGGCGACCATAGATCTCACGTTGGGCAAGATGAACGTCGGTTCAGAGGCAGAGTCAATGGCAATTGCCCAGTTGGTCTGGACAGCAACTGCCGCCAATACACAAGTGAAGAGAATTCAACTAACGGTTGACGGAAAAATCGTGGAATCGATCGCCGGGCATGTCGATGCCACGAAGCCATTCACACGCGGATTGACGTATGAAGTACTCGCGCCAGTGTGGATCACCTCTCCTGAAGAGGGAGCGCAGGTAAGTGCTCAGGGATTCAAACTCAGCGGCATGGCGTCGACCTTTGAAGCCAACGTTGCTTGGAAAGTCTTCCAGAATGGAAAGTTGGTCCAACAAGGTTCGACCACTGCCGCCGAAGCCGCCCCAGCGTGGAAGCCGTGGAGCGTGTCAATAGCCGGGCTCACACCTGGCGAGTACATGTTCATCGCGATGGAGTTCTCGCCTAAAGACGGCTCTCTGGTCGCCCAAGATACGAAGAACGCAACTTTAACTTGAATGCTTAGACCTCCTCAGGTACGTTCCCGCAATGCGGAGAGCCTGGGGAGTAGGACTCTTGCTGCTCCTTCTCCTACAAGGGACTCCTTCTTTCGGCAGTGAGACTCAAATCCCAAGTAGCGATGCATCGCTGATTGACACGGTTAATTTTTATCGAGTGGCATCTGGTTTGAGCCGGGTTACGGAGGATAAGCAACTATCTGAGGCCGTGAAGAAGCACATCACTTATTTGACGATGAGTGATCCCAAGTACTTCACCGGAAAATACGTCAGCCGTCATCTTGAAAATCCTGCGAGTCCTTATTACACGCCTCAGGGTTCGCGTAGCGGCCAGGAGATGACGACCACTTTGACCAATGAGCAATCGCATGCGGTTGATCTCTGGATGGCGGCGCCGTTTCATGCCATGGGTTTCATGCGTGAAGGACTGCGCAAAGTTGGATGGGCGTCGGCGTACAATCCTCAATCAGGTTTCTATGACACTGGCGCGGATGTGTTGGCCGGATTGAAGCTGCGACGAACCAAGATCATTTCCTTTCCAGGCAACGGTTCTTACTCGCGGATAGATGATTTTCAAGGTGAGAGCCCCGATCCGCGTGAGGCCTGCGGATCTGGTTATCGGACCTTTACTGGATTGCCGATCTGGGTGTCGCTCACCTCTCGACCACCGCATCAGATGAGTGCCCAGATCGCGACCCCCTCAGGAGTCGTGCTTTCCTCTGGGCGAGAGATCTGTATCGTCAACGAGTTCAATATGAAATCGTCCGATCCCGTTTACGGACCCGCAGGCAAAGCCATAGTTCGTAATGATCACATGGTTCTCATAATTCCTAAGGATCGGTTGACGCCAGGACTGCAGAAGGTCTCGCTGTCACTTCATGGCAAGCCGAAGATTTCGTGGTCTTTCACCGTGATCGCCCGTCCTCCAGAAATTTCTCTTACGACAACAGAAAACGCGAATTCGATTAGTTGGAATTCCCTTCGCGTGCAGCCCGAGAATCCAACTACCGGCTATGACGTACTCGTGGGCGATTCGACATTGAAGAAGATTGAAGTTTTTAGAACCTCATCAACAACATTTTCGACGGCAAATTGGAGCGCGGGAAACTACTGGGTCTGCGTTAGAGCGGTCGCGCGGTATCGCAACGGTGACTGTCCAAATTTCGTTTCCTACACGGCTCGTCCAACCGCTAATTAGCGGCTGCTGCAGTAATCGCTCTTTGGGTCACCGTTTGCCAGTGGCAATTTGGCCGCAATTGCTCGATCGGTTGGCGACAAGTAACTCCCCTGATACCAACACAAAGAATACTTGGAGTACTTATCATCAGCATTCGCTGGATAGTTGGACGGAAGCACCGGATTCACCTGGCGAAGATCCAGAAGACCGAAATCAATGTAAGCACCCAAACTATCTGCTGGCGCAGGCAATGGCATTCCAACATCGGTTGCAATGACATCACTCGCTTTGACCGAGGCAGGTGGGTTGATTGGATATTCACGAGAATCATTTTCTGCCGCAGAGGGAAGCGAACTCAGTATCCGGGTGAATTGCGCGGATGGAACACGCATATGACCAATTCGCACCATGAAACCGCAAGGGTTTTGAATGTTGACGCCGAATTGGTAGATCCCGCCCACGAGGTATTGCCAAGCCTGGATGACAACGCCGTCGAAAGGCACGCTGATGTGAACGTCCGGGGTGTAAGCGCCGTAGACTGACCAACGAAGTCCACCATGCGGTTTATAACTCCCACCTCGACTCTGTCCCGGTTGAACCAAAGAGAGAACCTTTGAAAAATCAAGAAGGGCCCCAGCTGGAATTATCGGAAGTGTGCACTCAGGCGGCGTTCCGCTTGCGACCCACTTACCTTGGTTGTCCATCCAGTTCCAGGTCACCGGCGAGTTTCCTTGCGGCGAAGGAGTGGCCGAGGGAGATGGGGAGGGAGACTTCTTCACCGAAGGGGCGATGATCCACGCCAACTTCTTGCCTGACTTCTTGCAGATATAGACGACCCCATTGCTTTTTTGTGTGAGCCCTGATTTCTTGCAGGCAGTACCTGGTTTCGGCGCGGCAGCCTGGGCCGTGGGTTGCGTAGTCAGGACGACAAGGATTACTGCAGAAAGAGCTGTGACCAGACGAACCGTGCGACCCATGTTCCTAATCTAATAGATGAATTTCAGAAGCCGCTAGAGCGTGTCGCTCATAACTCAAGGTCTGGTAGTTCTACCGTTTTCTTGTCAGGTCCCTACGAGCACAACTACACAGAATGCGAGCGCTGGTTTGACTTCTCCGGCAGGCAAAAAGACGTTTGTTCTCGACACCAGCGTTCTGCTGGCTGATCCTGGTGCTCTCACCCGCTTTGCGGAACATGAAGTCATCATTCCGATAGTCGTCATCGGCGAACTTGAGACCAAACGCGACCACCCAGAACTCGGCTTCTTCGCTCGCGCTGCCCTTCGTGCTCTTGATGATCTTCGCGTTACTCATGGCCGACTCGACCAGCCTCTTCGCATCACCCCCGAAGGCGGGACTCTCGCAGTCGAGCTCAACCATTCCGACCTTTCCTCGCTGCCGCAAGGATTCTTGCGAGACGGCAGCAACGACTCCCGCATCTTGGCGATCGCCCGTAACCTCATGGCCGATGGCCGCGACGTGGTACTAGTAAGTAAGGACCTGCCTCTTCGAGTCAAGGCGTCATCGGTTGGCGTCGAGGCTCAGGAGTACCTGGCTGAATTGGCATCCTCCAGCGGCTGGTCGGGAATGATCGAACTCGATGTCGGGGCAAGTCTCATCGACGAACTTTATGCATCCGATCGTGCCGATCATGAGGTGGCTCAAACTCTTCCTTGCCATACCGGCATCGTCCTTCATTCTGAGAAGGGAAGCGCCCTGGCCCGAGTCACCTCTGACAAGCAATTGCAGTTGGTGCGGGGAGACAGAAGCGCCTTCGGATTGCACGGACGAAGCGCCGAACAGCGAGTCGCCCTCGACCTTCTTCTCGATCCTGAGATCGGGATCGTGTCGATGGGAGGTCGCGCCGGAACCGGCAAGAGCGCGCTCGCTTTGTGCGCGGGACTTGAAGCGGTGATGGAGCGACGTCAACATAAGAAGGTCGTGGTCTTCCGTCCCCTCTATCCGGTCGGCGGACAAGAGCTCGGATTTCTTCCGGGAAGTGAAGGCGAGAAGATGTCTCCATGGGCGCAGGCGGTTTTTGACACCCTCGGTGCGCTCGTAAGCCAGCCGGTGATCGATGAAATCCTCGACCGGGGCCTTATCGAGGTCTTACCGCTCACCCATATTCGCGGGCGCTCGCTTCACGACTCCTATGTCATCGTTGATGAGGCCCAATCCCTCGAACGCGGTGTCCTGCTGACGGTCCTTTCGCGCATCGGTCAGGGCTCTCGGGTGATCCTGACCCACGATGTCGCCCAGAGGGACAACTTGCGAGTAGGCCGCCATGACGGCGTCGCCGCAGTCATTGAAACCTTGAAGGGGCACCCGCTTTTTGCCCACGTCACCTTGACCCGAAGCGAGCGATCACCGATCGCTGCCCTTGTTACCGAACTTCTTGAGGGTCCGATCTCGTCCTAAAGGGCCCAAAAGTCCTCCAGAAATAGGTCACACTCACATTTCGGACATATCGGACTTTACCCTGTGCGACCTGCCCTTTTACTTGTCCACAGCGGATGAGATTTCTGGGAGTTTTCGGCTTACGCGTGGATGGATTTGCGCATATACGCCAGCCTTGCCAATCTTTATGCATTCCCCCCTCCCCTTGAAGCCCA
Source organism: uncultured Actinomycetota bacterium (assembly GCA_963844465.1). Lineage (GTDB taxonomy): Bacteria > Actinomycetota > Actinomycetes > Nanopelagicales > Nanopelagicaceae > QYPT01. Next base: position 27,195 of record CAWJOR010000002.1, on the reverse strand, counting down.
TTTGGGCTCCTATCGGGTTGGGGCCCGACAGCGATAGATGCACTGAAAGGAGAAGCCGTTGAGTTTGTCGAGTTCCATTGATCAGTGGTTAACCTCAGCCTCCTCACGCCTTCGTCGTCTTGCCAACAAGTCCCTGGCTGCTTGGGCCAGCGTCGTGGTCCTTCTGGTTCTGGCCACTGTCCAGCCCAGTGCCTACGGCCTCGAGTTCCCCATGACCTCCCACATCTCCATCCCGGATGAGGTCAACTTGTCCGTTGTTCCAACCCCTACACCCACGACCGCTTCGGTTGCTCTCTACAGTCAGATGCAATCATCGGCTCTTGTGTCATCAAATGAACTCGCGATGGTCGCACTTCAAAGTCAACAGATCGAAATGGCTCGTACCATCACCGGTGCGCAGAGTGTCGCAAAATTGTTAATGGCGACGAAATACAAATGGGGTGCAAGTCAGTTTGGATGTCTGAAAACTCTTTGGTTGCGTGAGAGCCATTGGAATTACAAAGCGCATAATCATTCATCGGGTGCGCACGGAATTGCACAAGCATTGCCAGCAGACAAAATGAGCGTTATCGCTACTGACTGGCGTACCAACCCAGTCACGCAGATTCGATGGGGGCTTCATTACATCGATGTCCGTTACTCAACACCGTGTAAGGCGCTACGAACTTTCAATGGGCGAGGCTCGTACTAGTTCGGCCGTGTACCAATCATCATTGGTTTTGAGGTCTCCGCGTAGAAATCATTTCCCTTATCGTCGATGACGATAAACGCTGGAAAATCAACAACATCTATCTTCCAGACAGCCTCCATACCCAATTCTGCGAAGTCGAGAACCTCGACTTTTTTGATGCAATCAAGGGCCAAACGGGCAGCTGGTCCACCGATTGAACCTAGGTAGAAGCCGCCGTAGTTCTTGCACGCTTCGGTGACGGCCTTGGATCTGTTGCCCTTTGCAAGCATGACAAAGGAGCCACCCCTTGATTGGAAGTACTCGACGTAGGAATCCATGCGGCCTGCGGTCGTAGGACCGAATGATCCGGATGCATATCCCTCTGGAGTCTTCGCAGGGCCCGCGTAATAGACCGGGTAATCGCGCAGATAATCCGGCATCGGCTTTCCCGCATCCATGTCTGCTTTGATCTTTGCGTGCGCGAGATCTCGCGCCACGACCAGAGTTCCGGTGAGGGAGATTCTTGTCTTCACTGGATACTTGCTCAATTCTTCGCGGATCTTTTTCATACCTTGGTTGAGGTCGATCTTTACGACGTCTTCATCGCCTTCAATCGTGTGCGCTGTTATTGCATCAGGAAGGAAGTGCGCTGGCTCTCGCTCAAGATCCTCCAAAAAGATGCCATCCGCAGTGATTTTGGCTTTCGCCTGGCGGTCGGCCGAGCATGAGACCGCGATCGCAATCGGCAGTGAGGCGCCGTGACGGGGGAGACGGACAACGCGAACGTCGTGGCAGAAATATTTCCCGCCGAACTGTGCGCCGATTCCGAGTGTGCGCGTAAGTTTTAGAACTTCCTGTTCCATCTCCAGGTCGCGGAAGCCGTGACCGGTCTGCGCATCACCCGACGTCGGAAGAGAGTCGAGGTATTTGGTGCTTGCCAACTTGGAGGTCTTCACGGTGTATTCGGCACTTGTACCGCCGATGACGATTGCAAGGTGATACGGCGGGCATGCAGAGGTACCGAGTGATCGCAATTTCTCTTCGAGCCACGGATAGAAACTTGCAGGATTGAGGATCGCTTTCGTCTCCTGATACAGAAAGGATTTGTTGGCGCTTCCGCCGCCTTTTGCGATGAAAAGGAATGAGAACTCATCTGCGTGATCGGAGTCCGCGTAGATCTCGACCTGCGCGGGAAGGTTGTTGCCTGTGTTTTTCTCTTCCCACATGTTGATCGGGGCCATCTGCGAATATCGCAAATTCAGCCTTGTATACGCGTCGTATATGCCCTGTGAAATCGAGGCTTCGTCCTTGCCTTCGGTCAGGACGTGCTGACCCTTCTTCGCCATGACGAGGGCTGTGCCTGTGTCTTGGCACATGGGGAGAACCCCGCCGGCTGAGATGTTGGCGTTCTTGAGAAGATCCAGTGCAACAAAGCGATCGTTAGGCGAACTCTCTGGGTCATCAAGAATGCTTGCCAACTGACCAAGGTGCGCGGCGCGCAAGTAATGTGAGATGTCGTGGAGCGCGGTCTCACTGAGACGGGTGATCGCCTCTGGTGTGACATGAAGGAATTTCTTGTCTCCGAGTTGGATTGTCGTAACGCCTTCGCTTCCGAGCGAGCGATATTTCGTCGTGTCTTCACCGAGGGGAAGAATGTCTGAGTAAATGAATGTTGGGCTCATGATGTCGGCTTAATCGAGTCAAGTTTTGCGCGCGCACCGTCTAACCACTCTTGGCAGATCCCAGCTAGTTCTTCGCCGCGCTCCCAGAGTTTGAGGGATTGCTCAAGCGTGACACCTCCGGTTTCAAGGCTATTAACAACCTGCATTAGTTCATCTCGGGCGGCTTCGTATGAAAGTTTTTCAGATTTCTTCTCAGGTGACATGGGCGCAAATCTACTCTCAACTCGTCTCTACGACTGCTCCAATTTCACCGAGAGCCAGGCGAATTCGTAGTCTCTCACCAGCCGTGAGTTCCTTCGGATCTCGAGCGATGCTCCCATCGCGGCGCTGAACGACTGAGTAGCCACGATCCAAAGTCGATTGTGGTGATAACGACCGCACTCTGGCATAGATGTGGAGTAATTCCTCTCGAGCCAGATCAACCGCATGAGAGGTGCTTCGGTGTGATCTATCACGCAATCCTGTGATGATCTCCCGACGGGTTGTGACGAGAACCATCGGATCTTTAAGTACCGGTCGCTCGCGCAATGCAGTCAGCCGAGACGTCTCAAGATCTAGGAAATTCAAGAGCCTTCGATTTGCTCGGTCGCGGAGTTGGCTGATCATCGTGAGTTCTTCTTCGATATCAGGAACCACTTTCTTTGCAGCATCCGTCGGAGTTGATGCGCGAACATCTGCGACCAGATCCAATAGAGGCGCGTCTTGTTCGTGGCCGATGGCGCTGACTATGGGAGTTTCACATGAGGCTGCAAGGCGGACCAAGCCTTCGTCAGAGAAAGGAAGGAGATCTTCGAATGAACCGCCGCCACGAGTAATGATGATGACATCGACTTCCGGGTTTGCTTCCAATTCTCGCAATGCCGCTGATACTTCGATAACGGCGGCGGCGCCCTGAACTGCGACCTCGCGGATTTCAAATTGAACTGCGGGCCAACGCCGCCGTGCATTCTCCACGACATCTTTTTCGGCAGCGCTGTTGCGACCACAGATCAGGCCAACTCGTCGTGGGAGAAGTGGCAGAGTCTTTTTGAGATCGAGTGCGAACAATCCTTCTGAAGCGAGGAGTTGCTTGAGATGCTCGAGACGCGCAAGGAGCTCGCCGATACCCACCTGGCGAATTTCTTTCGCCGACAGTGAGATCGTGCCGTTCTTTGTGTAGAAAGAAACTTTCGCCAGAATCACGACTCGGGCATTTTGTGGCAGAGGAGATACGGGTGCGAGGACAGTGCGGTGGCACATGACCGAAAGGCTCATGTCCACGCTGGTATCTCGAAGGCGCATGAACGCCATGCCGGTGCGCTCGTTGATCTCTGAGATCTCACCTTCGATCCAGATGGGACCCAGGCGATCTACATAACCTTTGAGGATTTCAGAGATGACTCGTACTGGCGCTGGTGATTCCGCTGAAGTTTCGAGCACTCATGGATCCTAATAGACTCACCCCATGCCCAAGAAGGTCTTGCTCGCCGCTCCGCGTGGCTATTGCGCTGGTGTCGACCGCGCGGTGATCACCGTGGAAAAGGCGCTGGATCTCTACGGAGCCCCGGTATATGTCCGCAAGCAGATCGTCCACAACAAGCATGTGGTCTCCACATTGGAAGCACGCGGCGCAATCTTCGTCGATGAGACGGACCAAGTCCCAGAGGGCGCGTTCGTCGTCTTCTCTGCGCACGGCGTTTCTCCTCAAGTCCACGAGGATGCCGCGAAGAGACATTTGAGAACCATCGACGCGACATGTCCCTTGGTGACGAAGGTCCATCATGAGGCAAAGCGGTTCGCATCCGAGGACATTGAGATTCTCCTGATCGGCCACGAAGGCCACGAAGAAGTTGAAGGCACTGCAGGTGAAGCAGTGGGCAAGGTGCAACTGATCGACGGAATCGAACACATCAAGGACATCAAGGTCAAGGATGAGAACAAGGTCGCGTGGCTATCTCAGACGACGTTGAGCGTCGATGAAACATTGGCGACCGTTGCGGCCTTGCGAGAGCGCTTCCCCAACATCATCGATCCACCCAGTGATGACATTTGCTATGCGACTCAGAACAGGCAAGTCGCTATCAAACAGATTGCGCCTCTTGCAGACTTAGTCTTGGTTGTTGGTTCGACGAACTCCTCGAACTCTGTCCGTCTTGTCGAAGTGGCAAAGGAATATGGATCTCCTGCCGCCTACCTCATCGATTTTGCGGCCGAAGTCAAAGACGAATGGTTGGAGGGCGTTGAGACCGTCGGTGTTACAAGCGGTGCGTCTGTGCCCGAGATCTTGGTGAAAGACCTTTTGGATTGGCTTGCTAAGCGCGGGTATGGGGACGTCGAGACGGTCAATGCCAAAGAAGAATCACTGCTTTTCGCTCTTCCGCCTGAACTTCGTAAAGATCTCAAGGCCGCGGGGCAGGATTCAATAACGCATAAGAAATAGTCGTTCCGATTTATTGAGGCGCGACGTCTATCGCTAGTTGAAGTCCCACTGCATGAAACCCGAGTCTTTGGCTGACTCGAGACGAACTGGCATTTCCTAATCGGCAACGCCATTGCGGTATCAGGCCAGCACTGAGGGCGTGCTTTGTAGCCTCGTGCGCGACCGATGACGCCAAACCTTGGTCGCGATATTCGGGCCTGCACAAGACCCCTAGTTGAGCAATCTTGTTGTTCCACACCTCATAGCCCGCGACCGCCGCCGCCGTCCCGTCCGTCGAATCAGCTGCGAAGTGAAAAGGCATTGCTGAAACACCGCTCTCTTCCTGCTCTTCTTCCGTGCAACTCGACAATATCAATTCGAGTTCTTGTAAATTCGAAGGGCGGGCAATCTTCAAGTTTGGAACTTCCCTCAAGGTGGTTTCATCGGCATACGAGATCGACGCTATCCCTATGGGATTGACTTTATGTCCGCTGAACGTTTCAAGTAATGAAGGCAAATTGAACAAGTCGGCGGGAGAGAGGGGCGATAAAGAGGGGAAGAGAGACGGCTTGCAGATTGCGACAATCGAATTGAAGAACTTCAGAGCAGTCAAGCCGTATGAACTTTCCCTTGAAATCAAAGTTATGCCTGGATTTTGAAGGGTTGAGATGTCGATCTCAAGCCGGTCGGACCAAGCTTCTCGCACCTTATGTAGTGAGTGACTAAGAAGAGGAGATTCCATCCGGTTCTTGCGCCTAATCACTTCTCGTTTGGAACGTGCGGGTGCGGGCCTGCCCCGATGTTTCCGTAGCGGTGGTTGGTGATTGAGACACTTTGCTCAAGAAGCCATCGTGGCATCTCAACATCCCCGCGTTGCGCGATTTTTCTTCGGTCAACCGAGATTCCCTTTGCCAAGAAATCGAGGGTAGGAGGCGTTCCCTTTGCAAGCCAGCGGACCTTGTCCTTCACCGAGATTCGATTAACGAGTTGAGCTTCTGATTCAACGATTGCGCCGGCGTGGCTCGTGATCTTCTGATCAGCGCTGAATTCGATCTCGCTCTTTGTTTGCTCTGCTACCCAGTTGATGTAGTCGATCCACTTTTGATCAACCGACTCATCAACCCTTACAACGATGCCTCGACGCGACGGGAGGTAGCGCTGATAGTTGCGCTCGACGTGAAGTGCGGCGCGGTCAATGGCCACATTGCCGATAGATACCCACCAGTGTGCTGAGGTATCAGTTGCCTCTTCAGATGAAACCAATGGGTCCCATTCGCGAAGGTTGTTCAGGTAGTTTGCACCGCCGGCCTTGGATGTTGGACCGACGCTGCTGCGCTTCCAACCGCCGAATGGCTGGCGATTTACGACTGCGCCAGTTGTCCCGCGGTTCACATATAGGTTGCCCGCTTCCACTTGTGCAATCCACTGCTCGCACTCTTTCTCATCAAGTGAGTGCACTCCCGCAGTCAGCCCGTAATCAACTGCGTTCTGCCAGGCGATTGCTGCGTCGAAATTGGGAGCAACCATGACTCCAAGTACGGGACCGAACCATTCGTTTCGATGACTCCACGAACCAGGAGCGACTCCCAACTTCACACCGGGTGACCAGACGTGTCCTGCCTGATCAAGTTGCTTTGGTGTAACGAGCCAACTCTCTCCGTCATCAAGGGTGGTGAGGGCGCGAAGGAGCGAACCAGATGGCGCGTGAATGACGGGTCCGACGCTCGTCGAGTAATTCCTGCCCGCGCCGACGCTGAGGCTTTCTACCGCGTCCTTGAGTTGGTCTAGGAAAGCGGGATTTTTGTAGATGCTCTCTTCAACGATGGCCAAACTTGCAGCGCTGCACTTCTGTCCTGCATGGCCGAAGGAGGACTGCACCAGATCTTTGACTGCGCTGTCGATATCTGCCGCAGCCGAAATGAGAATCGCGTTCTTTCCGCTTGTCTCTGCCATGAGGCGGATCTCTGGCTTCCAGGAGGTGAACATTGAAGCAGTATCGAAGGAACCCGTCAGGATGACTCCATCTATTCCAGAATGGGTAACAAGGTGGAGGCCGTCGTCGTCATCGCGGGTTGGTACGAATTGCAGAACGTGTTGGGGTACTCCCGCATCCCAAAGTTGGCGGACGATCTGCCATGCGGTGGCCACTGTCTCTGGCGCCGGCTTGAGAATCACCGCGTTGCCCGCGGCAAGTGCTGAACACACCCCGCCCATCGGAATCGCGTAGGGGAAATTCCACGGTGGAACAACCAGAACCACACCGAGTGGTTTGGAGCCATCACATTTCTCATAAGAGCTGAGTGCGTAGAAGCGAGCGAAGTCGATGCCTTCGCTTACTTCGGGATCCGCCTCGGCGACTGTTTTGCCGGCATCGCGCGACATGATCGCAATCGTGTCGGCACGTTCGTTCTCCATGAGGACAGCCGCTGCGCCCAGAATTTCCCCGCGCTTTCGCGGTCCCATTGCATCCCATTCCTCAACGTGCGCACGAGCAGTGGAGACCGCGGTGTCGATGTCATCTCGACTTGCGATTGAGTAGGTGTACCAAGGCGCACCGTTCTCACTCGGATCTGTACCTACCTCAATTTCGATGCGAGTAAGTAACTCACCCATCACCTGCAGAGGAATTCGGAGTTCATCACTCTCGTAATGGCGAACGTAAGCTGCTTCAAGTTGCTCGCGGAATTCGGGGTTGGTGGCGTCGGCATCGCTCTGGTTCTCGAACTTCCCATCGCCGAACGCATTTTCTGCATCGTGCCTTTTAAGATGGTGGCGTCTTGATTCCGTTGAGATCGTGTGGCGCTCTGCGATCGAGATCAGGAACCGACCTTGTTGCTCCTTGAACTTGTCGTTGTCGAGAGCCATGTCGAATGAGGCGCGTAGGTAATTCTCTTCTGATGTGTTCTCATCAAGGCGTCGGACAAGATAGGCAACCGCGGCTGGGAAATCCTCGTGGCGCGTAACGGGCGTGTACAAAAGTACACGCCCAGTCTGTCCTGCCACGGCGAGGGCTTCAGCATTTGCCATTCCTTCAAGCATCTCGATGTCGATCTGATTCTCAACTCCTCGAACCTTGGCCACTTCTATTGCCCAGGCCAAGTGAAATAGGTTGTGGCTGGCAATTCCGATCCGCACCGCCGCTGCATGCGCAGGGTTGAGGGCCACATCGATGAGTCGGGCATAGCTGGCGTCCACATCGGACTTGCTTTCGTACGGAGCTGGAATCCAGCCGTGGAGTTCGGCTTCAGCCTTTTCCATCGCCAAATTAGCCCCTTTTACCAAGCGAATTTTGATTGATCCACCGCTGCGTTCGTGGCGCGCTTTCGCCCATTCGACTAGGTCTGCGAATTCGCCGTGGGATTCGGGCAAGTACGCCTGAAGCACAATTCCAGCGTTCATCGCTTCGAATTCGGGTTCGTCAAGAAGTTTCTTGAAGACAGCGACGGTGATTTCTAGATCGCGAAACTCCTCCATGTCGAGGTTGATGAAGGTGCCACTCTTGAGTGACTGGCGATACAGCAGACGGAGGTGATTGGCGACTCGCTCGATGGAGCCCAGATGGTCGATGGTGATCAATTGGCTTGCAATCGATGAGATCTTCACCGACGCATAATTGACTCCTGGTCGCTGAATCATTTCAATCACGGAGTTCAACCTCTGAGCCGCTTCGCTTTCGCCGAGAACTGCCTCACCGAGAACGTTGATGTTGAGCTTTGCCTCGTCGTCAGTACGGCGGGTGATGTGTTTGGCGAGTGGATTCTTCTCTGCCGGAAGGATGATGCCGTTTGCTGCCATACGAACTCGTTGATGAACGATTTTCATTACTAGAGAAGGGAATACATAGGAGGCTGCACTCGCCGCCTTGATTCCGATGTAATCAAAGAGACCAAGTCCCGAGATTCTTGCAGTCTTAGCAGTTCTTCGAAGAGTCTTGGCTGCGTTGCGCATCGAACTCATGCGCATTACTTCATCAGTGAGCGACATGGTGAGTGCGACAGCCGCGGGATCCTTGAGCAGGCGTGCGAATCGTTTTCTGTTTGCTTCGTCGTGGCGAGTTCGCGTTTTATCCGATTGCGTTAGTAGATTTGAAACAAGTGCAATGGTGCTATCGCTTAGATGGTCAATATCGTCTTGCGTTGGAAGTGGCGTCGTTGGCACTTTCGTCCTTTCTTACGTCGCAATACTAGGCATTTTTCAAAGGACAACCGCCAATATCGTCATAATCGAGATCGTTATTGGAAGCGATTGCATGAGCCCCTGAAGGGTTGCCACAGTCGAGTGGGGGCCGTGCCTTCGCTGGCTGAAGGCTCCCAGCACAGAAATGATGACGGGGTAGGTGGAGAGCGCCCCCGCAACCCGCGGTCCCAGAATTGAGGCGGTGCCGGTCAGTGTGACGATAAGAACAACGGTTACCAGCAGTCTTGCAGGCAATTCCCACCGCGGGGTTTCAGAGGTCCGCGGTTCAATCACGTATGCGGGCCAGAATTTCCTGGCAACCAACCATGAGGCAACCAAGAGTGGGAGCAGCACAAAGAGGTGGATTTCAAAACTGGTGAGCAGCGCACCCGATGCAAGGCAAGCAAGAGTTCCGGCGGCAAGGGCACGGTTCCATGACATCTTCAATGCCGAGGCTGCGTAGACCCACGAGAAGACTATGAGTGCGACCTGTCCGACAAGGACTCCGTGTGCTGCCCGCGCTGCAAAGGATGAGCCTTCTTGGATGTAGATGATGAGGATGAAAGGCCCTGTGGTCAGCGGCAATCCAATGAGTCGACCACCAATTCCATCGCCCCAACGACGTTGGATGTAACTCAGGAGTGCGACGAAGAATGGCGCGAGAAAAAGTTTCAAAAGAAAGAGCGAACTCACTCTATGGCGCCGTAATCAGTTTTCTCGAGGTCGTTATTTCGTCGATGAAATCAAGGTCAATCTCCACGCCGATGCCAGGCCCACTCGGAACTCGCAGTTGCCCGTTCTCCATGACGAATGGCGTCGTGATATCTCGGTGGTAATAGCGAGAGGAAGCGCTTGTATCTCCGGGCAATGTAAAGCCTGCAAGGGAGGCAAGCGCGATGTTTGCAGCGCGGCCGATTCCAGTCTCGAGCATTCCGCCGCACCAGACCGGGATGTCGTTTTCGACGCAAAGATCGTGGATCTTCACTGATTCGAGATAACCGCCGACGCGCCCTGGCTTGATGTTGATGATTGTTGTCGCCTTCATTGCCAGCGCATCGCGCGCGGATTCATATGAGGTGATCGACTCATCAAGGCAGATGGGTGTCTCGACCACCTTGGCCAGCATGGCATGGCCAAGAACATCGTGTTCATCCAGCGGCTGCTCGATCAGCAGAAGATTGAAGGGATCAAGTTTCTTCAGATGATCGGCATCCTCACGTGAATATGCCTGGTTCGCATCGACCTGCAAAGGAATATCGGGGTAGAGCTCGCGAATCACGCGCACCGGCTCGATGTCCCAGCCATGCTCAATTTTTAACTTGATTCGGCGGTAGCCCTCGTCAACATATTGCGAAACCTCCTGAGCGAGTGCATCGATCGAGGTGGCGATTCCTACTGAGACCCCGCAGTCGACCATCTCTTTGGACGAGCCCAAATATGACCCGAAGGAGATGCCGTCGAGTTTGAGTTGGGCATCAAGAATCGCCGTTTCCACGCAGGCCTTCGACATCTGATGACCGAGGAATGGTTTCAGCAAGTTCGCAATTTCTTCTGCGCGCACGTCGCCTGCTTCAAATATCTTTGGCATAAGAAAACGTTCGATTACGTCCTGCGAAGCGAAGGTGTATTCAGGGGAGTACAACGGCTCAGACATCGCAACACATTCGGCCCAGCCTTCGGATCCATCGTGAGTTCTGATTCTCATGAGCAGGAGTTCTCGCTCGTATTGAGTTCCAAAGGACGTACGAAAAGGTCTTACTAAGGGCAGGTTGATGATGCGGAGCTCTACATCCTTGATCCGCATTTAGAGGTCCTCTTTCATTTCTTCTTCGCCACTACATAAGCGCCATCTGATGTGAATCCTTGGATGTACCAACCTGACATCAGACGCGGTTGAAGTTCCTCTCGCAAAGCCAGTCTCCATTCCCAAGCCCTTGCGGCGTTATCTGCACGCAACTGAATTATGTCTGTTGGGAGGTAAATGGTGACTATCTCCGCACTTGCGGGCACGATCTCTTTGACTGGTCTTTCATTTGCATTGGCCAACGCCACAGGGATGCCATGTGGCGACATCTCCAAGTTGATATTTTTTGCAGCGCCAACCACGCGATCGGAGAGCAAGTCCCACCGTGCAATCACTCGATCTGTTGGGTCTCCGGCATTGAGCGCATCGGGAAGATCCCCGTAGAAGTCGGCGAAATACTCAAAGACTTGAACTCCAAGTTTCACGAGATTCAATCGTGCATTGCGTCGGACTAGGGGATCGAAGGTCCACGTAACCGTTTCATAGCCGTTCTCCAGCGCCCACGCCCTCTGGTGCCACTTAAGCGCACTGCCGATATTGCGATTTCGGTACTTTTCTTTAACGGCCGCCATATGTGAGTGAAGGTGAAGATGCGCCTTCGAATCAATTCCGGGGAAAGCAAATGCTGCTGCGATGACGTCGACGTCGTAAAAGACCCCGCTGACATAGGCTCCGTTGTGCACCATTGCCTGCAAAAGGTTGGCGGTGATTTGTGTTCCCTCATCCGTGGGCCACACCTCATCAAAGATCGCCCGCGCGTAGCCCTGCTCAATGATGCCTTGGAGATTGCGAATTGATACTTGGGCGTCATCGCTCCTTCGCTTGGCGTCCTTGTGCGCTTGGGCAATTGATTCAGCGCTAATCGACTGTGATGTGATCATGGAGCCAGCGTAGAACAGACCAAGACAATCTGTCCTTGTTCCTTTAGGCTGATAATCATGAAGGCAATCCAAGTGAACACATTCGGCGGACCTGAGGTCATGGAGTACGTGGATGTTGCAGATCCGACCCCTAAACCGAATGAGGAGCTCATCACGGTTACCTCGATCGGGATCAACTATGCCGATACCCATCAGACTGAGAACGGCTACCTCTCGCCTCAGATCCTGCCGCTTATTCCAGGTCTGGAAGTAGTCGGGCATGTAAATTCGGGCCGCCGCGTTCTTGCCTCGGTCGAGCATGGTGGATATGCACAGAAAGCAGTCGCCAAGAAGTCACTTCTCATCGAGATTCCCGATGGAATCAGCGATGCGCAAGCCTTGTGCATGTTGGTGCAGGGCTCGACCGCATGGCACATTTTGAAAACAGTGGGGCACCTGCGCCCAGATGAAAGCGTTGTCATCCACGCCGCAGCGGGTGGGGTTGGCACGATGGCAATTCAACTTGCAAAGTTGTGGGGCGCCAAGGTCATCGCAGTCACCTCGTCCACCAATAAGGCAGAGTTGGCCAAATCCCTTGGTGCTGACGTGACCGTTGATGCCAATGTCGAGGACTTGAGATCGGCGATGCTGGCCGCAAATAACGGCAAGAAAGTCGACCTTGTCCTCGAGATGGTCGGCGGAAAGACTTTCGATGCCAGTCTCGACGTCCTCGCACCCTTTGGCCGAGTCATCACCTACGGAAACGCATCGCGAAAAGCGCCGCGGGCAGTCCACCCGGGGTCCTTGATCACCGGCACGAAAACGATCACCGGGTTCTGGCTGGCACACTGCTTTGGTCACAAGGAGCTCTTCCACGATGTGATCGCCGAGTTGTTTGCCCTAGTCCTATCGGGAAAAGTCACCCCTGTCGTGGGAGCCACCTATCCGCTTTCCCATGCGGTCCAGGCTCACCAGGACATGTTGGCTCGGAAAACCACCGGCAAGGTGACCCTGGACCCTCTCACATAAGAGAGGCAAACGAGGTGATTTTTCGAATACAGGCGTGAACCTGTACGCTTCACAAGCATTGTGCGCCCCCCTAGCTCAGTCGGTAGAGCGTTTCCATGGTAAGGAAAAGGTCAACGGTTCGATTCCGTTGGGGGGCTCGGCGGGGTAGCTCAGCTTGGTAGAGCAAGCGGCTCATAATCGCTGTGTCGCCGGTTCAAATCCGGCCTCCGCTACGAGCAAAACGTTCACAGACATCGATGAGGTGTTTGTGGGCTGCCAGATTTCACAACGCAAGCTTTTGAAAGTGGGAGTGCATGGATGAGGTCCGCGAGTATTTTCGGGACGAAAAGCTAACAGGCCTGGGCGGTTGGCTCGCTTTCTTTGTATTCACACTCTATGCAGGTGTGATCTCGTGCGGCTTCTTGACAATATTGCTGGTGATTTTTCACGGCAATTTGGCCAACGCGGGTCTCTCACTTGCCAGTTATCTTGCCTCATTAGTCTTTCTCGTCGCCAGCGGCCTTGTTGACCTCTGGTTTCTGCGATTAATTCGAGGTCGTCAGAAGAGCGCAATCGAATCAATAAGGATCTATGTACTTGCTCAAGTGGTCCTTAACTTCATTTCTGGCCCTTTGAGCACCGATATCCTTAACTCGCTGACCGTTAACGGAGTGGGAGAACAAGGGCGAGTCTCCAATGGAAGCCCGGTCTGGTGGCAGGTTGTCTCCGCATTCCTGATTCCTGGCGTTTGGTACTTTTATTTCCAGAGGTCCAAAAGAGTCCATCTCACGCTCACCCGTTGATTTCCAGCCCTCAATCAGGCTCGGATTTCGCCTCACGTACCCCCGTCGGCTATTCTTACGCCTCTTATATTTAGTTCCAATCGGTGAAGGAGCAAGACCATGGCAAGCAAGAGCGCGGACGTTCGTCCAAAGATCACCATGGCCTGCGTTGACTGCAAAGAGCGCAACTACATCACCAAGAAGAACCGTCGCAACGACCCAGACCGTCTTGAGCTAAAGAAGTTCTGTCCACGTTGCAAGGCTTCAACCCTTCACCGCGAAACTCGTTAATGCTCAATCCCGATTCCGTCGGGCGCACGTTTCATAGTGCGAAGTCATTTCCTGTAACAGCCTCTGAAATCGCAGCCTTCGCTGCCGTTATTGGCGAAGACGACCTCAGCGTCGCACCCCCCACGTTTTCGATTCGAATCTCCCTTGATCAATCCCAGGATGTATTGACCGATCCTGACGTTGGTTTGGATTGGTCACGGCTGGTCCACGGTGACCAGAAGTTTGAGATATTCCGCCCGATCGTCGCCGGGGATGTCTTGAAATGTTCCTCAACAATTGAAAATTACAAAGTTGTCGCGGGCAATGAGATTCTCACCGTGCGCTCTGACCTTCGATCTGGCGACGAATTGGTCGTGTCGAATTGGTCCACCTTGGTGGTGCGCGCATGATCAACGTCGGTGATGTGATTTCCGAGCGAGTCTTCTGGATTGACCGCGAGTTGCTCAAGAAATATGCAGACGCGAGTGGAGACCAGAATCCGATCCACCAAGACGAAGCCTTTGCGAAATCTGTTGGTCTTCCCGACGTAATCGCACATGGCATGTTGACGATGGCCCTTGTCGGCAAGTACATCTCTGATTGGGCTGGTGGGCCTGCCACTGTAAAAGAGTTTTCCGCACGATTTGTTAAGCCGGTTATTGTGCCTGCCAATAAGAAAGTTGACCTCACGGTCTCTGCGACAGTTGCGGAAGTCGAAGGCGGGAATGTCCGCCTCAATATCAATGCCACCTCTGAAGGCGTCAAAGTTCTAGGAATGGCAAAGGCACTGGTCGCAAAGTCATGACCGTCCCAGATGCAATCTGGAAATTTGGGCAAGAGCGGCAAGCTGCAAGGGCGGCCAAAGATTTCGCGCTCGCAGATCGGCTACGTGATGAGATTGCAGATGCGGGCTGGGACATCATCGATATCGCCGGGTCGTTCGAATTTCACAAGCGGATTCGGTATGAGTTGATCGATTCAATTCGATCGATGAAGACAGTGCTTGATGGGTCCGAGGTCGCTATCGCGATGATCGTTACTGGTTTTCTAGAGGATGTGATCGAGACTGTGGAATCGATTCGCTCATATTGCCAGACTCCGATAGTCCTTCTCTGCCTTAACGAGGTCGGACCACTTGAAGAGCTTGTCGACGAGACAACGATCGTCATAAAAGTGGTTGACGAATGCGGTTGGGCGCAAGCGGCAAATGCACTCTTGCAAAATGTGAACTCGGAATATTTGGTGATCATGGATCCATCAACCCGCTTTGCAGGTGATGCGATCTCCCCAGTTCTTGCCAAACTGAAGGAGAGGTCTTTTGTTGCCGTGGGTTGGCGGGGAGGCCTCATCAACCTTGAAGACGACTGGCGCAGCGTTGATGACAAGGGTGCTGGCGAAGTTGATGTTCTGTTCAGCTATTTTTTCGCGGTGGATAGACGGGCAGCGCTCGAAGTGGGCGGGTTCAACTCCCGGGCGATCTACTATCGCAATGCAGATATCGAGTTCTCGCTCAAGCTTCGCCATGCCAGCGGGCGCCTGTTGCAGATGGATCTCCCACTGACGCAGGGGCGCCATCATGGCTATCACGATGTTGATGAGAGCATTCGCGAGGTGCAGTCCAAGAAGAACTACGACCGCATCCTTGAGCGCTTCCGCGGCAAGAATGCAATCCTGAGTCCACGTCGCTAGCCTTTCAGCCATGAGCCAACTCTCGGACTACACGAGTTTCCGCGTCGGGGGACCAGCTCAAGAAATCGTCAATGCCTGCAATGAATCTGAGATCATCGCCGCGGTCCAGGCGGCCGATGATGCGGGCAAACCCGTTTTGATATTGGGTAGCGGGACAAATGTTCTAGTCAGCGATGAAGGTTTCAAGGGCGTGGTTATTCATGTGGCCAGTTCTGAGGTCGAGGCCGAGGTCGATGCATGTAGCGGAGCCACGCTGACAATTGGCGCTGGCGAAGTATGGGACGCGTTCGTAGCAACAACGATTGCACGCGGATACGCAGGGCTTGAGACTTTGAGTGGAATTCCAGGAACTGTCGGTGCTGCGCCGATTCAAAACATCGGTGCCTACGGACATGAAGTCTCTGAGTTCATTACACGGGTGCGCACCTATGATCGCAAGGAAAGGCGAGTCAGGACTTTCACGAACGAGGAATGCAACTTCACATATCGCAGTTCTCGATTCAAGATCGAACGAGATCGTTACGTCATCCTCGATGTTGGCTTCCAGTTGAGAATCGGTGAATCGTCGGCGCCAATCCACTACGCCGAGTTGGCCCGCGCCCTAGGAATCGAAGTTGGCGCAAAAGCATCGGTGGTTGCCACGCGAGAAGCGACCTTGAAATTGCGGGAGAGCAAAGGGATGCTGCTTGATCCCAAAGACCACGACTCTTGGTCTGCAGGTTCCTTCTTTACTAATCCGATCGTAAGTGCCGAAGTCGCTTCGAGGCTTCCTGAAGACGCCCCTCGTTGGGTTCAACCAGATGGTCGCGTGAAAACGTCAGCAGCGTGGTTGATGGAGCACGCCGGAGTCCACAAGGGTGACGCACACTCGGGTGCGCGCATATCGAGCAAGCATGTTCTGGCGCTGACCAATTCCGGAAACGCCACCGCCGCAGATATCGCGGCCCTTGCTAGGGAAGCGCAGGAGAAAGTGCAGAAAGTATTCGGAATCTTCCTTGAGCCAGAAGTGAATCTGGTAGGCCTCACCCTGGATTAAGTTGTGCCTTGATTAGAGGGCTTCGGCCATCAGTTTCTTGATGCGTCCGATTCCCTCGACGATGTCGTCATCTCCGAGGGCGTATGAGAAGCGCAGGTAGCCCGAAGGGCCAAAGGCTTCCCCGGGCACGGCAGCAACTTCCACTTCTTCCAAGATCAGAGTTGCCAATTCGGCAGATGTACGAGGGGTTTTTCCTCGGATTGTTTTCCCCAAGACGCCTTTTACGGACGGATAGACGTAGAAGGCGCCTTGGGGCATCGGGCAAACAAATCCGGGAATTTCGTTGAGAAGTCCGACAATGAGTTTTCGGCGGCGGTTGAATGCCTCGCCCATTTTGTGAACAGCTGAGAGATCGCCGATGAGTGCAGCAATCGCTGCGCGTTGTGAAACGTTGGATACGTTGCTCGACAAGTGTGATTGGAGGTTCGTGGCGGCCTTGATGACGTCCTTTGGACCGATCATCCAACCCACGCGCCAACCGGTCATCGCATAAGTTTTTGCAACGCCGTTAAGAATGATTGTGTGATCGGCAATTTCGGGAAGGACGACGGGGATGCTTGGCGCGCTCGCTCCGTCATAGAGAAGGTGCTCGTAGATCTCGTCCGAGATGATCCAGATGCCGTTCTTGTGAGCCCACTCGGCTATTGCCTTAACGTGCGCAGGTGGATACACCGAACCCGTTGGGTTGCTGGGGGAACAGAAGAGAAGTGCTTTGGTCCTTGGTGTCCGTGCCGCTTCCAGTTGTTCGACGGTCACTAGGTAATTCTTCGTTTCATCTGCGAAGACTTCGACGGGAATTCCACCGGCCAATTTGATGCACTCGGGGTAGGTCGTCCAATACGGAGAGGGCAGCAGAACTTCATCGCCATGGTCGACGATTGTGGCAAATGCTTGGTACACAGCTTGCTTGCCGCCGTTTGTCACCAGAACTTGGTCGGCAGTGATGTCATAGTTGGAATCGCGCTTGGTCTTGGCCACGATCGCATCGCGAAGTTCGGGCAACCCTGATGTCGGTGTGTAACGGTGGTTTGCCGCAACACTTGCTGAAGCAATTGCGGCAGCGACGATGTAATCAGGAGTTGGGAAATCCGGCTCACCCGCCCCGAAACCAATAACTGGCCGACCCGCGGCCTTCAAGGCCTTGGCTTTGGCATCCACGGCAAGGGTGGCGGATTCTGCGATAGCAGCGATTCGGGAGGAGATTCGTTGGGCGCTCATGGGGCAAGTCTGCCGTACTCGGGAGACCTCACGCGTCCTAGAGTGGCTGCAGGAACTCGAGACGGTTCCCGAACGGGTCGTTGGCGTAAAAGCGTTCGAATCCGGGAAAGTTTCCGTCCCAGGTAGTCACGATCCCATTTTGTTGTAGATGGTCGGCTAGATCCTTAATCCCGGTCACGATCATGCCTGGATGAGCCCTAGTTGCCGGTGCGAACTCAATCTCGGCTCCGAGGTGGATCTCGATATTTCCCCTTCGGAACCAGCAGCCCCCGCGAGAGGCTAGAACTGGCGGTTTCACGGTCTCGGAGAAGCCGAGAATTCCCACCCAGAATTTACGGCTTTCCTCCTCGCCTCCGACGGGGATGGCTAATTGAATATGGTGGAGGCGTTCAATATTGAAGGCGGTTTCGGTAGTCATGCCCGCCATCCTTCCTCATCAGGAGTGCTGGATGCCGCGGGCAGGGGGCTAAGCCACGCCCGAGTTAGACCCTGACCCACCTCACGCTCTACACTCTCACCCCTGACGATTATGGTCTTTTGCCATGCCGTCTGAAGGGCAGTAGCTCAACTGGCCAGAGTTCCGGTCTCCAAAACCGGCGGTTGGGGGTTCAAGTCCCTCCTGCCCTGCCATGTTCGAAAGAGATCGACCCAACGAAAGGAAAGGCCCACGATGACTGATGTGGTTGCGCCACGCGAAGAGAAGAAGCTTGGCCTCTTCGCGCGCATTGGCCTTTTCTACCGTCAGGTAGTTTCAGAACTTCGCAAAGTTGTTTGGCCAACGCGTAAGCAGTTGACCACCTACACCGCCGTGGTTCTGGTCTTCGTGACCTTCATTATCGCCGTTGTTTCGCTTCTCGATCTGGTATTAACCAAGATCGTCTTCTTGGTATTTGGATAAGGAAGCAATATGTCTGAAGAGAAAAACGACGCCTTCGAGGCTGCCCTCATTGCAGCAGCGGTTGAACCGGTTGCTGCCGATGAGGTAGCGGCAACTGTTCAACCAGTTGTTCCAGAAGAGAGTGTTGCCGAAGTTGTCGCATCCCCAGATTCAGAGATCGCTACCGAGGTTGAAGCCGCTGCTGGATCTGACCTCGAGCTAGAAGATGACGAGAACGACCCTAACGCCGAGTTCCGTCGCGCCCTGCGCACGGCCGCTGGTGACTGGTACGTCGTCCACTCGTACGCTGGTTATGAGAAGAAGGTAAAGGGCAATCTTCAGAACCGTATTCAGTCCTTGAACATGGAAGATTACATTTACCAGATCGAAGTTCCTGAAGAAGAGGTCACCGAGATCAAGGGCGGCGTGCGCAAGCAGGTTAAGCGCAATATCTACCCAGGTTATGTTCTTGTCCGTATGGAACTCACCGACGAATCATGGTCGGCAGTTCGGAATACTCCAGGCGTAACTGGCTTCGTAGGAAATGCGCACCACCCAAGCCCGCTGACTTTCGAGGAAGTAGAGAAGATTCTTGCTCCTCGTCCCGTGAAGAAGTCCGACAAGCCGGAAATTCGCGTCGTTGATTTCCAAGTTGGAGAATCCGTCACGGTTATGGATGGCCCGTTCGCAACTCTTCCTGCATCGATCAGCGAGATCATGCCTGAGCAAGCAAAGCTCAAGGTTCTGGTTTCGATCTTCGGTCGCGAGACTCCAGTGGAACTCTCATTCCACCAAGTACAAAAGATTTAATCCCGGAAACTAGATAGAGAAAAAGAGAGAAACAACTATGGCCCCGAAGAAGAAGATCACAGCAATGATCAAGTTGCAGATCCAAGCTGGCGCTGCAACACCTGCGCCTCCAGTTGGTCCTGCTCTAGGTCAGCACGGCGTGAACATCATGGAATTCGTCAAGCAGTACAACGCTGCTACCGAATCACAAAAGGGACAGATCATCCCTGTTGAGATCTCCGTGTATGAAGATCGCACATTCACTTTCGTCACCAAGACACCACCTGCTTCACGTCTTATCTTGAAGGCCGCTGGAGTCGACAAGGGATCTGCCGTTCCTCACAAGACCAAGGTCGCATCAATCACCAAGGCCCAGGTTCAAGAGATCGCAAAGACCAAGATGGAAGACCTCAATGCCAATGACATTGATGCCGCCAGTTTGATCATCGCAGGCACTGCACGCTCGATGGGTATCACCGTCACCGATTAGTAGATTTCTTCATTCCAAGTCGGAATGAAGATGTGGGAGAACCACGCTGGTTCGCATCACCACAACCGAATGAGAACTGCAACGCAGTTCTTGAAAGAGGAGCGAAATGAAGCGCAGTAAGAAATACACCGCAGCAGCGGAAAAGGTTAAGAAGGATCACCTCTACACACCACTTGAGGCCGTGACACTTGCTCGCGAAACCTCAACCACGAAATACGATGCGACTGTTGAGGTTGCTCTATTACTCGGTGTCGATCCTAAGAAGGCCGATCAAGCAATCCGAAGCACCGTTAACTTGCCACACGGAACAGGTAAGACTGTTCGCGTGCTTGTATTCGCAGGTGGAGCTCGCGCAGACGAAGCACGTGCCGCTGGTGCCGATGTTGTTGGTGCGGACGAATTGATCGAAGAAGTTGCCAAGGGCCGTCTAGATTATGACGCTGTCGTTGCAACACCAGATTTGATGGGCAAGGTCGGTCGTCTTGGAAAGGTACTAGGACCTCGTGGTCTCATGCCAAACCCAAAGACCGGCACAGTGACGACCGATGTTGCCAAGGCAGTCACCGATATCAAGGGTGGAAAGATCGAGTTCCGTGTTGATAAGAACTCCAACCTCCACTTCATCATCGGCAAGACTTCCTTCACGGCGCAGCAGTTGGCTGAGAACTACGCGGCAGCACTCGATGAGGTAAACCGCGCAAAGCCTTCAGCATCAAAGGGCCGCTACATCCGCAAGGCCGTCATCTCCACAACGATGGGACCTGGCATTGCGGTAGATCCCAACCTCACACGGGAGCCAAACGCAGCCGAATAATTTCTGTGTAATAACCCCCTTCGTGGGTGTGCTTGAGACTGCTTCGCTTTACGTCTCGGCGCTCCACCCACGAAGGGGGTTAATTCTTTTAAGCGCAAAGTTGTCTCCCGGGCCTTCCTCCAGTATTCTCGGTTTTATTGGAATAAGGGGGCACGATGAGCAAGCGCGAGGCAAAGACGGCTCTTTACGAGCAGTTCGCTCGGATGGGCAAGGGCCTGTCTAGTCCCAAGCGTCTGGAGTTGCTGGATCTTCTGGCTCAAGGTGAGCGCTCTGTTGAGTCGTTGGCCACCGAGGCGGGCCTAGGACTTTCCACCGCTTCCATGCACTTGCAAGCCCTCAAGGATTCAGGTCTGGTTGCCACGCGTCGCGAGGGCACCACGATTCGATACCGACTCAACGGCGATGATGTCCAAGCGCTCTTTGCGATGTTGAGAGATGTTGCTACAACTCACCTTGCAGATGCAGAACGTGCGGCAAACACATACCTAGGTGGCGATCCACATGATTTTTCAGATGCCGTCGAGCGGGCGCAGTTACTCAAGAGCCTTAGTTCCGGCGAAGTTGTTGTTTTGGATGTGCGGCCGACGTTGGAATTCGAAGCTGGGCATGTACCCGGAGCGCGCTCGGTTCCGCTTCAAGAATTGGACAAATTCATATCTACGCTCAAGAAAGATCTCGACGTCGTCGTGTATTGCCGCGGCGCATATTGCTTGCTCGCCTACGACGCAGTGAAGGCACTCAATAAGAAGGGCTTCAACGCGCGCAGATTGCAAGAAGGAATGCTCGAGTGGCGCCTGGCTGGTCTGCCCGTAGAAAAAAGTGTTGCATAAGCAATTTCCCCAACGGAATCAAGGAGTTCGAAATGAAGGTACTGATGATCATCAACGGATCTGCCTACGGGCTGGATTCGACCTATAACGCAATCCGTCTTGGGGGTTCGCTTTCCAAGCGCGAGGGCGTCGAAGTGACAGTCTTTCTGATGGGCGATGGTGTTACCGCCGCAATGGCTAATCAGAAGACACCCGATGGCTATTACAAACTCGATCGCATGCTTTCGATCGTGACTCGCAATGGCGGAGTCATTGAATGCTGTGGGACTTGTATGGACGCTCGCGGAATTTCCGATGAGATGCTCATCGAGGGTTCGAAGCGTTCAACAATGGAAGCACTCACTGACGCGACATTGGTCGCTGACAAGGTTCTCGTTTTCTAATGCGTGATGGACGTCGTGGGCAGACAGTGCTCGTGCTTGGCGGCGGCATCGGAGGAGTCGCTACGGCGAATCGACTTCGAAAGCGTTTGGATCGTCGACACCGAGTGGTGTTGGTCAGTCGCGAAGCAGAATTCTCACTTGCTGCGTCGTACTTATGGGTGATGACCGGCGAACGTCGGGCCGAGCAAATTACTCGGCCGTTACAGCGACTGCAACGGCGGGGAATTGAAGTCGTTATCGGCGAAGTGGAGCGCATAGACCCCGAGACTCGCACGGTCATCGTCTCGGGCAAAAGTTTCGCTTCCGATTATATTGTGGTGAGTTTGGGTGCAGATTGGGCAACCGATCGTGTGCCTGGTTTGGCTGAACACGGTCATACATTCGCAACACTTCCAGGAGCGCAGATTCTCGCTAAGAAACTTACCGCCATCTCGTCAGGCCGCATCACCGTTGTAACCGCAGCCCCGCTGTATAAGTGTCCGGCAGCGCCGTACGAAGCCGCATTATTAATCGATGCTGGACTCAGGAGTCGAGGGGTTCGCGATCAAGTAGAGGTGGTTCTCCGCAGTGCGGAGGCGGCGCCGATGCCGGTCGCCGGTGCCAATGTTTCGAACGCTGTTGAGAAAATTTTGCGGGAGCGCGACATTGACTACCGGCCCAGCCGCCAAATCACCTTCGTCGAACCTGGATCGATTCACTTCGGTGATGATTCGGAGACCAGCGATCTTCTCGTTTATATGCCCCCTATAGCGGCACCACCAGTGATAGCAAATTCCCCCTTAGCAGCGGCTGACGGTTGGATACACGCCGATCCGGTTACGCTGGCGACCGATTTTGACGGTGTTTATTCCATAGGCGACAACACTCATATTGTTTTGAACATTGGCAAACCCCTGCCGCGAGCCGGCGTTTTTGCTCACGCACAAGCCCATGTTGTCGCCGACAGGATCAGCGCCGCCATTGCGGGTGAATCCCAACTCGCCGAATTTGATGGGCACGGTGGTTGTTTCATTGAGACTGGTGCCGGTCGTGCCGCTTATGGCTCGGGTAATTTTTACGCCGACCCCTCACCTTCGATCGAGATTCATGTGCCGGCTCGCCGTTGGCACTGGGGCAAGAAAGCATTTGAATTTAATGTGATTCGAAGATGGTTATGAGAAACGATCTTATTTACTTCGATTACAACGCAACGACTCCCATTGATCCACGGGTGGCTTCTGTAATTTTCGAGAGTATGAATGAGGAGTTCGGAAATCCTTCGAGCGCCCATGCTTATGGGGAAAGTGCGCATGTAGCTCTGGAGCGAGCCCGAAGCCAGATTGCCTCACTTATCGGTGCTTCTCCCGCCGAGATCGTGTTTACTGCAAGCGGATCAGAGGCCGATGCTCTCGCCATTCGTGGCACGTTCCTATCTGCGCTCGCGGAAGATCGTCCGCATTTGCACATGATCACTCAAGTGACAGAGCATCCTGCTGTATTGGCGGCATGCCGGGAATTGGAAGAAGTACATGGCGTCTCAGTTACTTATTTACCAGTTGATGAGTTCGGCAAAGTCGACCCCCGTGAGGTTCAGAAGGCAATAACTTCGGAAACCTTCCTGATTTCAATTATGCACTCGAACAATGAGATTGGCACGTTTCAACCACTTGCACAGATTGCTGCAATCGCTCAAGCCTATGCCGTACCTTTTCACTGTGATGCGGCGCAATCAATTGGCAAGATTGGCGTCAATGTCGGTGAATTAGGTGTCGACATGCTCACCATTGTTGGTCACAAGATGTACGCCCCGAAGGGAATTGCTGCGCTGTATGTACGAAGTGGAGTGCGCTTGCGATCTATCATCGGTGGAGGCGGACAGGAGAGTGGACTTCGCGCTGGCACTGAAAACGTCCCCTATGCCGTCGGCTTTGGCGAAGCCGCCGAACTGGTTGAAAAGTCTCTGGCGAGCGGAGAACAGCAGCGGCTAAGGATGTTGCTCAATAGGTTGGAGAGCAAGCTTCGTGCAGGTCTACCTCAACATTTTCATGTGCATGGGCACCCAACAGACCGCTTGCCGAATACGATCAATTTTCGAATTGATGGTGTGCCAGCGCTCTCTTTGTTGGCATCAATGACGGGTGTTGCCGCCTCCACAGGTTCGGCGTGCCATGCGGGCAAAGACACGCCATCAGCGGTTCTTCTTGCTCTTGGCTTGGATACTGACGATGCGCTGTGTGCGGTCCGTGTTTCGCTTGGTCGATGGTCCACCGATGATGAGGTTGATCAGGGAGCAACTCAGATAATTTCGGCTGCTCGGATTCTTGCACCAGGATTAAACCCAGAGATAACTAACAAGGAGAAGCAATGAACTACGGAATGAGCCGGACGATCAATCGTCCATTCGATGAAGTAAATGCGGAGATTCGTGCCGCCCTCGCAGAGCAGAGTTTTGGAATCGTCAGCGAGATAGACATGCAGGCGACGTTCAAGAACAAGATCAACAAGGAAATCGAGCCGATGTTGATTCTGGGTGCCTGCAATCCGAACTACGCCTATCGTGCGCTCAATGCCGAGCCGTCAATTGGCCTGCTCCTGCCCTGCAACGTGGTTATTCGTCAGACCGAGGCCGGGGTTGTCGTGGAGATCATCAATCCTCAGATGATGGCCCAGATAACCGAGGGCCCCGAGATGGCCAAGATCGCCGATGAAGTCACCGAGAAGCTCTCGGCGGCCCTTGCCAGCCTGAAGTAAGCCTGGAATCCAGGCTCATTTTGACCAGGGTAGGCCTCACGGCCTACCCTTACGTTCTCACCAAAGACCGCTGGTGCGGGAACTAAGAGATTAGTGCTCGCTTAAGTGTCAATAGACAGCCCGCGTAGGTTCACACGTTAAACCCGTGCGCATCTACGCGTATCGGGTTTATTGCATTTTACGGCGCCTTTTGTTTGAAATGTGCGTTACATGAGTGGCGCAATCTGATCTATGACAGAAAGGTGAACCGAATGGCTCGCCCAGATAAAGCAGCAGCAGTTGCTGAACTGACGGAAGATTTCCGCACAGCCACAGCGACTGTCCTCACCGAGTACCGCGGCCTCTCCGTGACCTTGATGAAGAAACTTCGCCGCGACCTTGGTGAAGACACCAAGTACTCCGTAGTGAAGAACACCCTCACAAAGATTGCAGCAAAGGATGCTGGCTTTGATGTTCCTGCGGAACTTCTTACCGGACCTTCTGCGCTTGCATTCATCAAGGGTGACGCAATCGTCGCAGCCAAGAGCCTGCGCGATTTCGCCAAGGAAAATCCATTCCTTGTTATCAAGGGTGGAATTTACGAAGGCAAGACCGTCACCGCAGCCGAAATTTTCAAGTTAGCCGATCTGGAATCACGCGAAGTCCTCTTGGCCAAGCTTGCTGGCGCGATGAAGGCGACCATGGCAAATGCCATTCGTACCATCGATGCGCTTCGCATCAAGAAAGAAGAAGGCTCACCAGCAGTTGCCGAAGTTGTTGCGGAAGCACCAGCAGAAGTTGTTGCTGAAGTTGCAGTCGTTGAAACGCCTGCCGTAGAGGCCGTTGTTGTAACGCCTACGGTCGATACCGTTGAAGTTCAACCAGAAGTTACCGAAGAAGTTCAAGCCCCAGTAGCAGAAGAAAAGGAATAAATCATGGCAAAGCTCAGCACAGAGGACCTATTGGGTCAGTTCAAGGAAATGACATTGGTCGAGCTCTCAGATTTCGTAAAGTCATTTGAGACCGAATTCGACGTTAAGGCATCAGCCCCAGTTGCAGTTGCTGCAGCAGGTGGAGGAGCCGCTGAGGAATCAGCTGCACAAGATGAGTTCACACTCACCTTGGAAAGCGCTGGCGCTCAGAAGATCGCCGTCATCAAGGAAGTACGTGGCATCAACTCAAGCCTTGGCTTGAAAGAGGCCAAGGACATCGTTGATGCTGCTCCAGCAGTATTGATCGAAAAGGGCACCAAGGAAGCAGTAGAGAAGGCAAAGGCAGCTCTCGAAGCAGCCGGAGCAACAGTTTCCGTCAAGTAATTTAGCTGCACCCTACGAACGCCCTCGCCTAACGGTGGGGGCGTTCTGCATTTACTGGGTTTTCAACTTGCCTTCTTGACACACATATTTATGAGGCGCATAATTATTTCGTTGAATTCCTCCTCAATGTTCGACGGGGAAAGGGAAGATGATGAAGAAAGCCAAAGTGAAGTACACCTTGGGTCCAGACGTGGACCTGGATAAGGAGGTTGTTCTCGACAGCAATGGAAGAAGGATCACCGAAGCACGCGCACGACAGATCGCTCGCCGAACACATGAATTAGCCGTTGGGCGACCTTCGTTGTCGAGCCCCGGAGTTCACTCCCCAGAAATCAAAGCTCGGGTTCCACTGAAGTTGAAGAAATCGCTCCAGCGCGAGGCAAAGCGACGAGGTCAGACTTCCTCGGAATTGGTGCGCCAAGCGATCGAAGAATTCTTGCGAAGTGCCTGAGAAAATTAAGGCTTGCGGCCGAAGACGTTTGAGAATGTCCCTCTTATCTTCACCCGCCCAGAATCTGGATCGGTGAATTTCTCCAAGTATTCATCCATGGCAATCCGCACGATATTCTCACCCGAGTAATCGGTCGCGATTACTGCAGGTCCCGCGCTGATCATTCCTCGGAAGGCATCTTCCTTGTTGCGGAACATTGCCGTGACCTCGCTTGCCTCGCGTCTAATCTCTTTTAGTCCCAGTTCATCGAACTTCTTCTCGGCAACGCCTTGTTCCTTGAATTTCGCAGGCAGCTTGGACCCTCCAGGCGGTGAGTAATTGCCAAGCAGGAGGAAATATTCGCCAAAGTCCCCGAAGTCGCTCCAGAAGGAAATTGCCAGGGTGCCGCCTGGGCGAAGGACCCGGATGGCTTCGGGGAACGCCCCCTCGCCACCGAATTGCAGGCCGTTGAAGCTCGTGACAACGTCGAAGGTTTCATCCTCGAAAGGCAGTTCCTCCATGGGCGAGCGTACAAAGAAGCCTTGTGTCGTTCTTTCTCGGGCGACACTCAGCAATTCCTCTGAGGCATCCAGACCTATGGCCTTAGCCCCCATTGCCGCCGCCTGCGCAACGGCCAGCCCGGATCCGCAGGCAATGTCGAGCATTGTGGTCCCCGGACCCACGCTGGTTCGGGAGAGGACCAACGAGATGGCGTTAGATCCGACACTTTCTTGGTACATGGCCCAATCCCAAGCCCTCGCCCCCCAACTCTTGCCTGACGCTTCCCAGTCCATCCCAACCTCCGACTCGTTTGAAAATCCTATGGGGGCGACCCACCAGCGTCAGTAGGCCAGAAAGGGGACACAATTTGTGTTCTTTGTGGACAAAGCCCTGACATTTGGGGCCGGGGTATGGTAAAAGCCACGGTTGGACATACAGGGCCGTCCCCCGATATCCTTACCGC
>CAWJOR010000001.1:0-21974 GCA_963844465.1 uncultured Actinomycetota bacterium | reverse complement strand
TATCGCTATGAATTCGCAGAGGGCATACGTTGATTACACGTTGGATAAGCGTGCAACGTTGATGGCGCTCTATCGTGGGAAAGTTGATGCTTGCGACGCCGATCCATACCTATTGAAAGCTGCCAAGTTTCATGGATCCCCAACGGATCGGGCCTGTCCTGTGTGCAAGAAGAAGTCGTTGGTCGAACTCCAGTACACCTTTGGGGACCAACTAGGACAGTATTCAGGACGCATCAAATCTCAGCAGGAACTCCTTGAGATGGAGAAGGAGTTCGGTGAATTCCGGGTCTATGTGGTCGAGGTTTGCCGAGGATGCTCTTGGAACCACCTGTGCGCCTCATTTGTTCTAGGCGATGGCGTGACAAGAAAAGCTCCGAGGCGAACGCGGACTTTAGAAGATGAAGATTGGGTTAAGCGGTAACCTTCACGCGTGATACGCAAAATTCTCCTCAGATCGGCAGTTTTCATAGTTGGCCTCGGTTTTATCGCCGTGGGGAGCCTATTCATTTATGCCTATTTCACGGTGAATATTCCTAATCCAAAGGCCTACGTAAATAGCCAATCCACCATCATCGAATATTCGAATGGTGTGGAGATCGGTCGACTTGGAGCCCAGAACCGCACCATTGTTCCATTGGCGAATATCCCACTCAACGTGCGAAGGGCGGTACTTGCCGCGGAAGACAGAAACTTCTATTCAGAGCATGCCTTTAGCATCACCGGCATCGCGCGGGCGGTAATCAACAATCTCCGCGGAGGGGCTTTACAGGGCGGATCAACAATTACACAGCAATATGCCAAGACCGCCTTTCTCACTCCTGATCGCAAAATCCAACGCAAGATTAAAGAGCTGGTAATTGCGATCAAACTCGAGCAACAACTCTCTAAGGATCAAATCTTGGAGAATTACCTCAACACGATCTATTTTGGTCGCGGTTCTTATGGGGTGGAGACGGCCTCCCAACAGTATTTCAATAGAAGCGTGAACCAATTGAGTCTCGCCCAAGCAGCGGTCATCGCAAGTATTCTGCGCTCGCCCGGCTATTACGACCCCTCGTACTCAGCCGCCAATGAAAAGCGACTTCGAGATCGTTTTGCGTATGTGATCAATGGAATGCTCGGCGCGAAGTGGATTACTCCCGAACAGGCCGCGAAGATCAAGTTCCCGATAGTAAGTCCCCGCGTGACTTCAGGATCTCTATCTGGGCCAAAAGGTCACATCATTGCACTTGCTCAAAAAGAATTGAATGCCCTTGGTTTCTCAGATGAGCAACTCTTGGTCGGAGGATTGGTCGTCAAGACAACACTTGACCAGAAGGCACAGCAATCTGCCGTCGATGCCGTGAACAAACAGACGCCGAAGAAGGCGCCAAGCAACCTGCACGTTGGTCTTGTGGCGATACGACCGGGTACTGGCGAGATCATCGCCTTATATGGTGGAAAAGATTATGTGGTGCGGCAACTCAGCGATGCGACTCAGTCAATTGCCTTGGCAGGGTCGACGTTCAAACCATTTGCACTTATTGCTGCGCTTGAAAAGGGCATTCCTCTCACGTCGATGTGGGATGGCAGATCTCCGCAAGTCTTCGACGATGCGGGCAGACCGTATCCAGTTTCAAACTATGGAAATGAGCAGTTCCCTAGGGTCTCGCTTCTGAAAGCAACTGCGCACTCTGTAAATACTGTCTTTGTGCCACTGGGAATCAATGTCGGTCCCAATGCAGTTGTCGACGCGGCTCGACGTGCAGGAATACCGCAAAGTGTTGCGATGATGCCCACGCCTTCGGTGGCACTTGGAGTGGCGAGCCCTCATGTAGTCGATGTTGCCGCTGCGTTTGCGACCTTTGCCGCGCAAGGAATTTACGCAAAACCATTCCTGGTCAGCGAGGTTCTTGGGTCCAATAAGGGTGTTCTCTTCCAGGCCAAACCCCAAGGGCAAGAAGTATTTTCCAAAGATGTGATGGCAGATCTGACGTATGCACTTGGCGAAGTCGTACGAAGTGGAACAGCCACTTATGGAACCGCAGGTCTGGGGCGCCCGGCTGCAGGAAAGACTGGAACCAGCGAGCAGAATGCTTCGGCATGGTTTAGCGGTTACACACCTCAGCTTGCGGCCTCTGTGGCTTTCTTCAGGGACAACGCATCTCAATCACTCAATGGAATTGGTGGTTTGAACTCAGTTACGGGTGGAACTTTCCCTGCCAAGGTGTGGACCGCATTTATGAAAGGCGCCTTATTGGGTCAACCTAAGTTGGGCTTTCCGAAACCGGTACATATCGGCGGAACTGGGCCAGTTCCAATGTCTCCTTCGTTGATCACTCCTACTCCGGTTCCAGTTCCCACGACTCCTACTCCCTCGACAACTGATACTCCAACGGCCACACCAATTCCTTGAGCCAATTTCATGTACCAGATCATTCGAGGTAGTTCCGCGGCGAAAATACTCATCTTTCTTGCGGTACTTGCTAGCCTTTTTTCGTTTGCAAAGTTTGACCACTGTCGCAATTCCAACTGGGCCGCGCCGGATTCCTATGTGCACGCTTGCTACTCCGACATACCGATTCTTTATAGCGCCCGATCTCTTGATTCCCATCAGTGGGCCTACAAAGGCGGAAGCAATGCGGTTGAATATCCCGTAGTGATGGGGACGGTCATGTGGGCGACTTCATGGTTGGTTTCGAAAGACTCACATTCACTCAGAAGCTATTTTGATTTCAATGCCATCCTCATTGCCATCCTATTTATCTTCTCCGTTCTAGTTGTTTGGAAGATTCGACCCGAGTACGCCTATCTCTCGGTACTCTCACCAGGAGTAGTGGTCGCTCTATACATCAATTGGGATCTTTGGGGCATCGTGACGATGCTCTTGGCAATCTATTATTTCGATCAAAGAAAGTTAACCCTGAGCTCGAGTCTGCTTGCTCTATCTATTGCAACAAAATTCTTTCCGGTATTCCTTCTGCTACCCATCGTTTTCATTCTCTGGCGAAGAGATGATCTTCGAACTATTGCTAAATACTTATTCACCGTGGTGATGGTGTGGTTGGCCATCAATGTGCCGGTGATGTTAACGACGCCTCAAGGGTGGTGGCATTTCTACAAACTGAATCTTGATCGCGGGTCAGACTGGGGCTCTCTCTGGTACTCCCTGTCTCTTCTCGGATTGCATATTAGATATCTGAACTACCTCACGATCCTTGCCCTGCTTGTCGTCCTTGTCGCGTTGGTGGTCTTTCTACTGGAAATTGAGCAGACTCCGACCCTTGCCGACGTCAGTTTCATTCTTATGGCGGCCACATTATGCATAGGAAAGGTCTACTCACCCCAATATGTGCTCTGGTTGGTCCCTTTGGCCGCGATCGCTATCAGGCAGAGGAGCCATCTCTATGCCTTCTGGATTTGGCAGGCCGCCGAGGTCATCTACCATCTGGCGATTTGGCAGCACTTGGCACTGGTCTCTGGGTCTCATTTTGGCCTTCCTGAGTCCGGGTACGCCCTTGCAAGCCTGGGTCGAATCGCCGCTTCGGCCTATTTGATCGCGGTCCTGGTCAGGTATTGGCTCAAAGCCCCACAGGCTCAGATTTCACGGGGACGCCTGGCTGATTTTCTATTCGGCACTGCCTCAAGTTACCCTTAGCCTCCCCCGCCAACAGGCGCGGGGAAGTAACCCTCCTGTCACGGAGATACCGTGGCCGCTTTAGTCCAGAGGAGGTCGGGTTAACGCATGCGTCACTATGAATTAATGGTCATTCTTGATCCAGAACTAGAAGAACGCACAGTCACACCAAGCCTTGAGACATATCTCAAAATCATCAAAGAAAGTGGTGGCCGCGTCGACAAGCTCGATGTTTGGGGCAAACGCCGCATGTCCTTTGAGATTTCGAAGAAGTCTGAAGGAATCTACGCAGTAGTAGATATGCACTGTGAGCCAGCCGCAATCAAAGAGTTGGATCGTCAACTCAATTTGAACGAGGCCGTTCTGCGCACAAAAGTTATACGTCCCGAATAATCTTCCGATTATTTAGCGAATAATTTAAAAGTCCGCAAAACACTTAAGAGAAGAGACGAAAAATGGCTGCAGGAGATACAAACATCACCTTGATCGGCAACCTTGTCGATGACCCAGAACTTCGCTTCACCCCATCAGGTGCAGCGGTTGCAAAATTCCGTGTTGCTTCCACCCCTCGTTATTTGGATAAGAATACGAACGAGTGGAAAGACGGAGACAGCCTCTTCCTCCAGTGCCAAATTTGGCGGCAAGCAGCAGAAAATGTTGCCGAGTCACTAACCAAGGGAATGCGTGTCATTCTTTCTGGTCGCTTGAAGCAACGTTCGTACGAAACAAAAGAGGGCGAAAAGCGCACGGTCTTTGAAGTTGAAGTTGATGAGGTAGGGCCATCATTGCGAAATGCGACAGCGAAGGTAACAAAAACCACTCGCCAAGCAGGAGCAAGCGGCGGATTCACTGCCCCAGCAGCAGATACCTACAGCGACGATCCATGGGCAGCTGCTTCGACCTCACCCGCCGGCGGCGGTTGGGCAACCACCACCAACGACGAACCACCTTTTTAAATCCACCATCCATCCATTCCTGCGTTAGCAGGGCACCCGTAAAGGAGCACCACAATGGGAGCACGTAATAACAGAGCGCTCAAGGAGCCGAAGAATAAGTCTGCGAAGGCTGCTGCGCTCAATAAGAAGTTCAAGAAGAAGCCATGCAATTTCTGCCGTGACAAGGTCAGCTATATCGACTACAAAGATATTGCGACCCTTCGCAAGTACATCTCCGATCGCGGCAAGATCCGCGCTCGCCGTGTCACAGGAGCTTGCACCCAACATCAACGCTCGATTGCAACCGCTGTTAAGAACAGCCGTGAAGTTGCTCTCCTGCCCTACACCTCGACAGCGCGATAGGGGGATCTGAATAAATGAAACTTATCCTCACTCGTGAAGTCACTGGCCTAGGTCAAGCTGGCGATGTCGTAACCGTTAAAGATGGCTTTGCTCGCAACTTCCTTCTTCCTCGTGGCAATGCAATTGCATGGTCACTTGGTGGAGAAAAACAGATCGAAGGCATTCGTCGAGCACGCGCATCGCGCGAAGTTCGAGACCTTGACCACGCAAAGGAGATCAAGGCAACTCTTGAAGCAGCAACGGTAACCGTTGCCGTCAAAGTTGGTGCATCGGGTCGCCTCTTCGGTTCTGTCACCGATAAAGATGTAGCCGCTGCCATCAAGGCCGCGACTGGATTGGATATCGACCGACATAACCTTAAGTTGGCCGGTCACATCAAGAAGATCGGTACCCATGCAGTGAAGGTCTCATTGGCTCACCAAGTGGTGGCGAATGTATCTGTTTCCGTGGTGGCTGCTGCTTAAGGATAGAGAATTAGAACGGGTCTGCTGATTACAGCAGGCCCGTTTTATTTTTGGGTAACCTGCTTGAGCATCTTCTCAAAGTAACTTCCGGTGAATTCTGATTGAGCGAGTTCGTATTTTTCCATTCCCCAAGACCAGAAATCAAAATCTAGATCAGAGACAGAACTTTGAATTGAAGCCCAGAGGGTCCAGCCGTATTTTCCCGACAAGGCTTGAAGCCAAGCCCTCGCGACTTTTTCCGGGCGATGTGCTCCGTAGTATGCGTCGACTAACTCTTCGAGCTGATCGAGCTCCAAGAAGGATTCAGCCCAGATATTGCCGAGCTCAAAGCAGGCGTCATTATTTCCTGAGTACTCGTAGTCGATTATCCAGATCTTCGTGCCATCATCTATGAAGTTGCCTGGGAGTAGATCGTTATTGCAAGGCACTGTACCTTCGTCGAGCACTTTCATCGCTTTGTGCATTCGAGTGATTTGCTCAGCGTAATTGAGATAGTTGTCGGGAAGACGAAAATTGCGTTCCTGCACGATTTTTAAATAGGACTGTTGGATATCGAACATATTGAAATCTCTTGCAAATGGCTTCGCCGAATGTAGTGTCCTGCAGCTTTCTGCGATGCGTGGCAGATTAGCGGATACATCTCGAGCGGAGAACGTTCGCCCATTGAGATAACCGATCACCAACACCCCTTGACCTGCGAGATAACAGTGCACAGGTGGTGCGATTCCTATTTCTGCTGCAAGTAGAGAGTTCTTGTATTCAGATTCACGATCGATTGAGAGAAGTGTGGAACTATTGCTCGATATTCTGGCAACGTATTTAGTATTTCCGCACAGGACCAGAAGGTTTCGGTTTGTCAGGCCGCCCGAGAGTTCGGTGACGGATTCTCGACCATGCAAGCAAGGAACTTGATCGAGGAGCGACCCATACATGCCTTCTAATGAAGTAGTGGAGTCGATCACCCTGTCAGGATACATTTGCGCCCATGACTAAGTCAGCAATTCCTGAGCGAGCAAAGATCGTCATAATCGGTGGCGGAGTTGGCGGCACATCGGTTGCCTACCATTTGGCCGAACTGGGCGAGAAAGATGTCATTTTGCTTGATCGAAGCGACCTAACAAGCGGATCAACCCTTCATTCGGCAGGTCTCGTCGGACAATTGCGAGCCGATCCGACTTTGACAAAGATGAATATGCACTCGGTGGATCTCTACCGAAAATTGGAAGCAACAGATACGCCCCCGAGTTGGAAAGAGTGTGGAAGCATCAAGTTGGCCTCCACCCCAGAGCGGATGGAGGAAATTCGACGACAAATCGGGTGGGCACGGACCTTTGGACTCGATCTCAAGGAGATCTCACCAAAGGAGGCCCAGACCCTCTTTCCTCTTATGGACCTAGAAGGGGTGGTTGGAGCCTGTTATATGGCCTCGGATGGACAGGTCGACCCTTCCCAACTCGCCCAGGCACTGGCTTCAGGAGCCAGACGCGGCGGGGTACGAATCTTCACGCATACTCGAGTTCTCGGCATTTCGACCAAAGGTGGTCGTGTCACGCACGTCCAAACAGACAAGGGAACGATCGAGTGCGAGATTGTCGTTAACTGCGGTGGGATGTTTGCGGCTGAACTTGGTCGCATGGTTGATGTTCGAATTCCTATCGTCCCCATGAGTCACCAGTATCTGATCACAGAGAATTTCCTTCCCTCAGGCGCACCGTACCTTCCCTCTTTGCGCGATCCAGATTTATTGATCTACTTCCGTCAAGAAGTGAGTGGATTGCTTATGGGCGGGTACGAACGCAATTCAAGGGCGTGGACTGCCGATTACACGCATTTCGACGATATCCCCTCTGATTTCAATGGGAGATTGCTTCCGGAGGAGTGGGATCGATTTGAAGAGATTGCAGAGAATTCCCAGAAGCGCGTTCCAAAGATGGGCGAAGTCGGAGTCAAGAATTTCATCAACGGCCCCGAAGGTTTCACTCCTGATAACGAATTCTGTCTGGGCGAAACCTCGGTCGGCGGATTTTATGTAGCCGCTGGATTTTGTGCGCATGGAATCGCAGGTGCCGGCGGAATTGGAAAGGTCGTCGCCGAATGGATCGTGGCCGGTGAACCCACGATGGATCTTTGGCATATGGACATTCGTCGTTTTGGCGAAGCGTACAGGTCTCCGAAATTCACTCTCGAGCGAGTGACAGAGAATTACGAAGAGTATTACGACATTCACTACCCAGACGAGGAACGCAAAAGCGCTCGCCCGTTGAAAATATCACCAGTGTATGAATGGCACAAAGATCACAACGCAGTATTTGGAGAGAAGGCAAGTTGGGAGCGCGTCAACTACTACGCCGACAATGTCAGCAGTGATGAGTTCGCGCCTTACGGATGGGCTGGAAAGAACTGGTCCAGCGCAGTTAGGACAGAGCATCAGGCCACGCGCGAGAGTGCCGGACTCTTCGACGAATCTAGCTTTGCAAAGATCAGTGTGAAAGGCGAAAAAGCAGCGTCATTCCTTAACTTTGTGTGCGCCAATGATGTGGTCAAAGGAATGGGTCGAACGGTCTACACCCAAGCTTTGAATTCTCGAGGTGGAATCGAGTCCGATTACACCGTCACCCAATTAACAGATCAAGAATTCATGATTGTGACTGGCACGGCATTTCTGGTTCACGATATGGACTGGCTGGAGAAGATTCGCCGGGAACATAATTTCGATGTGAGTATTTCTGACATCACGTCCTCTCTCGCCTGTTTCGGGATCTGGGGACCACGAGCCCGAGACATCTTGCAGGGCATTACTTCGCACGATTTAAGCCATGCGAATATTCCCTTCATGCACTCGCGCGAGATTGTGATTGCAGATGTTGTATTGCGCGCTACGAGGATCACATACGTGGGCGAACTCGGATGGGAGCTGTATATCCCGGTAGCACAGGCCGAGGTCGTTTGGCGCACTTTGATCGAGGCCGGCGCAAGATTCGAAATGAAAGTTTGCGGTTATCGGGCAATCGAATCACTTCGCCTTGAAAAAGGTTACAGAGCATGGGGAGTGGAGATTTCCACCGAGACGAATCCTTACGAGGCTGGGCTTGAGTTTGCTGTTGCCTTCAAGAAGGAATCCTTCATCGGTAAGGACGCTCTTCTTAAAACAAAGGAGAACCTGCGTAGAAAACTCGTTCCGATTCTTTTTGATGACATTAGGCAAGTGCCGTTGGGCAACGAGCCGATACGAGCAGAAGATCAGATCATTGGCCGAGTAAAAAGCGGGGGTCAGGGCTATTCGCTCAACAAGGCAATCGCCTATGCGTATCTGCCAATGGAACACAGTGAAGCTGGAACCAAGGTCGACGTGGAATTCTTCGGTGACTGGAAGAGCGGGGTGGTGGCGAGCGAGCCGCTCTTTGATCCGGCGAATACGAGAATCCGTTCCTAAATATCAAAATATGAGATGTCGAAAAAAACTTTTCTTCACATGGTGTGGAGGAGCGAATAGACGCTGACCTGCGCTGTTGGGCGAGACTTCGATAGTCGGTTGGAGATATCCACAGTTCATCAACAGGGCATTACACAGGAAAAGGGGAGTTATTCCCTTGTTGTCCACAGGCCTTGATGAGCATTTCTGGCTTGTTCGCCGGCTACTGCCTACCGTTCACACACGCGCCATATCAATGGTGAATGTCAGTGGTGGCTGGGAAGGTGGTGGCTGTGAGCATTACAGAACTTCCCCATCGGAATCGACCAGAGTCCGATTTTGAACGGACACCTCCTCAAGACCTAATAGCAGAGCAGAGCGTTCTAGGCGGAATGTTGCTGAGTAAAGATGCGATCGCCGATGTTGTAGAGATCCTGCGTGATCGTGATTTCTATCGTCCCGCGCACGAGACCATCTATGACGCAATCTTGGATTTGTACGGTCGTGGCGAACCAGCCGATGCAGTCACTGTTTCGGCCGAACTAACCAAACGCGGCGAGATCGCGCGTGCGGGTGGCGCCCCGTATTTGCACACGCTCATTTCATCAGTCCCCACCGCAGCGAATGCTGGGTACTACGCGAAGATAGTTCGAGAACGCGCGATCATGCGGCGCCTTGTTGAGGCTGGCACGAAGATCGTTCAACTGGGATACAGCGCCGAAGGCGACGTTGATGATTCAGTTGATCAGGCGCAAGCAGAGGTCTATTCCGTAACCGAGCGTCGTGCTAACGAAGATTACGTGCAACTTAGCACGCTCCTGCCACAGGCACTTGATGAGATCGAAGCGATCTCAAAAGGTGTTGGTGCCGAAGGTGTAAAAACTGGTTTCAAGGACCTCGACACACTTACAAATGGTCTTCATCCCGGAAACATGATTGTTCTTGCAGCTCGTCCTGCAGTTGGCAAATCGACCCTTGGCTTGGATATTGCACGATATGCATCCATTCATGGTGGAAATACTTCCGTGATTTTTTCACTGGAAATGAGCCGCTCTGAAATCACGATGCGTATGTTGTCGGCAGAGGCCCGAGTCGGGCTTAATAATATTCGTGCGGGAAATCTCAGCGACGAAGAGTGGTCTAGGCTTGCCCGCCGGATGGGCGAAATCTCGGCAGCGCCATTATTTATCGATGATTCTCCCAACCTCTCGCTTATGGAGATTCGAGCCAAGGCACGTCGCCTGAAGCAGAGGCACGATTTAAAGCTGATAGTTATTGACTATTTGCAGTTGATGACAAGCGGGAAAAGAGTCGAAAGCCGCCAACAAGAAGTCTCTGAGTTTTCGCGCCAACTGAAATTGCTGGCCAAGGAGCTCGACGTTCCTGTTATCGCAATTTCGCAGTTGAACCGATCTCCTGAACAGCGCTCGGATAAGAAGCCGATGCTCTCAGACTTGCGTGAATCTGGTTCGATCGAGCAGGATGCTGACGTTGTTATCTTGTTGCACCGTGACGATCTCTATGACACCCAGAACCGATCTGGAGAAGCAGACCTCATAATTGCAAAGCACCGTAACGGACCAACTCGGACCATTACGGTCTCAGCCCAACTTCACTTTGCGCGCTTTGTTGATATGCCGCAGAGTTCGGCGCCTTCTGATTACACACAACAGCGCGGTGACAATTCTTAACGCGCCTGTCGGCGGACTCGATCGGCAAGGATGATTCCAGCGATGACAACGGCTCCGCCGATTAATTGAATCGTCGTGAGGACTTCACTCAACCACCACCACGCAAACCCTCCAGCGACTACAGGTTCAAGCATTCCGATAACGCTGCTCGTTGAGGCAGATAGGTGTTTCAATCCGCTGAGGATAAGAACGTAGGGAAGAATTGTGCCCATCAGGATGATCCAAAGAATAAGTACCCAACCTGGAAGGGTGTAGTTTTTGAAGATCCCCTGCAGATTGATCTGGTGGGTGAAAACGTGGGTAGGAAAACTCCACAGTGGAGTAACGATGGCCCACACCAGGGAGGCAAACCCGAGGCCCCAGACCGTTAACGTATCCGTGGATCTCTTGGCGACGAGCTTTTCGCCCAAGAGGAAATAAGCCGCTAGGGCGAAGGCATCAATGAAGGCGGCGATCATGCCAATCCCGTCGAGCGTGAGTCCACGCCAGACTTGCCCGACGAGCAAAAGACCCGAGAACCCAAGTCCAAGTGAAAGCCACATCATCGAAGGTACGTGAAGTTTGCGGATGAACCGGATGTAAAGAACTATCCAGATGGGAGCTGTAAATTCGATAATCAGGGCAACACTGATCGGCATCCGAGCGATGGCAATGAAATAACCAACCTGTACCGCGGCGAATCCGATCACTCCATAGGCAGCAAGCCAGGGCAATTCGATTCGCGTAGTTCTGAGCGCCTCGCGCCCTCTGAGAAGTACATAGAGAAGAAGAACGACGAAGGCGCCCGTGCATCTGACTTGAGTCAGTCTCCAAGCGGACAAACCGTCAGTAAGTACCAACTTCGAGATAACGCCATTGAAAGCAAAAGCCACCGCACCAAGGACCAAGAAGGCTTCGGCGCGAAGGGACTTGAGCACCCCGAAAGACTACTTTAAAAAGCGGACTCAGAGATCTCCATTATTGAGTTATCCGTAGCTTCAATGATCTTCCGTTCGGCTGCGACATGGGGCAGATAATTCCTGACAAAAAACTTTGCCGAGGCAATCTTTCCAGTGTAGAAATCGGCATCTTTGCCAGCAGTTGGCAATTTACTTGCCGCAATGTCCGCTTCACGCAAGAGCAGCCATGCGATTATGGTGTCACCGACAGCCATCAAACACCTGGTGGCGTTTAGACCCACTTTGTATATTTCGTCGGAGTCGGTTTGCGACGCCACTGCGTGTCCAACAAGAACACCGATGATTGCATTGAGATCCTCGAGGGTCTTTTGGAGTGCAATCTTCTCTTCTGCGTGGGTGCCTCCGGCTTTGGCAAACGCAGCGATTTCTTTGCTCAGGAGTCCTATTGCCCGACCGTTGTCCTTGATGATCTTTCGGAAGAAGAAATCCAATCCTTGAATCGCCGTGGTTCCCTCGTAGAGTGTGTCGATCTTTGCATCGCGCACATATTGCTCGATGGGCCAATCCTGTGTAAATCCAGATCCGCCGAAAGTTTGTAGTGATTCGGTTCCAAGAAGTGTCCACGACTTCTCGCTTCCATATCCCTTCACAATCGGAAGTAGCAGATCAGCAAGAGCGTCCAAATCCTCCTGTTTCTGCTTGTCGACCCCATCGGCCTTTGCCATCGCAACTTCATCCTGAATCGAAGCGGCGTAGAGAAGTAGCGCTCGCATCCCCTCCGAATAGGCCTTTTGCACCATTAATGAGCGTCGTACATCCGGATGGTGGATGATTGTGACCCGTGGACTTGTCTTGTTATTCATAACTTTCATGTCACCGCCCTGGACTCGCGTCTTTGCATAAGCAAGGGCTTGCTGGTATCCAGCAGAAAGTGTTGCGATCGCTTTTGTTCCGACCATCATCCGAGCGAATTCGATGATCTTGAACATTTGGGCGATGCCTTCATGAACTTCTCCAAGAAGGTAACCGACAGCCGGTTCCTTCTCGCCAAGATTCATCTCACAGGTCGAAGAGACGTTGAGGCCCATTTTGTGTTCCACCTTGGTGGCATAGACCCCGTTGCGCTTGCCGAGGGCACCAGTTTCAAAATCGAACATGAATTTCGGGATGAGGAACAAGCTCAAACCTTTTGTGCCACCCCCGCCACCTTCGCGCCGGGCGAGAACGAAGTGGACGATATTCTCGTTGAGATCGCTATCTCCTGACGTGATAAATCTCTTCGTGCCCGTGATGTGCCACGTGCCATCTGCCTGCTGAACCGCTTTTGCACGGCCAGCCCCGACATCGCTGCCGGCGTCTGGCTCGGTGAGCATCATGCTTGCTCCCCAATCGCGTTCAACCATCAATTTGGCAATCTTCTTCTGCTCCTCCGTGCCGAGGTAGTAGGCGACTTGGGCAAATGCATAGCCGGAGGCGTAGATGTGAATGGACGGATTTGAACCGAGAACCATTTCTGCGATGGCCCAGCGAAGGGACGCTGGAATTTTCGTCCCACCGAGTTCGGGTGGGGTATCAATACGCCACCATTCACCGTCGATGTAAGCCTTGTAGGACTTCTTGAAAGACTCGGGCAGTTTCGCATCCCCCGTTGCTGGATTGAAATTGACTCCGACTCGATCGCCTTCAACGAATGATGCGGCAAGGTCGTTCTCTGCCAGACGTTTGATCTCCTCGAGCATCCCCATTGCGGTGTCGCGATCAAGATCCTTGTAAATGGATTTTCCTAGAATCTCGCCTCGCCCGAGCAGGTCGAAAAGGCAGAACTCGATATCGCGCAGGTTGGCGGTGTAGTGGCCCATTAGGAAATCCCCCCGTGTACGTCTGGATAGAGCCCTAGGATGCTACTGGTCAGTAACATATGCAACCTCGACTCGCCCAACCTGTGGATATGTCCCCCGAATGACCTCTGTTGGTGCTATACGAGCGTGAACATACTGAGCAATGTGAGACGGACTTCCCTGTTGGTTTTGCCTACCCCAAATATGGCCAGAAGTGTGGCCAGGGGAGGTCCGCTATGTCGATAACGGAGATCTCACCCTCTTTTGAGATTTTGCCCCCTAAGAAGGCAGAGGCCGAAGAGCCGGTAAACCCCCCAGCCCTGGTTCTCGTCAGGGATTCCACGGCCCTGACCGAACTGGAATACGCGAAAGCCCTTGCCGCAATGGCTGGGATCGCCTTCGTAGAGTTGATTGACTATCCGATCGACCGCACTGCGATCTCTCTGGTTTCTGCTGCGATATGTCGACGCCACGAGGTTCTACCGCTAAGAATTAACAACGGACGCCTTGTGTTGGCGATGGCCGATCCTGGTAACGTCATTGCAATTGATGATGTTCGCGCTGCCGCACGAATCCAAGTCGAAGCAGTCGGAGTTACGCGAAGTGACCTCCTTAGCTCCATTGATCGGTATCTGCGCGCCGACGATGAACTCAATGATCTGACCACGGCAATAGTCGAATCCAACGCACCAGCCGACACAAATGACTACGGCATCATGGAATCTCCCGATGGAGACGCACCAATCGTCCGTTTCGTGAATTTGCTTGTCAGCCAGGCGATTCAGGATCATGCATCTGACATTCATATCGAACCTGCCGAACACGATGTCCGAGTTCGATACCGCATCGACGGCGTTTTGCACGAGATGCAGAATGCTCCCAAAAGTATTCAGAACGGCGTGATCTCGCGTTTGAAGATCATGAGCGACATTGACATCGCCGAACGACGCAAGCCCCAAGATGGTCGGATGTCGGTGCGTCATAGCGGGCGCAAGATTGATTTGCGCGTTGCGACTCTCCCCACTGTGTGGGGGGAAAAGATTGTCATGCGTATTCTTGATAATCCAAATTCAAGCCTTGATGTCCGCGACCTTGCACTACTCGACCGCAACTTCAAGGCCTACGAAACTTCCTACACAAAGCCCTACGGGATGATTCTTGTTACCGGCCCCACGGGTTCTGGCAAGTCGACGACTTTATATACGACACTCAGCGCAGTTGCTAAACCAGAGATCAACGTGATCACCGTCGAAGACCCTGTTGAATATCGAATGGACGGCATCAATCAGGTTCAAGTGAATCCCAAGGCAGGTCTGACGTTTGCAAGCGCCCTTCGCTCGATACTTCGAAGCGACCCCGACGTTGTGCTCATTGGTGAGATTCGCGATCATGAGACCGCGCAGATCGCCGTCGAAGCCTCTCTTACCGGTCACTTGGTTCTTTCGACTCTGCATACCAACGATGCGCCGAGTGCGATCACGAGGCTGACAGAGATGGATATTGAGCCGTTCCTAGTGGGTTCTGCCCTAGATTGCGTAGTCGCTCAGCGCCTTGCTCGACGCCTCTGCGAGCATTGCAAGTTGCCGGTGATTCATCAACCTCAGTACCTCATGGATCTGCGTTTCGGTTTTGATCCTAATGTCGCCCCGCCGACCATTTATCAACCAGTGGGTTGCACTAGTTGCTCAAACACCGGCTATCGCGGACGAATCGCCATTCATGAAGTAATGACGGTGACAGAAGAAATCGAACGTTTAGCGGTGGCTCGTGCCTCTAGCGCTGAGATAGGAAGACTTGCACGCGAACAAGGCATGCTCACGTTGCGCGAAGACGGATGGGCGAAGGTTCAGTTGGGTTTAACCTCGGTCGAAGAAATCTTGAGAGTCGTCGCCTAGTGCATACCGTTGGACAGGCTGACCCTGAACTCATTGCTGCCCTTGAAGAAGTAGTAGCGCAAGGAGCGTCCGATCTGCACCTGACGGTCAACGCGCCGCCGATGCTTCGAATCAACGGGAGTCTTCAGCCTGCGGGGAGTACGCAACCATGGTCACGTGAGAAAGTAGTCGCGGCCCTTTTTAGCATCCTCTCCCCGTCTCAGAAAGAGATATTTGAAAAGGAACTCGAGTTGGATTTTGCCTACACGATTTCG
The DNA here is from genome assembly GCA_963844465.1 of uncultured Actinomycetota bacterium. Lineage (GTDB taxonomy): Bacteria > Actinomycetota > Actinomycetes > Nanopelagicales > Nanopelagicaceae > QYPT01. The sequence goes on along the minus strand of CAWJOR010000001.1, from coordinate 6,607 downwards.
AGTGATTCCCGCTTTCGTGTCAACATCTATCAGCAGCGTGGCTCCATGGGGGGCGCCTTCCGCATCATTCCAACTGAATTGAAGCAGTTGAAGGCACTTGGAGTTCCAGAGACGGTCGGGAATTTCGCTCAGTTAGCCCGCGGACTTGTTCTTGTTACGGGACCTACTGGTTCGGGAAAGTCGACGACGTTGGCCGCACTCATCGACCTAGTAAATAGCACCCGTGCTGACCACATAGTCACTGTCGAGGACCCGATTGAATTCCTGCACAACCATAAGGAATCCATTGTCAATCAACGCGAAGTCGGTTCTGACACACACAGTTTCGCATCGGCGCTCAAGCACGTGCTGCGGCAGGACCCAGACGTCATACTCATCGGCGAACTTCGCGACCTCGAAACGATTTCAGTGGCGCTAACCGCAGCCGAGACAGGTCACTTGGTTTTCGCCACTCTTCATACGCAGGACGCACCCCAGACAATTGACCGCGTAATCGACGTTTTTCCGCCTCATCAACAGGGCCAAGTGAGGGCGCAACTTGCCGCCACGCTCCAGGGGGTGATCTGCCAGTCCCTCGTGAAGCGAGCTGATGGGAAGGGTCGTGCGGTAGCCACAGAAGTGCTCGTGACAACGTCGGCAATCTCGAATCTCATCCGTGAAGGCAAGACGTACCAGATCGTTTCGATGATGCAAGCTGGGCGAGCACAAGGGATGCACACGATGGATCAGCACTTGGCCGATCTCGTAAAGGCAGGAACGATTACCTACGAGGCAGCCCGAGAAAAAGCGCACGACTTGGACGGCTTAGATCGCCTATTACAAGGATTTGATTCAAGACAAAATACAACTCACATTTTCGACAGCGCGATCGATTTCGGCGACTCCTTTTCTAAGGCGGTGCGCTGATGGCCACTGCTCAGGCATTTGTTTATTCGGGACGCAATACCTCTGGAAAATTGATCAAGGGCTCGCTGGAAGCGCAAAGCGAAGTGGCCGTTGCATCTCGGTTGGTCTCGATGGGATTATCGCCTGTCTCAATTGCAAGGGCGTCAGAGAAATCTGGACTCAAGAAAGAAATCTCCATCCCAGGGTTCAAAAAGAAAATAAAATTGAAGGAACTCGCGGTCATGAGCCGACAAATGGCAACCATGATCGGAGCGGGTCTGTCATTACTGCGTTCTCTGAATATTCTGGCTGAGCAGACCGAGAACAGCGCCTTGGCAAAAATCCTTTGCAAGGTACGCGATGATGTAGAAACCGGAGTGTCCACGTCGGATGCTTTCGCCAAACATGCGGAAGTATTCCCACCTCTGATGATAAGCATGATCCGCGCCGGTGAAGCAGGCGGATTCCTCGAGGGAGCCCTTGACTCAATTGCGGTGAATTTTGAGAAGGAAGTAAAACTTAAGGGAAAGATCAAGTCGGCACTGACCTATCCTGTCATCGTCCTTGTGATGTCTTTGGTCTCCGTTGTCGCGATGCTTGTCTTCATCGTTCCCGTATTCCAAAAAATGTTTACGAGTTTGGGAGGCAAGCTTCCCTTGCCGACGATGATACTTGTGTATCTCTCTCAGGCGATGGTCTGGATAGGCCCTCTAATGATATTGATTTTCATTGCTTTTTCGATCTGGTGGCCGAAGAACAAGAACACTGAACGCGTGCGGAAGCGACTCGATCCCTTGAAGTTGAAACTTCCGGTATTCGGAATTCTCATGAAGAAGATTGCCATTGCGAGATTTTCTAGAAATTTCTCCGACATGATCCGCGCAGGAGTACCTATACTTCGCGCACTTCAAATTGTCGGCGAGACTTCTGGTAACTGGGTGATCCAGCGGTCTCTAGAGGAAGTCGCGGACTCGGTTCGACAAGGCCACTCGCTTTCGGGTCCCCTCTCCGATCATCCAGTGTTTCCTCCGATGGTTACCCAGATGATCGCCGTCGGAGAAGACGCAGGTTCGTTGGAAGTCATGTTGAATAAAATTGCGGATTTCTATGATCAAGAAGTGGAAGCCGCTACCGAGCAGTTAACTGCGATGATTGAACCTTTGATGGTTGCATTTCTTGGCGTTGTTATCGGAGGGATGGTTGTCGCCCTCTACTTGCCGATCTTCAACATCTCGAAACTCATTCACTAATTCTCCTCTCCAAAGAGGGGACAGAATTTTCCTTGTCGACAAAAAAACATACTGCTAACTTTTCGTGAGTAAGACACTCCGTGCAGTACTGAATCGAAAAGGATGATCTCATGATTTCTCGCATCGCTGGCGTGATGAATGCTCGCCGCTCTTCCCTGCAGGAGAAAGAAAAGGGTTTCACCCTTATCGAGCTCCTCGTCGTTATTGTCATCATTGGCATTCTTGCCGCTATTGCAATTCCGGTTTACATGGGTGTTCAGAATAACGCCAAGAACAGCGCCGTGCAGTCCGACCTGTCAAATGCAAAGACGGCAGTAATTGCCTACCTAACGGATAAGAATAGTATGCCAGTGGCAGCGGATCTGACGACAGCGGGTCTTAGTACTTATGGCTTTACACAGAGTGGTAATACAGCCACGATTGCTTATAGCCCAGGACCAGCTGCACCTGCAGTGGGAGCTCCCTTCTGTCTTGTTGCGACAGGTAACGCCACAACTCCGGGCAAGCAATATTGGGTCACCGACTCATCAGGAGTGGTCGATGTGAAACCGGCGACGGGCTGCTAATTCATAGCAATTCATCGACTTTTTAGATCGCATGGGTGGGACGTCGCGAAAGCGCATCCCACCTATGCGATTTAACCCCCACTCATCAAAAGGATGAAAAATGGAGATCTTTCGATCGAGACCTGACTCCTCCGTCGGCGTAGCCGCGTCGGAGGATGGTTTCGGTGTGATTGAAGTCGTAATCTCCATGTTTCTAATTTCTCTGCTATCGGTGTCCTTTATTCCTCTCCTCGTCAATTCGATCAAGAGCACAGGCAAGAACACGACGATCGCCACGGCCACACAGATTGTCAATCAAGAAATTGAGGGCGCACGTGCCGTGCGTTCACCGACGTCGACGACACCGAGTTGTCTGGACGTTACGAATTTCTTGAATGTCACCGTTGCATCGGTTACAGACCCTCGCGGGGTAACACTCCTACCCAAATGGGATACAACTACCTGTCCGGAGAGTTATCCAGGAGTGGTGCGTGCGAGGGTCTCTGTTACACGTAGCGGCTCGACAGATATCGTGGCTCAGGCCGTCACCCTCATCTACGTGGCATCGGCGACATGATGAGAATTCGAAGTTCCAATGACAACGAGCAAGGATTCACGCTCGTCGAGCTCATGATTTCCACGGGGCTTACGATTATCGTTCTGGTGATAACTGGCGGAATATTGATCAGTGGACTTAGGACTCAAGAAATTGCCCGTAGTGTCACGGATGCCGCAAACACCGCGCAACAGATTGTTCACTCTGTTCAGTCTGGCGTAAAGAATGCATCTGCCATTACTGTCACAAGCAATTCGACGACAGGCACACAGCTTCTTCTTGCGCGCACCGTCAGTTCTGATCCCAATTCGACCGCGCCCTCGTGCCAGGCCTGGTACTACACGCCGTCCAATGGCGGGGCTGTGTATACAACGAAAACCACACCGGCGGCAGCCATTACATTGCCTACTGGTGGCCCGCAGGGGGTTTGGACAATTCTTGGCACCGGCGTAAGTCCGGCCGACCCAAGTACTGGCAAGGTTTTTAATGCTCCGAATGGAGGCCGCGTTGAACTCAAGTTCGATGTTGCAGCTGGTTCTCATCCTTATGTGCTCATCAACACGATGACGTACAACTCCCAATCCACGTCAGTGAGTTCGCCATGTTTCTAGGAAAAAATGAGCAGGGCAGTGCGATTCTTGGCGTACTTGGTGTCATGGCGGTGACCATTGTTATAGCAGTGACCACGACGACGGCGTCACTGCACGCTATGGGAGTCACATCATCAACCCGTGCGAGTGTCGAGGCCGAAGCCGCAGCGGAGGCGGGAATCGACTATGCGGCATCACGATTGGCAACCACGGTGTGTCAGCCCACGTACACAAGTTCTACCGCCCCCATCTTCTCGGTCGTGGTCTCTTACTCCAATCTCTCAACTTCTCCTGGGACCACAGACACTTCATGGGTGAGTGGATGTCCGACATCCACGAGTGCACAAAGACTCAAACTAGTCTCCACTGGTACGGCAAGCGCGGTCGGGGTTGCAGGCAATACCACCGGCAATAGTCGGAAAGTTGAAGCAATTTATCCATATACACCCTCGCCTCCGGCCTACACGATTTCACCTTCAGGTCCTGCCACGTATTCATATTCGCAACAAGACCCGACGATTAACAACTTGACGATCACTCAAGCGGGAACTGTCAGGCCGACCGTTGTGTATCTTTCTGGAAGTGCCATGTGCACTTCCGGGTCGCAAATCACCGGTGATGTAATTCTTGGCGGCGGTGGGCTCACCATTACGAGTGGTTGCACAATTAATGGGGATCTGTCTACAGCCGGAGTCGTCAGTATTCAATCGGGGGTTGTCACAGGTAACGTGAACGCAGCCGGCGTTCAAGGCGGCACATCGGTTTCGACCGCGTCCTCCTCCGAAATTGACGGAAATATCTTCGCGGCTGGACCCGTCACGATTGACGGCAAAATTGGCGGCAACGTTGTTGCCGGACCCACCACTGGAACGTCCACGTTCTCCAATCATTCCTCGGTCGGAGGATCCGTGGTCTCGGCGGGCACCGTTTCGGCTAGCACTGGTTCGATCAAGGGGACGATCACTCAGAACCAGTCCGGGATAGTGACTCCAACCGTGCCTTATGCCCCCCAGTGGGTTGATTACGCCTACAGCGCGAGTGACTGGGTTGCTTCAAACGGAAGTCCTTACGCGGTGCAGACGATGTCATCCTGCACGACAAGTGCCCTTTCAAATGCCCTTGCCGCTCTTGCTGCTTCAGCTGTGCCGATGATTCTCGATACCCGTGTCTGCGGGGCCGTAACGAATTTTTCTGGCAATAACATGACCCTTACGAGCGATTCAGTAATTATCGCCAATGGATTCAATTTCAGCTCCAATAACATTCAAGCTTCGAATGCACCAGATAAGAGACTTTGGGTCATCATTCCCGACACTGTTGCCAATCGGCAGCCAACGTGCCCTACAGGAAGTTCTGCCAATATCGGAAACAATGTGCAGATCGGTCCACATGTTGCAGGAATGATTTATTCGCCTTGCGCAATCAGCAATGGCGGAGACACATGGACGGGACAGATGTACTCCTCTTCCATCGGAACAAGCTCGAGTTTCGTTCTCAATTTTCTTCAGATAGGTTTGCCAACGGTGAACCTCAGCACGGGGCAGTATCTGGCGCCGACAGGTACCGGCATCCTTGGTGATCGGACGTCTATTCGAGATCTGGTGTCGAACTAGCATGGCGATCGTTATCGGAGTATTCGGATCACTTGTCGGCTCGTTCCTCAATGTCGTGATTTATCGAATTCCACTTAGGCGCTCGATAGTCTCGCCACCGAGCGCATGCACGGGGTGCGGCATGCGTATTAAGGGCTACGACAACATTCCAGTGTTCTCTTGGTTGATATTGCGGGGCAAATGTCGCTCATGTGAGGCGCCGATATCTATGCGGTACCCCTTTGTCGAACTCTCTACTGGGATATTCTTCGGCATTGTGGCATGGAAATTCCATGCAAGCGCACTTTCATTGTTGGTGGCATTTCTTTATCTCGCTGCCGTCAGCATTGTCCTCGCACTCATTGACTTGGATACGCACACACTTCCCAACCGAGTCGTGATGCCAAGTTACGTCGTCGGAATCTTGCTCTTGGGCGTGACCGGCATTGTTAGTGGTAATCACGGTGCCATTCTCCGAGCGCTTTCCGGGATGATTGCGCTAGGACTGTTCTATTTCGGAATGGCACTGATATACCCAGGCGGAATGGGTATGGGGGACGTGAAATTCGCAGGTGTTCTAGGGCTTTTTCTTGGGTATCTCGGGTGGGATGTCTTACTCGTGGGCGCCTTCTCAGCCTTCGTCTTGGGGGGTTTCTTTGCGCTGGCCCTGATGCTCTTTCGAAAGGCCAGTCGTGGCAGCGGCATTCCTTTCGGACCGTGGATGCTCGCTGGCGCTTGGGTGGGCGTTTTCTTCAGCACTTCGATTGTCCAGCAGTATCTGTCTGTATTCGGATTAAGTAATCGCATTTAGCACAACGACGCACGGAAGGATTACACAGTGGGAACAAGTGTTGTGGGGTTGGACATTGGTAGCACAGGCGTGCGCGGGGTTGAACTAAGCGCCAACGGCAAAACTAAGCCAACGCTCATCCGCTCTTATGAGATCCCGCTTCCTGCGGGAGCCGTCGTGCGCGGAGAAGTAGTGGATACGGAAGTCGTTGGTTCGGCGCTCAAAAGGCTCTGGTCCCAGGGAGGGTTCAAGAGCAAGAAGGTCGTACTTGGAACTGGAAATCAAGGGGTGATTGTCCGCGATCTGACCGTTCCTAAAATGTCCATCAGACACATACGCGAATCACTGCCTTTTCATGTGCAGAGCCTCTTGCAGATGCAATTGGCCGACTCCATTTTC